>NZ_JABKAV010000027.1 GCF_013377905.1 Hymenobacter terrestris
CGCCAATGCGAGTGCGCACGAGCTTCGTGAGGTGGGCCCCGCAGTGCAGCGCTTCGCCCAGGTCGCGGGCCAGGCTGCGGATGTAGGTGCCTTTGGAACAGCTAATGCGGAAGTCTATTTCAGGCAGCGCAATGCGAGTCAGCTCGAAGCTGGCAACGGTTACCTGCTTGCTCTTGATAACGGCCTCCTCACCGCGGCGGGCCACCTCGTAGGCCCGCTCGCCGTTCACCTTCACGGCCGAAAATACCGGGGGCGTCTGGGTGATTTCGCCTATGAACTGCGTCACGGCGGCCCGGATGTCGGCTTCCGTGAGGTGCTCATAGGGCCGCTCCTGGTCGACGGGCGTTTCTAAGTCGAAGCTGGGCGTCGTCTGGCCCAGGCGGAACGTGCCGGTGTACTCCTTTTGCTGGGCCTGAATCAGGTCGATCTGCTTGGTCTTTTTGCCGGTACACAAAATCAGCAGGCCGGTGGCCAGTGGGTCGAGGGTACCGGCATGGCCGATTTTGCGGATGCGCAGCGTGTTCTTCACCTTGCGGACCACATCAAACGACGACCAGGTAAGCGGCTTATCGACGAGCAGGACTTCGCCGGTTTCGAAGTCAAAATCGGCTACTGTTTTCTCGCTCATAGTAGTTGTAAATCAACGCCCAGGCCAATCATCAGCAACAGAATGCCGCCCACAATGATGCGATATATGCCGAAGGCCCGGAATCCGAACTTGGTTACGAAGCCAATAAAGAGCCGAATGGCCAGCAGCGCCACCACGAAGGCTATTACGTTACCGAACAGAATCAGCTTGACATCGGCGCTGGTGAGTTGGCCGCCGTCCTGGTAAAAGTCGAGCAGGTCTTTGGCGGCGGCGGCGGCCATAGTGGGCATAGCCAGGAAAAAGGCGAATTCGGCGGCGGCTTTGCGAGTGAGTTTCTGGGTGAGGCCGCCAATGATGGTGGCGGCCGAGCGGCTAACCCCCGGCACCACGGCCAGGCACTGGAACACACCAATCACGAAGGCCTGCCGGAAGCCGGGCGTTGTAACCGGGCTGCCGCCCTCCTCAATGCTTTCCTGCGGAAACCACTTGTCCACAAACATCAGTACTACGCCGCCCATCAGTAGCATAAGGCCCACTGTCGTCACCGATTCGAGCAGAATATCAATGTACTTCTTGAGCGTGAGGCCCACCACCACAACCGGCAGAAACGCGACCAGTAGCTTTAGATAGAAGTCGAAGCTCTGGAAAAACCGCCGCCAGTACACCACCAGCACCGACAGGATGGCTCCAAGCTGAATGACGACCAGGTAGAGCTTGGTAAACGGGGTGGCCGGAATGCCCATCAGGGCCGAGGCGATAATCATGTGCCCGGTGCTGGAAACCGGCAGAAATTCGGTCAGGCCTTCCACGATGGCCAGAATAAGGGCTTGCCAGTAGGTCATTAATAAGGAGCTGGGTAACGTAAGGTCCGGGGAACAGGGGTGCGGGGCAAAAAACGCCTGTCATCCTGAGCCATGCAAAGCATCCGGACAGAAGCCAGCCAGTAGCTTCGGTGTAGATGCTGCGCGCAGCTCAGGATGACAGCGGGTTTCCTTTGCCGACTACCGCTTATAGGTAGGGGCGGTGGGAGCGGCCGGGGCAGTTGTGGCCGGTGGCACGGGCTGCGAGGGCACGGTGGTTACCGTGGCTTCGTCGCGGGCTACCGGGGCAGTACTGCCGGGCCGGGCCATAATGGCCCAGAACTCGATCAGGAAGCCCACGGCCAGCAGAATCGGGCCCAGCGTAATACCCAGAAACCCCAAGCCGTACTCTTCCGAATCGAGGGTCATAGTGATGAAGCCGGCCGCCAGCACGGCCAGCCCGATAAACATAAGGCGGTAGTTACGCGGCCCGAAGGCAAAGCGGGGAGTAGTCGATTCCATGGGGGCAAAGGTAGCGGAGTTGCGGCAAGCCGCCACCGAAATTCAACCAATGAGGTATTTGGGAGAACGAGTGGGGTAGCAGCGACGAACTGAAAGAACGGCCGTAGGGGCGGGGCTTGTCCCCGCCCGCCGTCGAACGATGCGTTGAACAGCTGCTTGCAGGTCCCGCAAAGCACCTGCTAATGGCGGTCAGGGGCAAGTCCCGCCCCTACGGCTTCCAAATCCCCTAATACAGCTCGTCCAGCGACATGCCGGTGTACTTGCGCACGGCGCGCCAGGAGCTGAGGAAGCCGATGCCCATGCCCAGCGCCACCAGCAAAATGCCAAGCGCCGCAAACAGACGGTTGTCTTCGAGCAGGCGTAGTTCGCTAAGCTGCAGGTAGGCGTACTGTAGCAGCGCCGCCAGCAGCAGGCTCGCCAGAATGCCGCTCACCAGCCCCTGCCACACTGCCCGGCGCAGAAACGGCCACTGAATAAAGCCCGGCGTAGCGCCTACCAGTTGCATGCTCCGAATAAGGAAACGCTGCGAAAACAAGGCCAGCTTGATAGTATTGTTGATGAGCACCACCACCACGAACGTGAGAACGGCCGAGAAACCGATGAGTACCAGACTTAAGGTGCGCAGGTTTTCGTTGACCGATGTAATCAGGCTCTCTACGTACTCCACTTCGAACACACCCGGCATCTGGCCCAGCTCCTGCTTGATGCGGGCCAGGTTTTTGGCGTCGGCGTAATCCGCATTCAGCTTGAGCAGGTAGGCGTCGCGCAGAGGGTTGTCGCCCAGAAACTGCTGGAAATCCTCGCCGGTCTGATCGATAAAGCGACGCGCACCTTCCTCTTTGGAGAGAAAGCGTACCTGGGGCTCGTCGTTTTTACGGGCCACGAAGGGCTTGCGGGCCAAATCCTGCTGGAGCTGGAGCAGCTGGGTTTCGGGCAAATCACGCTGCAGGTACACCTGCATCTCCAGGTTTTCCTTCACCAGCCGCGTGCCCTTGTGGGCATGAATCAGCAGCAGCCCGAACAGGCCCACCACCAGCAGGGCCAGCGTAATGCTGAACACCACCATCAGGTGCGGATAACTACCGAGCTTCTTTTTGCGGGCGGGCTGCTTCATGCGGTGAAATGGATGAATGAGTGACTCGGTGAATGAATGGGCTGGTGAACAAAGAAACGTCATTGCGAGCGAAGCGAAGCAATCCGGGCGGGTAGAGCACAGCTCTTTGGTAAGCGCCAAGCCCTTCACGTCTGTGCCTGTCCATAGGGTGTGCGTTTTACAGGGCTTCGCACTTTGCCCGTGCGGATTGCTTCGCGCTGCTCGCAATGACAGCCCTATCAATCAGTCTGTTTTTTACCCCTCATATCTCCGTGCGCGGGTCGTTGTCTACCTGCAGCTCGCGGGCCTTGCGGGCGTCCCGGTCGCGGCGGCTCAGGCGCTTGCGGGCAAACAGCTCGCGGAAGGTGTCGAACTGCTCGGTGTGTAGCAGCGAGATGCCGGCGCGGGCCTGGTTCACGTTCTGGCCCAGGCCGGTAAAGTCGCGGGGGGTGGTTTCGTAGCGCAGCTTGGCCCGGAATTTTCCGTCGGGGCGCAGGTAATATTCCATGCTCAAATCACCGATAACCGAATTTTGGCCCGTGCCCACCGGCACGCCGCCCGCGCTGGTGCCCGCGTTGCTGTTGCTGCCGAAACTGCCGTCGCGCGTGATGCGTAGGCGGCCGTTGAGGAAGGAGTAGCTTAACCGCAACTGCAGGGCCGCCAGGTCGTCGGCCGAGAGGCCGTTGATGTTGAAGCTGATTTCCAGGTTGGGGTCAATCTGCGAAGTCAGCAGCCCAAGCTGGGTGCTTAAAATCTGGCCCAGGCTGTTGCCCAGCGCATTGTTGCCGCCTTCAAACCGGGTAACGGCCAGCGAGCCGGGCGGCGTAAGCTGCCGGAATACCACCAAGCTGAAGACCTGCCGGTTCAGCTCCTGCTCGTCGTTGCGGATGGCCGACAGGAAGGGCGCCAAATCGCCTTCCAGCGACGACGGGATATCGTTAAATTCGAGGTTGAGCTTGATGATGGGCTGCAGAATGGGGCCGGTCAGGTTCATGACGGCCGTAACGGGCACCTGGGAATTATTGGAGTTCGTATTGTTGGTCTGGAACAGTACGGGCGCCAGGCTAGTGCGCTGGGTATAGGTGGCGGTTACGTTCAGCTCGCCGGCCAGCGGGTCGCCGTTCCAGGCCACAGTGCTGCCGGGCCGCACCACAAATTCCTTGTTTACCAGCCCCTGCAGCGTGAAATTATAGGCCCCGCGCACGATTTCCACCTGCCCGTACATGTTGAAGTCGCCGCGGGTATCGATGTTGAGCCGCAGCTGGCCGGTGGCCGTGCCGCGCATAATGTCGCCGGTGCTTTCATCCAGCAGCAGCTCCACGTAGGCATCGGGCGTAATGTCGAGGTTCATGTTCAGCCGCAGGCCCGACAAATCGGCTTTGCTCGTAGTGAGGCCCTTGGGGTTCTGGGCCGCCAGCACCGCCCGCGCCGAGTCGGAGAGGTTGCGGTTGACGAACTTGATGTAGCTAGCCTGCTCAGCCTTGGCGGCGTTGTCAAACGGCAGCGACATGCGCGTGCCGGCCTCGCTGCGGGCCGTTACGTTGATGAACAGGTTGTTGGCCGGACCACGCACCACGGCAGTGCCCGTAGCGTAGGCCTGCCCGAAGTACAGCTCGTTGTCGCGACGGGTGGTGTTGAGCACCTGTAGCTTGCGGAACGAGGCGCTCAGGTCCAGCCGCATATTCTGGAAGCCCCGCTGGTAAATGTTGCCATTGATGACGCCCGAATTACCCTGGGGGTCGCGCATCGTAATATTCTGCAGCGCAATACGGTCCTCTAAAAACCGGATGCGGTCGGCAAACCGGTAAGTAGTGCCCAGGTAAATAAACGTGAGCTGGCCATCCGACACATCAATGTTGCCGGTGAGTACGGGGGCCGCAAACAGCCCATTTACGCGCAAAGTGCCCACGCCGGTGCCGCTCACGTCCTTGAACAGCGTGTTGAGAAAGGGCTCGGCCAGCTTGATGGGCGTCTGTTCCAGCACCCCGCTCAGGTTGAGCTGCTGGGTGTCGGAGCCGGGCGCGATATAGCCGGTTACGGCCAGCACCCGGCGGGCGTCGCGGGCCACATCAAGGTTCACGTTGAGCCGGCCAAGGGCGTTGTCCCAGTCGCCGCGGCCTTCCACATTGCCAATCAGCGTTTGGTCGAGCGTCAGCGAATCTACTTTCAGCGTCGAGTTTATGACCAGCGGGCCGAACACGCCGCTAATGGTGCCCAGCGCATTCACCCGGCCCCCGAATTTCTGGGTGCCGGTGAGGCCGTTGAGCGTGGCCAGCTCGAAGTTGGTAACCGTGAGGGCCAGCGGCTTGTCGGGGTTTTCCGACAGGAAACCCTGGGCACTCACGCTTTGCTCGCCATTGCTGAGTGTCACGTTCTGGAAATCCAACTCGCGCCCGCCGCCCGAAATCACCAGCGAGTTGTCGGGCGCAATCGTCCAGTTCTTGCCCAGCAGGTTCACACCCGACTGCCGGAAAATGATTTTCACGGCATCTTCTAGAAACACCAGCGCCCCGTTTATCTGGGCCTTGTTGGTGGTGCCAGTCTGGGCCAGGGCGGTCGAGAAGTTGATTTTCTCCTGGTCCCACACGCCTTCCACGTAGAAGTTCTCGGTTCGGCCCAGCCCCGGCAGCCGCTGCCGCTCCGACGTGACGCTGGCCTGGGCCAGGATTTCTGGCTGGTAGGGGAGCTTGGAAGTCGTCAGGTCCACATCGGCATTGAACACCTGCACACTGTCGTACTGCACGCGGGCCATCCGGCCGCCCAGCTGGAAAATAGAGGTTTGCCCGTTGCGGAACGAGCCATCGAAACGGGTGGAATCGGAAATACTGAGCTGCGGCACAAACAAGTGCAGCACCGGATTAAACCGCTTCAGGTACAGGTTGAGGCCGATTTGGTAGTCGGGCAGCGGCTGCTGGCGCTTGCGGCGGTAGTAGGCGGCAATGGCGTCGTCGTTGCTCTCGAAGTTGAGCTTGTATTCCTGCACCAGCGTTTTCACGTCGCGGATAACGGTACTAGGCGTAAAGTCGCCGGCCAAGCTCAGGTTAAGTATTTCTGAGCGCACCCGAACCTGGCGCTGCCCGGCCTCCAGCTGGCTCAGTATATCAAGCGTGTCGATGTTTACGGTGCGGCCGGCGTAGCCCACGCGCGAGTTGCGCAGGCGGGCATAGCCCAGCAGCGCATCGAGGCGCAGGCCCTGAAATTTCACATCGGCGGTGGTGGCCACCGTTACGCTTTGGTTGGTGAGGCCCAAGGCCCGCAAATCGGCCTTCTGCACCCGGGCCCGCAAGTCAAACGCCTGCTCGCGGGGCCGCAGGTTAATGGTGCCGTCGGCGTCGAATTTGAGGTTGGGATCGTTGGCGGCAATTTTACCCGTGAACGAGCGGCGGCTATACACGCCGTTGGTGACAATGTTGCGGTAGCGGTAGCCGTTGAGCCAGATCCTTTGCACGTTGGCGTTGGCCGTAAGACGCAGGCTGCTGGCTTCGAAGCCCACGCCCTCTACCCGGCCGTTGAACGCCACGTCGCGCACCACACTCTCGTCGCCCAGCAGCTTGCCCAGCTGAAAGCCGCTGGTGCGCAGCTTGCCCTCGTAGGTCGAGTTGCGCGGGTTGTCTTTCAGCTTGAGGTTGACGTCGGAGGTAACCGAGCCCAGGGCCGTCTGGAACGATCCGTTGGCCACGAAGTCGTTGTAGAAACCCAGAAACTGCCCGTTCAGCTTCACCGTGCCCAGCCGTTGCACGTAGGGCCAGCCCTTGGCCGGAATGTAGCGCCGCAAATCGGTGCCGCGTAGCACCGAGGGCTGCAGCCGCATCACAATAAAGCTTTCCTTGAAGTTGGGCAGCCCTTCCACGTTGATGTCGCCGCGCACCCGTGTGCCCTTACCGTAGCTGATGTCGAGGTTTTTGGTGGTGAAGTTGCGCACGTAGCCCTTCGCCTGGCCCGAAATGAGGATGGTTTCGTTCAGGTCGCGCATGCTGGGCTGGGGCGCGAACTTGGCAATGTCGTCGGAATACAGGCGGCTCGGCTGCAGCCGGGCAATCACCTTCACCGAGTCGTTGAAGCTGGTAAAGTTCAGGAACTGCTCGTACTCAAAGCGCAGGTAATCGTGGATTTTGCTCTTGCCCACCCGCAGCATCAGCTTGTCGAATTCCCAGAATTTATCGGCGTACGTCATGTTCGCCGTCAGCTCGCGCAGACGGGTGCCCGAGGGCGTGTCCACGGTGCGCAGGCCCGTAATATTGGCATGGATGGAGTCGCCCCGCAGCCAGAGCTGGTCGGCATCGACATAGATGCTGTCGAGCTGCATGTGGGCGTAATCCATAGCTCGGCCGTACTCCGGGATACGCGGCACGTCCTGCCGGTTGAGCACGAACTGTCCGTTGCGCAAACTCAGGGCCTCAATCTGAAAATCGAAGGGCTTATTGACCTTGGTGGTATCCGAGGGGCCCAGCAGCCGTTTCATGGAGCTGATGAACTGGTCGAGCGTGGTCGAGTCGGGGTTGTTTTTGTAGGTAACCAGATGAAAGCGCGGCTCCTCCAGCGTAAGCCGGCCCACATGCAATTCGTTGGGTTTGAAGATGCTGAAGAGCTTGATGTCGGCATCGGCCCGGCCGATGTTGAACAGCTCGTTGCCGCGCTTATCGAGCACCCGCACGCCTTCGAGCAGCACCCGCGAGAAGGGGCGCACGTCCACACGGTTCACCAGCACTTTCTGACCAAGCTTTTCGCTGAGCATCAGCGCCGCCCGCTGGGCCAGGTTGGTTTGCACGCTCGGCACCCGCAGGGCCACCAGCGCGCCCACCACGGCCAGCACCAGCAGCAGCAGCAGGCCGAAAAGCACTTTTAGTATAATGGAGAGAAACCGGGGCACGAAGCAAAGTTAGGAGCTTCTGGGGAAGCTAGGAGTCAGGCGTTATAATAGGTGGAGATAGAATAGGTATACCGGAACGACGTAGGGGCGGGGCTTGTCCCCGCCCGCCGTTCGCGCCGCTGCAACGATAATTGTTCAACGATAATTGTTCAACGGTAGCCGTTCAACGGTAGCCGTTCAACGGCGGGCGGGGACAAGTCCCGCCCCTACGTCGTGCAGCTTCGTTGTAGTTTTGCTTTCGGCTCCTCGCTTTCAACTTTTAGCTTCTTTAAAAATGCCCACTATTCTCGCCATCGAATCTTCCTGCGACGACACCTCGGCGGCCGTACTCGTTGATGGCGAGATGCGCTCCAATGTGGTGGCCACGCAGCAGGTACACGTGCAGTACGGCGGCGTAGTGCCCGAGTTGGCCTCGCGCGCCCACCAGCAGCACCTGGTGCCAGTGGTAGCTGCCGCCCTCAAGCAAGCCGGTATCAGCAAGTCCGACCTCGACGCGGTGGCTTTCACGCAGGGTCCGGGCCTTCTGGGCTCGTTGCTGGTAGGCGGCATGTTCGCCAAAACCCTGGCCCTGGCTTTGGGCAAACCGCTTATTGCCGTCAACCACATGCGGGCCCACATTCTGGCGCATTTCATTGAGGAGCCCCGGCCCGAGTTTCCGTTTCTGTGCCTTACCGTGAGTGGCGGCCACACTCAGCTGGTGGTAGTGCGCGGGCCGCTGGATATGGAAATCATCGGCCAGACCATCGACGACGCGGCCGGCGAGGCCTTCGATAAAACGGCCAAGCTGCTTGGGCTGCCCTATCCCGGCGGCCCCCACCTCGACAAGCTGGCCCGCCAGGGCGACCCGTTGCGCTTCCCGTTCCCGGTGGGCACCATGCCGGGCTACGATTTCAGCTTCAGCGGCCTGAAAACGGCGGTGCTCTATTTCCTGAAGAAGGAGACTGCCAGAAACCCCGACTTCGTGCCGCAAAATCTGGCCGACCTCTGTGCCAGCATCCAGCACACCATCATCCAGACGCTGCTGCGCCAACTGCGCCGTGCCGCCGCCGACCAGCAGCTAACCCAGATTGCCCTGGCCGGTGGCGTGGCCGCCAACAGCGGCCTGCGCCAAGCCCTGCAGGACGAAGCCACTACTCAGAACTGGCAGGTGTTCATTCCCGCCTTCCAGTACTGCACCGACAACGCCGCCATGGTCGCCCGCACCGCCCAGTTCCAGTACGAGGCTGGTGATTTTGCCACCCAGCTAGTCAGCTCCGACCCACGCCTGAAACTGGCGTAGCGAACGTCATTCAGAGCGCAGCGAAGAATCTCGCGCGGTGCCGTTGAAACATTACTGGATAGTCAGCACGTGAGATTCTTCGCTGCGCTCTGAATGACGTTCTCCAATCCAACTATTGAAGACATGACCAACCCCTTCCGGCCCGGCGATGAGCAGACGTACCAGCTGACCGTAACGGCAGCTGACTTCGCCGTGCTTAACGGCCGGCTGATTCATCCGGTGCTCAGCACGTTTGCGCTGGGGCAGGCGCTGGAATGGACCAGCCGGCAGTTTGTGGAGCAGATGCTGGAAGCGGGGGAGGAGGGCATTGGTACGCTGCTGACAGTGGAGCACCGGGGCCCGGCCTTCGAGGGGGAAACGGTGGAGTTTCGGGCGGTTTTTGAGGAGTTGCGCGGTGCCGAGCTACTGTGCCGGGTGGAGGCGCTGGTGGGTGCACGGCTGGTGGCCACCGGCCGCACCGGCCAGCGCATCGTCAGTAGCGAGAGGCTGCAGGCCCGTTTTCGGGAGCTGCGGGGGTAAGCCAGTAAGAAAATCGTTCACTAATTCTCGGAACAGCGTCAACGGGAAGGGGCGTATGTATGCCTGCCGAAAATCCTCTCATCCCCTCATGCCTGCTTCTTCACCGCCCGCTCGCTTGCTGCCTCCGCGCTTCTACTATGTAGCCTTGCTGGTTGTACTGGTGCTATTTGCGGCTTCGTTGGTGGGGCGCTACGCGCATTTCGATGATGCCTGGTCGGCGGAAGAGGCCTTTTGGCTGCTGCGCGACGGGTATGTGCACTCGGAGCTGTTCCGGGGGTTTGGGGGCTGGGAAAACCGGCTCTACATCTTTCATAAAGGCTACATCTACCTGATGGCGGCCGAGCTGGCGGTGCTGGGCGAAAGCCTGGTGGCCGTGAAGTCGGTGGCCCTGATTTCGGCCGCCGCCACGCTGGGGCTGCTGCTGCGCTACTTCAGGGCCGCGCCCGCCGAAGCCCGCTGGCTGGCGGCGTTGCTGTACGTGGGCTGCGGCTCGGTGATGATGTTCGGCTTTGCGGGCCGGCCCGAAACCACAGTGGCCCTCTGCGGCTTCGCTTCGTACCTGGTGCTGCACCAGAACAACGGCCGCCTGGGCCGGCTGGCCGCTGCCGGGGCGCTGGCCGGGCTAGCCGGGCTGGTGCACCCGAATGGCACGTTGTACATGGCTGCCGGGGCCCTATGGCTGATCTGGTACCGGGCCGGCTGGCGGGCGTTATTCAGCTTCTCGGTGCCCGCCGCAGCAGTGCTGGCGCTGTTTGCCCTCGATGCTGCTTTGGTGGGCGAGCTGCCCGTGCTGGCCCACCAGTTCGTGAACTACCCGGTAGTGGCCCCCAACCTGCACCTAGCCGATAAGCTGCGGGTAATGGCTCGGTACCACAGCATTTTCTTTCATAGCGCCGGCGAAATTGCGCTTTCGGTGGTGGCGCTGGTGGCGCTGGCCCTGGCCTGGTTGAGCCGTCGCGCAATTGTGGAGCAACTGCCGCTGCCAAAGCCAGTTTTGCGCTACATCCTGCTGCTGCTGCTGCTGTTCTGGCTGCTCACCAAAAGCCCTACGGCCTATTATTACCTGCTATTTGTGCCGTTTTTGGTGGTACTGGTGGTGGAAACTACTCTGTTGGCCGGGCAGTGGAAGCCGGGGGCGCGGCGGGTGCTGCTGGCGCTAGTAGTGCTGTACCCGGTGGGCACGCTGGCCCAGCTCCTGTACGTGCGCCAGCTCAACCAGCGTAGCCCCGATATCATGGCCCTCAATGCCCGGCTGGCCGCCCAGATGCCCATACGCGGTGCCAAAGTCATTGCGCCACTCGACTTCATCTTCGGGCAGATTGACAATTACCAGATCCGTGGCCTCACCTTCCTGACTGCCCCGACTACGCCGCTCGACTCAGTTTTTGCCCGTGCCGCCTTCGATTCGGTGCAGTACATTATTCCCGACTACAACACCGGCAACGACGTCTACCACATTCCGCCCACTGCCCCGGCCCGCATCGGGCAGTATCAGCGCGTGTACCAGGACCAGTGGCGGGCGCTGTATGTGCGGCAGCCTGAGTAGTCTTGAGGTCGGGCCGGGCAGCAGGCGGCGCATCTTCCAACCCCGGGCGGCAGCCCGCCGTTAAGCCTTTTTTACGTTCCTTGCGCGGCGGCAAGGCTCCGGAGCCATTTTCGGGGCGGGCCGCTGCCAGCTTTTTATCCTATGGCCCACGCCAAAGACGACAAACCCAAGCACATCAACATCCAGAACCGCCGCGCCCGGTTCGAATACGCCTTTCTGGTTAATTACACCGCCGGCATAGTACTGAAGGGCACCGAAATCAAGAGCATCCGCGTGGGCAGCGTGCAGCTGGCCGACGGCTTCTGCGTGTTCCACCCGGATGGCAGCCTGTGGGCCCACAACATCACTATTGCCCAGTACACCGAAGGCACCTACAACAACCACGAGCCCACCCGGCCCCGCAAGCTGCTGCTCAACAAGCGCGAACTAAAGCAGCTGACCGGTAAAAACCAGGAGCAGGGCCTCACCATCATTCCCGTGCGCCTGTTCGTGAGCGACCGGGGCTTTGCCAAGCTCGAAATTGCGTTGGCCAAGGGCAAGAAGCTCTACGACAAGCGCGACGACCTGAAAGCCAAAGACCAGAAGCGTGAGATGGACCGCGCCCGGGACTTTTAATAAACCATTGTGGAACACGGAATTTGCGCCCTGAGCGCCGTGCCGGTGCGGGCCGAGGCCGCCGATAAGGCCGAAATCGTTACGCAGCTCATATTTGGCGAGTGCTACTCGGTGCTGCTCGTGCAGGGCAACTGGCTGCAGGTGCGCCTGGCTGCCGACCAGTACGTGGGCTGGATTGATGCCAAACAGCACCGCCCCGTATCGGCCGACTACTTCCGGCGCTGGCAGGCCGAAGACCACCCGCGCACGCTCGATGTGGTGCAGATGGTGAGCGACGACAGCACCAAAATGCCCGTTACGCTGGGTACCCGCTTGCCGTTTTTCGATGGCATGACGCTGCACCTCGGCGACCAGCCCTACTTCTACAACGGCTCGGCCACCAACCCGCGCAATGGCCACGGTCCTCAGGGCCCCACCGATGTGCGCCTGAAGCTGCTGCAGAAAATGGCCCTGCAGTACCTTAAAGCCCCCTACCTGTGGGGCGGTAAGACCCTGTTCGGTATTGATTGCTCGGGCCTCGTACAGCAGCTCTACGGCTTGGTTGGGGTGCAGCTCCCGCGCGATGCCCATCAGCAGATTGAGGCCGGCCAGCCGGTGCACTTCGTGGCCCAGACCCGCCCCGGCGACCTGGCATTCTTCGACAACGCCGAGGGCCGCATCGTGCATGTGGGCCTGTTGTTGGAAGACCAACAGATTCTGCACGCCAGCGGCGAAGTGCGCATCGACCCGCTCGACCACAACGGCATCTTCCGCCGCGACCAGCAGCGCTACAGCCACAAGCTGCGCCTGATTAAGCGCATTCTGAGCGAGTAGTAGGGAAACAGCGCGGTGTAACGGTTGTCATTCTCCGCCCCTTTCAGAAAGACAGTTTCTACCCATCTACCCGCAACCAGAACAGGTTTCCTATTGTTAATGCGCTTAGAATCATCTAGCTTTCAGCCAGGGTAGGTTCCTTTTCTTCGCGCTGTATGGACCACAAGGTGCTTGTACTGAACGGCGACTACACGGCCATTACGCTGTGTAGCGTCCAGAAAGCTTTCGTGCTGCTTTATCTTGAAAAGGCTGAGCTTATTGCTAAGTCGGAGCACGGCGTGCTGCGTACCGTGAGCCGGTCGTACCCCAAGCCCAGCATTATCCGGCTGCAGCGCTACGTGCGCGTGCCCTACAAAGGCATTGCCCTAAGCCGCCACAACGTAATGAAGCGCGACAATTTCGAGTGCCAGTACTGCGGCTCGACCAAGAATCTGACGCTTGACCACGTAATCCCCCGCAGTAGGGGCGGCGACTCCAGCTGGAGCAATCTGCTCACGGCCTGCTCGCGCTGCAACCACGCCAAGGGACATTACACGCCCCAGGAAGCGGGCCTCACCATTCGGCAACAGCCCAAAAAGCCTACCCTCACCGGCTTCCTCAAGCTCAGCGCCGGTACCCTCGACCAAAACTGGCACCCCTACTTGCAATAAACCCGGACAGCCACGAGGCTGCCGGGTTTTTTTATTTATCACAAGCCCCATTCTTTTGCTATTGGCCAATGCAACGTTAGTTCGTTGTGAGTCCTCCTATATAGTAGATAAACGTGTTATTCATTGCCACTATGAAACAGCTAGCTCTACTTCTGCTTCTGGGTTTAGGAAGCCTGTTGCACATTTCCTGCAAAAAAGAACCGGCTGCTGGCGAAGTCCTTATTCGCGTGAAAAATGCCAGTAGCTACCAATTTCAAAGTGTCCAAGTGATAGCACCTGGCGGTGAGAATAGCTACGGTGCTTTGGGTACTGGGGAAGAAACGGCCTATGCTGCCTACCCAACTGCTTACAAGTATGCTTATGTGAAGGTGTTGATTGATGGCCAGGAGTTCGTTTTTCAGCCGATTGACTACGTAGGAGAAGCGCCGTTAGGGCCCGGCAAATATGCCTATGTGCTAAGCGTAGCGAACATAACGCAAGGCAACCTCACGCTCACGCTCGAAAAGCAGTAGTTCTACACCAGAGAATCTCAGCCATATTCACATAGTAATGCCCCAGCAGAGCATGCATAGCTCCGCTGGGGCATTGTTATGTGAATATGGCTGCCTACTAACTACTTAGTACCTGTCGGCAGTTTTCTGCACATCGCCGCCATGTACAAAGGTTATCAGGTCGCGGTTGAGGCGTTCCTTCTCGGGAATGAACAGCCCGTGTGGGGCCCCGGCATATTCAATGAACTCGGCATGCGGTACAAAACGGGTCATTCGCTCGCCGCTTACCTTGGCCGGTACCAACTCATCGTCGCCGCCATGAATGACCAGCGTGGGAACCTGAATGGTGGCCAAATCTTGGCGGAAATCGGTTTCCGACCATGCCCGTGCGCTCAGTAGCGTGGCCCGTGGGTCGGCAACTTCGCACATACGTTGAGTCCAGTCGAGAGCCGCTTCGCTCACAGGGTTGCTAAGCATCCCTACGCCATAAAACTTCTTGCCGAAGCCCTGCAGAAAATCAAAGCGGTCCTTTTTAACGCCCTCCACCATATCATCAAACACCTGGCGGTCCACGCCTTCGGGGTTGTCGGCGGTTTTGAGCAGGAAGGGCGTAACGGCTGATATAAAGGCCACCCGACTGACGCGGGCTCCGCCGTGGCGGCTCATGTAGCGGGCTACCTCGCCACCGCCCATCGAAAAGCCCACCAGTGTCACGTCCTGCAGGTCGAGCTTATCGAGCACGGCCTTCAGGTCGTCGGCGTAGGTATCGTAGTCGTGGCCCTCGAATGGTTTGCTGGAGTTGCCGAAGCCGCGGCGCGTGTACGCCACCACCCGGAAGCCCTGCTCGGTGAGGGTTGTGAGCTGGTACTCCCACATTTTGTACGTGGCCGGCCAGCCATGAATGAGCACCACCGGCTTACCTTGGCCATGGTCGATGTAGTCGAGCTTAACGTCGTTTCCGTGGGTGTCTTGCCCCGCAATGATGTGATTCATAGGAAAGTATACAAAGGATGAAAAAGAGGCCGAAAATTCTGGCCTGATCCGTGTTCGTACATACGCAGGGCCAAGCTGGACCGATGAAACAAAGCCAAGAAAATACACGCCGCCGAATGAGTGCCGTCAATATGCTTTCTTTGGGGGCTATGAACCTACTATCCCGCTTCCGCCCCGCTTCGCTGCTCCGGCAGCTGCCTGCACCTTTGGCCCTCGGCCTGTTGCTGCTGAGCGCCTGTAATTCCGGTACCGAGCAATCGGGGGCGGCCACCGATACTGCTGTTCTACCTGAGCCTACTGATGATGCCGGCTCCTGGTACCGGCAGTACCGTGGCCTGCTGCCCGGCACCACCGACAGCGTAACATTGCACTTGCAGCGCCTGAGCGCCGAATCCGGCGACATCAGGATGGCGCGCATCGTAGGGTTCTATGCCGACGCTTCCGGCCGGCCGTACGAGTTAGGTGGCGACACCGGCAGTAAGGGCGACAGCCTCATCTTGCGCGACCTGAGCAAAGGGCTGGCTGCGGCCGTTGCCAGCGGTGATGCCGACGACGAGGACGAGCCCCTAGAAACAGATCCTCAGTGGCTTTTGAAAGAAGATGCCAACCAGCTGACGGGTACTTACAACGGCCAGCCCACGCGGTTGCGGCGGCTGCGGCCAAGTACCGGTGTGCGTTTTGCGGCCCGTAATTTTGTGGCCGATGTAGTGCCGCGCCCCGACCATCCGGAAGACAGCATCCGCGGTCGTCGGGTGATGCATGCGCTTGTGCCCTTCATGGCTCCCAACCAGGAGCTGCTGGCTTCCAATATCCGTCGCGGCCTGCACGGCGACACCGTTGATACGGCGCCCGTCCCGGCTCTCGACTCCATCTGGCGCGAGCAGTTGCGCGCCTTCACCAAGGACTATCGCGCCGATGCCGGCCCGTTGCTGGCTGCCGCCGCCAAAGACAAAAGTGAGGAGTACCGCCCGTCCGAAAGCCTGGCTTACGAGCAGGAAGTGAACACCTATGTCCTTTGGAATGAAGGCGACCTGCTAAGCATGGGCTTCTTCGGCTACGATTATTCGGGCGGCGCGCACGGCCTTTACGGCACTTACGTGCAAAGCTTCGATACCCGAACCGGCAAGTCGCTGCGCTACGATGATATCTTCCTGGCCAGCGCCAAGCCCAAGATGGAGAAGCTGCTGGGCCAGTACGTGCGCCCCACCCTGGGCATAGATGCCGCTGCTCCACTGTCAAAAACGCTGCAGGTGAAAACGCTGCCCGTTACGCGCAACGTGTACCTGACCAGTGGTGGGGCCGTTTTCGTGTACCTGCCCTATGAAATTGCCGCCTATGTGTATGGGCAAATCAGCGTGTTCGTGCCGTTTTCGGCCATGGATGGCCTACTGAAGCCGGGCCTGCCGGTCGGCAGTAACCCTGCCCTGGCTACCCGCTAGACGTAATTCCCGGTAAGCTGCCTGCAAATCCGCGGCACTCCGAACCAAGCAAAACCCGGCCCCTATGCCGGACGCGCCTAGTTCGGAGTGCCGCGGATTTTTATGTTCCTATCGGAGTCGAAGCATGAAGGGTGAGTGGCTCTTTATTTACGGTGTAGGGGCGGGGCTTGTCCCCGCCCGCCGTTGAACGACGCCGACAGAACGAACATATGGAAACGGTATAGGGGCGGGGCTTGCTTCCGCTCGCCGCTAGGCTATGCTATTGCTCAGAACCAACCGCAGCTGTTCAAGGGGCGGGCAAGGACAAGCCCCGCCCCTACACCGGTCTTCATAGCTACATTTTGCTCCCCTCTCCAGTTGAGCAGAAAAGTAAGCTGTGGTACTTGGTCCCAAACCGAGCGTTGTGTAAAATACCGGGCTTTGTGGCAGAAGCCAGAACAAGGCTGTCGGTTGGCTGTATCTTTGTATACCAAGCTGTAGTCCCCGTTGGGACACCACCTGACCCTAGCTGCGCCACGCCAACGGGCCGGGCAGTAGGTAAGTCCCTCGTTTCCTCTTTAGTACCCCACCCCATGCATGCCCCCAAATTTGCGGCTTCCCGCTCCTTCCATCAGGAGCTGAAGCGGCGCACGGCCGATTATTTTGCCGAGGCCGGTAAAAGCACCACTGGCGGAAAAGCCTTGTTTTTCAAGGCTTTGCTTCTAACCAGCGCTTTCGTTGGCGTCTATCTGCACCTCGTGTTCTGGACGCCGCCGGCGCTGTTGGGCATGATCGAGGCCGTTGTACTGGGCCTGCTGGGCGCGGCCATCGGCTTCAACGTCATGCACGACGGTGCCCACGGCTCATTCAGCAAGCGCAAGTGGATGAACCAGTTTGCGTCCTTCACGCTCAACGTGTTGGGTGGCAACTCCTTCATGTGGCATAACAAGCACAACCTCATTCACCACATGTACACCAACGTGGAAGGCGTGGACGACGACCTCGACGCCCAGCCCTGGCTGCGCCTGAGCCCCGAGCAGCCGCGCCGGTTATTGCACCGCTTCCAGCACTTGTACTTCTGGTTCTTCTACGCTCTGCTATTCATCGCCTGGATCTTCTTCATGGATTACCAGAAGTATTTCAAGGGCAAAATCGGCGACATTGCCATCAAGAAAATGACCGCCTCCGACGAAGGCGTATTCTGGGGCTTCAAGGCGTTGCACCTCATCCTGTTCGTGGTTCTGCCTATCTGGACGGTTGGTCTTGTGAGCTGGCTGGTAGGTTTCCTACTGTTCGCCGCGGTGGCTGGCTTCACGCTCAGCATCGTGTTTCAACTGGCGCACACCGTCGAGCACACCTCCTTCGTTGTGCCCCACGAAACCACCCGCAAAATCGAGGACGAGTGGGCCATCCACCAGATCCGCACTACGGCCAACTTTGCTACCGACAGCAAGCTCATCAGCTGGCTGGTAGGCGGGCTCAACTTCCAGGTCGAGCACCATCTGTTCCCCAACATCTCGCACGTGCACTACCCTGCTCTCAACAAAATCATCCGTCAGATGTGCCTGGAGTTCAACGTGGAATACAACGAGTACCCTAAGATGCGCTACGCTGTAGCCTCGCACGTAGCACACCTGCGGGAACTGGGCCGCCGGTAGGCCAAGGTTTAAGAAATCGGAGGAGCGCCCTCTTCTGTTGTTGGTTTTAACGAACTGATGGCAGAGGAGGGCGCCTCTTCAGTCATAAGCTTTATCGCTACCTGTCGGGCCGCCCGCTCCGCCGCGTATCGTTCATCGTCTTCTCGCTCTTGGCGGCGGCTGTCAGGCGCTACAGCTACAATGATAAGTAGCGTGGAAAGAAGCGGTAGCATTATAGCTGGTACAGCCCACCACCACGACCGATGATAGGAGCGAGCAATGTAAATGGTAGTCAGGGTTGAAAATAGCCACCCAGCTTTCAGCATGTATATTTCCAAGCTATTATGATAAGGCGTTTTTAGGAAGAGTGCCCCGCACCATTCTACCCCCGCACCTTGCCGCGCTTAATCAGGTAGGCATGCAGCACCTTGTCAAATGGCTCGCGGACATCAACCGGCACGAAGTCGATTTTGTACTGGCCGCAGCGCAGGGCCAACTCTTGCTCGTAGCGGCGCATGGCGGCCTGGTACTGCTCGCGTACTTGGTTGGGCTGCAGCTTCAGGGTCTGGCCGGTTTCGAGGTCTTCGAACAGATAGGGACGGTCCTGGAAGCTGAAATCGGCCTCGGTAGCGCGGTCCATTACATGGAACAGCAGCACCTCGTGGTGCTGATGGCGCAGGTGCTGCAGAGCGGCCAGCATATCGTCCTGCTCCTCGGGGGCGCGGCCCAGCATGTCGGAAAACAGCACCACCAACGAGCGTTTCGGAATTTGCTGGGCGATGGTATGGATGACACCCGCCACGTCGGTGCGGGCCCGGCCGGGGGAGGCGGGCCGCTCCAGCAGTTGTTGCAGCGTGAGCAGCAGCGTGTGGCGGTGGGTACTGGTCGAGCGTACCGGCGTCTGCAGCTCCACGGTATCGGCAAACGTGACGAGACCCACCGCATCGCGCTGTCTCTGCAGTAGCGTGGTGATGGCCGCCGCGCACAGCACCGCGAAGTGCAGCTTGTCGTGGCCGGGGGCGGGGTAGTACATGCTCGGGCTAACATCGAGCAGCAGGTGGCAGCGCAGGTTGGTTTCCTCCTCGTAGCGCTTTACAAACAGCTTGTCGGTGCGGGCAAACACTTTCCAGTCGAGGTGGCGGGTGCTTTCGCCGGGGTTATAGAGGCGGTGCTCCGAAAACTCGACCGAAAACCCGTGGTAGGGCGACTGGTGCAGGCCCGTAATAAAGCCCTCGACCAGTTGGCGGGCCAGAAACTCGAGGTTGGTAAAGGAGCGGACGGCGGCTAAATCGAGCGGTTGGGCCATAGCGGGCAGGAGTGGAGCAGGATGAAAAGCAAGATACGGCCGAATCGGGCGCAACCCCGGGCATTGCCGTTTGGCACACGGCGCGGCACAGCACGACACGCAGGTGGAATACCCGTTATAATCTTGTTTTCGTACGGCTGCTGGTTTGGTGGCTGCTATTAATAATCCCGGTAGAAATCAATTAACAGATGATTTTTACTGCTGCTGGGTTATAGATAAGAAAAATAAGGCCTCAGAACTTCCTAATCTTGTGGCAACTCCGTATTTTGCATTCGACTTTGATCATCTTGGAAAAACCAAACTTTAACAGAAAGGACAGTGGAAGACCGCTACGAACAGGAAGAAATTTACTCCCAACGCATTAAAGCTGGAAAGCGCACGTACTTTTTCGACGTGAAGGCCACGCGCGGGCAGGACTATTATCTGACCATCACGGAGAGCAAGCGCCGCCTGCGCGACGACGATACATTCTCGTACGAAAAGCACAAGATTTTCCTGTACAAGGAGGACTTCCTCAAGTTCGTGGATGCCCTGCAGGACGCGGTGGACTACGTCCGCGAAGAGCTGCTGACGGCCGAGGAAGTAGCCGAGCTCGACCGCCCGCGGCCCGTGTACGATGACCGGGAAGGCTACCGTGACAACGGTAACGGCAATGGCAACCGCGATAATCAGAGTGGTAACGGCTACATAGCGCCCGATACCACTTACTAACCCTCTTGCTAATCCTGCGCCTAGCGAAACAAACTTACTTCTGCTGTACCTCAGCGCGTGTCCGGCCCCTGCCGCGGCACGCGCTGCTGGTTTCCGGCGGGTTCGGCCGGGGGCATGCTTTCCTTGGAAAAGCCCCGTACCTTTGCCCCTGAATTGCCCGGCAGCTCATCCGCCCGATTCTTACTTCCTACTTCAAAATTCTTACTTCCATAAAATGGGTCTCCGCTGCGGTATTGTCGGCCTGCCAAATGTTGGCAAATCCACACTTTTCAACGCTCTTTCCAACGCTAAAGCCGAATCGGCCAACTACCCGTTCTGCACCATCGAGCCCAATGTGGGCGTGATTACGGTGCCCGACGAGCGGCTGCGGATTCTGGAGGAGCTGGTGAACCCCAAGCGCGTACTGCCCACCATTATCGAGTTCGTCGATATTGCCGGCCTCGTGAAGGGCGCTTCCAAGGGTGAAGGCCTGGGCAATAAGTTCTTGGCCAACATCCGCGAGGTGGACGCCATCATTCACGTGGTGCGCTGCTTCGATGATGAGAACATCGTGCACGTGGCCGGCGGCGTTGATCCGGTGTTCGACAAAGATGTGATTGACACCGAGCTGCAGATCAAGGATCTGGAGAGCGTTGATAAGAAGCTGGCCAAATCGGAGCGCTCGGCCAAAAGCGGCGACGCGGCGGCTAAGAAGGAAGTGGTGGTACTGCAGAAATTCAAGGATGCCCTGGAGGCCGGCCAGAATGCCCGCGCCCTCTCGGCCACGCCCGAGGAGCTGGAGGCAGTAGCCGATTTGCAGCTGCTCACCATCAAGCCCGTGATTTATGTGGCCAACGTGGATGAGGGCAGTATCCAGAACGGCAACGCCCACGTGGCGGCCCTGCAGGCCCACGTGGCCCAGGAAGGCGCCGAAGTAGTGCTGGTATCGGCCGCCATCGAGTCGCAGATTGCCGAGATGGAAGACCCCGAGGAAAAGGAGATGTTTCTGGGCGAGTACGGCCTCACCGAGTCGGGCCTAAACCGCCTGATTCGCGCCTCCTACTCACTGCTCAACCTGATTACCTACTTCACGGCCGGCGTGCAGGAAGTACGCGCCTGGACGGTACACCGCGGCGACAAGGCCCCCGCCGCCGCCGGCGTTATCCATTCCGATTTCGAGAAGGGCTTCATCCGCGCCGAGGTAATCAAGCTGCCCGATTACCAGCAGTATAAAACCGAAGCCAAAATCAAGGAAGCCGGCAAAATGGCCGTCGAAGGCAAGGAGTACGTGGTGCAGGACGGCGACATCATGCACTTCCGCTTTAATGTGTAGTTGAATTCTTATAAGACCGTCATGCTGAGCGTAGTCGAAGCATCTCTACCGGTTCGTTGAATTATTAGTGCAACGAAGCGGTAGAGATGCTTCGGCTCCGCTCAGCATGACGGTTTACTTTTCACGCCAATAGTCCCTTCCCTCATGGATGTTAAAGACAGCAACGGCAACCTGCTCGGCGAGGGCGACTCGGTAACGCTGATTAAGGACCTGAAAGTAAAGGGTTCCTCACTCACGCTCAAGCGCGGCACGGTGGTCAAAAACATCCGCCTTACCAATAGCCCCGCCGAAGTAGAAGGCCGGGCCGGTGGCAGCACCATGGTGCTCAAAACCGAGTTTCTGAAGAAGGCGTAACCTTTCCGCATTATGCCGCTGTGGTTTTGCCGTGTCTGCGGCCTCGATTACGACGAGTCGCCTTGGGGCCCCGCGGGCCGCACACCCGACCACACGCTGTGCGGCTGTTGCGGAGCCGAGTTCGGCTATCACGATGCCACGCCCAACGCCGCCCGGCAATGGCGGGCGCAATGGCTGGCTGCCGGAGCTGGCTGGTTCTATCCCAACCTGCAGCCCGCCAACTGGCAGCTAAGCGAACAGCTGACCCAGATTCCGGTTGCTTATCAATAACCCATAACCACTGCCCCGCTTCTTCATGGGAATTATTGATAACCTGCTGTTTGCCCTGCCCCTCTGCCTGCTTTCGGCCCTGATTACCGTGTACATCGCCCACATGTATGGGCGGCGGTTCTGGCCCTGGCTGCTGTTTGGCTTCTTCGTGCCGCTACTTTCCACTTTTGTGGCCATTGCCCTAGGCATCCGCGACGCCCGCCGGAATGGCGAGTGAGTTAGACAATTCAGTTAAGTAGAGAGCCCCTGAAGTCCATATTGGCATCAAGGGCTCTCTGCTTTTTCAGGCTGTTTCACCGCTTCACCCCAACGACTGCCACAGGTACTTGCTGGCCAGCGTGCGGTAGGGGCGCCAGGGCTCAGCCAGCTCAGTCATCCGGCGCAGCAGGGCGCGGCCGGTTTCTTCGAGGCCGTAGTGGCGGCGCATGGCGTTCTGGATGCCCAGGTCGCCCTCCGGAAACACGTCGGGCATATCCAGCGCGAACATGCACAGCATCTGGGCTGTCCAGCGGCCCACGCCTTTTATCTGGGTGAGGTGCTGGGTCAGCTCTTCCTCATTGAGCTGGCTGAGGCGGGCGTGGTCAAGTTCATCGCGCAGAGAAAAACCGGCAATGGCGCGCAGGTAGCCGGCTTTCTGGTGCGAGAGGCCGGCAGTGCGCAATTCCTCATCCGAAAAAGCCAGTAGCGCTACCGGCTCGGGGTATCCTTCGGGACCGAACAAAGCCTGAAACTTGCGCCAGATGGCGGCGGCGGCTTTGGTAGAAATTTGCTGGCCCACGATGGCCCGTAGCAGACCCAGGTACAGATCTTCGTGGGCGGCGGGGTCAATGGGCTGGCCGGCATCAATGAGGCGGGACAGCACCGGGTCGGCAGTGCGCAGGTGTTGCACGGCGGCTTCGGAAGCGGAGGTGGGCATGGGGCGGGAGGGAAGCGGCTAATCCAAGTCGATATCGAGCGGCGAGGTGGGCACCCGGAATTCGGCCAGCACCTCGCCGGCAGGGGAGAGGCGCACGCCCGTCAGGCCCCGGTTCAGGTAGGCTCCGGTGTCAACGTACAAAGCATTGGTGAGTGAGTCGAGCAGGATTTTACCGTCTGGCGTGGGGGTGTGGCCCACCACCTGGCGGCGGTTCTCCAGGGCCAGCAACGGTCCGCGCCGCCACAGCACGCCGTCGGGGTCGTTGGGCTCCAGGGGCGTGGGCGTAGCGCCAAAGCCGGCGTGGCTCACTACAACCTGGTCGTTGGTCCAGAACAGGGGCCGCTCGTGCAGCCAGGCCAGGTGCTCGCGCAGCGTGGCGGGCCGGCCCCGGTATTGGTCTACGGTGGTCTGGCCGCCCCAACTCAGCCACGGCCGGTACGGACCCTGGGGGCCGTAGTGGCGCAGCATGCAGTGCTCGTGGTTGCCCAGCAGAAATACCGTGCGGTCGGGGTGGGCAGCTTCCAACTCGCGGGCCAGCGCCACGCACTCGGGCGCGCCGTGGCCCCGGTCTACCAGGTCGCCCACCTGCACCAGCAGCTCCTGCTTCGGCTGCCAGTGCCGAAGCACCGCCCGAAACGTATGGTAGCACCCATGCACATCGCCGATAACGAATAAATTCATGGTTGGATAGCTGCAAGCCGCAAGCTCTCTGCACGGGCTTGCAGCTTGCGGCTTGCAGCTTAAAAAATCTAGTGCATTCCTGGTTCAGACGTCGTGCTGAGCCCCAGTTTCTTCACCAGCGGCCCAATAGTGAGGCCCTGCACGATGATGCTGAACACCACCACCACGTAGGTAGTGCCCACAATCAGGTCGCGCGGCATAGTATCGGGCAGCGACAGGGCCAGAGCCACCGAAATACCGCCCCGCAGGCCGCCCCAGCTCAACACCTTCAGCGTGTTGAGGTCGAAATCGGTGCGCTTGCGCAGAAAGCTGAGCGGCAGGGACACCGAAATGACGCGGGCCAGCAGCGTGAGAAAAATGGCGGCTACGCCTACCAGCAGTACCGCACTGCTGATGTCAAGGATCAGCATTTCGAGGCCGATGAGCACGAATAGTACGGCATTGAGGATTTCGTCGAGCATCTCCCAGAACTTATCCAAGTACTCGCGCGTCAGGTCCGACATGCCCTTGGAGCGGCCCTTGTCGCCCACAATCAGCCCCGCCACCACAATGGCCAGCGGCCCCGAGGTGTGCCAGGCCGAAGCCAGGGCAGTACCCCCCATCACCAAGGCCAGCGTAATGAGTACTTCCACCTTGTAATTGTCGATGGTGCGCAGGGCCCAGTATCCGGCGTAGCCCAGCACAACGCCCAGGATAATGCCGCCCGCCGCCTCGCGCAGAAACAACTCGCCGATAAACGAGGCCGAAGCTTTATCGGTACCGTTCAGGGCAATCTGGAAGAGGCTGATGAACACCACCACCGCAATGCCGTCGTTGAAAAGCGACTCACCTACAATCTTGATTTCCAGGTTTTTACTGATGCGGGCCTGCTTGAGAATGCCCATCACAGCAATAGGGTCGGTGGGCGAAATAAGGGCCCCGAACAGCAGGCAGTAGATGTAATCTATCGTGAAGCCCATCAGCGGCAGCAGGTAGTACATGCCGGTAGCCACCAGCACCGTCGAAAATAGCGTACCCACTACTGCCATGGTGCATACCGCCCCGCGCTCCGCCCCCAAGGTGCGCACATCGACGTGCAGGGCACCGGCAAACAGCAGAAAACTCAGCATCACATCCATGAGCACATCATGAAAGTCGATGCCGCGTACCAGCTCGCCGGCTGTAAGCACCCACTGCACCCCCAGTCGCCCCAGTCCGATGGCAATAAGCGAGGAAATCAGGGCCAGAATCATGAGGCCAATAGTGGCGGGCAGGCGCAGAAAGCGGTGGTTAACGTAGCCAAAAGCGGCGGCTATCACTAGCAGCAGGGTCAGCGTATTATATAATTCCATGCAGAGCAAAAAGGGAGAGAGGCAGTAAATGACGGGAATTCAGCGCGAAACTATCAGCTACTATAGCCCGGCCAGCGCCGTTTCCACCCGAGTCAGCATGGCGTCGTCGATGTCGAGGTGGGTTACGAAGCGAATCAGCTGGGGACCGAACGAGGAGGCCCGGATGCCGTGCTGCTCCAGGTATGCCAGAAACTGCTCGGCGGGCATCGTATCGGCGAGGCGGAAGATGACGAGGTTGGTTTCGACGGGCAATACCTCAGTGACGTAGGGGCGAGCGGCCAGCGCGTCGGCCAGCTGCCGGGCGCGGCGGTGGTCGTCGGCGAGGCGCGCTACGTTGTGTTCGAGGGCATATAAACCGGCGGCGGCCAGGTAGCCCGCCTGCCGCATGCCGCCGCCCATCACCTTGCGAATACGCTTACACTTCTCGATGTAGGCCGCCGAGCCTAGCAGCACCGAGCCCACCGGCGCGCCCAGGCCCTTGCTCAGGCACACCGAAATGGTGTCGAACAGGCGGCCGTATTCGCGGCTGTCCTGGCCGGTGGCCACTAAGGCATTGAACACCCGGGCCCCGTCGAGGTGCAGGGGTAGGCGGTGGCGCTGGGCTACCTCGGCCAGCGCCGCCAGCTCGGGCAGCGCATAGCAACTGCCACCGCCGCGGTTGTGGGTATTTTCAAGCGAAATCAGGCGGGTAATCGGGTAGTGCACGTTCTCGGGGCGGATGGCGGCCTCCACCTGCGCGGCTGTCAGCCGGCCCCGGTCGCCGGCCAGCAGGGCCACCGAGGCACCCGAATGAAAGGCAATGCCGCCCACTTCCCACAAATAGATGTGCGACGTCTGCTCGCAGATAACCTCGCTCATCGGCTCGGTATGAGCCTTGATGGCTATCTGGTTGGTCATGGTGCCCGAGGGGCAGAACAGGCCGGCTTCGAGGCCGAAGCGAGCGGCCGTTTCGGCCTCCAGGGCTCGCACGGTGGGGTCTTCGCCGTATACGTCGTCGCCGACGGGGGCCTGGAACATGGCCTCCAGCATGGCGGGCGTGGGGCGGGTAACGGTATCGGAGCGCAGGTCAACGGTGGGTTGGGTCATGGAAGGTAGAAAAGGTAAAATCGTGGAAAGGTTTTCGGGTGTCAAATTTAGTCCTTACTTTTGCCCCTCAATTACCGAAAGACTTAACCGACCCGGAAAAAATGAGCGTTACCCGTCTGAAGCGGAAGCACCGCAAGAACATTGCCCGCGCCAACAACAAGCAGCGCATCATCAAGCAACTCCTCCTGACCCCCGTTCTGAAGAACGTGGACCTCGACGAGCTGAAGTCGCGCTTCGGCAAGAGCGAAGCCAAAACAGAAGCCGCCGCCTAATACGCGCCGCCTCTGGCTGCCCGTATCCTGGTGTCGGTGGGTTTGCTAGCCAGCCTTTACAAAGTGCCTTTTCTATAGCAGAGGAGGCACTTTTTGGGTTGTCAGAGTAGCGAGCAGTGGTACACGGGTCATTCATTTGCCCACGCCGCGTGGCCCCAGCTCTACGGCCTGCAGCTGCTGCACCTTGCCGCCCGCTACTTCGAAAAGCAGTAGCGTACGCACCTTATGAAACCCGTGGCGGCCGGCCGCGCCTGGGTTCAGATGCAGTAGCTGGCGGGTTTTATCGGGCATTACTTTGAGAATGTGCGAGTGGCCACTGATGAACAGGCCCGGCCGATGCTGATCTACCAGAGTGCGGCCGGCGGGGCTGTAGTGGCCGGGGTAGCCGCCAATGTGCGTCATGAGCACCCGCAGGCCCTCCAGCTCGAAGCTTTGTACTAGTGGCTGCGTCAGGCGTACGTCGCGCCCGTCGATGTTGCCGTACACGCCCCGTAGCGGTGCCAGTTGCTCCAGCTCTTCCACAACGGCCGCCGTACCGAAGTCGCCGGCATGCCAGATTTCGTCGCAGCCGCGCAGATGGTGCAAAATCCGGTCATCGAGGTAGCTGTGCGTATCCGAGAGCAGGCCTATTTTTTTCATGCAGCGAAGAAAAGGCGAAAAGCCGGGATAGTAAAACGGGATATTTGCCGGACAATAGGGCGGGCTACGCACCTGGCACCGTTCGGCACCTGAATCATCAGCTCCCTAATCCTTTCCTTCTTCAGTTTCCGGTCTTCCCAACCCAACCGGCTACTTCGCGTATCTTGCCCGGCCCGGGGGCCTTTTCGTTTCCGGAGAAATATGCTGTGCTTTGCAGCCAGACGCTTTCGTTTTCACACGCCTCCTGCTCACCCCGCCGAGATGAACGTTTTCATCAACGACATTCCGCTGATAATTAAAAAAAACAGCGAAAAGATTTACAAGCATAAGTACGACCTGATTCTGAATCCAGAAGACGAATTCTCGTCGAAGGACCTGATTGGCGACGTACTGGTGCGCGACGTGACCGATGGGTTCGTTGACCGGCTGCTGCGGCTGATGGAGGTAAAGAAGCTGAAGAAGCTGACCTCGCTCACGCTGCTGGCCCGCAAGAAAAAGCGCCTCATTCTGCACCTTAAAGACCAGTTCCGCATCGTGAAAGCGGCCGGTGGGCTGGTGGAGAAGGATGGAATGGTGCTCATGATTTTCCGCCTCGGTAAGTGGGACCTGCCCAAGGGCAAGCTCAAACGAGATGAGGATCCGGCCCTGGGGGCGGTGCGCGAAGTGGAGGAGGAGTGCAATGTGAAAATCGAGCTGGGCGAAAAGCTGCCCAGCACCTGGCACTCCTACGCCTACAACGGCAACAAAATTCTCAAAAAAACGAACTGGTATACAATGCCCTGCCTCGATGATACGCTCATGAAGCCCCAGGCAGAGGAGTACATTGAGGAAGTGCGCTGGATGACGCCCCAGGAAGCCCTGGCCGTGCTCGACGACTCGTACGCCAGCATTGCATTGGTCGTGCGGCACTACCTGAGCAAAATGGCTGGCCAGGAGTCGCCTAGCCCCGAAAAAACAGCTTAATCACAGCCTTAAATCTGTTTCCTATGCGTCCGAACTTATACTTTGCCCTGGTTCTACTGGCGGCCCTCACTACTGCCTGCAGCGGCTCGCAAATAGCGGGCGAAAAAAGTGCGCCCGCCATCGGTAGCCCCGAAACCGGCCGTAGTGCCTCCGTCGATGTACCGGCGCTGATGGGCCGCAACATCGACCAGCTACGCCGCACATTGGGTGCGCCCAAGGAAACCCGCGAGCAGGAAATTGGCCTCGAGCCCACGGCTGCCCAGATGAAAGCTACCCGGGGCCAGGACTGGATCAATACGTTTGAACGCAACGGCACCACTCTGGTCGTGACCTTCGATGCCAGCAACCGCAAAGTGCGCGACATTGTACTGCTCGGCAGCGACGAGGATCTACTTATGCGCGAAGCCAACCTGAGCCTTACTTCGTCCGACTACCTCGTGTTGCCCGTTATGAGCCCGACTAATAACGCCGAACTCATTGGTATGCGCGTAGTTGCCCGGCGCTAACGGGTAGCCCGAACACTGATAGCCAGCAGAAAAGCCGCTGTGTTTCTCCTTTCTGAGGGGAATACAGCGGCTTTTCTGTTGGCTATTGGGTTGGCTCAGGCCTTGGGCTTAGGCAGGGCAAAGGGCACAAAATCGTCGACATTGCCACCGAAACGGTGTATTTCGCGGATGATGGTACTGCTGATGGCGGCCAAGGTAGGCGAGGTGATGAGGAATACTGTTTCGAGGGCCGGGTTGAGGTGGCGGTTGGCCTGGGCAATGGTGTTTTCGTACTCGAAGTCGGTGGTGTTGCGCAGGCCACGCAGTAAAAACCGGGCGTCTACCTCGCGGGCGAAGTCGGCCGTCAGGCCCTGGTACTCCCGCACCGACACCCGTGGCTCGTCGCGAAAAACTTCCTCAATCATCCCAATCATCTGCTCCACGGGCAGGTAGCGCTGCTTGCTGCTATTGTTGCCGATGGCAATAATAACCTCATCGAACAGCACCGTGCCCCGCTGCACCACATCGAGGTGGCCGTTGGTAAACGGGTCGAAGGAGCCGGGAAACAGGGCGATGCGCATGGGGTGAGGAGTTGGTGTTCAGGAAGGAAGAAGGAGCCGCCGGTACAGACAGCGCGTTAAACGCAGCATTTTTGCCGCTCGCTAGTTCAGCTACTCGCAGAGATGCAGGGCAAATAGCTCGAAGTAGCGGTACTCGAACAAGTCGTTGAGGCGGTAGCTGTAGGCCAGATCGAAAGGGCGGTTGCCAAAGCGCAGGTAGCGGATGTACTTGCGCAGAATGGTGAAAAGCTCCGAATCGTGCATCAGGTCACCCCAAATAACCACCGGGTCCTGGTCGGGGTCGAGCTGCAACTCCTGCATCACCAGGATAACGTAGTAAATCAGGTCTTCGGGCGTGCTGAAGGGGTACACGTTGCAGAGCCGCGGCTGCTTGCCCTGCATCACGAGTACCGTAAGCTGGCCGGGGCCAATGCTGAGGTAGATGCGGCTGTCCCCACTGGCCTCGCTCTGCTGCACCACTCCCTGCAGCAGGGCGCTGGTGCGGTGCACAAGTCGGCCGGCGGGGTAAGCCCGCCCGAACCAGTCGGTCAGCTTCCGGTCGGCCGCAAACACGCTCACGATATCCAGCCCGCTATGCGCATAGGCGTGCACCGACTCGTGTTCGGGGCTGAGGGCATGATGCAGGCCCAGGTAAGTGGCTTCGTCGCCGGGGCGGAAAAGGGCGGCGGGCAGCAGCGTAAAGGCCCGATTATGCACGGCCAGCCGTACGCGGTGCCAGCCGCTACGCCCCAGTAGGTCGTGCTCGGCGGCCAGCGCCTCCAGCTGCTGCGCGTAGCTGAGGCCGGCCTCGGGGGCAGCGTACTCTTCCAGCACCAGAAATTTGTTGCGCCGCGCATCGGCCACGCCCAGGCGCAGACCGGCCGGCCCGACCGTAATGTAGAGGTTGTAGCTGGCCAGCTGCTCGGGGTCCAGCGTTTCGTCGCGCAGGCGGTGTAGGGCCGCCGGGGCCAGAGAAGCGGGAGCAGAAGTTGACATGGGCAGCAGGAGGGGAGAGGGTAAAATAAAAAGGGCCGACACGCCCACCAGGTAGCATTCCGGCCCTTAAAGGTACAAAGGGCGGGGTTTTACTGAAACCGGATTTGCGGAATGAACACGTCGTCGGAACTGATGAGGTCGCGCAACACCGGATGCACCTGCCGGGGCAGTAACTGGCCTAGCTGCCGTGGGCTCACGAACTCCAACTGCGTGAGTAGCTGCTCGTCGGGGCCGTGCTCGGGGTCGCGGCCAAGGCGGGGCACGGCCGCGGCATCAAGCGGCAGCACCTCAAAAAATAGCTCCAGCGCCTGCAGGGTCGGATCCTGATACTCGTGTAGGTGCAGGAACCGCCCTACTGCCACGCGCAGGCCAGTTTCCTCCTCAAATTCGCGCTGCAGGCATTGCCGCAGGGTTTCGCCAAACTGCCAGCCGCCGCCCGGCGGCGACCAGAAAGGCAGCCCGTCGGAGAGCAGGCCGCGGTGGGCCGTGAGCAGCAAGGCACCCTCGCGCACGAGCAGGCCGCATACCCGCACCCGGGCCCGGCCGGCGTAGGCCTCCAGCAGTTCGGTGGGCGGGGTAGTAGAAAGAGCATCCATGAGCGGGCAAAGCTACGGTATGCAGCCGTAACGCATGTGGCAGCCTGATATTTCGTTGGCCCGCGGAGCGAACTGATGCGTCGCAAACGCGCCGAAAGCCCCAACTTTGCCCCATGACACTCTCCGACTCTCCCGAACCGCTCGAAGCCCTGCAAGCCCGCATCCGTCGCAAGCTGGTCCGCCAGCACTTCATGCACCACATCGGCGCCGACCTCACCCTGATAGCGCCCGGCCGCATTGAAGCTGAGCTGGTGCTCGAAAAGCAGCACCAGCAGCACACCGGTTTCGCCCACGGCGGCCTGGTAGCCACTATGGCCGACCTGGTGGCCGGTTTCGCGGCCGTTACACTGGTGCCCGAAGGCACGGGCGTCGTTACGGTGGAGCTCAAAACCAGCTACCTGCACCCCGGGGTGGGCCAGCGCCTGCGGGCCGTGGGCTGGGTGCTCAAAGCCGGCCGCCGTCTGCACTTCTGCGAGTCTGAGGTGTGGTGCGACGACAAGCTGATTGCCAAAGCCACAGCGACAATGGCCGTTATCGAGCCGAATTAATACATGGAGGACAAAGCAAGTTATTTCGTGAGTTGGTTGCGCTGGCAGCAGCAGGATAGTTACGCGCTGTGGATTAATAAGCCCGAAAGTGAGCTGTATTGGGCGGATGCTCAGGACAATATTCCTTTGTTTGCAACCAGTGAGGAAGTCTGCTTATTGGCTGATGAGCTCGGCGTTCAGATATATATACAGGCAGAAAATCCTCATATGATTGATGTGGACTGCGTGTGGCAATGGCTGCAGCAGCCGCAGAAGCGTCCGCCCAAAGAGTGTTTGGCTATCTGGAGTACGTTCAGCGACGTAGGCTCGGGAGTAGGTGTGCCATTTGATGGCGACCGGAAAAGCCCGGTGCGCAACCGGGTCTTCGACAAGCTGTATTTCAACGACGGTATTTTTCAGATAAATCAGGATGGGAAAATGGACTTTCATGGTCCTCATACTAAACCTTGGATACCAGGCTGGCGGCGGGAGGAGCGTAAAAGGCTGAAACGCGACCTTCAGCAAGGATTTCGGCTGTGGCAGAGGTACACCTACCGCACAACACTAGACGCCGTGCCGCTACCGTAGACCCGCACGGCGATACTGTATCTTTGTATGGTATGCTAAGTGTCAGAACCCCGTCCGTCCGCGACTATTTTCCGTTTGAGCCTACCCAGGACCAGGCTGCCCTGTTTCAGCAGCTCGACGGGTTTTTGAAGGACGATTTGCCGGGCCGCAAGGCGTTTGTGCTGCGGGGCTACGCCGGCACCGGCAAAACCACCGTGGTAAGCGCCCTTGTGCAGTGGCTGCACCAAATGGGCCGCAAATACGTGTTGATGGCCCCCACCGGCCGCGCTGCCAAAGTCATGGGCACCTATTCGGGCGTGGCCGCCAGCACCATTCACAAAAAAATCTACCGCCAGACCAGCGGCCAGCCGGCCCAGGGCCTCACGTTCCAGCGCCAGCCCAACCGCGCTCAGGATACGCTCTTTATCGTCGATGAGGCCTCGATGATTTCCGACGAGAAAGCGTTTGGCTCGACCGGCCTGCTCGACGATTTGATGAGCTACGTGTTCGAGAAGACCAGCAACCGGCTGCTGCTCATCGGCGACACGGCCCAGCTGCCGCCGGTGGGCCAGCTGCTCAGCCCCGCCCTCGACCCCGACCTGCTGCGCGACCGGTTCCGGGCCGAGGTGGGCTCAGTGGAACTGCGCCAGGTGATGCGTCAGGCTGAGAAATCGGGCATCCTGATGAACGCCACCGTGTTGCGTGAGGAACTCCGGCAGGATGAGCCCAACATCCAGTTCTTCACCAAAGGCTACCCCGACATCTTCTCGATGGGCACTGATAAGCTCGAAGATGGCCTGCGTTGGGCCTACAAACACTTCGGCTACGAGAACAGCACCATCATCTGCCGCTCCAACAAAAACGCCAACCAGTACAACCAGTACATCCGCCGCATCCTGTTCGAGGCCGAAGACGAGATTGAGTCGGGCGACTACCTAATGGTGGTGCGCAACAACTACTACTGGCTCCCGCGCGACTCCGACATCGGCTTTCTGGCCAACGGCGACTTTGTGCAGGTGGTCAAAATCATTCGTTTAACGGAGGAGTTCGGCTTCCGCTTCGCCGATGCCCGCGTGCGCCTCGTCGATTATCCCGATGAGCCCGATCTGGAGGTGAAGCTGCTACTCGACACGCTGCACACCGAAAGCCCCGGCCTGCCCGCCGACCGCAACAAAGCCCTCTACGAGGCCGTCAGCGAAGATTATAATCACCTCACCACCAAGAAAGAAAAAAGCGCGGCCCTGCGCAAAGACCCGTTTCTGAACGCGCTGCAGGTGAAGTTTGCCTACGCCCTCACCTGCCATAAAGCCCAGGGCGGCCAGTGGCAGGCCGTTTTCGTCGACCACGGCTACCTGAAGGAGGACATGGTAAACTCCGAATTCGCCCGCTGGCTCTACACGGCCGTCACCCGCTCCTCAGAAAAGCTGTTCCTACTCAATTTCAACCAGAAGCTGCTCGGTGACCCCGCCGAGGACTAACAGCGCTAGTGTTGTCCGATGAACTTCACCGGCTGCCGACTGCGTTAGGCAGCAATAAGAGTGGCCTGAAACTTGGTAGGCACGCCTCGGTAGAATTTTCCGTACTTTCAACTGTCATTTACTCATCTGTCTTATGAAAAACGTTCTTTTTCTGGCTCTGTCGCTGTCGGTGATGGGCCTGAGCGCTCAGGCGCAATCTGTGAAGCCGGCCAATGCCCAGGCGAAAGTAGCCGGTGCGCAAATCCAGTTTGAAGAAAGCAAGTTCGAGTTCGGAGCCGTGAAAACCGGTGCTGTCGTCGACCACACTTTCAAGTTCAAGAACGTAGGCACCCAGCCGCTGGTCATTTCCAACATTGGCGTTACCTGCGGCTGCACCACGCCCGAATGGACGCGCGAGCCCATCATGCCCGGTAAGTCGGGCACGGTGGTAGCCAAGTTCAATACGGCCGGCAAATACGGTATGCAGAACAAGGTGCTCACCGTCGAGTCGAACTCGGTAGGCGGCAACGCCATGGTGGCCTTGGTAGGTGAGGTGAAGGAAGAAGGAGCCGCCATGCAGGCCCCGCCCGCCAACGCCGAGTCGATGGTAGACCAGAGTGCGCCCGATGGCAAGCAGAAATTGAAGATGGACGACAATAAAATCAAGGCCAAGAAGAAGTCGTAAGGCGGATTCCTGCAAATGAAAAAGGCGCTTTCCCTGGCAGGGAAGCGCCTTTTTTGTGCCAACTAAGCAGAGCCATCAGAACAAAATCTAGCAGCTGTAAGCTAATGGCTAGCAGCTCAGAGAAACCTACAGTTGCCGGGCCGCCAGCAGCAGCATAATCCAGCCGGCAATGAAGAGCACGCCGCCAATGGGCGTAACCGCCCCCAGCTTGGTGATGCCCGTCAGGCAAAGCACGTAGAGCGAGCCGCTGAAGATGAGAATGCCACCCAGCCACAGCCAAGCCACGGTACCCAGGCTCTTCAGCTCCGGCCGCAGCAGCAGCAGCAACCCAATGCCCAGCAGCGCCAACGTATGGAAAAACTGATAGCACACAGCCGTTTCGAAGGTTTCAAAGCGCCCGGAGGCCTCCAGCATCTTCCGTAGCCCGTGCGCCGCAAAGGCCCCGATGCCTACGCTCAAAGCGCCCAGCAACGCCGCCAGTTGAAGGATAAGTTTAGCAGTCATGGTGTTGGATTTTGGTGGGGATGTTATTTCACTTTTAAAACGTCATGCAGATCGTAGCGAAGCATCTCGCAATGGTGACTCTGTTATTTAGTGACTCCGGTAATGTCATCAAGCGAGATGCGTCGCTACGCTCTGCATGACGTTCCAGCGAAACCAGTTCCTACCGGCGGCCAAAAATAGCGCTGCCCACCCGAATCAGGGTGCTGCCTTCGCGCACGGCCAGCGCATAGTCGGCGCTCATGCCCATCGATACCTCCCGGAACGTGGACTCACCGGCGAAATACAGGGCTTGAAGCTTATCGAAGTAGCCGCGCAGCTGCCGGAACTCGCGGCGCACCTGATCCTCATCGTCGGTGTTGGTGGCAATGCCCATCACGCCTGTCAGGCGCACGTGGCGCAGGGCACGGTACTCCTCGGAGCGCAGGATTTCTTCGGCTTCGGACAGCGTGAGGCCGGTTTTGGTGTCCTCGTCAGCAATGTGAAACTGCAGTAGACCCTCGATTACCCGGTCGTGCTTGGCGGCCTGCTTCTCCATTTCGAGCAGCAGCTTTAGGCTATCTACGCTCTGAACGGTGTGCACGAAGCCAGCAATGTATTTCACCTTGTTGGTTTGCAGCTGTCCAATTAGGTGCCACTGCACATCGTCGGGTAGCTGGGGCTGCTTTTCGGCCATTTCCTGGGCCCGGTTCTCGCCAAACAGCCGTCCGCCGGCGTCGTAGGCTTCCTGCAGCAGTCCTATGGGGTGGGTTTTGGTAACGGCTACCAGCCGGGCGTTGGTGCCGGTCAGGGTTGCTTCGATGCGGTTCAGGTTTTCGGCAATAGACATGCGGGCAAGTTCGGGGTTTCGGGGAGAAAGGGCATTGGGGCGGGTCACTGGGGGCTCTCAAAGCCGCCGCTGTGTAAAGCAACCAGGGAAGCGGCGGTTGTGTTGAAACCAGCCTGGATCTGTATTTTTATGCACCCGCTACGCCGGTGAATGATTTTCCGCTGATTAATCAGCATCTAGTGTTGCTCTACTCCAAAAAAATAGGCAATTACAACTCTCGATTATCAGGATTCAAGTATTATGAATGAGGTTCTGGGTTACGATGAAATCGGGAAACTACTTGGTTCGTATGCTGCAATCGAAAAACGGCTTGCCGAACTATTGCTTGAAATAAAGCCGCAAAAACCCGGGCTATTTGCGTTTCTGAAGTGTTTGTTGTCATCCAAATACCCCTATATCGGCCAGTCTGAGCCTATCTGGCGCCAGGAAACGGAGGATATTGTCCGGGCACTTGCAGTAAATGATAGGCAAGAGCTAGCCTCGCTAATGAATCTGCATGCTCTAAACGCTGCCATTGAAGCAACACGCTATCAGGATTCAACTCTGGTCCGGCACGCGGAGGTACTACGCCGCTATTCTGAGCAGGTCAGAAACTTTACAGTCAAGCAATAAGCAACCTTTTCATTCCTGCCCCAAACTCCGTATCTTTGCGCCCCTGCCAGGGTGGCGGGCCGGCGCTTTAGCGTTGGGTATCAAGCAAAAACGCGTTCCGGGGGCGGGCCCTGCGCCGGACGTGTACATAAGGGCCAGTGCTACAATCATGGCAGAATTAGTTGACAATTTCGACTGGGACAACGTAGACGCCAGCGGCTTCGGAGGTAATTACACCTCCGAGCAGCGCGCCGAAATGGAAGAGATGTACAGCGGTACACTCACCACCGTTCAGGAAGAAGAAGTAGTAACCGGCACCGTAGTTGGCATGACCGACCGCGACGTGATCCTGAACATCGGCTTCAAGTCCGATGGTCTGGTGCCCCTGTCTGAATTCCGCGACCTGCCCGACCTGAAGGCCGGCGACACAGTGGAGGTATTCATCGAGGAGCAGGAGAATGCCAACGGCCAGCTCATCCTGAGCCGTAAGAAAGCCAAAATCAAGCAGGCCTGGAAAGCCATCTACGACGCACTGGAGAATGATTCGGTGCTCGAAGGTGTGGTGAAGCGTCGCACTAAAGGCGGCCTCATCATGGACCTCGACGGCGTAGAAGCCTTCCTGCCCGGCTCGCAGATTGACGTGAAGCCTATTCGCGACTTCGACATTTATGTGGGTCGCCGCATGGAAGTGAAAGTGGTGAAAATCAACGCTGCGTTCGATAACGTCGTGGTATCGCACAAGGTGCTCATCGAGAAAGACCTCGAGAAGCAGCGCGAAGCCATCCTCAACAACTTGGAGAAAGGCCAGATCCTGGAGGGCGTTATCAAGAACATGACCAACTTCGGTGTGTTCATCGACCTCGGCGGTGTCGATGGTCTGCTGCACATCACCGACATCTCGTGGGGCCGCATCGCTCATCCGAGCGAAGTACTGCAGCTCGACCAGAAGCTTAACATCGTGGTACTTGACTTCGACGAAGCCAAGAAGCGTATCAGCCTCGGCCTGAAGCAGCTGACCCCGCATCCGTGGGATTCGCTGCCCGAAGACATGGGCGTAGGCACCAAGGTGAAGGGCCGCATCGTGAACGTTGCCGACTACGGCGCGTTCATGGAAATCATCCCCGGCGTAGAGGGCCTGATCCACGTGTCGGAAATGAGCTGGAGCCAGCACCTGCGCAACCCGCAGGACTTCATCAAGCAGGGCGACGTAGTAGAGGCGCAGATTCTGACCCTCGACCGCGAAGACCGCAAGATGAGCCTCGGCATCAAGCAGCTCAGCGAAGACCCATGGACTCGTGGCGACTTCTCCGAGAAGTATGCCATCGGTACCAACCACAATGGCCTGGTGCGCAACCTGACCAACTTCGGCCTGTTCGTAGAGCTGGAAGAGGGTGTAGACGGCCTCGTGCACGTTTCGGACCTGTCGTGGACCAAGAAGATCAAGCACCCCTCCGAAATGGTGAAGGTGGGCGACCGTCTGGACGTGGTAGTACTGGAGCTGGACGTGAGCAACCGCCGCCTGGCCCTGGGCCACAAGCAGCTGGAGGAAAACCCTTGGGATACGTTCCAGACGGTGTTCACCCCCGGCTCGGTACACACGGCCACCATCATCGACAAGAACGACCGCGGCGCGGTGCTCGAGTTGCCTTACGGCATCGAAGGCTTCGCTTACCCCAAGTCGCTCCAGAAGGAGGATGGCTCGATGGCTGAGAACGGCGAGTCGCTCGAATTCCGCGTGATTGAGTTCTCGAAAGATGACCGTCGCGTTGTGCTTTCGCACCAGGCTGTTTACAACAAGCAGGCTGAGGAAGAAGGCCGCGCTGCCAAGTTCGCCAAGAAGAAGCCGTCGGCCGGTGCCGCCGGTGCTGCTTCGCAGGGCGAAGGCAAGCTGAGCGACATGAAGAAGACCACCCCGGCCGAGAAATCGACCCTCGGTGACCTCGACGCTCTGTCGGCTCTGCGCGACAAGATGATGGATAACGAGTCTTAAGACTCAGCGTTCAGTACAGATAGGAGAGGCCCCGGCGCAAGTCGGGGCCTTTTTTTGCCGTTGATGAAGTAACGCCATTCAGAGCGAAGCGAAGAATGACGTTACTTCAATAAGCTCTACCTCTAAAAAGAAGCCACACGTCGCCAACGACTTACCCGCGTACGACCCAAAAAAGGCGGCTAGGCTTTGGCCGGCTTCGGATTAAGGCGTATGTTTGCATCCTCAAAGCCCTCCCGGTGACGTGACCGAGCGGCTAGGTAGAGGTCTGCAAAACCTCCTACGGCGGTTCGAATCCGCCCGTCACCTCTCTTTTTGCTCATTGCCTGAACCCCGGTTGATTCGTTTCAATCGGGGTTTTTTGCGCCCACATGAAATCGGTGGGCAGCGGAGGCAATGAAGCGGAAGGCTGCCACGCAATTACGGTTTTTTGAAGCGAAATTTAGCGTCTCGGCTGTAGTTAACCCGTGCATTATCCTTACATTCCGTTCCTGCGTAGAACGCGCACCAACTCGTCTTCTCTCTTCTCTTTCTCTTTATGAAAATTGTGAACCTGCGCACTATGCGCGGCCCCAGCTTCTGGTCTGTTAAGCATTACCGTTTGATTGTAATGAAAGTGGATTTGGAGGATCTGGCCGACAAATGGTCGAGCAGCATTCCGGCGCTGGCCGAGCAGCTACCTGGCCTGCTACCCCGCCTGACCGACGCACCACCCTCCGACGCGGATAAGGCGATACTAAAGAAACCCCCGCTTACGGCCGAGCAACTCACCGACGGCGAACCGCTGGGCTACGTGGTGCAGCACGTGGCCCTGGCTCTGCAGCGCACGGCCGGCATGCCCGTGTTCTGGGGTAAGTCGTACCCGGCCGAACATGAGCCGGGGGTGGAGTTTGTGGTATTTGCCTATCAGGAAGAGCGGGCCGGCCGCATGGCTGCCGAGGCCGCCGTGCAGCTCGTCGATGACATCTGCCAGGGCCGGCCAGTAAGTATCGAGCGCACGATTGAGGAACTGCACGAAATCCGGGAAGAGGAGTTTTTCGGCCCCAGTACCTGGAGCATCGTATCGGAGGCTGCCTCGCGCAATATTCCCTACATCCAGCTTAAAAACAGCAGCATCATTCAGCTGGGCTATGGCGTCAACCAGAAGCGCATCTGGGCCACTACCACCAGCTACACCAGCCATGCGGGCGTGGAGGTGGCCGGCAATAAAAACCGCACAAAGGCCATGCTCGACGCGGCCGGCGTACCTGTTCCTAACGGCACCACCGTGTATTCGGAAGACGAATTGCGTGAGGCTATTGAGGAACTGGGCTTCCCGATCGTTACTAAACCGCTTAACGGCAACCACGGTCGCGGGGCCACCATTGGTATTAAGAGCTGGGCCGAAGCCGTAGACGGTTTCCAGGCCGCCCAGCAGCATTCCAAAAATTCGCGGGCTGTTATTGTGGAGCAGCTGGTGCAGGGCCACGACTTCCGGATGCTGGTGGTAAACGGCAAGCTGATTGCCGCTGCCAAGCGCACTCCGGCTGCCGTAACCGGCGACGGCCAGCACACCATTCAGCAGCTGATTGACAAGGTAAACGAAGACCCGCGCCGGGGGATTGGCCACGAGAAGGTGCTCACCAGCATCAAAGCCGATCAGCACACCCAGGACTTACTGCTTACCCAAAGCCTGACGCTGGATTCGGTGCTGCCTGCCGGGCAGGAGCTGTACCTGAAAACCACGGCCAACATCAGTACCGGCGGTACGGCAACCGATGTAACCGACCTGGTGCATCCGTACAACGTGCTGATGGCCGAGCGCGTGGCCGGCATCGTGGGCCTCGACATCTGCGGCATCGATCTGCTGACTTCCGATATTGCCATTCCGCTGAACGAAACTCGGGGTGCCGTAATTGAGGTGAATGCCGCCCCCGGCTTCCGGATGCATATTTCGCCCACCCAGGGGCTGCCCCGCAACGTGGCTGCTCCGGTTATCGACATGTTATTTCCGGCCGGCAGCAAAGCCCGAATTCCAATTTTTGCCGTTACGGGTACCAATGGTAAAACTACCACCACGCTGTTGCTGGCCCATATTGTGGCGGCCAAAGGCTATAAAGTAGGGCACACTACTACCAACGGCATCTATATACAAGGTGTGCAGCTGCAAAGCGGCGACTGCACCGGCGGCCAGAGCGCCGAGTTTGTGCTGAAGGACCCTACGGTAAACTTCGCGGTACTCGAAACAGCCCGCGGTGGTATGCTGCGTTCGGGTCTGGGCTTCCATACTTGCGACGTGGCTATTGTAACCAACGTGGCGGCCGACCACCTGGGCATGCGCGACATTTACACTGTGGAGGATATGGCGGCCGTGAAGGGCGTGCTGCCGCGCACGGTGCGCAAAAATGGCTGGGCCGTGCTCAACGCCGACGACGACCTAGTGTATGCCATGCGCGAAAAACTCGATTGCCGGGTTGCTCTCTTCAGCATGGATGAGCACAGCCCCCGCATCCGGGAGCACGCCGAGCATGGCGGGCTGGCCGCAGTGTACGAGGAAGGCTATATTTCCATCTACAAAAACAGCTACAAGCTGCGCATCGACCGGGCGGCGGAGTTCCCGGTCACGTTTGGCGGACGGGCAACGTTCAACATCGAAAACGCCATGGCCGCTGCCCTGGCCTGCTACTGCTACGGATTCGAAAAGGACGAAATCAAGCAGGCGCTTCGCACGTTTGTGCCTTCGGGCGTGAAAACGCCGGGCCGCATGAACGTGTATAAATTCCCGCAGTTCGAGGTGATTGTGGACTATGCCCACAATGCCCACGGCATGGAGAAGTTTGCCCAGTTTCTGGAAGCCACCGAAGCCACCCACAAAGTTGGCGTGATTTCGGGCCTCGGTGACCGGCGCGAAGAAGACACGCTGGCTTTTGCCCGAATCGTGGGTCGCGTGTTCGATGAGGTGGTGTTGCGCCAGGACCGCGACTTACGCGGTAAAACGGCTGAGGAGCTGCGCAAGCTGATGACGGAGGGACTGCGCCTCGACGCGCCGGATATCACCATCACGTACATCGAAAATGAGATGGAAGCCATGGACCACGTGTTGCAAACTGCCCGCCCCGGCTCGCTGATAGCCATGTTCACCGAAGACATTAAATCGACGCTGCAGAAGCTTGACGAGTTCGAGGCGCAGATTGCCACGGACCACGGGTAAGCCCCCCCGGATGTTCCGGATTATGTAACCACTAAAAAGAGCCGCCTCGTTAGGGGCGGCTCTTTTTAGTGGTTACGTGTCTGGCTCAGAATTGATAATTGGGCCAGTTGCAACGCTTGTAATTCGGTCGTTCTACTTAAGCGTGAACGTGGTCTTACCAATCAGCACGCCGCCTTCATATAGCTCAATGGTGTGCAGGCCGGTTTTGTAGGCTGCTCCTTTGGCGTAGGTGAATTGCACAGGCTGGCGGGTGTTGTCGTATACGATGTCCTGCTTGGCCGTGTAGAATGCCTCGGAGCCGTCAATCATGAACGTGCCACCGCCGGTGCTCAAGTTGTAGAGCGCGGCGCCATCCGGCTCAATCAGGCGCATCATGATTTCCTTGGTTTCCTTCGGCGACACATCGTTGCGGGCCAGGTTGAAGGTTACTTTAACTTTCTCTACCCGGCGGGCTTTGAACTCGTTATCGGTGTCTTCCTTTTCCTTGTCGCGGCTGTTAACCACGTTTACCCGGATGTTCTCTGCCTGCAGGCGCGAGGCCACGGCCACCTTCTGGCTCAGCTCCTGGTTGGAGCGCACAACCGACGAAATGGTGTCGGTCAGCTTGTTCTGGCGCTCCTTAAGGGTGGTGGTTTCGGTGTAAAGCGCTTCGTTGTCGGCCTTGAGCTGAACGATTTCCTCGTCTTTCTTGCGCAGCTGGGTTTCAAAGTTGGCGGCCCGCTGCTTGAAGCGACGCTGCTCGGATACGCTGAAGCTGCTGGCCCGGAAGGAGCGGAGCTTGAGCAGGTCGGAGTTGATCTGGGCCAGCTTGGCTACCAGCGAGTCGTTGGCAAGGCCCATGCCCTGTACTTCCTGGCTCTGGCGCTCGTAATCGGCTTTCAGCGACTCGTACTGCTTGATCTGGTCTTCGAGCTTAGCGTCCTTACTCACCACATCGGCTTGGAGCATTTCGTTCTGTTTGCTCTTCTGCTGATTCATGTAGAACAGAAAGCCGTTGATACCCAGTAGTACCAGAACGAGGGCCCCAATCAATAGCAGGCGGTTATTGTTCTTCGGTTCGGGGCTCTGATCTTGTTCCATAGAGAAAGGGGTTTGGTGGAGGTCCGGACAGTCCGGACGCGGTAGTACCTTTGGGCAAAAATAACGGAGTTTGCTACCCCGGCAAGTGCCGAAGGTACAACCCCGCCACGAAATGCAGCCTGTCCCCGCTCTCGATACCGCCTACTGGCAGCAGCGCTACGAAATCGGCCAGACCGGCTGGGATGCGGGGGGCATAACGCCCCCGCTGCGCGAATATTTCAATCAGTTGGGTTTGCCCGACAGTCGCCGCATCCTCATTCCGGGGGCCGGCCGCGGCTATGAGGCCGAATATCTGCACCGCGCCGGCTGGCCCGAAGTGTTTGTAGCCGACCTTGCCCCGGCGGCCCTGGAAGACCTGCAGGCCCGTGTTCCGGACTTCCCGGCGGCCCAGCTGCTGCTGGCCGACTTCTTTGCCCTGGAACCTGCCCCGCCCTTCGACCTCATCGTGGAGCAGACCTTCTTCTGCGCCCTCGACCCCGCCCTGCGGCCTGCCTATGCCCGCCAGTGCGCCCGGTTGCTACGGCCCGGCGGTACGCTCATGGGCCTGCTCTTCGATACTGAGTTTGCCCAGGCCGGCCCGCCCTTTGGGGGCTCGCGTGAGGAGTACCGCGCCTACTTCGAGCCGTATTTCGATCTTGAGCACTTCGCCGCCGCTACCAATTCGCTGCCGCCCCGTCAGGGCCGGGAGCTGTTTATCTGTTTGAAAAGGAAACAGAACGAGTAGGGGCGGGACTTGCCCCCGCCCGCCGTTCGCGCCGCTTCAACGGTAATCGTTCAACGGCGGGCGAGGACAAGCCTCGCCCTTACTCGTTCTAGTACTAAAGCTCTAACCATTCTTAATCCAATGCTCGAAGCCCTTACCAACGCGCTGCCGCACTTTCGTAATACCAATTCCGGTCAGTTTTTTCTGATGGCCGGCCCCTGCGTGATTGAGGGCGAGGAGATGGCGCTGCGCATTGCCGAGCGCATCCAGCACATCACCGACAAGCTCCAGATTCCGTTCATCTTCAAAGGCTCGTACCGCAAGGCCAACCGCTCGCGCCTCGATTCCTACACTGGCATCGGCGACGAAAAAGCCCTGCGCATTCTGCAGAAGGTAAGCCGCGAAATAGGTGTGCCCACCGTCACCGACATCCACGAGTCGGGCGAGGCTGCCATGGCCGCCGAGTACGTCGATGTGTTGCAGATTCCGGCTTTTCTGTGCCGACAGACCGATTTGCTGGTGGCCGCCGCCCAGACCGGCAAAGTGGTGAACGTAAAGAAAGGTCAGTTTCTGAATGGGGAGGCCATGCAGTTCGCAGTGGACAAAGTGCGCCAGTCTGGCAACGACAATGTGCTGCTAACCGACCGCGGCAACTCGTTCGGCTACTCCGATCTGGTGGTCGATTTTCGCAACCTGCCCGCCATGCGCGCCTTCGGCGTCCCCGTTATTATGGACGTTACGCACTCACTGCAGCGCCCCAACCAAAGCAGCGGCGTAACTGGCGGCCAGCCCGCGCTCATTGAAACCATTGCCAAAGCCGCCATTGCTGTAGGTGCCGATGGCCTGTTCATCGAAACCCACCCTACGCCCGCCACCGCCAAATCCGACGGAGCCAACATGCTGCCCCTCGATCAGCTGGAAGACCTGCTAATCAAGCTGACACGGGTACGCGAGGCAATTCGGTAAAGAGCTAGCGGTAAAAAAAAGCGCGTCATGCTGAGCGGAGCCGAAGCATCTCTACCGCAATGCTAGTTCTGGTGTCAGGATTAGTATTGCGGTAGAGATGGTTCGACTCCGCTCAGCATGACGTGCTTTCTGCTGCCGGCTAGCAACCAATATGTACCACTATGCCCCAAATACCCGGGTGCGCTCCAGCAGCTTATCCAGCAGGTTGTCGAAGCGCAGGGTGAAATGCTGGCGGGGCAGGTTGGGGCGGAAGAACACGAGGCCGATGTAGAACAGGTCGACGGTGAGCGTGACGTCGGGGTGCTGGCGGATGGCTTCCCAGGCCTGTTCCATTTCGGCCGACCAATGAATGTCGTCGAGTACAAAGACGCTGTTGGGCGTGCGGTGGGCGTTTAGCTGCTCGAAATAGCGCAGCGTGGGCTCGTAGCGGTGGTTGCCGTCGAAGAAGGCAAAATCGACGGGCGTGGGCAGGGTAGCCAGGGCAGGAGCGAGGGTATCGTCGAGGTTGCCTTCGATGAGTTCAACGTTTTGGGCTTCCACGGCCCCGAATGTCTGGCGGGCCACGGCGGCCGTAGCCGGGCAGCCCTCAAAGGTGAGTACGTTAGCCCGCGAGTCGGCCAGGGCGAGGTAGGCAGTGGTGAGGCCCAGAGAGGTGCCCAGCTCCACCACTGTGCGGGGCTGGTAGTGGTTGACGAGCCGGAACAGCAGCTGGCCCAGCTTGGGCGGTTTGGCGGCGGTGCGGGCAATATCGCGCAGGCGGCGCGGCCGGCCGGCCCCGGCCACCCGCGAGCCAGCCCCGAAGTCGCGCACCGTTATGGCCGTGCTGTCGGCGAGCAGGGCGGTGCGGCGGGCCTCCACAGCCTCGTAGGCGGCAAACCGGCCCGAGTGGGTGACAACATCCGTGTAGAGCCCGAATACGAAGGGCGAGTGCAACCCGTGGGCGTTGCCCGAGCGCCCCAGGAAACGGAGGTAGCTGAGAATCTGGAAAAACAAAGCGCGGTTGCGGAGAATTGAGTTGAAGCCGGAAAGGTAGAAACCGATTAGTTGATGAGCGCTTAGAAGCAGGGCTCACCCCCACCCTACGCTGGACAGGCCGGACAGAAGTTGCAGTACGCTGTAGGGGCGGGGGTTTGTTAAGTCTGCCGTGACCGCCCTCGGCTCAGCCTGGGTATTTTATTGGATACTGGCGAGCTAGAGTGCGGTAGAGCATGGCGGACTGCCCGGTGT
>NZ_JABKAV010000028.1 GCF_013377905.1 Hymenobacter terrestris
GGAAAAACGCCCCGCCCCTACAACGTGTCGCTAGACAACTTCACAACTTGAGTTAAGAACAAGCTACCAAACAAGAAGAGCGCGCCAATTGGCGCGCTCTTCTTGTTTGGTAGCTTGTTTCAAAAACATCAGCCCGTTGTGCGAAGCTGTTTTCAGACAGCTATAAAGGGGTTAAGCGGATACCTTCACGTCGTAACGGTCGAGCATCATCACCTTATCCCAGGCCTTCACGAAGGCTTTCACGAAGCGCTTCTGGCCATCGCTGCCGGCATATACTTCCGCCACGGCGCGCAGTTGGCTGTTGGCACCGAACACGAGGTCGGAGCGCGTGGCTGTGAAGCGCTGCTTGCCGGTTTTGCGGTCATTGAGCGAAAAGGTCATGCCCTGCTCATCCGTTTTCTGCCACTCGAAATCCATGCTGGTAAGCACCGTGAAGAAGTCGTTGGTGAGCACGCCCACGCGGTCGGTGAAGATGCCATGCGCCGAGTTGTCGTGGTTGGCGTTCATGGCCTTCAGGCCGCCCATCAGCGCCACCCACTCGGGCGAGGTGAGCGAGAGCAGCTGGGCTTTGTCGAGGAACATCACTTCCGGGGCCACGTCCTGCGAAATGGCTTCAAACTCAGGGTCGAGGTAGTTGCGGAAGCCATCGGCCACCGGCTTCAGCCACGTAAACATCTCGATATCGGTGAGTTCCTGCGTGGTGTCGCGGCGGCCCGGCGTGAACGGAACGGCCGTGGTAAAGCCCGCATCGGCGGCGGCTTTCTCAAGCGCGGCGCAACCGCCTAGTACTATCAGGTCGGCCAGCGACACTTTCTTGTTGCCCGTCTGCTCACCGTTGAATTCTTCCATCAGCTTGCGCAGCGCCGCCACTACCGGCACCGTGCGCTGGTTGATAGCCCAGTCTTTCTGTGGTAACAGCGCGAGGCGGCCACCGTTGGCACCGCCGCGCTTGTCGCTGCTACGGTGCGTAACGGCCGATGAAAAGGCGGTGTACACCAAATCAGAAACCGAAATATCGGTTGCCATAATCGACTCCTTGAGGGCCGTGATATCGGCCGCGTCAATTAACTCGTAGTCGGCCAGCGGGATAGGGTCCTGCCAGAGCAGGTCGTTCTCGTTGCGCTTCTCGGGACCGAGGTACCGCTCGCGCGGGCCCATGTCGCGGTGGGTCAGCTTGTACCAGGCCTTGGAAAACGCCTGGGTAAATGCGTCGAAGTCGCCGAGGAATTTCTCGCAGACCTTGCGGTATTCGGGGTCTTCCTTCAAGGCAATGTCGCTGGTCATCATCATCAGCGCATTCATTTTGCCGGGGATGTGCGCGTCGGGCGTTTTGGGGGCGTTCTTGTCTACCGGGGTCCATTGCAGGGCGCCGGCCGGACTCTTGGTCTGCTCCCAATCAAACTTGAAGAGGTTGACGAGGTAGTCGTTATCCCACTGGGTGGGGTTGGGCGTCCAGCTGCCCTCAATACCGTTGGTCATGGTGTTCTCGGCGTTGCCGGAGCCCTTGGGGTTGTGCCAGCCAAAGCCCATGGCCTCCATCGGCGCAATCTCGGGCGGCATCCCGATTTCCGAGGCCGGTACCATGCCGTGGCTCTTGCCGAAAGCGTGGCCGCCGGCAATCAGGGCCACGGTTTCCTCGTTGTTCATGGCCATCCGCGTAAACGTCACGCGGATGTCGCGCGCCGAGCCCATGGGGTCGCCGTTGGCGTAGGGGCCTTCGGGGTTCACATAGATAAGGGCTTGGTGAGAGGCCGCCAGCGGGTTTTCGAGGTCGTAGTCTGGGTCGCCATTCTGGCCGCGCCAGCGCTTATCCCGGCTCACCATGCTGTCGGGCGAGTCGGCGTTCTTAAGGTCTCGTTCTACCTCGGGGCCCCAGTACGTGCTGTTGTCCACTTCCCAGGCATCCTGGCGGCCGCCGGCAAAGCCGTAGGTGGGGAAACCCATGATTTCCAAGGCGCAGTTGCCGGTCAGCACAATCAAATCGGCCCAGGAAAGGGCGCTGCCGTACTTCTGCTTGATGGGCCAGATAAGCCGGCGCGACTTATCGGTGTTGCCGTTGTCCCACCAGCTGTCGACGGGCGCAAAGCGCTGCAGCGCCTCGCCGGCCCCGCCGCGTCCGTCGGCAATGCGGTAGGTACCGGCCGAGTGCCAAGCCATCCGGATCATCTGCGGGCCGTAGTTATTGTAGTCCGAGGGCCACCAAGCCACCGAAGTAGTCAGAAAGGTCTTGATTTCCTGCTTCAGCGCCTCCAGGTCAATCGTGTTAAATGCTTCAGCGTAGTTGAAATCCTCGCCCAGCGGATTGGCCTGCGGGCCGTTCTGGTGCAGCTGCTCTACTTTCAGCCGGTTAGGGTACCAGTCGGACAGCGCGGGCGGCGTGCCTACTGCGCCGCCAATGCTGTCGCCACCGAAGGGGCATTTGCCGGTCATTTCAAACGAGTCGGTGTTGGTTTTGTCGTAGGCTATATGGAGCATAGAGGGGTGTTGTTGGAAGGCCGATTTGGGGCCGGCCGCGGTCGGCGCGGCCTAACTGCTGAGCTGCTATAACTGTTGGAAGCTGCGTAATGTTGTGCTTTACTGAGGCCGGTAGACAGAGACGTGGACCTTGGCAAGGACCAGTTGGCGCTTCGAGGAGAATCGATTTTGTGCGTCGGTGCCCACCGACGGACGGGGGCCAGCGTTACCCCGCCGCGTATCTTTCGGCAGAAAGAAGAATGCCCACAACATCTGGCTCCGAATAACACGTATTGAAGAAGAAGATTTGCTCTTTGTATGCCTACAAAAACGAAACACCTTGGCTGGCTGGTTGTCGGCTTAATGGGGCTGTTGCTGCTGGCCGGGGCGGCCTTTGCTGGCCTGAGTCCGCAGTTCGGCGGCACGCCCACCAAGGCCGAAAAAGCCCGCTACGCCCGCAGCGGCCACTACACGAAGGGCGAGTTTCAGAACCAGATTCCGACGGAGCTAATGACCGGCAGCAGCATGGCCGAGGTGATGTGGGAGTTCGTGTTCAAGAAAACGCTCGGCAAAAACCCGCCCGGCCCGCTGCCCATGCGCCTGCTCGATTCGCTTAGCATAGCGCGCAAAGCGCCCGAAATGCTGCGCGTCACGTGGTTCGGGCACTCGGCCAGCCTGCTTGAAATAGGAGGGCAGAACATTCTCTTCGACCCCATGCTGGGCCAAGATATGGGGCCGCTGAGCTGGGTGACGCCCAAGCGCTACAACCCCCGGGTGCCCATTTTCGCCGCGCAGTTGCCGCCCATCACGGCCGTGCTTATCTCTCACGACCACTACGACCACCTCGACTACGAAACCATTCGGCAGCTGCGCACTAAAACTCGCCTGTTCATAGTACCGCTGGGCATTGCCGCCCACCTGCGCGCCTGGGGCGTCGACACGGCCCGTATCCGCGAGCTGGACTGGAACGACTCGGTCCAGGTGGCGGGCCTAATCATCGTCAGCACCCCGGCCCGGCACTTCTCGGGCCGCGGGCTTACCAATCGCAACTCCACTTCCTGGAGCAGCTGGGTGGTGAAGTCGGCCACCCGCCGCGCCTTTTACAGCGGCGACGGGGGCTACGGCCCGCACTTTGCTGCCATCGGCCGCCGGCACGGCCCCTTCGATGTGGGCCTGATGGAGTGCGGGCAGTACGACCCGCACTGGGCCGACATCCATATGGTGCCCGAGCAGAGCGTGCAGGCCGCCCGCGACGTGCGTGCCGCCGTGATGCTGCCCGTGCATTGGGGCGCTTTCACCGAGGCTAACCACCCTTGGGACGAGCCGGTAAAGCGCGCTACGGCCGAAGCCGCCCGCCTCGGCCAACCCATCACCACGCCCGAGCTAGGCCAGCCCGTTACGTTTGATGGCCGCGCGCTGCCGCAGGCGCGGTGGTGGGAGGCTGTGAAATAGCGAGTAGCTGAACGTCATTCTGAGCAGCGCGAAGAATCTCGCATGTTAGAGTGAATCTGCCGTTGAATCTACTAATACAATGTCAGCACACGAGATTCTTCACGCTGTTCAAAACGACGTCCTTTTTCACTCAGTCACTACCCCAATTCCTTGCGCAGCACCTGTAGCACCAGCGGCGCGGCTTGCAGCGGCACGCCGAAGCGGGTATCGGTGGGGAAGGCTACGGTTTCGGCGGTGCGCTGGTAGCCCAGGCGCTCGTACCAGGCTAGCAGCTCGTGGCGCACCGAAATAACGGTCATGCGTACGGCCGTGCAACCCAGGGCGCGGGCGTGGTTTTCGGCGGCTTGCACCAGCTGCCGGCCGATGCCACCGGCTTGCAGGGTAGGCTCGACGGAAAGCATGCCCAGGTACAACTCGGCGCCCTGCTGCTGCAGAAACACGCTGCCCACCAGCTCATTGTCGGTGGCGCGGTGGGCCAATAGGAACTGCGCGTTGGGCTTTTCGAGCTGGTCGCATAGGTCGGCTTCGTCGGTGCGCTGGCCGGCGAGCAGGGCCGCTTCGGTGGTCCAGCCCTGCGCCGAGGCTTCGCCCCGGTAGGCGCGGTTGACGAGGCGGTTGAGGGCCGGCACATCGGCTGGCGTGGCGGGGGAGAAGCGGAGCATAGGGCGTGAGAGAAAATGCAACGGCTGATGTGGCGGGAGCTTTGTTTAAAGACGAAAGTAAACAGGCCGGCGAAACAAGCGGGCCGGATAAAGCCCACGCCTCCACCACTGACAGTTTTCCACCTCAGCCTGCTCCACCGCGCCTTTCGTAACTTCGCCCCAGCACCCACCCTCCGCTCATGACCTTCGAAACCGTTCCCGCCCCGGAAATCGATTTGACTGCCCCAGCTGCCTCCCAGGCCTCGCCCGAACTGCTGCGCCGCGCCTACCGCCTGCTGCGCACCAGCGACGAGCTGGCCCGCCTCTACGAGGAAAACAAGGCCGTAACGGCTAAATACGTGCACGCCACGGCCCGCGGCCACGAAGCCATCCAGCTGGCCGCCGCCGCCTGCCTCGGCCCCCACGACTACGCCGCGCCCTACTACCGCGACGACTCGATGCTGCTCGGTATCGGCCTGCAACCCTACGAGCTCATGCTCCAGCTTATGGCCAAGCGCGACGACCCGTTTTCGGGTGGCCGTACCTATTACTCGCACCCCTCGCTGCGTCGGGCCGGCTTCCCCACCATTCCCCACCAGAGCTCGGCTACCGGCATGCAGGCCATTCCGGCCACCGGCGTGGCTCAGGGCATCAAGTACCTGGAAAGCCAGAACGTGGGAATGCTACAGGCTGACCCGGGTGACTTCTACGAAAACGGCCAGCCGGCGCCCGGCCTGTATAGCTCGGTGCCGACGAATGAGCACAGTGATAAACCCATGGTAATCTGCTCGATTGGCGACGGAGCCATGACCGAAGGCGAGGTGAGCGAGGCTATGCAGATGGCTGTGCTGCACCAGCTGCCCATCATCTTTTTGGTCCAGGACAACGACTGGGGCATCTCGGCTACCGGCCGCGAGATGCGCACGATGACCGCCTACGAATTTGCCGCCGGCTTCAAAGGCCTGCACCGTCTGCAAACCGACGGAGCCGATTTCCTGGCTAGTCATGCTACTATGCAGGAGGCCGCCGACTATGTGCGGCAGCGCCGCGGCCCGGTGCTCGTGCACGCCAAATGTCCGCTGCTGGGCCACCACACCAGCGGCGTGCGCCGCGAGTGGTACCGCGGCGACGACCTGGCCCAGCACACCCTGAACGACCCGCTGCCCCGTTTCCACGAGCAAATGCTGGCCTTGGGCTTTACCGAAACCGAGCTGCAGCAGCTGGCCGACGAAGCCCGCGCCACCGTGCAGGCCGACTACGAGCGCGCCCTGGCTGCCCCTAATCCCGACCCGGCTACCTTTGCCGACCACGAGTTTGCCCCACCGGCCGTAACCGAGGAAACCGGTGAGCGCGCCCCCGCCGGCGCCGAAAAGGCCCTGATGGTGGATGCCGCCCTGCACGCCGTGGACGATATTCTGCGTGAGTTCCCGGAGGCCCTGTTCTATGGTCAGGATGTGGGTGGCGAGCTGGGCGGCGTGTTCCGCGAGGCGGCGCTGCTGGCCAAAAAGTACGGCGACGCCCGGGTGTTCAACACGCCCATTCAGGAGGCTTATATTATTGGTAGCACGGCCGGCATGAGCGCCGTGGGGGCCAAGCCCATCGTCGAAATCCAGTTTGCCGACTACATCTGGCCCGGCCTAAACCAGCTGGTCGAGGAACTCAGCAAATCTTGTTACCTGAGCAACGGGCAGTTTCCGGTGCAGAGCCTGATACGGGTGCCCATCGGGGCCTACGGTGGGGGCGGACCCTACCATTCGGGCTCCATCGAAAGCACGCTGCTCACTATCCGGGGCATTAAAGTGGTGTACCCGAGCAACGCGGCCGACATGAAGGGCCTGCTACGCGCCGCCTTCCTCGACCCTAACCCCGTGGTGCTGCTCGAACACAAGGGCCTGTACTGGAGCAAGGTACCCGGCACCGAGGAAGCCAAAACCATTGAGCCCGCCGCCGGCTACGTTATTCCGCTCGGCAAGGCCAACGTCTTCCAGGTCGCCGACGCGCAGAAGCTCGAAAATGGCGAAACCTGCGTGGTCATCACCTACGGCATGGGCGTGCACTGGGCCCGCACGGCCAGCCGGCAGTTTCCCGGCCAAGTTGAAATCCTTGATTTGCGCACCCTGAATCCCCTCGATTGGGAGGCCGTGCAGGCGGCCGTGCGCCGCCACGGCAAGGCCCTGGTGCTCACCGAGGAGCCGCTCATGAACTCGTTTGCCGAGAGCCTGGCCGGCCGCATCCAGCGCCACTGCTTCCGCCAGCTCGATGCGCCGGTGTTCACCCTTGGGGCCGCTAATCTGCCCGCCATTGCCCTCAACGTGGAGCTGGAAAAGCAGATGCTGCCCAACCCCGACAAAGTAGCCACCGCGCTGGCCGAGTTGCTGGGATATTAGGCCGGACAGGAGCTGGGTTTGATATGCTGAAGGCCTAAGGCATCCATGTCAGACCCTGAATTCCTAGCCTGATCAATCATCGAAAAGGCCCGTCATCCTGCTACAGGATGACGGGCCTTTTGCTACGCACGAAGCATTTCTATCTATCTGAGCGTCAGACTTAGTGCTTCACCAGCTTCAGCACCTGCGTGGTGTTGTGGCCACCAATGCGAAGCAGATACACGCCTTTTGCCAGTTGCTGGGTGGGCAGCACCTGTTGCTGGCCGCCGTTGGCCGACCATTCGGCCACTTTACGACCTTCGGCGCTCAGTACCTCTACGCTATAAGCGCCGGTGGGCAGGGCCTCCAGGTCGAGAGTAACGTTAGCGCTGGTGGGGTTGGGGAACAGGCGTACTGCCGTCGCGCTGCCCTTACCATCAAAGCGTACCGTCTTCACATCCGAGTGGGCTACCGTACCGTCGAGGTCGAGCTGGAGCAGGCGGTAGTAGCGCAGGCCGGCCTGGGCTCCGGCATTCTTATCGGTGATTTGGTAGTCGAGGCGCTGGGTGCTGGTGCCGCGGGCCGGCAGCGTGGCCACCGGCACAAAGCTGCTGCCATCATCCGAGCGTTCTACCACAAAGCTGGCGCTGTTCACTTCCTGGGCCGTCGTCCAACTCACGAGGGCGTCGCGGCCCACTGCCTGGGCCTTGAAGTCGATTAATGTAACGGGCAGGGGTACCGCTTTAGCGCCGGAGCGGAAGATGGCCTCGGTGCCAGCTCCGCCCACCAGCGGAGCCGTGGAAGGCGAACCACCATAAGCCGGGTCGAACAGATCCACGAGGCCGTTGAAGTTGTCGTCGTGGTAATTCGGGCTGTCCATGTCAAGGAAGTTTGGGGTCTTATCCCCGTCACTGTCCCGCAGGAAAGCCGAATTCAGCACTTGATTGGGACTGCCAATGGCGTAATAGGCGGCCTTGCCGGGGTTAGCCAGCGCAAAGGCTCTTGCCTTGGCTACCAGCTCCTCGCCGGCTGTGCCGTTCTGGTTGTCGTCGAAGCCTTCGGTCCAGTCGGCCGTTTGCTGATGGATGGGCAATGAGCCCTTGCCGGCATTGTCGCCGTCGGAATCAAAATCGAACATATCTGCGACAGCACTTCCGCCCGAATTAACCGGTGTGCCCATAGCCGTACCGCCCGCGTTGGGGTCGTACGCGTCACGAATACCATTGCGATTAGTGTCGGTGTTGAAATTCACCTGCGCCTTACGGGCAGTGAAAGCGGCTGTCGTCTGGGCTTCTATCTCGTCGGTAATTCCGTCGTTATCGGAGTCGATATCGAGGAAGTTGAAGTTGCGACTGGTTTGCGAGCCATTCACCCGCTGGTCGGTGTCGTTATCGGCTAGGGTGTAGCGGCTGGTACTAGACTGCGTGGGGGTCAGCTGCTGGTTGCTGCCATTGCCCGTTACGCTATAATCAACAGAAACTTCGGCCGCGTCGGGTAGCCCGTTGGGGCCCACACCCGCCGAGAGACCTGCCGCATTGCCCGTGCCCGTCGAAGCCGTGGTGCTGTAGCGGCTCAAATTTGGATCGTAGAAGCTTTGGAAGGTATAAGTGCCGACCTGGTTGCCCGTAACAGTTTTGGCGTAGGTACTCGTCGGGTTCACGTTGCCGTTGGCCTCGAAGGCATCGGGCAGGCCGTCGCCGTCCGAGTCGAGGTCGAAATGGTTAGGAATACCATCAAGGTCGGCATCGAAAATATCATTCACTCCATCGTTGTTTGCATCCTGGAAAGCTCCGAGTACTGGGTGCACATAGGCCGCATCGAGGTAGCGAGTGGGCGGGTTAGGTAGCAGGGAAGTCGCCGCTGTTATAAAGCCCGGGTCGATGGCTGAGGCCGCTACCACCGCATTTGTAGAGGTGTTGAGCGGACTGAGTGCTTCCACTACGTCCAGAATACCGTCATTATCGTCGTCAATGTCCACATTGTCTGGCACTCCGTCGCCATCGTTGTCGCAAACGCTGGTGTAGATGAACGAGGTAGCGCCATTGAAGGCGGAGAAACCGTAGGTCCAGGTGTTCACCGTGTATTGGTCGCCATCGTCGTTGGTGGCGCCCCATTTATGGACTCCCTCACTGAGCGCATTGCCGGAGCGCTGGCCCGCCAGTTCCGTCTGTGGGGCCGGGAACCGGGCGGCTGGTAGGTTCGAGTCGTCCCAGTACAGCAGGTCGTACACAGTGCCGTTGGCCGGGCGTACGTTGCGCACCCGGAATCCGTCGGGGTTGCCCTCGGCATCATACACCGGAAAGTTGAACGCTGCGCCGTTGCTGGTAAACTGGAAGTTGATGACCTGGCCAGTCGGGGCTACGTCCTGGTTGTTGCCGTTGCGGCCATTCCAGACCACCGTATTGCTGGTGCCCGCGCCCACGCTCTGGGTCAGCAGCACGTCGGTCGAGTTGAGCTGGTAGCCGGCCGTGCCGTTCAGGTCGATGAGAATGTCGAACTGGCCCGCTTCGGCCGAACTAGTTGTGAAGGCCACCTGCGTTTTGCCGCTGTTGCAAAAGGGCTGGGGCGTTACGCTTACTGTCGGAATGGGCGCACTGGGCCAGATGGTTTCGTCGGGGTTGTTGACGAAGTTCGGATACTGGGCGTAAGCAGTGTTGGTGAGCTGGCTTTTGCGGCGGGTTGGAAAATCGTTGGCCGAGCCGACGGGACTTGATCCGAAGGCATTGGTAACGTAGAAGAATACCAGCGGCCGCATGCCGGCCAGTTCTACCTCCTTCACGTAGTACTGCCCCGGGTTCTGAATGCTTTCTACCAGCGGAAATAGTTTGAACGTGGCCGAAAGACGGTTGAGGAAACTGTTGGTGCCGGTCGATGTACCGGCCGTAAAGGCCCAGAAACGGCTGAACAGGCGGCCCGGCTTTTCCTGCCCATCTGTGCCCACAACGGTAAAATCCCAGAAGTCATACTCGGAGCGCCGCTCGCCCGTGAAGGCCGTGCCGGCGCTGTTCCGCAAATCGTTGAAACCTGCTTGGCTGCCGGCGTCAGTGAATTCGCCCGTCTGAGTAAATTCCACAAAGAAATCCTGCGTGCTACCCGTATTGTTGGTGTAGCTGAGGGCGCGGTAGCCTGTGGGCAATATGATGTTTGGACCCTGCTGGGCTTGTAGTGCCGTGGCAATTACGCCGTCTTGGTTTTCATTGAGCAGGGCTTGGCCGGTACTGGTTTGGTCGCGGGCCAATGTAGTCTGCTTCACAATAGTGCCCTCGCCGGTTCCATACCGAACTGTCAGGACGAGGTCAGCAAACGTACCGCCCGCGTACACCCCCCGATGCACGCCGTAGTACAGTGTTTCGCCCGGTTTCAGGCGCACATACATCCGGTAGTCTTCGGTGAAGAGTAGCGCCGTTGTGCCCCAGGAGCGAGGCTTCAGGAAGCCCAGCGACACGTTCTCACCCCCAATGGCATCATGGGTCAGGAAGCCGGCGCGGGTGTTGGCCGGGTCCGTCAGGGCCACCGTTGGGTTGGAGTTGGGCGTCAGCTGTTTCGAGCCTTCGGCCCGCGTCATACTAGCCGGTAAGCACAGCAGCAAGCCTGCCGCCAAATGGAGTAATGGTTGTTTCATCAGCAAGAAATGGAAAGGAGGCAGGGGGAGGGGTATTCCGGGATGTTGCCTAAATGGGCAGCCTTGGAACGGCGGGCCGAAGCCGGGGCAACGAGCAAGCTGCAGACAGGTCAGGAATGGTATTAAACCTGTGCAACTAAACTCGGCGAGAGTTGGCGTATACTCGCCAAATGTACTGATTCAGTCGACAAAAACTATTATTTGCCGGATATAAGTTGGTTTATGCTCGTTAGTGTACAGAATATTAGCTTGGTCAAATAGAGTGAATTTTACGTATTTTTGTATTTTAAATATATTTGCTCCAGTCTATGCATGAAAAAAGCCCCGCCAAGCGGGGCTTTTATACGATATGGCTATTAGAGGAGCTAGGAAATTAAAAGGGGTAGCCGATGCCCAGGTTGAAGGCGGTCTGGTCTTCACGGAAGCTTAAGTTGCGGATGGCCCACTTATTACCGGGGGCACTGGGGTCGTATACTTTGGTGGCAATGTCGAGGCGCATAATCAGGAAACTCAAATCGAAGCGGAAGCCGAAGCCCGAGCCCACGGCGAACTGCTGATAGAACTTGTTGAAGCGGAACTGGGCCCCCGGGCGCGGGTCAGGGCGCAGAGTCCAGACGTTGCCAAAATCAGTAAATACGGCCCCCTTGATGAAGTTGTAGAGCGGAAAACGGTACTCAATGTTGCCTTCAAGCAGCAGCTCGCCGGGCTGCTCCAGGTTGAAGTCGCGTACCCGCTGGCCATCCACAATCAGGGGTTGGGTCGGATTATTCGGGTCGAACTTATACTGCGTGAATGAGCCCGCGCCCAGCCGGCGTGGCTTCCAGGCCCGCACACTGGAGCTGCCACCCGCAAACAGGTACTTGTCGTACGGTATCAGAAACGAGGTGCTGGTATTCTGGCTGCCGTCGCGGCCAATGGTGGTCAGCTGGGTCTTGCTCAAGGCTGCCACGGCCCCGCCGGCCAGCCGGTACACCAGATACGAGTCGGAGGTGAGCTTGTAATAGCGGCGGTAGTCGGCCGTAAACTTGGTGAAATCGTAGATTTTGAGGTCGCTCTGGCGCAGGTTACGCGTATCGGTAAGCAGCGGTTGCTGCTGAAACAGTCCCCGACCGAGGCCGCCTACTTCGGCAAACAGGCGCAGGTAGCGCGCGTCGCGGGTTTGGTTGAAGTCGTTGGAGTTGTAGAGGGACGTGACGTTGAGGCTGGGAATGAGCAGGTTGTCGAAGCTGCGGAACAGGGGAGAACCCTGCCGGATAAGCAGGTTCTGCAGTATCGAGTCGAACCGGGCGCTGATGTTGGAGGTGCGAATAATGCTCAGGTCGATGGGCGTGAGCACGTACTGGTGGAAGGCCGAGCGCTGCCAGATGTAGTCGAAAGTTGCCTCGGCGTTGGTGCGCGTGTAGTCGGGCCGATCAACGTAAGTATACGAGGCATTGATGCGGGTGCGCGGGTTGAACTCGCCCAGCCGCGGCCCCACCCGCCAGGGCACCAGAAACCGCGGCAGCACCAGGTTCACATTGCCCCCGATCTGGGTCGTCAACTCGGAGCGCAGCTCTTCCTGAGTGTCGCTGCCTTGGGTGCCCGTGATGTCATACTGCCCTTCGAAGCCGGCCCGCACCCCAAATTCCAGGATTTCGGCACCACCAAATACATTACGGATTTTCAGGCGCACATTACCGAACGGCCCCACTTCCTGGGCTACGTAGGTGCCGCCAAACTCCACCGTTTCCTGAAACCGCTTGGCCGGCGCCGCACTAACGGTGGCGTCGAGCAGGCCTTGGGTCGAGTCGGCCGGAGCCTCGGCGCCGCGCACCCGCCGGTAGGTAATGGTAGTAAAGCGGAACATATCCAGGCTGCCAAGCTGGCGCTGGGTACGCTGGGTTTTAAGCAGGCTGTACGGCTCGTTGGGCCGCAGCGTCAGCTTGCGGTCGAGGGCCCGGGGGCTGATGCGGTGGCGGTAGGCCAGGTAGTTAACTGAGTCGCGCACGAGCGTGTCACGGTTCTGGCCGAAGCGTACGATACCCGCGTCGCTGATGAAATCGACGTGCCGCAGCGTGTAGCGCCGATGCTGCCCGCGGGGCGGGGCGTCTACGAGCGTGCGCAGGCGCACGGTGGTGGGCCGGAAGCTGGTGTCGGCCTCGAAGGTGATATACTGCTGCCGGAAATCGTAGTATCCCTGGTTTTTGAGCAGCGTTTCCAGCCGTACCCGCTCGGCCCCAATCACCTCCTCGTCGTACTGGTCGCCCTCGCGCAGCAAGCTTTGGGGCCGGGCCGTCCGCACCCGTTGGGCCACAGCCGAGTCGGCTACCTCATCATCGAGCCGCGAATAATGAAAAGCGGGTCCTTCCTCAATGGTGTAGGTGACCGTTACGCGCTGCGAGTCGGTGGAGTAGGGCGGCTGCAGCGCCAGCAGCCGCAGCGGCGTAAACCGGCGCGTGGGCACAGTGTCGGAAACCGTAATGGAGTTGCGGAAAAAGCCTTTCGACTTCAGATAGACCCCCAGTTGCTGCACCGAGGCGGCCGTGAGCGACGAATCGTACACCACCGGCGGCTCGCCCAGGCGCATAACGGCGTTGCCCTTGTCGAGGGCCAGCTGGTAGCGGCGCTCCTTCTGCTCGCGCCGGCGCAGCAGCTTGCCTACCTGGGCCGAGTCGGTGCCGGCTTCGGTAATCTGGCGGGCGTAGTCGGCCTGGGTATCGGCCAGCTTGCGGGCAATGCGCTCGGGGTTATAAAACGAGCGGCCAAACTGGTAGATGGTTACCTTTGGCAGCGGAAAGCTGCTGTTGGGCTGCTGCTGCACCAGGGCCGCCAGCCGCTCGGGGTCGGCTTTATCGGTCCCCCGGATGTTGACGTCGCTCAGCAGCCGCTGGCCGGGCTTCAGCAGCCGCAGCGGCGAACAGCCCACCAGCCCGCTACCGGCCAGCAGCAGGCCCGCCAAGGCAAGCCGCCGTAGCCGGGGCAGTTCAAATCGTTTCAAATTTCGCCCCAACAGGGCCTCAGAAAGTGCCAATGGTTTCAAAAGCAGTAGCGAAATACGTGCACGCGCTGCACCTGAAGAAGTACCGCACCCGCCACGATGCCTTCCTGGTGGAAGGCGGCAAGAGCGTGCGCGAGCTGCTAAGTTCCGGGATTCTGATCGAACGGCTGATAACGACGCCCGAATTTGCCGATAAAATTGCTGCCGAGCTGCCCACCGGGGTTCCGCTCGACCTGGTTTCGGCCGACGAGCTGACCCGGCTCAGCTCCCTGAGCACCAACAACACGGCCCTGGCCGTGGCCCGCCTGCCCGCCGAAAACGCCCTGCAGCCGGACCCCAACCAGCTACTGCTGGCCCTCGACGACGTACGTGACCCCGGCAACGTGGGCACCCTCATCCGGCTGGCCGACTGGTACGGGCTGGCTGGGGTGGTATGCTCCGAAACCTGCGCCGACCCCTGGGCCCCCAAAACGGTGGTGGCCACTATGGGCTCGTTTACCCGCGTGCCCATCTGGCAGCGCGACCTGCCCGCCTGGCTGGCTACGCTGCCCGCCGGCCTGCCCGTGTACGGTGCCGACCTGCACGGTGACAATGTGCACCGCCTCACGCTGCAGCCCAGCGGCGTGCTCATCATGGGCTCCGAAAGCCACGGCCTCACGCCGCCCGTCGAAGCCTGCCTCACCCAACGCCTGCACATCCCCGGACGCGGCCAAGCCGAGAGCTTAAACGTGGCCGTATCAGCCGCCATTCTGCTGGATAATTTTTTCCGGAATCTTTGATTGGCCGAACCAAAGAGCAAAAAAGCGGCAGTAGAAAGGCTCGTTGAACGACTCTCAAAGGAGGACGTTCAACGAGCCTTTTTACTGTCGCTTTTCGTTTTCTAATTCAGCAGCGTAAACCCGAAGCTGATGGTCTGGGCCTGGGGGCCGCGGTTGCTCTGGAAGAGGTTGTTGAGATTGTACTTGGCGAATAGGTCGATGCCACGGACGCCGATAGTGCCCTGCAGGCCATACTGGAAGTCTTCGAGGTTGTAGCTGCCGCGGTCCTTATCTTTCTTGGTGTTGCCGTCCTCCTCGTACTTGAGCTTGGTGTGCGAGCCCAGGCGGTAGCCTACAAACCCGCCGGCTCCCACGCGGAATGAGTCGCGGCCCTTATCATCGCGGAAGCTGAGCACGGCCATCAGGGGCAGGTTGATGGTGGAAACGGCCAGCTTGCTCTTCTCATAGTTGCGGCCGGCTTCGGTGGGCAGCTCCAGGGTCGTTGCGCCGTTCTGGTTCACGAAGCGGCGGTTGTTATCGAGCATGTAGTTATTGAAGGCCAGCTCGGGGCCGGTGCGCAGGTACAGCGGCGAGCCCTTGGCACCTATTCTAATATCGTAGAGCCAGTTGAAGCTGATGTAGCGCGAGCCCCAGGGGCGCAGGTCGAGGGGGGAGCCGCTCATATCCTGTTGCTTATTGGTCAGCGCGTTCAGGCCCAAGTCGATAGTAAAGCTGGAACTCACGGCGCGGTTGGCCCGCTCCTCGGCTTTGGCCTTGCGCTCAGCCGTCCGGATCGAGTCGGATTTAGCCGACGAGCCCACCCGCACCGACACCCGGTCGTTGCCGTCGGTGCTGTTTTCCTCCACCGTTACGCCAAACACGCGGCCCACGCTTACGTCTACCCGCTCGCCTTTTTTGGCGGGCTGGCCCGGACCCTGATCGTTGTGCATCGTGATGCGGATTTGCTCGGGCACCTGCTTGCCGGGCTGGTCTTTGGCGGGGTAGAACTCCATCGTTACCTGTGCGGAGGAGGAGTTTTTGCTGGCTTTCTCGGCCTGGGCAATGTAGGTGTCGAGCAGCAGCATGAGCGAATCGAGCTTGTAGTTGCGCAGTTCGCGCAGCTGAGCCCGGTCTTTTACATAGAGCGTCATCGTAGCCTGGTTGGGCAGGCGCACCACAATGGTGTCGTCGTTTAGGGCACGGGCCGAGCCGGTGGTCGAAACCAGGGCCAGCAGCATCGTCAGGAGCGGAAGCAGGAGGAAGCGTTTCATAAGAGAGGCGCTAAAAAGGAAGAGAGAGAATTACAGTTGAATGGTTTTGGTGAGCGTGCGGCTGCCCAGGCGGGCCTGCACGGTTACCGTTTCGGGCAGGCCGGCGGCGGTCAGGCTCACTGGCTCGCCCTTCACCACGTTGCGCACCTGCCGGAGCACGGCCAGCACGCCACGGCGGCGGGCGGGTTGCGGCAACTCCGGAGCTTCATAAGCGGGCCGGACATCCACTTCAATCGGGCCGGTGAGGGCTACCGTGGCAGTGGATAGGGCGGCGGGCCGTTTCAGCGCTGGGGCCAACGTAGGTTTGGGCAGATCGGGCGCGGTGGCGGCCAGGGCCGTTACCGGGGCTGGCTCGTTTGCCGGCAGTCCCAAAGCAACCGTCGCCGAACTGGTCGGGGGCCGGCGGTCGGTAGTCGGGCCGGGTTGTACACCCCCGGGCCGGCTTGCCGCAACGCGAACCGTAGTGGCCACTAAGGCGGCCGGCCCGGAGGCCGTAACGGTGGCGGTTGCTTCTGAGGGGCCAGATGGGGTCGCGGCTTCAGCCGTTGCCCGGGCCGCATTATTTATTTCAGCGGCAGCCAGAAGTTCTTGTTCATCAGCCGAATTATTGTTCGAAGCGGCAGCATTAGCCACATCTGTTGCGCGTCCGGCTGGCACGCGGGCGGGTGCAGTGGCCGCCAGCTCGGGCCGGCCGGCCGGGGCTAAGCCGCCAGTCAGCAGCCAGCCGGCAGCGCCCAGCAACACAAGCAGCGCCACCGAAGCCGCCGCCAGCCACATGGCGGGGCGGCGGCGCTTGGCGGGCTGAATTTCGGCCTCGATTTCGGCCCACACGAAGGTGGGTGGCGTGGGGGCGTGGCCCGCCAGCCGCTCGCGAAACAGCTTATCAATATCTTCCGGTTGCATACAGTTCTTTCGGTGAGGAGGTGGTAGTAGGGGCGGCGGGGCGGGCCTCCCTATTGGCCACCGCGAGGCGGCGCTGGAGCATGCCCCGGGCCTTACTGAGCTGCGACTTACTGGTGCCTTCCGAAATACCGAGCAGCTCGCCGATTTCGGGGTGGGAGTATCCCTCTAGGGCGTACAGGTTGAACACGGTGCGGTAACCGGCGGGCAAACCCGCCAGCAGGGCCAGCATATCATCGGCGCTAAGCTGGCTTTCGGCCGTAGCGGCCACGGCCGGCACGTCGTAGGTCAGATCATCGATGGCCATGTGTAGCGGCTCCTTACGGCGCAGCATCCCAAGGGCTTCGTTCACAACAATGCGCCGAATCCAGCCCTCGAACGAGCCCTCGTGCCGATACTGGTCGAGGGCCCGGAACACCTTGGTAAACCCCACAATCAGGGCCTCCTCGGCATCCTCGCGCCTTCGCAGGTAGCGCAGGCATACCGACAGCATCAGGCCCGAAAACTGCTCGTAGAGCTGTTTCTGGGCCCGGCTACTGCCTTGGCGGCAGGCGGCTATTAACTCGGTTTCCGTCACGGGAGCAGCAGCGTAAAGTTCAGGTCAAAAGCAAGTGGTTTGGGGCGTCAGATGCAAGGTAGCACGCAAGGGTTGCCTGGAGGAGAAGGAAATTTTCAGGTCTAGGGGAAAAGGCATAGAATGGCCGTAGCATAGAACGGCTGTAGCGCGAAGCTCCAGCTTCGCGTACCGTTGAACGAAACCGTGTATTACAACATTCAGTAACGACACGCGAAGCAGAAGCTTCGCGCTACAGCTGTTCCAAAAGCAAAAGCCGCTGAACATCGGCACTGGGCCCGTTCAACGGCTTCAACTTTCTTCTCCAGGAAAAATACGGCGTTAGGCTGCGGTTTCCGGCTGGCTCACCGAGGTGACCTCGTCATCCGCCTTCCGCCCAAACCCCCAGTACAGGGCCGGCATGCCTAGCAGGTTGAGCACCGTAGACGTGACCACGCCGCCCAAGATCACCACCGACATGGGGTGCTCGATTTCCGAGCCCGGCTCGTTGCCGGCCAGGATGATGGGCAGTAGCGCCAGCACCGAGGTCAGGGCCGTCATGATGATGGGCGAAATCCGCTCCAGCGACCCGCGAATGATGAGCTCCTTGCCGAAGGGCATGCCCTCCTCGCGCTCCAGGTGCTGGTAGTGGCTCACCAGCATAATACTGTTGCGGGCCGCCACGCCCAGCACCGTAATAAAGCCCACAATGGAGCCCAGCGATAGTACGCCGCCCGTCAGGAACGCCGCCAGCAGACAGCCCGACACGGCGAAAAATAAGCTCAGAATGCCCAGCGTGGCCAGCCGCACGGTGCCGAAATCGGTGTAAAGGACCAGGAAAATGCCCACTAGCGAGAGGCACACCAGCAGGGCCATGCGGTTCTGCGAGGCCTGCCGCTCGGCGTATTCGCCCAGAATTTCGGGGTGGTAGCCGGCCCCGAAAGCCACGCCGTCCACCTGCGTCTGCACGTCGCGGGCGACGGAGCCCAGGTCGCGGCCGAGCACATTCAGCGTCACGTCGATGCGGCGGGAAGAGGCTTCGCGGGTGATTTCGTTGGGCGTGGGCACAATGCGCACGTCGGCCACCTCTTTGAGCGGCACGGCTCCGCCGCCGGGCAGGCCCACCAGCAGCTCGCGCACGGCCCCAAAGTCGGAGCGCACGGCGGGCTGGCCCCACACGGCCACGTCAAAAATCTTCTGCTCCTGATAGATTTCACCCACCTTGCGGCCCTTCACCAGCGTGCTGATGGCCTGCAGCACGGTGCCCGGACTCAGGCCAAACCGGGCCGCCGCCTCGGGCTTAATCTTCACCTGAATCTGGGGCACCAGGGTTTGCTGCTGCACTTTCAAATCCACCACGCCCTCCACGCCTTCCAGCTTGCTGCCCACTTCCTTGGCCTTGGTGTAGAGCTGGTCGAGGTCGGGGCCGAAAATGCGCACCACGATGGTGGCCGAGGTGCCGGTGAGCACTTCTTTTATTCGCTCGCGCAGGTAGGTCAGCAGGTCGCGGTAGAGGCCGGGGTAGCCGTCCACCACGGTCTGGATTTTGGCCACCGTGGCCTCGTAGTCCACCTTGGGGTCCACGGAAATCCAGAGCTCCGTGAAGTTTGGGCCCACCACCTCATCGGCCACTTCGGCCCGGCCGATGTGCGCCCCGAAGTTGCGCACGCCCGGGATGGCGCGCAGCTCCTTGCTGGCCCGGATGGTGATGCGCGACATGGCCTGCAGCGAGGTGCCGGGCTTCTCCACCCAGTGCATCAGAAAGTCGTATTCCTTGAAATTGGGCAGGAATTCCTGGCCGAAAAACGGCACCAGCAGCATCGATACCACCGCCACCGTGGTCAGCGACCAGGCCACGCGCTTGGGGCGGGCCAGCAGGCTAGGCAACAGCCGGGCGTAGTGACGCTTGAGCCAGGCCACCACCGGCGCATCTTTCGCTTCTTTTTCGGCGGCCTTGGGCAGCAGCAGGAGCGCCAGCGCGGGCGTGAGCGTGAGGGCCACAAACAGCGAGGCCAGAATGGCTAGCACGTAAGCAAAGGCCAGCGGCTGGAAAAAAGCCCCCGACAGCCCCGGCAGCAGGAAAATGGGCAGCAGCACCAACGCCACGATAACCGAGCCGTAAATCACGGCCGAGCGCACTTCCATCGAGGCTTCATACACCACCGCAAACGCGGTTTTAGGCGAGCCCGCTGCCTTGTTCAGCCGCAGCCGGCGCATGATGTTTTCTACGTCGATAATAGCGTCGTCCACCACTTCGCCCAGGGCAATGATGAGGCCGGCCAGCACCATGGTATCGATGGTTTTGCCGGAGTAGCGCAACGCCAGCGCCGCCGCAATCAGCGACGTAGGCAGCGCCAGGGCACTAATCAGGGCCGTGCGCCACTCGTAGAGGAAAAACAGCAGCACCAGCACCACCAGCACGCAGCCGATGAGCAGCGACTTGTTCAGGTTGCTCAGCGACATCTCAATAAAGGTCGCGGGCCGGAAGATGGTCGAGTCGATTTCCAGCCCTTTCAGGCCGGGGCGCATGGCCTCCAGGGCCGCTTCCACCTGGCGCGTCACCTCCAGGGTGTTGGCGCCGGGCTGTTTTTCCACGATGAGCAGCAGGCCGGGCACGTCGTTAATCACGGCGTCGCCGATGGGGGCGGGGAATCCCTCCACTACCTGCGCCACTTCGCCCAGCTTCAAACTCACGCCGTTGCGGAAAGTAACGGGCATCTGGGCCAAATCGGCCGCACTCTGGATGGCCGAGCTTTGCGACACGGCCAGGCGCTGGTTGGGTGAGTCGATGAAGCCGCCGCCGGCCAACGTGGTGGCGTCGGCCGCGGCCTTCTCCACTTCGGCCAGCGTGAGGCCCAGCGTGCGCAGCTGCTCGGGGTTCACCAGCACCTGCAGCTGCCGGTCGCGCTGGCCCCAGATGGCCACGTTGGCCACGCCGGGCACGGCCATCAGCCGCGGCCGAATGCTCCAGCGGGCCAGCGTGGTCATTTCCACCTGCGTAAGGCTGTCGGAGGTAATGCCGATTTTCAGCACCCGGCTCGTCGACGAGAGCGGCGAGAGCATCACCGGGGGGCGGGCCACGCCGGGCAGCGTGGGGGCCACCCGCGCCAGCCGCTCCTGCACCGCCTGCCGGGCGTTGTTAATATCGACGCCCTGCGGGAAGTACAGCACCACCGACGACAAGCCCAGCACCGATTTGGAGCGGATTTTCTTCACGTCGGGCGTGCCGTTCAGCGCGTTTTCCAGCGGCACGCTCACCAGCGCTTCCACCTCGGCCGTGCTCAGGCCCGGCGCTTCGGTCTGCACCTCCACATAGGGCGGCGCAAACTCCGGAAATACGTCCAGCGGCGTATTGCGCACCACCTGCAGGCCCGCCACGAGCATCACCCCAAACAGGATGACGACCACCAGCCGCAGCCGCAAAGCTGATTCAATTATCCACTTCATTCGATAGTGTTTAAGGACTTTTTTTTGTTAGCACGTCATGCTCATCAGGCGTCTGCTTAACTGAAGCATCTCGCCCGCAAAACCTCACCCCCGGCCCCTCTCCCGCGGAGAGGGGAGCCTGACAATTTGGAGCCGCGCATAGCCGGTGCCCCCTCTCCGCGGGAGAGGGGGTCAGGGGGTGAGGTTACCCGGGCGAGATGCTTCGCTGCGCTCTGCATGACGTTCTTTTTGTCTTGGGTTTTCAAACCGATACTTTAATGCGCGCCGCCAAATTCAGTTCCGAATAGCTCCGCTGCGCCGTCGGTCACGACTTCGGCGCCGGCTTTTACGCCCCGCGAAATGACGATTTGGTCGCCCACGGCCCGCTGCACCTCCACCCGCTGGCGGGTGTACTGCAGGGGTTTGGTGCGCACGTACACCCACTGCCCCCCCGTGGCATCGTAGAGCAGGGCCGCTGCCGGAATGGTAAGGGCCGGGGTGCTGGCCGAAGTGCCGGTGCCGCTGGCGGCGCTGGTCAGGTTCACGTCCACGGCCACCCGCTCGCCGGGGCGGAAGGCTTCGTCGGCGTTGTCGATTTCGTAGAACACGTCGGCCGTGCCCGTGCCGGCGGTGGCGCCGAGCAGGGGCGCTTCCACGGGCTTGCCCTGGCGCGGGGTCCCGCCGTCGAGTGGGCGCACGGTTACCGCCTGGTCCTTGCCCAGACGCCGCAGGTCGCCCACGAACAGCGGCACGCGCACCCATACCTTGTTGAGCGCGGCCAACTCTACCAGCACCGTGTTGGCCGTCACCAGCGAGCCATCGGTGACGGTGACGCGCTGCACCACTCCGCTGAGGGGTGCCTTGATGGGCAGGGCCTGCCCCACGCCGGCGCTGCCGTTGGCCGCGGCTTGGCGGGCGCGGGCATCGGCCAGATTTTGCTGAGCCAGCGCCACGTCGGCGCGGGCGTCGTCGCGGGCCCGCACGCTGCCGGCGCGGTCGGCCAGCAGGGCCTCGGCCCGGCTCAGGCGGGCCTGGGTCACCTGTAGCTGGGTGCGGGCCTGGGCCGTGCCCTGGCTGAGAGTCAGCAAGTCGCGTTCGGCCGGCAGCGGCACCAGGCTGTACAGCGTCTGGCCCTCGCGCACGCGCTGGCCGGCCGTGATGCTGGCCCCGCCGCGCAGCGTGCCCTGCACGGGTGCCAAAATGGTCACGGCCTGGCCGGGCACGGCCTGAATCTCGCCGCCCACTTCCCGCGTGGCCTGCACGTTGTCGGTTTTGATGGCCACGGTTTTGATGCCCAGGCGCTTTTCCGCGTCGGCGGTGATGGTGACGGTGGTCAGCTCCGATTCCTTGACCGGGTTTTCTACTTCGGAAGCGACGATGGCCTTGGGCTTCTCATCTTTGCCGCAGGCGGCTGCACCAGCGAGCAGGCCGGTCAGCGCCAGGCAGCGGGATGCCGCCAGCAGGGGGGATGCAAACGTGGGGAAATACATAGGAGAAAGAAGACTAGGGATTAGAACCGGCCGCCCACGGCATAGCGCAGCCGGGCTAGGGCGCGGCGCTGGTCGGCGCGGGCGTCGGCGGCGCGCTGCTGGGCGTCGAGCAGTTGGCGGGTGGTTTCGGCCACCTGCACGTAGGGGAAGTCGCCGTTAATGAAGGCGTTGGTGGAGCGGCGCAGCGCGTCGGTGAGGGTGGGCAGGTAGCTGCGCTCCCACAGGGCCACGCTCTGGGTGGCCTGCTCGTACTGGGCGTAGGCTTCGCGCACGTCGAGGTTCACGGCCTGGCGCAGGGCTAGGTACTGCCAGGAGGCCTGCTCCAGTTCGGCTTTCACCCGCGAGATGCGGCCTTGGTTGCGGTTAAAAATGGGCAGGCCGATGGCCGCGCCGGGGGCCAGGCTCACCGGCTTGGGGTCGTTGAGGCGGGCATTGAGCGAGAGTACGAACGAAAACACCCGGCTCCGTTCCCACTTCAGCCGCTTGCCGATGCCCTCGATGCCGATGCGGGCGGCCCACAAATCGGGCCGGGCGGCGTAGGCCGAGTCCAGCAGCGTGCGCAGCGGCGGCACGGCTACCGCCGAGGCGGGTGCGGCCGTGAACTGCAGCGAATCGGCATTCACCGAATCCAGGCCCAGGGTGGCCAGCAGGCGCAGGCGGGCCACCTGGGCGTCGCGGCGGGCGCGATAAAAGTCGTCCACGGCGCGGAGGGAGTCGGCGCTGGGGGCCACGGTTTCCAGCTCGCTGGCCTCGCCCACCCGGTAGCGGGCCCGCATGATGCGCGCCACCTCGGCTCGCATCACAATGCCCTCGCGGGCGATGCGCAGCCGCTCATCGGCCAGGGTGATATCGGTGTAGGAAACCTGGGCGTCGCGGCTCACCAGCAGGCCCCGACTCACCAGGCTTTCGGCCACGCGCTGGGTTTCGAGCTGGGCGGCCCCCACCCGGCCCGGGCGTTGCCAGAGCAGGTCGGAAGCGAAGTTCAAGGCCAGGAACACGGGCGAGGTGCCGTAGGCCGTCACGCCCGTGAGGACGGGGTTGGCCAGCAGGCCCGCATCCTGCAAATCAGCTTGGGCCAGGGCCAGCGTGCTCAGGTCGGCCTGAAAGGCGGGGTTGCGGGTGAGGGCCAGGGTCACGGTTTCATCCTCGCTCAGGCCGTCCTGCAGGTTGGGCAGCGCTGGGGCCGGGGTAGCGGCGGTGCGGGCGGCACCCAGCTCGTAGCCGCTGCGCGCCTTGAGACGGCTGGCTACCTGGTCGCGGTTGTAGATTGACTTGGTGCTCACGCAGCCGGCCAGTAGCAGGGGCAGGACCAGCATCCCAACAACGGCCCGCCGGACGCAGAGTAAAGAAGTAAGCACACTGAAGGAAATTTCCGGCACAACAGGGTAAATAAGGTACAGCAACGGCGCCGACGACACGCATCGCCACATAAGGAAGCGGAAGCCACTCGCGCTACCAGGGCTTTGGAGCCTGGCGAGTGTCAGCACCACAAAGCTCCGGCTCAATTCTGAAGTTATCCTGTAGTCGCGTAGGGGCGGGGCTTGTCCCCGCCCACCATTGCAACGAGCCTCGTGGGGCTTCAGACAACTATTCAATGCATCGTGCGAACGGCGGGGGGGGACAAGCCCCGCCCCTACATCGTTTCTACTTAGCTCAAATAGCTTTTAAAACACTACGCGCAACGTGTGCAGGGCCTGCTCGGCGTCGTGTTCGTACCGTACTTCAAACCCGTAAAACGTGGCGATGCTTTGCACAATGGACAGCCCCAGGCCGGGGGAGTCCGAGGCGGCATTTTGCTTTCGGAACCGCTCAAAAAACTGCTCAGGGTTCTGCGTAAGCACCAGTGCCGGCCCCGTGTTGGTAATGGCCAGTTCGGTGGCACTCAGCTGCACCCGCAACAAGCCGCCTGGCTGGTTGTGCCGAATGGCATTGTGGAGCAGGTTGCTCACCAGCGAATCGGCCAGGGCCGGGTGCAGCGGCAGGGTTCCGGCGGTGGTTAGGCTCACCTCCAGCCGTAGCTGCTTGTCCTCAATAAATCCTTCCAGTTGCCGCAGCTTCTCGCGCAGGAGTTCGGCCAGCGACACCGGCACGGCGGCGGCAAACTGCTGGTTCTCAATTTTACTGAGCAGCGTGAGGCCCTGGTGCAGGCGGGCCAGGCGCTGCACGGCGGCGTAGAGGTCGGCCACGAGCGGGCCAGCCGGCGCGGGCAGGTCGGGCAGCTGCAGCAGCTGCTCCAGCTTGGCCTGCATAATGGCCAGCGGCGTGCGGGTTTCGTGGGCCGCATTTTCGGTGAACTCTTTGAGCATGGCGTAATCGGCCGCCACCCGTTCGCTCAGGTGCGTGAGCGTGTGGTTGAGTTGGGTGAACTCCTCAATGCGGGTAGGCGGCAGCTGCAGCACCTGGTGCTGGCGCACGTCGTAGCCCCGCAGTTGGTGCAGCGTGTGCTCAAAAGGGGCCCACAGGCGACGCGCCAGCCAGCGGTTGAGCAGTACCATACTCAGCAGCAGTGCCCCCAACACCCCCAGCAGCAGCCACATAATCAGGCGGCGCACGTCGGCCGTTTCCAGCAGCGACTTGCTCAAGGACACCCACTGCGTCTGCCCGTTCAGCTGCAGCCGAAACGTGAGCTGGCGGTAGGGTTCCAGCTCGTTTTCCAGCGGTTCCAGCAGCAGCACATCGCGCAGCACCTCGGGTTGGGGCGTGGTGCTTAGCTGCATTCGGCCCTCAAAGGGCGTACCCGGTAGCTGGCCCGTGCGCTGCACCTCCCGCCGCAGGTAGTCGCGCTGCTGAAACAGGCGCTCCTCCACCTCGCCCTGCAACGCCCACAGCACCCCAACGTACAGCAGCCCGCTCCCTAGGCTGAAGAGCAGGCCGGCCAGCAGCACGTAGTAGCGGTTGGTAGCAGCCAGCAGCTTCATTCGGCGCTGAATTTGTAGCCCACCCCGTACACGGAGCGGATGTAGTCGGCGGCACCCTTTTCCTGCAGCTTGCGGCGCAGGTTTTTGAGGTGGGTATAGAGAAAGTCGAAGGAGTCGGCCGCATCGGCCGCGTCGCCCCACACGTGCTCGGCAATGGATTCCTTGGTGAGCACCCGGCCCGGATGCGTGAGCAGGTACAGCAGCAGGTCGTATTCCTTGCGGGTCAGTATCACCGGCTCGCCGTGCACCAGCACCTGGGCCTGGTCGGGCAGCACCGTCAACTCCTGAAACAGCAGCTGACGCTGCCCCTGGAACTGCCGCCGCCGGATGATGGCCTTCAGCCGGGCACTCAGCTCCGAGAGGTGAAACGGCTTAGCCAGGTAGTCATCGGCCCCCAGCTCCAGGCCCAGCACCTTGTCGTCGAGCGCGCCCCGGGCCGAGATGATGAGCACGCCGGCAGCGGAGTTGTCAGCCTTGAGCGTGCGCAGCACATCCAGCCCGTTGCCATCGGGCAGGGTCAGGTCCAGCAGTACGCAGTCGTATTGGTAGAGCTTGATTTTCTCGTGGGCCTGCCCGTAGCTCACTGCCGCTTCCACTACATAGCCGTCCTGGCGCAGGTATTCTACCAGTGAGGAGCGCAGGGCCGGCTCGTCTTCAACAATCAGCAGCTTCACAGGAATGTAAGGTTTGAACAGCCGAAAGGTAGCCGGCAATTCTGAAGACATTCTGCCGCCCCGCTCAGCCGCCGAACCTAGTACTGCCCCACGCTCAGCATGACCAGCGTGCAGGCTTCTTCGGTTTCGATGCCGCGCTGCTGTGCCAGCTTTTCCAGCTCGGGGTTTTCGGTGCCGGGGTTGAAGATGATGCGCTTCGGGTTGAGGTCGAGGATGTAGTCGTACCAGCCGGGCTGATTTTGGGGGCCTACGTAGAGCGTCACCGTGTCTACACCCTCGGCGGCGGGCCGGTCGTTGCGGATATCGAGGCCGGCCACCTGGCCCTTGCGGATGCCCACCGGCACCACTTCGTGGCCGTGCTGCTTGAGTTGGTGGATGGCCCGGTAGGCGTAGCGGGCGGGGTTGTCGGTAGCGCCGAGAACGAGGGTCTTTTTCATAAGAAGTAGGATATTGAATGATGGAGAACGGGCGGAGTTGAAAGCCCAAATTGGTGAGCAATGCGCACAAATGAGCCCAGATATACGTAAAGAGGGCCGTAAAGTAGTACGGGGTGCTGCCTTTCATGCATTCAACAGCCGCCACCCGCCCAACTGTTCCGCGCCCACCTGTGCTCCACGCTAAAGCCCGCCCTACAAGTAGTTGAGCGGGCTTCATGGGGCAGGACTAGGGAGAATTACCGCTGGTGAAGGCCGGCAAACGCCGAATCCAACGGCTCGCGCGGAGCCCGTTGGGCCTAGCCCGCGTTTTTGCGCAGGCACACGCTGTTGGCTACCCCGGCATAAGGCCCGAAATTGGGGGTGCGCTGGTAGCCGCTGCTTTCGTAGAGCCGGATGGCCTCGGGCTGGCTTTGGCCGGTTTCGAGCACGTAGCCCGCGTAGGCCAGCTCGCTCGCCCACTGCTCCAGCTCCGCCAGCACCGCCCGCGCCGCGCCTAAGCCGCGAAACGCGGGCTGCACAAATATGCGCTTGATTTCTACCAAATCGGGCGCGTATTCCTTGAACGCCCCGCAAGCCACCGGCTCGTCGTGCTGGTAGGCCACCACGGCGTGGCGCAGGTGAGCCATGGCGGCACGGTTGAGCTGGGCATAAAAGGCGTGCTCGGCGCCGTCGCGCACGGCCAAGTCCGCATCGAGCAGGCGGACCAGCCGCAAGAAATCGAGGTTGTCGGAGTCAGTACGGAGCAGGCGAAGCATCATAAAAGTGGATTATAGGGATTGTAGGGGCGAACGTCCGCAAGTTGAGGGTATGGCCGTTATGCCCCCACAACGGCCCGCACGGCTTCGGCGCACCGCTCGCCATCCATGGCCGCCGACACGATGCCGCCGGCGTAGCCCGCACCCTCGCCGCAGGGAAACAGGCCGCGCAGGGTGGGGTGCTCCAGCGTGTCCCGGTCGCGGGGGATGCGCACGGGCGAGGAGGTGCGGCTTTCCACGCCCACAATCTGGGCTACGTTGGTGGCGTAGCCGGGGATTTTGCGGCCGAAGTTGGCAAAGCCCTGGCGCAGCCGCTCGGCCAACGCCGCGCCCAGCACCTCATCCATGGGCACCGATACGAGGCCGGGCTGGTAGCTGGTTTCCAGCAACTGGGTTGATGTTCTCTTCTTCAGAAAGTCGCCCAGCAACTGGGCTGGCGCCTTCTGGGAATTGCCGGCCAACTGGCAGGCGCGTTGCTCGATCTGCTGCTGCAGGTGCAGGCCGGCCAGCGGGCCGTGCTGGCGCAGGTCCATGTCGGTCAGCTCCACGGCAGCCACGATGCCCGAGTTGGCGAAGCGCGAGTCGCGGCGGCTAGGGCTCATGCCGTTCACCACTACCTCGCCGGGAGCCGTGGCGGCCGGTACAATAAAGCCGCCCGGACACATGCAGAACGAAAACACGCCCCGCTGCTCGTTATCTACCTGGGTTTGATGCACCAGTGCATACGAAGCGGCCGGCAGTGGGCCGCGGTCGGGGCGGCGGTACTGGGCCTGGTCGATGAGCTGCTGGGGATGCTCGACGCGCACGCCCAGCGCAAACGGCTTGGCCTCGATGAGCACATTGCGGCGGTGCAGTAGCTCGTAGATGTCTCGGGCCGAGTGGCCGGTGGCCAGAATCACGGCGTCGGCCGTGAGCTCCTCGCCGGTGGCCGTTACCACGCCGCGCAGGCGGTTGTCGGTGATGAGCAGGTCATCGACCCGCGTTTCAAACAGCACCTGCCCGCCCGCTTCCCGCACCGAATCGCGCAGGGCGGCTACCACGGCCGGCAGCTTGTTGGTGCCGATGTGGGGGTGGGCATCGACCAGAATATCGGGCGTGGCACCGTGCTGCACCAGCAGGCGCAGGATGCGCTGCACATCGCCGCGCTTGGTGGCCCGGGTGTACAGCTTGCCATCGGAGTAGGTGCCGGCCCCGCCTTCGCCGAAGCAATAGTTGGAATCAGGATTCACAAGGTGCTCCTTGTTGATGGCGGCCAAATCGCGGCGGCGGGTGCGCACATCCTTGCCGCGTTCCACCACGATGGGCCGTATGCCCAGCTCGATGGCCCGCAGCGCCGCGAACAGTCCGGCCGGTCCGGCGCCCACAATCAGCACCGTGCGCTGGGCCTGGCTCACGTTGGGGTAGCTGAACCAGGGCCCGAACAGCTCGGCGGGCGGGCGCTGGCGGTAAATGTCGGCCCGCAGGCGCACCAGCGGCTGGCGGCCCCGGGCATCAACCGAGCGTTTGCGCAGGTGCACGAAATCGGCCTGGCCGGGGCGCAGGCCGGCGGCGGCCAGCAGGGCTTCGTAGCGGGCCAGCTCGTCGTAGGCCTGTTCGGGGGGGAGCAGCAGCTCAATTTCCTGAGCGGCGGAAGGAAGGGTAGCGGGCATAAGGCGGGGGAAAGGGAGTTATCCTTTTACGCCCGCAAAGATACGCGCCGCGGCCGGCCTACGCTACCGGCTCCGGTTGTAATTCAGGCGGCAGAATGACTACCGGGCGCTTGTCCTCATCAATGGCCACGAAGGTGAACAGGCCCGACACGGCGCGGTGGCGGTCTTCGGAGTACATCTGCTCCACAAATAATTCCACCCGCACCTTGAGGCTGGTGCGGCCCACATGCTCGACCCGGCCAATGAGCTCGACCAGCGTGCCGCCGGGGATGGGGTGGGTGAAATCGACTTTATCGGAGGAAACCGTGACCATTTTCAGGCGCGAAAAACGGGTGGCCGTGATAAAGGCTACTTCGTCCATCATATGCAGTGTGGTGCCGCCGAACAGGGTGTCGTAATGGTTGGTGGTGTTGGGGAAAACCGCTTTGAAGATGCGAGTTTCGGCGCGGCTGATTTTTTCGGCAAGCGTGAGCATAAGCAGGAAGGGGAAGAAAGGGTGGTGGAAAAAATCCTGCCCGGCCCGTTTTTCGGTGGGCCCCTGCTCCCCGGTTTTCCCTGCCGAATACTGCGCGCCCGGCCACGCCGGAGCCGGCTGCCCGGCAGCCGGTTATGGAATGGACCACCGGCCCGCCGCAGTATGCAACAAGGCCCCCAGGTCGCGGGGTGGCCTTATCATCATAAGCGGCGGGCAGGTTTCCTGACTCGGGCCTGCCTCCCCGCCCATCTCACCCGCCGAAGCAGGCAATGGGCAACGTGGGGGAGGCAGCGGCAGCGCCGAAGCAGCCGGCCCTCACAGTAGCGCGTCTGTCCGGGAGTTGCACCCGGTTCCCTTTTAAGGCCCCGCCCGAAAGCGCAGGCCACCAGCCACTCATCTGACCTGAAAAACAGACCGAGAACGGGGCGAAGGTAGGCGGAAATCTGCTGGCCAATACCGGCCGGCACTTGTGCCCAAGCAACATATCATTAAACTTAGGGTATACTTATTGCTGCAAGCAAACCCGCCGGCCAGTGATGCCGGCACCCCGCGCTTTATTCTGCTACCTCCTATGCCCGCCATCTGTACGCCTCCCGGGCGAATTTTTCTGGCTCCTTTGCTGCTCCCGCTGCTGGGACTCGCTCTTGGTCTTACTTCCTGCTCGGAACCCGACTCGACGGCCGCGGCCGATAAAGCGGCCCGACCCAGTCCCGCCGCCACCGTATCGGCCACTGTGGCTAGCGGGGCCACGTTCAGTATTCGCTACAGCCGTCCCTCGGCCCACGAGCGCAAAGTAATGGGTGGGCTGGTGCCCTACGGCCAGGTATGGCGCACGGGCGCCAACGAGGCTACCACTTTCACTGTCGATAAGCCCGTGCGGGTGCAGGGCCGCCCATTGCCGGCTGGTAAGTATGCCCTGTTCACCATTCCGCAGGAAAAGGAATGGACTATCGTTTTCAACAACCAGCCCAACCAGTGGGGGGCCTACGAGTACAACGCCAGTCGCGACACGCTACGCGTACCCGCCCCGGTTTCGGTCCTGAACAGCCGCCTCGAACAGTTCACCATCACGGCCGATAAAACTGGTGAGGTGAGTCTGGGCTGGGAAAATACTCGCGCCACGTTCAAAGTGGAGTAACAGCTAGAGAAGCTAAAACTAACGATGTTTAGGAATTTAAAACAACGTCATGCTGAGCTTGCCGAAGCATCTCTACCGCTTCGTTGAACGACTGTAGCGAAGCGGTAGAGATACTTCGACAAGCTCGGCATGACGTTCTTTTCTACCCTAAAACCTACTTCTGCATCAATCACTACTCGCCGCCCAGTACGCTTTCCACCCAGCCCTTGCCCCAGTCGGCTAGTTCGGTTTGGGTCCAGAGCTGGGGGTAGAAGATGCGGCGCTGGAACTTGGGAGGCAGGTACTGCTGCCAGTTGGTGCCGCCGGTAGCCGCAATGGCGTCGGGGTTACGCTCCAGGTAGCGTACGGCCGATTTGTAGTGCATCAGGGGCCAGTTCACGTTCACGTTCACATCGAGCTGGCGCAGCTGGTGTAGCAGGCGCGGATGCTGCTGGCCCTCGGGGCCGGTGGGCAGGCGCTGCACTACGGCCCAGAGGTTGCGCTGGGCATACTGGCGGGCAAAGTCGTTGAGCTGAGCCGTGTATTTCTTCTCAAATTCGGTGAGCGTAAGCGCCTTTGCCCCGGTTTCGACTACTGTCGCGCCCGATTTCCAGTAGATGCAGCCCAGCAGCTCGTCGTGGGCGGCGGCCTCGCCCAGCAGGCGGCGGCGCTCCTCGGGCACGAGGTTGCTCAGGGCGGTGCTGGCCAACTCAATCATGCGGTACTGTACGCTCTGGAAGCCTGAGGCCGGCATAAGGGCCAGCCGGAACTCCAGAAACTGCTGCTTGTCCATGCCGTCCACCATCACGTCGAACGAGTCGATCAGGTTCTCGAAGTAGCGGTTGACGCGGCCCACGCGCAGCACCACTTCCTTCACGGTGGGCGCCTGCAGGTCGCCGAGCTGCTCGTATTCGCAGAGGCAGAGCTTGAAATACAGCTCCGTAATCTGGTGGTACATGATGAAAATCCGCTCATCGGGAATTTCGGTGCGTGGGCGCTGCAAACTCAGCAGGGTTTCGAGCTGAATGTAGTCCCAGTAGCCGAGGTAGCGGGTGTGGTAGTACCCTTCGAGGTAGGCGGCCAGATCCTGGTCGTCAGCATCGAAGCGCTGCTTAAGGCGCTGCAGCTGCTCCAGCACGGCGGGCGAGAAGTCGGTGGGAGTGGGGGCGGGTTTTTCCATAGGCAGGAGCAAAGGTAGGAATTCGGGGCAGGCAGGAGGAAGGGGTGTCATTGCTTCTTCCCCCTCACTTCCCCCAAAATCCTACCTTTACCCCATGGCAGAGAAATCGAGCATTTTTGATATGATTGGGCCGGTGATGATCGGGCCCAGCTCCTCGCATACGGCCGGCGTGGTGCGCATTGCGCGGGCCGCCATCCGCATACTGGGCAGCAGCCCCACGCACGCCGTCATCACGTTCTACAACTCGTTTGCCCGCACCTACGAGGGCCACGGCTCCGACCGCGCCATTGTGGCCGGGCTGCTGGGCATGAACACCGACGATGTGCGCATCCGCGAGGCCTTCGACCACGCCAAAGAGGCCGGTCTCAGCTACACGTTCCAGGGCGTGGGCAATGCCTCCACCATGCACCCCAACACCATAAGGCTGCAGCTGCGCGACGAGCGCACCGGCGGCGCGGTGGAGGTAGTGGGCCAGAGCCGGGGCGGGGGCGTTATCCGCATTGTGGAGGTCGATGGCTTTCCGGCCGACTTCTCGGGCTCGTTGCACACGCTCATTATTGATGCCGACGACGAGGTGGGCTCCATTGCCTTCATTGCCTCGGTCATCTCGCGCGACGACTGCAACATTGCCACCATGTCGGTTTCGCGGCGGGGCAGGCACGAAACGGCCCGCCAGTTCATCGAAATCGACTCCGACCTGCGCCCTATCACGCTCGACTACCTGCGCCAGCTGCGCTGGGTACACCGCCTGATCGACATCCCGGCGCTGGATTAAATTAGGAGTTATTAGCTGACTACTAACGGCTCAAAATGGGGTGTTGGTTGATTGGTTGAAGCAATATAGCGGGTAATCAATACCTTTGGTCCAACGGCTTCGGGCTGCGGCCACGGGGGCCGGGCGGGGTTTTTCGCTTTCGTCTTTTAGCTACTTTTATCCATATGAAGCGCTTTTACTGCCTGCTGCTGAGTGCCGCCGCTATGGCCCCGCTGGCGGCCCTGGCCCAAACCACGCCCCCCGCGCAGCCGCCCGCCGGTGCGCTGGCAGCTACCGCACCCACAGGCCCCTGGAGCCTGCCGGCCGCCGTGGAGTATGCCCTGACCCATAACCTGAACGTGCGCCAGAGCCAGCTGCAGGCCCAGAACATTGATGTGGCCCTGCTGCAGAGCCGCGCCGCAATGCTGCCCTCGGCCAACCTCAACGGCAGCCAGGCCTGGAACTACGGTACAACCATCAACCCGCTGACTAACGTTTTCCAGAGCCAGACCACGCGCAACAATAACTTCTCGGCCGTATCGCAGATAACGCTCTTCTCGGGCTTCCAGCTGCGCAACGCCGTCCGCCGCAACACGCTCGATTACCAGGCCGCCCTCAGCGACGTGGAGCAGGCCCGCAACGACTTGTCGCTCAACGTAGCTTCGGCCTATCTGCAGATGCTGCTGGCCCAGGAACTGGTGCGCACCAATGAGGTGCGTGCGGCCAGTACCCAGCTGCAGGTGGAGCAGAGCCAGAAGCTGCTGAAAGCCGGTGCGGTGGCCGAAAGCAACGTGCTCGACAGCCGCGCCCAGCTTTCCACCGACCAGCTTAACGTCATCACGGCCCAGAACCAGCTGGCCATTGCCAAAATTCAGCTGGCCCAGCTGCTCAATCTGGATGAGGCCGCCAGCCAGGCGCTCACCATTGAAACGCCCGAGCTGGCCGACCCCACCGAGGGCGCACTAGCCGATGTGGCTCCGGCCGAGGTGTTTGGCACCGCCCAAACCCGCCAGCCCGAAATAAAGGCCGCCGACCTGCGCGTGCAAAGCAGCATGCGCAGCCTCGACCTGGCCCGTGGGGCTTACTACCCGCGCCTGACCTTTGGCGCCAGCATCTTTACCGGCTACTCCTCGCTCTACACGCTGCCCACCACCAGCGTCGATTCGGCCCAGGCGTTTTTTCCCATCTTTCAGCTCGACCCCAACACCGGCCGGCCGTCGACTACGGTGGCCCCGTTCGTTGCCGTAACCCCCTTCCAGCCAGTATTTCGGCGCAGCTCCGAAAACGTATCGTACTTCACCCAGCTCGATAACAACTTGGGTAAGTCGCTGCAGTTTAACCTGCAGATTCCGATTCTTAACGGCCTGCAGACCCGCACCAGCGTGCAGCGGGCCAAAATAAACCAGCAGCTGGCCGAGGTGCGCGCCGAGCAGGCCCGGCTGGTGCTGCGCCAGACCATTGAGCAGGCTTTCGCCGATGCGCTGGCTGCCCAGCGCCAGTTTCTGGCTTCCAGCCGGCAGGTAGAAGCCCTCACGCTGGCCTACCGCAACGCCGAAATCCGCTTCAACAATGGCCTGCTCAACGGCACCGAGTTCAACATTGCCAAAAACAACCTCACGGCCGCCGAGTCGAGCATGATTCAGGCCAAGTACAGCTTTGTATTCCGCCGCAAAGTCCTCGATTTCTACCAGGGCCGGCCAATTGCACTATAGGCGGCCCGTTGTAGGGGCTAGCCGCTGCCATGATGCGCTGCTGGCTGTTACCCCACGCTTTCCTGCCGCTGCGCCCGGCCTGCCCGGCGCTCAACCCACATTCCAAGCACCTACTCCCTAATACCTCAAAATGAAAAATAACCGTACCCTGTATATCCTGCTGGCCTTGCTGGTGGTGGCGCTTGTCGGTTTCTTCGTGGCTAAAAAGCAGGGCTGGATTGGCCAGCCGGCGGGTACCGAGGTGCTGGCCGCCTCAGCCGCGCCCACGACCATTGTGGAGAAGGTGAGTGCCTCGGGCAAGGTGCAGCCCGAAACGGAAGTGAACATTTCGCCCGATGTATCGGGCGAAATCACGGAGCTGTACGTGGCCGAGGGCGACTCGGTGAAGAAAGGGCAGTTGCTGCTGCGCATCCGGCCCGACAACTACCAGGCCGTGGTAAGCCAGCAGAGTGCCGTAGTAAGTACCCAGCAGGCCAACGTGGCCCAAACCCAGGCACGGCTGCAGCAGCTGATTGCCAGCGCCCGCCAAACCGAGCTGACCTACCGCCGCAACGCCTCGCTTTACAAGCAGAAGGTGATTTCGCAGGCTGATTACGAAGCCAGCAAAGCTGCCTACGATGCCTCGCAGGAGGAAATTCAGTCGTCGCGGGCTGGTATTCGGGCGGCCCAGAGCACGGTGCGCAGCGCCCAGGCCGGCCTGGAAGACGCCCGCCGCAACCTCGACAAAACCACCATCTACTCGCCCGTAAGCGGCACCGTCAGCAAGCTCAGTATCAAGAAGGGTGAGCGGGTAGTGGGCACCAGTCAGATGGCCGGTACCGAAATCATGCGCATTGCCAACCTGCGCGAAATGGAAGTGCGGGTGAGCGTGAATGAGAACGACATCATCAACGTAACCCTCGGCGACTCGGCCGATGTGGAAGTGGACAGCTACGCCAGCCAGGACCAGCGGTTCAGGGGCGTGGTAACCAGCATTGCCAACACGGCCAAAGACGCGCTGACGGCCGAGGCCGTAACCGAGTTTGAGGTGAAAATCCGGTTGCTGCCCGCCTCTTACCAGAACCTGATCGATGCCAAGCCCGGCCGCCGGGTAGTGCCGTTTCGGCCCGGCATGACGGCCTCGGTCGACATCATCACCAACCGCAAAAGCAACGTGCTGAGCGTACCGCTGGCCGCCGTAACCACCCGTACCGATAGTACCCAGACGGCCGGGGCTCCCGCTGCCAAAGACGGTGCCGCCAAAGCGGGTGCAAAAACCGCCGCAGTGCTCACCGGCCTGCAGGCTGCTCCCCAGGAAGTGGTGTTCCTGATTCGCAACGGCAAAGCCGTGATGACGCCCGTAAAAACCGGCATCAGCGACTTCCAGAATATTGAAATCCTGAGCGGCATTCAGGCCGGCGACCAGGTAGTGAGCGGGCCGTTTCGGGCCGTGTCTAAAACCCTGAAAGAGGGCGATATGGTTGTTGTTAAGGACGCTAAAACCCTCAACAAGGAAGCCCTGAAGGAGGAGGCATCGGCGGAGTAAGATTTCGGCTGAAAGCTAAAGGCCTGTCATTCTGAGCCTGTCGCGCAGCAAGCGGCATTCTCGGGATGACAGGTTTTTATTTGCCAACTTACCGCCTCGTCAGCTCCCTCCGGCACCTTTTACCTAGCATTTACTCAACCTTGGAAAAAATAGCCATGCTTGGCGGCGGCTCCTGGGCCACCGCCCTCACCAAAATTCTGTCGGAAAACGGCAGCTGCGTGCATTGGTGGATGCGCGGCAAAGACGACGTGCAGCACCTGCTACGCACCCGCCACAACCCGCGCTACCTCTCGTCGGTGGCCCTCGACCTAGACCGCGTGCTGCCCACCACCGACCTGAAGGAGGCCGTAGCGGCCGCCGACTGGCTGGTGCTGGCCGTGCCCGCCGCCTTTGTGCAGAGCGCCCTTGACAAGCTCGACCGCGACGCGCTGAAAGGCAAGCGCATCATTTCGGCTATTAAAGGCATGATTCCGGGCAAAAACGTGCTCGTGACCGACTACGTGGCCGAGCGCTTCCGGCTGCCCCACACCCGGCTGGGCGTAGTGGCCGGCCCCTGCCACGCAGAGGAAGTGGCCCTCGAAAAGCAGAGCTACCTCACCATTGGCTCGCCCGATGCCGAGCTGGCCGAGGACTTCTGCCGCCTGCTGCGCAACCGCTATGTGAAGGCCAACCCCGCCGCCGACCTCGACGGCATCGAGTACTGCGCCGTCATGAAAAACATCATTGCCCTCACCGGTGGTATCGCCCACGGCTTGGGCTACGGCGACAACTTTCAGGCCGTGCTGGTGAGCAACGCCGTGCAGGAAATGCGCCGCTTCGCTCACGCCCTCAACCCCGAACCCCGCGACCTGTCGGGCTCGGCCTACCTGGGCGACTTGCTGGTGACGGCCTACTCGCAGTTCTCGCGCAACCGTACCTTCGGCAGCATGGTAGGCCGGGGCTACTCGGTGAAATCGGCCCAGATGGAAATGAACATGATTGCCGAGGGCTACTATGCCGTCAAGAGCATCCATGAAATCAACCGCAAGCTGCAGGTGTCCATGCCCATTACCACGGCGGCCTACAACATTCTCTACGAGAAGATTTCGCCGGCCACTGAGATTGATTTGCTGAAGGAAAAGCTTAAGTAGCAGGCCCCCTATGGTGCGGCGTGTACTCCAGCGCCGCGCGCCTCGTACTGCGGGCTACTGGGGCCACACTATATGTGCCGATTATTTCCTTTTTTGCGCGGTATTCCGCTACGACTAAACCACCAATACCACCACACCATGGGAGCCTGGGGCTACTATAACTTCGACAACGATACGGCCGCCGACTTTGCCGAAGATTTCAAGGCTGAACCTTCGGCCGGCGTACTAGAGCAGGCCCTGGCCGCCGTGCAGGAGGCCGATGGCGAGTACCTCGACGCCGATGTGGCCAACGAGGGGCTGGCAGCAGCCGAAATCGTGGCGGCTATTCTGGGAAAACCTGCCCGCAACTTCCCCAACGACCTGCTGGGCGTCATCCCGGGCCTCAACCTAAGCCATGTGGAGCCCCTGCGTAAGCCCGCCCAGCAGGCCGTCCGGACTATTATCGGACCCGATTCGGAACTGCGGGAACTGTGGGAGGACAGCGACGAGTTTGAGAACTGGGAGGGTTTGCAGCGGCAGCTGCTCAAGCGCCTCGATAAGCCGGGCGCCTAGCGTGGCGGGCGCGGCCGGCTGGCTGGGACTGGCGCTGCTGGCGGCGCTGTGCCTGGCCGGCTACAACTTCTTTATTAAGCTGGCGGCGGGCCACATTGCGGCCGCCGCCGGGGCCGTGGTGCTGCAGCTGGTAGCCGCCGCGCTGGGGGGCGTCTGGCTGCTGAGCCTGCATCTGAAAGGCACCCCGCTGCCCGTTACGAGCCGGGGCCTGGGGCTGGCCGCGCTGGCGGGACTGGGCGTGGGACTGGCTGAAATCCTGACTTTCGTTGTGTTCGAGCGGGGCGTACCGGCCTCAGTGGGCACGCCCATCATCGTGGGCGGCTCGGTGCTGCTGACGGCCCTGTTGGGCGTGCTGGTGGCCCGCGAAACGCTGGCGTGGCCCCAGGCGCTGGGGCTGCTGGCTATTGTGGGCGGCGTAGTGCTGCTGGCCCGGGGCGCTTAGCCGAGTGGTTCGGTGGGGCCCAGGTAGCTGGTGGCTGTGCCCATTGGCAGCAGCGGGGCGCGGCAGTTTTTTGCGCTGGGGAGTCAGTACGATTGGTAACGGATAGCCTCCGAGTGGCTAGCTGGCGGGTAGGTTCCGCTGAAAGTGCAGCTGCAGAATCTGGTCGAGCTTCTCCTTAGTGAGCGGCTTGCTCACCAGCCCGGCAATGTTGAGCTCCTCCAGGCGGCTCAGGTCGCGCGCATCCATGGTAGTGGTGAGCATGATGATGACTGTGGCCCGGCTTTGAGCCAGCGGGAGCTGCCGGAAGGCCTCCAGAAAGGCAATTCCCCCCATCCCGGGCATCTTCACGTCGAGCAAAATCAGGGCGGGCTCGTGTAGGTCGGACATGCCGGCAACCAACTCCAGGGCCTGGGCACCGTCCTCTGCCGTGAGCAGGCGGTCGGTGACTTCGAGCTGCTTGAAGAGCAGCTCGTTCAAGAAATTATTGGTCGAATCATCGTCGACCAGCAGTACACTGGCAAGTTTTTCCATAGAAGTAGGTAGCCGGATCAGGCGGGTAAGGATACGGTAAAGGTGGAGCCGACGCCGGGCTGGCTGTCGACCGTAATAGTGCCGCCGGCGTTTTCCACCAGGCGCTTCACCATAAACAGGCCCACGCCCGAACCCTCGACGTGCACGTGTAGGCGGCGGAACATGCCGAACAGCTCGGCCTGCTGAGCGGGGTTCAGGCCCAGGCCGTTGTCTTGCACGGCCAGCACCAGTTGGGTGGGGGTGCATTGGGCCCGCAGCTGCACCTGGGCCGCTCGGTCGGGCGCGCGGTATTTCACGGCGTTGCTCAGCAGGTTATACACTACCGAGCGCAGGGTTTTGGGTGCCACGCGCACGGCCTGGCAGTCTTCCACCGCTATGCTGAGGGCCACAGGGGCCGCTTCGATAAGCGGGGCCAGGTCGAGGTGCACGCCCGCAATAAGGTCGGCCAGGTCAATGGTTTCGGGGGCTTCGGCCTGTTGCAGCTGCGAAATGTCGGTCAGGTGGCCGATAGTCTGCTGGAATCGTATCACCGAATCCTCCATCATCCCGAATAGGCGCGGCACCAGCGGGGCCTGCAGGGCCTCGGGGGGCAGTTGCTGGCGCAAGGCCAGCAGCAGGCCTTCGATGTTGGAAATTGGGGCCTTGAGGTCGTGCGAGGCCGTGTACACGAAGGTATCCAAGTCGGTGTTGGTCCGAATCAGGCGGGCGTTAGTATCGTGCAGTTCGGCATTGGTGAGTTGCATTTCCTGGTTGAGCTGCTGCACCTGCTGGCGGGCCAGCACCTGCTCCGTTACTTCGATGGCCACACACACCACCCGCGGTAAAGCCGTAACGCTTTTCAAGGGCTGGTACACGAAGTTGAAATAGCCAAATTCAGCTCCGTGCCGGGCTAATTTCACCGGCTGTTCCTGCGCTACAAATGCGGTGCCGCTACGGCGCACTTCATCGAGTAGTTCGCGCAGGCCTTGGTTAGCCAGCTCCGGCAGGGCCTCAAAAAACGGGCGATTCAGGAGCTGCGCGGGGGAGTGGCCGAGCATATCGCCCATCAGCGGATTCACCAGTTCCAAGCAGTAATCGGGCCCCTGAAACACGCAGATAGCCACAGGGGTCTGCTCAAACATCTGCTGCAGATCGGTTTCGCGGGCCTCGCGGGCCTGCCGGGCCAGCACCTGCTCGGTTACTTCGTGGATGAAGACGGCCACTCCGGCAATACGGTCGTGCTCGCGGTAGGCCTGGTACGTGAACGTGATGTAGCGGGTAGGACCGCCCGGTGCGGCCGTGCGCAGCGGCTGCTCCAAGCCCTGATAGGTTTCGCCGGTGGCGTACACCCGGTCGAGGCGGCCGATAACGTCGGGCGAAGCCATGCCGGGGTACACCTCCACCACGGGTTGCCCGAGGATGTGCTGGGCTGGATACAGCTCGGCAAAGGCAGCGTTGTAGTACTCGATGCGGTGGCCGGGCTCGCGCAGCAGGGCCACGGCCACCGGGGCGCGCTCAAAAAGGGAAAGCAACTCCTGGCGCTCCTCGGCGCTGCGCTGGGCCCTGGCTAGCAGGGCGGCCTGCAGAATTTCGGCGTCGCGGCGGCCGACTACCTGCTCCGTCACGTCGTAGGCGAAGGCCGATACGCCCACAATGCGGCCCCCCTCGAGGTAAGCCTGGTAGGTAAACGTAACGTAGCGCGGGCTGCCGGGTTGGAGGTTGGCCAGGGGCATGTCGAGCACGACCTGCGGCTCCCCGGTTTCAAACACGCGGTCGAGCAGCTCAACCAAGCCCGCCATTTTGATGCGCGGATATACTTCGGCCAGCAGGTGACCCTGCATATCGTTTCCCGTCCATCCATCGGGCGGGAACAGTTCCTCAAAGGCCGGGTTGAAGTAGTCGATGCGGTGGTCGGGCTCGCGCAGCAGCACAATGGCCACCGGCGTCTGGGCAAATATCTGGTAGAGTTCCTGGCGCTGCTGGGCCCGGCGCTGCACGGCGGCCAGCGCGGCGGCCTGCAACGTGTCGGCCTGGCGGCGGGTCCGGACCTGTTCGGTTACATCAACAATAAAGACCAGAATACCCTGCACCTGGCCCTGGCGGTCGGTGAGCGGCTGGTACGAGAGGTCGATGTAGCGCTGAGTAGCGGGGCCGGCCGGCTGCTCCAGCAGAATGGAGATTTCCTGGCCTTTAAAGGGTTCACCGGTGGCGTACACGCGGTCGAGCAGGGGCAGGAAACCCTGTTCCGCTAATTCGGGCAGCACGTCGGCCACCGACTGGCCCAGGGTCGCTCGGTTGCCGGAGAGGGCGTAGTACTGGTCGTTGAAAAAGGCAAAGCGGTGCTCCGGCCCCATTAGGGTGGCCACCGAGGCGGGCACCTGGTGCAGAATCTGGCGCAGCACATCTTGCTGCTCCTGGGTTTCGCGCAGGGCGGCGTGGGCTTCGGCCGTGCGCTCGCGTACGCGCACTTCGAGCGCCTCATTGAGTTGCTGCACCTGCTGGCGGGCCCGCACCTGCTCGGTAACTTCGGTGGCCACTACCATGGCCCCGTAAATGCGGCCATCGTCCTCGTGCATAGCCACGTACACGAAATCCCAGTACACGGTGTCGCGGCGGCCGTTTCGCTCGTGCACGGCGGGCATGGCGCGGGCTACGTGCGGCTCGCCGGTCGCCATCACGCCATCGAGCAGCTCCTCGAAACCCATACCGGCCACCTCGGGCAGGGCCTCAAACAGGCCCTTACCAATAATCTCTTCTTGGGTGCGACCCCAGAGCCGGCACACAGTGGGGTTAGCCAGCTCGATAATGTAGTGCGGCCCGCGGTAAACGGCAATGGCCACCGGGGCCTGCTTAAATACCCGTTCCAGCTCGCCCTGCTGGCGTTCGGCCATCGCCCGGGCGGCCCGCTCGCGGGCCTGACTTGTCCGCAGCGCCTCTTCCACGCGGCTCCGCGACTGGTCGTTGCCATCGGCGAAGCTGACGACCAGTATCCCTTCGCAGCGCTGGGCCTGCAGCACGTAGTAACCGTCTAGGCCATCGTGCTGGTAAAGGTTTTCGTGTTGAACCAGCCGGCCCGACTGGAAGGCGTCGCGGTAAAAGCTGAAAACGCCCATTTCCAGCGCCGTCGGAAACAAAGTCAGGAACGAGTCTGTGGGACGCTCCGGCAGATTGAGTAGTTGCTGGGCGGCCGGGTTGAGGCGCTCCCAAGCGAAATCGACCAGTTCCTGCCCATCGGCCGCATAGAGCGGGCGCAGCAGCATGGTGCCGTTCAGGGAGGTCGTCAGTAAAATCTCTACCAACCCGGCCGGGTTCAGGTCGGAGAAAGAGGACGCGGGAGCAGACATAAAGGAGGGCAACGAGAAAATACAACGACTGAGCGCGGCGGCCAATCGGCGCGGTACGGCACTTAGCCGTGGCGCAAAAGTAAACTAAAGGACTTGCGCTGTCACTTGCGGCCCAGTAAGTAAGGGCTTAGCGGCTCCCCAGGGCCATGGGTAGAGTGGTGAGCCTGAAGCACGAGCGTAGTACGGTATCAGCCGCAGAAAGGGGGCAAACCGCACCTTTGCCTGCAAAAGTTTCTCCCCGTGATAAGCTGCGTAGGCCAGGTCGCGGCGTCGGTTGCCAGCATGGGGTAGGGTGCGGGGCTAAGCCCCGTACCCTACCCGTTCTGCGTAACGTGGATTGCGTGGGTTAAAATCAGCGAATTCGGGCGCATAATGCGGCGGGCCTAACTGGTGGCTGACTTTGGGTTGGGCTCCGGCTCTGAAGCCAGGGGCAGCTCAATATTGATGGCCGTGCCTTGGCGCGGGGCCGAGGTAATCTCCAGCGTTCCGCCCAGCAGCTCGACGCGGTTGCGGATACCGGCCAGTCCGATGCCGCCGCTGGTGGGCACTGGGCCGGGCACGAAGCCCACGCCGTCGTCGCGGATGCAGATGTGCAGCTGGCCGGGCTGGCGGGCCACCAGCAGCGTTACCTCGCGGGCCTGAGCGTGCTTCATCACGTTGCTTAGCAGCTCCTGCGCAATGCGGTAGGCCGCCATCTGTACCGGCGGGGGCAGGGGCTGGGCCAGGTCGTCGAGGCCCTCCAGCAAGAGGGTAAGGTGCAGCTGGCTTACGGGCACGCGGTCGGCCAGCTCGCGCAGGGCGGTGGGTAGGCCGAAGTCTTCCAGAATGCGCGGGGTTAGCTCGAACGAGATGGTACGGGTGGCCCGGATGGCTTCCTGCAGCAGCTGCTGGCCGGCGCGCAGGGCTTTCGAATCGGGCAGCTGGGTGAGGTGCAGGCGGGTGGCGTAGAGCAGCTGGCCCACGCCGTTGTGCAGGGCCTCGGCAATGCGGCGACGTTCCTCTTCCTGGGTGGTAAGAATGGCCGAAAGTACCAGCTGCTGCTGGCGCAGCTGCAGGCGGGTGGTTTCGGCCAGCAACTGCTCACGCTGGGTTACGTCGAGGGCAAAAACAATGGCCTCGTTGCGCTCCGTATCGAAAAAGCCGTAGCTCTGAAACGATACTGTTTCGCCGTTCAGCTCGGCTGAGGCCACAAAATTAACCGACTCGCCGGCCAATAGCTTCCGGGTTTGTTGGGCAATAGAAGGAAAGGTTTCGAATACCGACCGTCCCACCAGCTCGTTATCGGCCAGCTGCAGGCGGCGCAGGCCCGCACCCACCAGCTCGCGGTAGCGGCCGTCGGGCCCCAACCGGCCTAGCTGCACCGGAAAGTGGCTGAGCAGGTGGTCGAGCAGCTGGGTTTTATAGCTAAGCTCCTGCTCGGCGCGGCGGCGCGGTGTCCGGTCGCGCACCAACCCCAGCAGGCGCCCGCCCGGATTGGCCGGGGTGGGGGGCTGCACATGGCCCGTCAGGCTCACGTAGTGGTCGGGCTGCTGGGCATCCCCTACGCGCAGCTCTACTTCGAGGCCGTCGGTGCCGGCCGCCGTTTCGGCCAGTTGCCGGAACCGGGGGCGGTCGGCTGGATGGAGCCGGGCAATTATGGTGTTGATGGGCTGGGCGGCGGTAGCATAAGGCAGACCCCAAATGGCCTGGGCGCGGGTATCGGCCTGCCATGTATTGGTGGCAAAATCCCAGCTTACCACGCCCATGGCGGCCGCGTCGAGCGCCTGGCGCAGGCGCTGCTCGCTTTCGGCCAGCGCCCGGGTGGTGCGCTGCTGCTCGGTCACGTCAAGCAGGGCCAGGCGTACCAGCGGCTGCTCGTGGGGGCCATGGGCCAGGCTGGCCTCGAGGCGCAGCTCCAGCGGCTGACCATCGGGGCGCTGGAGCGTCAGCAGGATACTGTTGCGGGCCGTACCGGTAGCGTCGGTGGCCAGTACCCGGTCGAGGAAATCGACGAACTGGCCGCGCTGCCGGGGCTCGACGAACAAGGCCAGCCGGCGGCCCTGCAGCTGCTGGCGCACCAGGCCCAACAGCTGGGCGGTGCGCAGGTTTAGCTGGCGCAGTGTGCCGGCCGCATCGAGTGTGCAGTAGCCAACGGGCGCAAATTCGTACAGGTCGAGGTACTGGGCACGGCTGGCTTCGGCCTCGGTTTGGGCAATGAGCAGCTCCTCGTACTGCATTTCCAGCTCAATCTGATGCACCTGCAGCTCCTGCACCAGCCGCTGCATCTCGGCCGTCGTTTCGGCTGGCGGGCTCTGCGTAACCAGCCGGCGCCGCTCAGCCCGGGCCCGCAGCTGGCGCAGCGCATTGCCCGCCGCCGAGGAAGCTGGCCGCAGCGCGTCGTAGTCGGGGCTGGAATCCAGGGGGGAAAGCGGAAGGTCGGCAGACATGGGCAGGTGTAGCTTGTCGGGGAGGGCGCTGTAGGGGCGGGGGGGGGCGTGTCCCTCCCCCCCGTCGCCCCCCCCCCCGCTTGACCCAGACCGTAAAAAAAAACCAACCAACGAGTCGGGCATACCCAACTCCACGCCACGAAAGCCCCCCCCCACCCCCAC
>NZ_JABKAV010000029.1 GCF_013377905.1 Hymenobacter terrestris
TCGCATGGCTTTCAACTTCTTGCCACAAGGCTAGGTGGTCCGCCAATGCCTTATTGATGTGACAAACCCGACACTTCAACTGACCGCGGGGGCTGTGGTAGCAGAGGTTGTCCAATCTTGCCTGGTTGAGGTCGCTGAGGTGGACGGTGAAGGCGTGGACGACTCGGCGGTGCAGAACACAGGAGCCGACCGGTGGGGCAGCGGGCACCTCATCCGCTTGGTGAGGGAGAAGTTCGGGATCCGCTGTCTGGCAAGAAGACACTTTTATCTTAACGGGTCCGTGGGGGCTGTCAAGGGCTGTCACCCGAATGGTAACGGGCGCCGTGGTATGGATTTCGATGTGCATTTCGCAGAAAAAGGGGCAATAGGGTTTACGGTCTGCACGCCTCGACGGGTGCAATCACCCCCCTTCGCTAACGGGGGCCTCTTGCTTGGTTACCGGTACCCGCGCGCGGTGAGGTGGTCCAACTATGCCGGACACAATTGGGACGTGGTTTGAAGTTGGCCTTCTTATAGCAGCGGGGGGATAAAATTACTTTAAGCATTCCCCAGCCTTTTGCAGACGTAGCCGCAAGACACTGCTTACCAAAAGGACCGTTTCGCTGAACAGCGGGCCCTACTTTTGCAGCTCCCTCCTCCCGTACCATGACCATCCTCTTGAGCTGCCTGTTGATTGCCAATCTGCTGTGTTTCGTACTGTTCGCCGTAGATAAACGAAAAGCCCAGCGGGGCCAGCGGCGCATCGCTGAACAAACGCTGCACCTGGCCACGCTGCCCGGCGCGGCGCCCGGCGCCTGGGCGGCGATGTGGCTGCTGCGCCACAAAACCCGCAAAGCGGCGTTCTGGGGCGTGACCCTGGGATTGACGCTGCTGCAAGGGGCGGTACTCTACGTCGCGTGGCACTATGTGCAAGCGCAGGTTTAGTGCTCCTTTGCTTTTCGGACCGTTTTCTTGAACTCTGGGCCTGGGTCGCTTCGCACAACCGCTAGGACAGCCCCGTCGCAGTCTATCGGCGGCGCTGCAGGCGGGGCACCAGCGAACCGCTGGCGAAGCTCATATCCCTCAGCAGCGACGGGTATTTTCGCCAGCGCAAGCAGCGCCCTATTGCTTTAGTGCGGTTTCGATGGCGGCCGCGGCGGCCGCGGCGTTGCTCGGGCGCGGAGCGTTGCCGGTCACGATGCGGCCGTCGCGGCCGATGAGGAAGTACGTGGGGTAGCGGAACACCTGGTAGTCAACCCCGGTTTTCTGCTCCTGGTCGCGCAGGTGCACGCTGCCGGGGCCAGTGAGGCGCTCGGCGGCCAGCACCTGCTGCCATTTTTCGGCTTTGTCGCCCATCGCCACGTACACAAACACCACCTCGCGGCCCGCAAATTGCTTCCGCAGCTCCCTGCTGGCCGGCATCTCCTCCATGCACGGCCGGCACCAGGTGCCCCAAAAATCGAGGTACACCACTTGGCCCCGCAGGTCTTGCAGGGCCACGGCCTTGCCCTCGTGGTCGCGCAGGGTGAAGGCCGGTGCCAGCCGGCCGGGGCTGATGAGCAGTTGCTTCTGGAGCAGCACGCGCAGGTCGCGGGCCATGACGGAGTCGCGGTTTTGGGTGCGGAAGGTGGGGTAGGCGGCCAGCACACCGGGCAGGTTGTCGCCCACCGCAAAGCTGAGCAGCTGGAACACGGCCCGGTCGCGCGCGGCCGTGGGGCCAAAGTCGGCGGTGGCGCGCGCGTAGAGGCGGCCGGCCTCGGCCGGGTCGGTGCTGAGGGCACCGGTGGGCACCAAGCGGCTACCGTAGCCGTTCAAAAAGCGCATCACGTTCGTGTTGCCGGCCAGGCCCCGGTCCGCCGACAGGTACTGGTCGAATTTTTTCAGCGGCAACTGGGACAGGAAACCGTAGTAGTCGGCAGGCAGCGCGGCGGCCTGCTTGGCCACGTAGCGGCGGTAGCCCGGGTATTCGAGCAGCGTGATGGCCCACTGCAGGTCGATGTCGAGGGCCGCGTTGCGCTGGAAGTCGGCCGGCAGCGGGTGCGCTTTGGCGTAGGCCGCCAGAAACGCCTGCCGCTGGTGCCGAAACGCGTCGGCCACCCGGCGCAGGTCGCCGGCTGTGGTGGTGGGCGTGAGCTCGGGGCGGGGCGGAGTGCCCGCTGGGCCGTACTCGAACTTCCACAGTGACTGCGCCAGGTAGTTGTTGGCGTCGGCTCCGCGGCCGGTGTAGCGCAGGGTTTCGTCGAAGCGCGGGAAGTCGAGCGCGAGCTGCAGCCGGTCGCCGGGGCTCAGGTAGAGGCCGGTGCGCTGGCCGGCGTAGGAGAACTCGGCCGGGGTGCCGCCCTTCAGGTTTTCGAGCGCCACCGAAAAGGTGCCGTCCGGGCCGAGTTTGGCCTTTGTTGCCTTGGGGCCGTAGTGCCCGGCGTACTCCAGCCGCACCGAGTCGCCGGCCGGGGCGTGGTCGAGGTGCCCGCTGACAACCGCCGGAACCGGCGGGACGCTGGGCGTAAGCGGCGGGGCGAGCAGCAGGCGTAACGCCGCGCCAAAAGCAACAACGGGGAGAGAGAACAGCATGAGCAGAAGGGTCTCGGTAAAAGCAGCGACAAGAAACAACGGGTTTGGGTAGGGAGCCCCCGGCCGGCCGTTTGGTTGCGTCAAGGTTTCGGCTGCGGTGAAACGCCCCCCCGCCTGCTTGAGCAAATGGGATTACAAGCGGAGGGAGTGGGCGTCTAGTTAGCAGCTTCGAAAGCTAGACCGGCAAAGTTTCGCTTCCTGCGCCCATGGTGGGTCAATTCACTCGTCTGAAAAAAGCTTTCCGTAACCCTCCTTTTTTCAAACAGAGAGCGTTTACCTTCGGACCGTTTCATTGAACTGCTAGTTACCCGGCCTTATGGGCGCTTACTCATCAATGTTTTGGGGTGGTCCCGCTTGTCCATAACCACCCCCACCCATTTTGATTTCGGTGAGCAAGGCTTGCACGGGCCACACTAGTTCGTCTTGGTTGCACCAGTAGTTGCGGAAGGTGCCGTACTGTTCATAAGCCGAGAGGTTAAAACCTTCTTCAATGTCGTTGTACCAGATGATGCGCTTGCCCACCACGGCCACGACCCAGAACCCGCCTCCTTCGTCGCCATAGGGCGTTTGCTGCCACTTTTCGGGGAAGATTTGAATCATTTGCCAGAACCGCCACAGTTCCCCTTGCATCTTTTCTTCGGCCGCCAGAATGTGATCGTAGACGGCTTCGAGTGTTATGGCTTCCCACTGCATAAAAGTCATTTATAGTGTAGTTCAGCCGAAAGGTAAACGAACTCTAACCCTCCTTTTTTCAAACAGAGGCGTTTACCCTCGGACCGTTTTAGTGAACATAAGACGACTTCTAGGACAATGATATTCCCCACTCTACAGCAGCTTATACTTGTATCGCTTCCTGGTGACATTGGCTAGATTAGCCGGTCACTAGTCCGCTATCAGCTTGCCCTTCGCATCATATTCGATCATATCGTTTTCCCCGGCTCCAAACTGCCAGTAGGAACTAGAGTCATGCCGCTGCACCATAAATCGGTGATGCCATCGACTATACAAGATGGACACATACACCGGTTGGTGATTGGGGTACAGCGTGAATACGGTATCGTGGCTGCCCATCCGACTGTGTATCGTCACCGGTTTGTTGGGCGCCCAACACTGGGTCGTTTGATACTGCCGACGTTTCCACATCTTCTCATAGATGGGGGTACTATTCACCGTTAAGCTAACGAACTGGCTATCCACATAGGAGCCTCCTATGGAGATGTGAATAGGTACTTCGCCTGGTCGAGGGTGGGAACAAGAAAAACAGCTCAGGCCCATCAGGCCAAGGAGAGAAGCAGGAATAGCTACCTCAAAAAAGGACTTGGATGGTAGGCGCATGATAAGTAGCAGGAAACACAGGATAGTGACTAGCTAAGATTCAACAAAATACAGATAAGCTACTTAGATAGAGCCAAGGGGAATTCTTCCTTCTGTCCCTTTACATAATGCAAGTTCTCAGACCAACCCCGGAATAGTGGTGGTTTTTCGCCCCACGGCCCCTGATGGCTAAACGTGGTACTTTTACGAGGGCCAAGCTCCATTTTGGGTGTTTATGAAACGCATTCCTTGGCCATTTCGCAAACGTTGAATAGCAAGGTGGATATTTACTCAAACGAGCGGTTAACTTCAAAATCAGTTACTACATTTTTACGAAGCGGCGGGTCTCACGAACTTCGCCTACTTGTAGGCGGAGCATATAGACGCCGGCCGGGAGCGCCTCGGAGACGGGTAAGTTGAGAACCTGGGAGGGAGTAGCTTGGACTCCGTAGTGTTCTAGCACGGGCCGGCCCAAATTGTCGAGCAGAGTCAGTTGCCAGCTCCCCTGCGCCGTGCGAGGTAACTGTACGGTGAGGTTGCTAGCTAATGGGTTAGGATAAGCCTGCCAAGCCACAGCAGCAGTGGCAGGTGAGCTAGATAGGACCACGGCCCCACGCTTGAGCACGACGCCGCCGCCGCCAGCTACCCAAATACTAGTGCCATCGGGCGAAGCGGTAATGGAATTGAGGGTCTCAAAAGTGTTAGTGGGCTCGCTACGCCAGTTGGTACCGCCATCAGTAGTGACGAGAATGGTACCCAACTCGCCTGCAATAAGCCCAACCTGGGAGTTGAGAAAGCGCACATCATTGAGGTTGACGGTCGTATTGACGGACATCGGCGTCCAGGTTACACCAGCATCCTGGGTGCGCAGGGCAGTGCCCCTGTCGCCGACAATGACGCCGTGCTGTGCATCAGCGAACCAGACACCATTGAGCCGGGCCGAAGTGGTACTGTTAAGGGCTGTCCAATTGCTGAGGCTGCCGACATTTTTTCGGAGTGTACCACCATCGCCGACGATATAGCAATCTTCCCCAGTGGGGCAGTTACCATCGTGGAGGTTGGCCTGCGTGCCGCTGCGGGACTCAATCCAGAGGACGCCACCCGAGCGCGTAACGCGCAACGAACCCCCATCACCTACCATGATGCCGGTGGTCTCGTCGCGCATGTAGAAGTTATTGAACTTGCCGTATTCGTAGATCGTAAAGGTCTGGCCAAAATTCTCGCTCTGGTAGATGACGCTGGGCTCGCTGGCGGAAGGTGGCAGTTCCCAAATTAGGATGACGCGCCGCGGAATGGGGTTGGCAACGGCTTTGAGGCGGTTGCTGGTACCGGGAGTGTTGAAGTTGGGCAGTTCATCCCAGGTGGTACCCCCGTCGAGGGTCTTGAAAAGCGTGCCACGAGTACCGCAAGCCCAGCCTACACGGGCATCTATAAAATGTATTGATGACAATGAATTACCGCCTGGACCTTGGTTGGTCCATTGAGCCACTGCATTAAAAGAAAAAAGAAGAGACAGCGTTATAAAAAAGATTGGTTTCATTTTTTCTAGAAAACAAGAGCAAAAATTAACAGGAGATAAAACAATCGTTAAATAGCTGATTAATATCAACCTTTTTTGATATTAATTTCAATAAAATATATTATTTATTTTTTAACGGTTATACACATAAGTATATGTTTCATGGCCCGAAGAAGTAATTTCGTCTGTCTCAACTTTCAACTTACTACTACTCAATTCTAAAACGGGCATTATCACTGTTTTTTGAACTGAATTGGTGAAAAATTTAATTGTTAAAGTCTTGCCACTGTAAACATATGTTCCAGTTGCATATACCCGATTTCCATCGGATAGCTGGTATGTACCATCTTTATCATATTGCACGTAGCTGCCTCGCTGGACAGGAGGTGAGTGAGAGTATATCACTTTACCCTGGTTGTCATAACCGGTCACTGACTGTGACTCCATATTCCATTTTGCGGCAATCGTGACAGGTTGAGCCACCTGCGCGTCGCTATCTTTAGAGCAGCCAGCGAGTAGAGTCAAAAATGGTATTAATGCTAAATGAAGTAAGCGTTGTTTCATAAAAGGGTCAGTGATTGAAAGACGTATGACAAGCGTTCAATGCTAACATTGCATTACACAAGTATGGCACGATCATCAAATGTATATATTTAGCGTGTTGTTTGATAATGGGCTTCAAATTTTATTGTATATTGATATAATATGTATTCATAATTACATGTAATGCGCAATTATATTCCAACGACTTTTCGATTAGGGGTAAAGTAAGGCAGTCAGATCGACAGCTGTAAAGATCTGATAATGAGTTTAATAGTTCGAATGATAGTCGATGGTTGAGTGCAGCCGCTAATGATGTAATACAGCATTAGGGCAAACGTTACTTTAGCATCATGGCCCGAACGTACAAAGTCCTTATCTGTCAATGTGCCACTGGGCATGTGATGAACACCAACGCCAAAACGGTTTTCTTGCATCCGCCCGAGGAGGGAGAGGCTGTGATACCCTATCACTACTTTGATTCCTTAGCAGAAGCCGAGCAGTTTGCTTGGCAGCTGCAGAAAGCGGACCCAAGTCTCGAAATGACGCTCTATTCGGGCGATGAGTACCTGCAGATGATTCCCCCCCTGCGGGAGAAGCCACCCACGAAAGCCCCTCCAAAGCGCGGGTTCTGGCGTCTATTTTAACGGTACTGTCCTAAACGCGCGCTGCTCAGTTGAAGGAGGGTATTATACAACATTCTGCTGGGCAACCTGGAGTGCTTGAGTTAACGACGTGTAGCCTTCTACTCGGGCAAGCTTTCGGAGCAGCTCCGGGGGAAGGTTGTGCGGGCCGAGCAAGGTTCCGGCTATTTGGCCCGCTAGCGATGCGTTGGTATCGGTGTCGCCACCCGCTGCAATGATGGCTGCGAGCGTCTCTGTGAGCCCTAAATGCGGCACCTGCGCCGCGCAGAACAAGGCAAATGGCACCGAATCCACCACGTACCCGCTCGTCCCCAACCGGGCCACGTCGGCGATGGAAGTGTGCGCTGGCAAGGCTTGTATTACCAAGAGCCGGTCCCGTAGCCGCGTGTCCGGCAGTTGCGGCACGAGCAGGTCGAGCAAGGGTTCCGCGCCCGTCCATTGCCCGGAGAGGACCGCCCGAATGGCCAGCACCACGGCCAAGGCGCCCACGTACGCGTCCACCTGGCGGTGGGTGATGCGGCAGAAGTCGTGGAGCTCGGCGCGGGTATACTGCGGCCAGAAGGCAAACGGCGCGATGCGCATCGCGGCTCCGTTCCCTGCCGCGTACTCCCCTTCACGCCCCACTTGGCTCCAGTGCCCACCCGCCTGTAACTCCCGCAAGGCTTTTAAGGTGCTCGCCCCCAGCCCCGTCAACCGGCCTTGTGCGAAGGCGGCTACCAAGTGGGCGGCGAGTGTGGCCGGCGCTAGAAGCGGCCCTTGGCACAGGGCAGCCAGCGTCACGACGGTAAGCTGGGTGTCATCTGTAAGCTGCCAAACGGGTTCCCGTCTGGGCGGAGGCTGCAGGTAAAAGGTGGTCCTGTCTGGGCCTTTGGGCAGGTTTTCCGAACCACTGCCCCAGGCATCTCCAATGGCGCCGGCCAGGATACAGCCCGCCAATCGTTCCGGTGTGGTCATAAACAAAGGTTACGAGGAATCCACCCGCCTTTACTGGCGTAAGCAGTTACAAGGAGAGTTCAGCTAAACGGCCGGAATGGCAAAACGTGGGTAAGTTTAGCCGTCCCGATTCTAGCCATTCTATTCGCCAGCAGATGCCCATTTTTCACGTGCCAGAGCAATCAGGTGAGCCGCGGGACAAAGGCGGGTTCCTTTTTCAGGCCCTTGCCTGGGTGCTGTTGCGCGTGGTGCCGAAAGCCAGCCCCGATTATGAGAAGCGCCTTGCCCTGGTCGAATACTGGCTCGTGGAAGTAAACGAAGAAGGGGCTGCCCTGCGCGAAATCGGATTCACTGCCGCGCACCAGCCGGTTCTGTTCGCGCCCACCAACCGCAATTATGGCCTGTGGACGGATTCCGACCGCGTCTTTTCGCCCGAGGAGTTTACTTCCCGAAACGATTTCCCTTTTGATGCGACTTGGAATCGCTTGTATGGCCAGACAAGCGAGGGAGCGCGTTCACTTTAACGGTCCGAAGCTAAACGCGCTCTGTTCAGCTGAAGGAGCCACTAATCAGCCTTCTCTCCCAACGTTTTCGTTGATGTAAGCCGAGATGCGGTCGACATGAATCCATGTCGCTCTTGCGCGAAACACGACGCCCTGGGGCTGGGTGCTGAACGCCACTTGAAAGCCGGTGCCATCGTGAACGATGCTCAAATCGCCGATGCCGTTGCCGCTGGGAATAACGCACTGCTTGATGGAGACTTCGATGAGGTTCAGCGACAAACTCACGGTATTGCACTTCTGCTGCACCCATTTGAGCGGCGCATCTGCCGGGAAATCTTTCAAATCAAAGTGAAGCCGGCACTGGAGGGTGCCGCCACAAAGAATGGAAAGCTCCCCCAACCGCACTTGGGCCAACGAGGGTGCTTGGGTAGGGTAAATACTCGTGATGGTTTTGGGGTTGAGCACGTGCTCAATCCACGTAGAGTCGGTGTTTTCCATGCCTAAAGGCCACAAAGCCTAATCAAAAGTAGAGTTCCTATCGCTTGCAGTGCCAGTCTGCGAAAAGGGTGGCAAGATAGACGCTGCGTTCAGTTGAAAGAGCGTTTCTTTACAGCCTATGCTTCTTCCCTTATTTGGCTTCGTTTTCGGCGTGGTCGCCAGCTCGTTGCTCGGAGCCGCCGTGATTGCGCTACATCCGCGCTGGAAGCTGACCTTCGTAAATATCGCCTATTTTGTCGCTGGTGCCTTTGCCGGAGTCATCGGCTCGTCGCTGCTCTACACGCGGGTGTTTGCCGATGCCAACCACCAGTTGCAGTCCACGGCCGCGGTTCTGGGTTTTCTGGCAACGCTCGGCGCAGGGGCTTTACTAGGAGGTACGCTGGCTGTTTACACGGGCCAGCGCTTAGGCAGCCGGGCGGCTTAATCGCTTAATGGGTAGCAAACCAGCCAAACGGTCCGAATAGAATAACGAACGTTTGGGAAAGCTCCTACTTTTGATTTTCGCCTGCAACGCCCATGTTCAACGCCTTCCTGAATTTGTGCTTCGCCAACTACTACGGGTTTGACAAGGTCGCTCGGGAAGTCAGCGCGTCCACCGCCGAGTACCGCGGCCACTTGATGTGCACCCAACAGGTGCTGTTGCTGACCATTAGTTTGGTCTATGCCGTGGCTCGTGCCTTGCCACACGGGAGCGACTTACACTTCGGGGTAGTGATTGTGGCCTGCCTCGCGGCCGGGGTCGCCAACTATTTCGGGGTGCTGACGTCGGCGCGCTATCCTGCCTTTCGTGCACGGGTGGACGGCCAGCCGTTCGCGCTCAAGTTCGGGCTGGTGCTCTTCTCCTTTGCCACCACGGTGGCGGCCATTCCCGGCTTAATCTGGCTCATGGACCGGTATTATCACCCCGTTTAACTCTCGTTACGGGAGGCCGCCCAAGGACCCTGTCTTGAACATCCCGTTCGCTAGACGTTCAGCAAAACGGTGGCAAGGTAAACAGGGCAATTCAGAATAAGGAGCCTATCTTTCGACACTACTCTCCACCGACATGTCGCCTGTTCTTCTTCTCCTGCGTTTCCGGTGGCTATTGGTGCTGGTTACCTGTTGCGCTTACGCCGGGCCTTGCTCCGCCCAGTCGCCGCAGACCTACACGTTAACCAACCAACGGACCGTAAAAGACGGGAAACAAGAATCCAGCAGCCCTTTGACCGAGGCGTTCTTGACCGTCTTGGAAGAGCAGAAGGTGATTGCCACGCTCTTTCTGAAAAGCGGCCACGGTAAATCCTACCGCATTGACCAAACCCGGCCTGACCTGTCCGGCATGGGCATCACCATGTACATCTGCAACGCGGCAAAGGGCTCCGACAACGAGGTGGATGGGGACGTGATTATTGTCAATCCCGTCAATAAAACGATTGTATTCGCCGTGTTACGGGACAACCCAAAGGGACAGCAGATGAACAACTTTGTGGAGTACCACTACGAATCCGTGGCGTATCAAGACAAATAAGCAGTTCGCTTAGCATGTCTTTCCGCTTACAAGGAGAGTTCAAGAAAACGGTCCGAAGCTAAACGCGCGTTTGCTGTGTGGTTGGTTACTACGCACCTTTTAACTTCGGTCAAAAAGGGCCTCCCATACGGTTTTGGTGCCTCCCTCGTCGTCCACCAAGCAGGTGCGTCGCTTTAGAGTTGCCCGGTCGATGGGAACAAACCCGTATTGCTGTGCCGCTCTAAATACCGCCCTTGCCTCCTCCGTGGCGGGTTGTTCAACGAGGCTCTGTCGGTCCACAATGGAATCAAAGAGCAGAAAAAACTTGCCCACCAGCGACAGTAACAGACAGTGCTCCTCTTGTTGGCGCAAGCTGTAAACCATCGCCGAGTCGTAGTTCAGGTCGGTGGTGTCCGTGATGGTAAAGCGCAACGCCAGTTCTTCTATCAACGGCTTATAGGGCCGCTTATCGTACGTCTTTTGCAGGAAACCGTAGTGCGGAGCCGTGGCCGAACCGTGCGCAACGACAATAGCTTGGTTGATGGTGTCCAAGAGGATTGGTTGCTGCATGGAATCATGGAATGGGACCATGGACTTATTCGGGGTATAAATCCTTCAGGTATAGTAAAACGGTCCGAAGGTAAACGCGCCCCGTACGGGCAAACCAGCGGTCCCGCTGCTCCGACACGGTGCGGTTTAGTCCCGGATTAAGATTAACTCGACCGACCCGTCCGCTAACGAATTGTGCTCGTCTAAATGCAGGTGGCAGCCTAAGGGCGCGGCCTCTTGAGCCAGATTCAGTAAATGGCCCGCCAGAGAAATCAATCCGGCTTGATTGCCGTGGATGCAGACGGCCCCGCCTTTGAGGGTAACGTTGATTTCGAAGCCCCCTAGCCAGTGAACGCGAAGACCGGTTTCTGAGGAATACTCTGGTACGTCGAGGGTGATTTGCATAGCAGCGCGTGGGGAATGGGCGAGGATAGGAAAACGGTCCGAAGCTAAACGCGCTTTGTTCAGAATTACGAGCTATAAGATAGCCCACGCCTTTCTTGCTAGCCGGGTGCTGAAATATAAGAGTGTGCCCCAAAATATAGCGTTGGGAAGCACATACAGAAACACTTGCTCCTTTATGCTGAATGGTGCTCCTAGAAAGAAAAAAATGGCTTTCTCGAACGGCGTGAGCTGATGTCCCCAAGACCAAGCCATGCCAAAGAAGGCCGCGAGCATTACAAGAACAACATACAGCGCCGAGAAAAGCACAATGAAAAGCGCAAATTTCTTCATGGTTGATTCGTTATTAATGTTCTGCCTAGTTCAAGAAAACGGTCGTTTCTTAAATGTTATAGCTCCTCCGCATTGTACCGCTTGGCCCTTTGCCCAGCTGCACGGCCGTCCCTGGTACTTTGCCGGTTTTACCCCCCCATCTCGAAGCCTTTACTCTGCTCCGGTTTCTGCTGTCTGGTCGACGCTATCTGCGGTTTGATTTCATAGCCCTCACGTCTGGCTTTCATATCGTCATACTCATAGACTTGGCCACCCATCGCCCGAACGTTATCGAAGTAGGAGTCAGCAACATGAGCAAAGCTGGGCTGGTACTTCACATAAACGGTCTTCATTCCGTCTCCGCGAGATGGTTCGTCTTGCACGCCCAAATGGGACGCATAGGAGTGGATGCCTCTCCGTAAGGACTTTGCCACTTCGTCGGCCTTCTCCTCCGGGACTACTAAACAGGCGGTTAACTCTGCTGGCTTAGGCTTCCAACGATAAATATCAAAAGCCCGATCCATCAGGGCGAGTTCCTTGGTGGCCACCTTCTGTCGGGCCTGCTCTGCTTGCCGTATTTCGGCCTGTTTCACCTCGTGAGCATATGCGGCTGCACGTGCTTGCCTAGTTTGAAGCTGCTCCTCAACCTGTTCGGATATTTTCCGGCCATTGGGACGTATCTCGGCATAAGTGAACGCTGAACCGTGGGTAGGATGCCGCACTTGGTTGGGGTCGTTCGCAGTGGCATTTTTGAATTTAAACCCTTGTTCTTCAAGACCTTGTAAATATGTTTTGGGGTCTGTGTAATCCCCCTTAGTCAGATGCACTTCAAACGCCCGTTTGGTCTCCAGGCGGTCTTTTTCGCGCTGCTCAGTACCTAGCTTGAGTAAGCTGGCGGGCGCGGGCTTTCCCAAGGCTAGATGTATGGCCAGTTTGGTTTTTTCCAACTCGGCTTGCTTTAACTCGCCCTGGGCCTGCACCATCCCGTGGTAATGCTTCTCTTTTAGCTTCTCTGTGGTCCTCAACTGACTTTGGAGCGCACGGACCTGACTTTTGGCCGAAGCGTTCTCTAAGGCAAGATTTACCGCCTTCTCGGCCCGCTTGTTCGCCTCCTCCACCTGCGCACGCCCCTGCTCACTTACGCTGGCCGTAGTCTTAGCCTCCCACTCTACTGGTTTGAATAGGTCCGCCACACTTGGCCGCTTTACCGGCACGTCCTGGAACGAGCTGGCCGCCCCCATCTTTTCCCCCAGCTCGGTAGCCGTTTTATTCTGCTTGCTATACATGGCGTCCATGGGCTGGTGGACGGCCTGGCTACGCTCTACCCCCCTATCCAATCCGTGCGCGGCCATTGCCTCGTGGTAATCACTCTGATTTATTCGCAGGGCAACCGGATTGATGAGGTCGCGGGCCGAAAGCCGCCCGTCTGATGTGATGGGAACAATAACCACATGACAGTGCGGGGTCGTTTCGTCCTGTTGAAGCTGAAAGGCGATGACGTTTTCCTTGCCGTACTTCTTTTCTACATAAGCCCGGTTATCCTTGACCCACTGACTGTCCGACTGGTCAGCAGCACGGCCCTTCTCGTCGCGCTCAAAAAATTCCGGCGAGGCCGTTAGAATTAGCTCTACGCACCGAATGGAATTACTCCGTCGAATCTTTATTCCCGCCTCGGCAATGCGTTCGGTAGCCAGGTCCCAGTAGCTGCGCTCCTCGGTGTTGATGAACTCGATGTTCGGGTGCCGGGCCTCTTTGTCAACATTGGGTACATCGTACTTGCGGTAGTTATGCGTGGTCGCTTTATTGGCGTGTTTCTCGTCGGTCAATTTGGCGTGACGCAGAATACAAAAAGGCGGCATGAGCACAGGAGTTAGGCAGTGGGGGAAAGGAAGTTTGGCTAGCCCCGGAGGGCGCACGGCATAGGATTTACGGTGATGAGCGAAGCTCAACCGTAAATCCTATGCATCGTGTGTGATGCATATAAAACGAGCTAGCAGAACAAACCCGCCTCAACCCTCGCTTCACCACAAGCTACAACTCTTTCCCAAAGTACCCAACAAGTACCTCCTTCTATTGCCCCCTACCTGCTTAATCGCCTCGCCCCCGATAGCTCACACTACCAATGGTCGTTGGCTTGGACCCTCTCCTTTCTGGCTGCCTTTACCACTTAAAAAAGAGTAGCTAAAATTTACCCTTTTTAACAACCAGCTACCTGTCAGTATCAGCCTCACCCGTTCGTATTCTTGCTCGACCTCCAACTCTAATCCATCTCGACTGCAACTCACCTCAGACCTCTTCGACCTTACTGCCGGCAACTAGGCCAACTGCATAACATAGGCACAAATTTGGTCCTCTTTACTTTTCATACTTCCAGCATAGAATCAGACAGAGTACAATTTTTAAGCAGGTAATTTCCTACTGCTCTTCACTTCTCTACTACCTAATAGCAACCCAGTTTTAGGCTGTTCCAGGTAAGGTGTAGATCCGGTACATAAATCGTTCGGGTGAGGTGTAATCCGTGGTTTAAATCCCTGGTAATAATACACTGTGGAACGGCAATCCATACACCATCATTTTTATATATACCTATCTGATAGCCGTTTATAGCATGAGGTGTAAAAAATGCCGTGCTGAGGTGGAAAGGGTGCTAGGTTCTTCCACTTTAGGCTCCTAGAGCATCTCTCCACGTTCCAAGCCTTCCCACTGCCCTCTTTCCCCCACTGCCAACTTATTCGCACTACTTCCCTAAGTACACGCTCTTTTAGCCCCTCTCAGCCCTCTATCGCCTCTCTTAGCAGCCCAGTGCCATTCCAACTCCGATAGCTCCTCCTGTGTGCTCTTTTAGCCTTCCCTGACCCTCTGCTTCTCACTCTCCAATTGCTGTTGAATATAGCTGTTGCCTTTGGAGAGACTAACTAATAGGCTTCCTTGTAATCCGTTTCTTTTCGAAAAAATAATGTGCGAATTGACGCTCTAAACGAGGATTACGGATTTTAGGATTGCCGAAGACTTATAAAAGCTATTAGTTAGATATTTTTTGGCTCTATTGTTGATACAAAGCGCCCGTTTTATCAAAAAAAGAAGTGAGTCATATATCAGCTACTTCATGTTTCCATAAGTAGCTGATATATGACTCTTTATAGTATATAAGAGGTACTAGTGTTTCAATAATTAGCATAGGCTAATTGTATAAATATCGTAATTAACAGCAGAAAAAGGCAAAAATATATTTAAATAGTGCAATCCCATTTTGTGCTTTTTACGACTGCCCCTTTTTGTTGTCTTTGTTCTATTGCCCTCCTCAACCTTCCCTTTAAATGCTTTTTTACTACCTCATCAACAATCTTGTGAGTATTTTAAGTATTTAAACTGTATTTGCAGTGTTTATAAACCTTTGATTTATAAGTATTTATAGACACTTACTAATAGGTTTTATAAGCTAACTAATAGGTTTTATAAGCTAACTAATAGGTTTTATAAGCCAACTAATAGGTTTTATAAGCCTAACTAATAGGTTTTATAAGTCAACTACTAGTGTCATGCGATTAACCTATTAGTTAGGCGCTATAACAAACGAACGGATTCAATAAGCCAATGGTACCAGGCCTTACTCATCCTTGCCAATAGAAAATATATTTGCCTCTATTACTTTCTGATTTAAGCTGTATGTTTGGTCTCTATCATCACTATAGCTGCTATGGCTGCATCCGATCTTAACATCCCAATTGAAATTAGGCAGCATAACGCGCTGACAACGGCCCGGTACGAAATGACTGCCTGTGAGATGGATATCGTCTTTTCACTACTATCTAAACTCAGTAAGCAGGACAGAGCCGGCACCATCTACGAGATCCGGGTTCAGGAAATGCAGGAACTCACCGGCCGCACCTGGAATTATAAGCAGTTACTCGATTCTACTAAGGCGCTTAACAGCCGGATCTATCAAATTGACAATAGCATAGCGCTGTTGCAAGTCAGCTTACTGGCCTCGGCACTTTATCGCAAGGGAAAGGGCACCATTGAGTTGGAGATCTCCGAACGCATGCGTCCTTACTTGATTGACCTGAAAAGCAACTTCACCTCTTACCGTCTGCAGGCAGCCTTTAGCTTGACGAGCAAGTATGCTAAACGCATTTACCAACTGGCTTCGCAGTGGAAGGACATTGGGGAAACTAAAACCTACTCACTTGATGAGTTCAAGGCCATGCTCAAACTCAAGGACCCCGAGGGTAAGGAGACCGAACAGTACACCCAAATTTCTTCTTTGCAAAAGTATGTGCTCGACGTTGCTGTTAGTCAAATCAATGAACACACCGACCTGCGTATAAAGTACGAACTAATTAAAAAGGGCCGCTCCTATCAGCGCATCAAGTTTTTTGTTAACACCCAAGAACCCAACCAGCTACCCATTCTCTTTGAGTTGAAGGAAGATGATGCTAAGGCGCAACTAGCGCGCAAGCACCTCGAATCCCTGAACATTCAGGAACCTCAGCTGGTGCAGGACATTCTACAGTCAGTAAAGCTCGTGGATGCGCTGTTTGCCTTTATATACAAGCTTAAAACGGATAGGATCAAGCCGGATAAGAACCCGGGGGGACTATTTTTGAGAATGCATGGCCTACGCTGAGCATACTATTGCTTTAAGGTGGTCCAGGGATGTAGATCTTCTTTAGCAGCTAGTTTTCTATTTGCAGACGCCCGACGGTTCCTTAAATTGGCTGCACGGACGCCGCTCTGGTAAAGGCCTGCGCCATCTGTTAGCGCAACTGTATTTTCCAGTGGCTGAGCTTGGCCTCCAATAACCTGTAGCGCATAACCAGCTTAGCCAGCGGATGCCTATGTGCCATCAAGGCCAAAGTTATTTCCGGTTTTAACTCAGTAGTAAAGCGGCGACAAGGGTGTTTCCGGTAAATGGAATTGAGTAAAACAGCCGCCAGTAGCTGTCCAAACCGTAGATACAATTAGAAAGCCGGTTATAACAGATTTGCTATTAATATTGGGTTCGTTTATAAATATCCCCGTATTAGGTACAGCATTGATAAAGTCAGTCTTGCGCATTCATTAGCTGTCAAATTAAGTCGTATCGAAAAGATTAAACGAAACCGAAGTCAAATTATACTAAAATATTTAGTATAATTGCGTAGCTGGTTCAGCCAGTATCGCGCTATGACTACCATCGAATTAATCGACGTGGGTACGCCCATCACCACTCTCTGGCTGCCGGTTTATGCCTCGCTGGTTCCCTGCGGCTTCCCCTCCCCGGCCTCCGATGAGCTGGAGGAGCTTTTCGATCTTAACCGCCTGCTCTTTCGCCACCCTGAGGCTACTTACCTGATTCGCGTGTCGGGCGAGAGCATGCAGGGAGCCGGAATCCACGCCGGCGATCTGCTGGCCGTCGATAAGCACATCGAGGCCGACCACAACCACATCGTGGTGGCCGTAATAGAGGGTGAATGCACCGTCAAGCGTCTGGTACGCCGGGGCGCCAACTGGTGGTTGCAGGCCGAAAACCCCGCCTACCCCGACTACCCTATCACGGAACCCGAGAACCTACGCATCTGGGGCGTAGTCACTCATGTCGTCCACGAACTCATTCCCGGCAAACTCACTGCCTTGCTCCGTAGCGGCGACTAGTTTTCAAGCTGGTAACTCCAGTTCAGCCCCCCCAGAACGAAAGCTGACAGCCATCAGCTACTAGCTCGCCATCCATGTACGGCCTCGTCGACGGCAATAACTTCTACGTCTCCTGCGAACGGGTTTTCCAGCCCCGGCTCGAAGGCCGCCCCGTCGTGGTACTGTCAAACAACGATGGCAATGTCGTGAGTCGCTCCGCCGAAGCCAAGCAGCTCGGCATTCCCATGGGTGCCCCCTTTTTCGAAGTGCGGGACCTGCTACGTCGTCACCAGGGCCACGTGCTCAGCTCCAACTACCCGCTCTATGGCGACATGAGCCGCCGCGTCATGTCCCGCCTCGCTGACCAGGTGCCGGCCGTTGAGGTCTACAGCATCGACGAGGCCTTCCTTGATCTGCACGGCCTGACCACTTTCTGCGGTACACTAGACGCCCGCGCCCGGCGCATTCAGCAGGATGTGCTCCGCTGCACAGGCATTCCGACCTGCGTGGGCATAGCCCCCACCAAAACGCTGGCCAAGGCCGCCAACCGCCTGGCCAAGAAATACCCCGAGCTGCGGGGCATCCTGCGCCTCGATACCGAAACCCGCCGGGAGCGGGCTCTGCGTGCCCTGCCCGTGGAAGACGTCTGGGGTATCGGCCGCCAGTATGCGCTCAAGCTGCACGCCCAGGGGCTGGCCACGGCCTGGGACCTGAGCCAGGTGTCCGAAGCTTGGGCCCGCAAATACCTGGGCGGCGTCGTCGGCTGGCGACTGGTGCAGGAGTTGCGCGGCCAGCCCTGTCAGGACCTCAACCCATCCGAGGACGGCACCCTCGCCCGCCAGAGCATCAGTTGCTCGCGCTCCTTCGGCCAGCGCCTGACGGCCTTCGATGACCTGTGGGGCGCGGTGAGCACGTACCTGAGCCGGGCCGCCGAGAAGCTGCGCGCCCAGGGCGACCAGACCCATATGCTCACCATCTTCCTCAGCCAGGACCGCTACGATACCCGCGTGCCGCCCCCCTACACCCGCTCCACTACCCTGACCCTGCCCGGCGGCCCCACGGCCGATACGCTTCGGCTGCTGGCTTACGGCCGGCGGCTACTGGAGAAGCTCTACGAACCCGGCCGCCGCTACGTTAAAGCCGGCGTGGTGCTCGACGGCCTGGAACCGCCCGGCCGTGGCCAGCAGCTGAGCCTGTTCGCCCCCGCTGATTCTGTCCCCAGCCGGCTCGCCGCCACACCCGAATCCGCCGCCCGAGCCCGGCAGCTCATGCACAGCCTCGATGCCCTCAACCGCCAGTTCGGCCGCGGCACCGTGCGCCCCGCCGCCAGCGTAGCCCCGCCGGCTGCACCCGGCCAGCCCGCTGCGCCCTGGCTCGGCCGTGCTGAACACCGCAGCCCCGCCTACACCACCCGCCTCGAAGACCTGATGGTGGTGGGCTAGCGCTGGCCGCTAGTATGAGATCTACTCCGCCGCCCAGTCTTTCGGGGCTGGTTCTCCAGGTAGTTCTCTGCGGAAATCGATTGCCGGCCCACAGCGAACTAAGCAGCAAGTTACCAGCCAGCTGCTTGCTTTCCCGACTGCGACCAACTGCCTACCTTCACCGGGCGAATGCGAAAGCCCCGCTTTCGTAGCTGCTAAGTCGTATCTCTATGTTTGGCGTTCCAGTGCGTTTATCCTGCCTGCTTATTGTCTGGCTCGTCTTATGCTTGCCCAACCGCACGCAGGCCCAGACCCCAGCCTACCTATGGGCCCAGCCGTTTCTGCGCTCTACCAGCGGTCAGGCGGCCGGAGGGGTAGTCGGCGGGAAGGTAGCAGTCGACCCGGCGGGCAATACGTACTTGGTGGGGAGTTTCTCCGGAGTGGCCCGCTTTGGGGCTTTCTCGCTTACCAGTGCCGGGGCCACCGATGTCTTTGTGGCCAAGCTGGACGGCTCCGGCAACTACCTGTGGGTCAGCTCAGGCGGGGGAAGCAGTGAGGAGCAGGGCGTAAACATTACCCTTGACCCGGCCGGGAATGTGTACGTGGTCGGCAGCTTTCGCAGCCAGCCCGCCACGTTCGGCTCCGCCAGTATCAGCACGGGCAACGGCGACAAGGATATGTTCGTGGCCAAACTCACGGCCCAAGGCAACTGGGAGTGGGCGGTCCGGGCCGGCGGCACGGGTGATGAGATAGGCCAGGGCGTGGCCTGCGACGGTACGCACGTGTTTCTGGCCGGCTACTCCAACAGCGACCGTCCCGTGTTTGGCCCGACAACGCTGCTCAACGCCTCCCCGCCCTCTGGCTTCGTGGTGGCCGCGCAGCTCTCCGCCGCTACCGGCGCTTGGACCTGGGCCACGGGGAGCAGCGGCCCGGGTGGGGGTCAGGCCAGCGGGGGCCAGGCCACGGCCATCGCCTGCGACGGCAGTGGCGGGGCTTACGTAACCGGGAGCTATGGCATCCTGGCCACTTTCGGCAGCACGACGCTGCGGAGCGGCGACTTCAACGATATATTCGTGGCCCGCCTCAGCCCGGCCGGCAACTGGCAGTGGGCCGTGCGAGCCGACGGGACGGATGAAGACCGGGGGCTGGCTATTGCCGTCGATGGAGCCGGAAACCCGTATATCACGGGGTACTTTCTCAGCCCAGTGCTGACCCTAGGTTCCGTAACGCTGACCAATGCCAGCCGCAATGGCGACCTTTTTGTGGCCCGTCTCACGGCCACTGGTGCCTTTGACTGGGCCACCCGGGCCGGCGGCACCGGCGGGGATTCCGGCCAGGGGCTGGTCGTTGACCGGGCCGGTACGGCGTACGTGGCGGGTGTTTTCGGGCCCGGCCCCGCCGCTTTTGGGCCGGTAACGGTAACCCCGGTGGGCGGGCAGGATACCTTTGTGGCGGCCATCAGTGCCACCGGCACTTGGCAATGGGCTCTTGCCGGGGGCAGTCCATCAGACGAAACCTGCCCAGGCGTCGGGGTGGATGCGTTCGGCAATGTCTCCTTCGCCGGCACTTTCGCCAGCCCGGTCAGTCCGGCCCGGTTTGGTCCCTTCACCATCGCCGGCAACCCCGGGAGCACAACCGGCTTCGTGGCCCGCGTGGGCCTGCCCCAGACAGTGCGTATCACGGGCGATTCGCTCCTCTGTAACGCGGGACAGGTCCAGCTGCAGGCCGTTACCTCGGTTGCGCCCACGGCCTACCGCTGGAATACCGGCGCGACTACGGCCACCATTATCGTTTCTCAACCCGGGACCTACAGCGTGCAGGTTACCTTTCCCGGGGGCCAGACGAGTACAGCCACCTTCCACGTAGCATCGTTGAATCCTGCCGTGCAGATTCTCGGCGATACGCTGCTGTGTCCCGGTCAGCCCCTGCAACTGACTGCCACCGCCCCCGGGGCGCTGGACTACCGGTGGAATACGGGGGCCACGACCCCGACGCTTTCCGTTTCCCAGCCCGGTCTCTACACCGTCACGGCCCGGTTTAGCAGTGGCTGCAGTGCCACGGCCAGCCGTTTGGTTCGCTCACCAGGGCTGCAAATTACCGGCGGCGGGCCCTGGTGCCCGGCCAGTCCGCCCACGCTAACGGCCATAGCGCCGGGTGCTACGCGCCTGCGCTGGAATACCGGGGCCACCACTGCCACGCTGCTGGTGCCGGGCCCCGGCACCTATACGCTCACGGCTACCTACGCCAACGGCTGCCAGCTAACGGTCAGCGAGGCCGTCGCAGTGCCAACCACCGTCATTGTGGGCGATTCCGTACTCTGCACCGGAACCGGGGTTCGCCTGACGGCCAATCTGCCGGCCGCTACGGCTTACCGCTGGAACAACGGGGCCACCACGGCCAGTATCACCGTCACCCAGCCGGGACTCTACCGCGTAAGCGCCAGCTACGGCAACGGCTGCACCAGCGAGGCGCAATGGCTGGTTCGTGCGGCAGAGGCCGTGCCCGTCTTTTCGCTGGGCCAGGACACCACCCTCTGCGAGGGCGAGTCGCTGGTGCTCTACGCGCCAACGCTGCCCGGAACGGTCCGCCAGTGGTCGGACGGCTCTACCGGAGCCACACTTTCCGTGCAGTCCCCCGGCACCTATTCGCTCCAGCTTCGCTCTGCCTGCGGGCAGCGCACTGTTAGCCGCCAGATTACTTACCGCAGCTGCCTGTTCATTCCCAACGTCATTACCCCCAATGGCGACGCGCTCAATGAACAATTTGTTGCGAAAGGCTTGCCGACCGGGATATGGCAGCTGCGCATCTATTCCCGTTGGGGGGTACTGGTATTTGAGAGCGCCGATTATCAACACGACTGGGGGCAAAATGCTGTTGCGGGTACCTATTATTACGTTTTCCACCAGGCCGGTTCCCCTCTGAGCTACAAGGGGTGGCTCCAGGTAATCCGGTAGGAGCAGCATTACCCGCCGGCTATACTACCCGCGGCCAGCGTGGCCCCGCCGGGCACCGCAGCCCCGCCTACACCACCCGGTTGGAGGACTTGCTGGTGATGGTTAACTGCCGCTGCAAAAGAGAACCTGAAGCCTACTGCAGCTCCCAAACAAGCCCGTTACCTTTGGTCTATGCACGTCTCCCGTTACGCTCTCGTCGCTTTTCTGGCGTTTACCGCCGCCTGCTCGACTACCCAAGACCCCACCCCGGTCCAGCCTCCCGCAACCCCGCTCCCCGAGCACCTGACCCTCGGCAACCCCAGCGGGGCTACCACCGATAGCAGCCAGCCAACCAACTACCTGCTCAGCAAGTCCCAGTACGCGCTGTCCTATCACCGCGACCGGGGTATTCCCACCTGGGTCAGCTGGCACCTCGACGCCAGCTGGCGCGGCGCCGCTGCCCGCCAAGACGACTTCCGGGCCGACAACACGCTGCCCGCTGACTGGTACCAGGTCCAGTCCACCAGCTACTCGGGCTCCGGTTTTGACCGCGGCCACCAGTGCCCCTCGGCCGACCGCACCAGCACCGTGGCTGACAACTCGGCTACCTTCCTGATGACCAATATGGTCCCCCAGGCCCCGCGTAACAACCAGCAGACCTGGGCTAATCTCGAAAACTACACCCGCACCTTCCTCAGCGCCGACAACGAGGTCTACATCATCTGTGGCGCCTACGGCAAGGGTGGCACCGGCTCCAACGGCTTCCAGACTACCCTCGACCAGGGCCGCGTCACCGTACCCGCTCGCCTCTGGAAAGTCGTGGTCGTGCTGCCCACCGGCGACAACGACGCCACCCGCATTACCACCAACACCCGTGTCATTGCCATTGACACGCCCAACGAGAACACCATCAGCACTGACTGGGGCCAGTACCGCGTCAGCGTCGACGCCATCGAAGCTGCTACTGGCCTCGACCTGCTGTCTGCCGTGCCCATAGCGGTGCAGCAGGTGATAGAGACCGGCGTGGATAGCGGGCCAACGCAGTAGTTTAGCCACCTTCTTCCCTTCCCCTATGCCTACCTCCCCCCTGAGCCGGCTCTTACTGGCCGGCCTGACCCTTACCCTGCTGGCCCCCACCCTTTCGGGTTGCGAACTCTCGTCCTCAGTTCCCCGCGAAATGATGCCGCCGGTAACGCAAACCGGCGCAAACAAAGCCGGTGCCCTGGTCAACGGCGCTACCTGGCTGCCGCTGGCGGGGGTGCTGTTCGGGTCCCCGGCCTACCGGGTCCGCGTCAACCGCACGCCCCAAAGTGGCCGGGGCTTTGAGTTTTCGCTCTCGCTGACGCGCCAGGCCCCGGAAGGCAGCGAGAAGTATTACCCCAAGCCTGATTCCAACATCAGGTTCTTCCTGCCCTCGGTGCTGGCACCGGGCTCGTTTGCCTTAAACGAATCGGTTACGGCTCCCTTTCCGTCTGAGCAGGGCCGCCACGGGGTGCTGACCGACTACACCACCAGCCCCGTTTTTCATTACCCCACCGGCTCCGGCCCGGCCTCGGGCCAGCTGGTGATTACGCGCTTCGACACCGTGGCCCGGGTGGTAGCCGGCACCTTCGAGTTCACGGGCCAGCGCGGCGCGGAGCTTATCAAGGTAACCCAGGGCCGCTTTGATGTAATCTATTAAACCGGCTCTGGCTGGCTTTCCCCTTTTCACCACTTTTAACTTTTCCCTTTGCTGCTTGAATAGTGCGCGTAAGCGGCGGCGGTACTAGCCCCCTCCAGACTCGCCTGGTGTTAACCCAATAGCTACATTGCACAGTTTGAAAGTCAAAAGGCCACCCCTGCAGGGGTGGCCTTTTGACTTTCAAACTGTGCCTTTTTCTTCCTCCTTAAGCTCAGGCAAACAGGTCAACTTACTCGCTATTGCCGGCCTGCCGTCCCTGCCGAATGCGCTGACCATGCTGCTGCTGCTGCTCCCGCACCTGGTCCGGACGTGGTGGCACCGAATCCACCGTAGCAAAAAGCAAATCCAGCGCCTCTTGCAGGGCCTGCTTCTGTGAGTAGTTGTATTCCCCCTTGACGCGGCGGGCGTGTACGTAGTCACGCAGCCGGTCCAGATGCCCTGGGCTTAGAACAAATGTCTGCCGCACACCACTGGGGGATAATTCCTCATTAATAACACTGTATGTAGGATCAGCCTCCCGTTCAGAAGCGATTTTATTACCAGTATTACCGGTATTATCCTGTAATACAGTAGTACTAGTATTACGCTTGGTCTGCTGCTTTTCAGACGGCTTTTTGATAGTAGCGTCATCATCACTAAGGTCGAAAAAGTCACGTTCTGACGTGGGCTTGTCAACCTTGGCTTCGCTGGGCTTAGGTAGGTTCTTGAAGGTCTTGGCCATGAGAAGTCGGTGAATTAGCGGGTAAGAATTTCGGCTACCAATGCCTGATAGTCGGCGGCCCCGGCACTTTGCGGAGCATAAGAGAAAATGTCTTTGCCCAGGTGGGGTGCCTCCCCTAAAGCAATGCTCTCCCGGATAACGGTGTTAAGCACCAAGTCCGGGTATTGCGCCCGGAGTTGTTCGGCCGTATCTCGCCGCAGCACCTTACGCTTGTCGTGCCGGGTAAAGAATATGCCTCCTACTGCCATGCTCGGATTAAGCCGGCGCTGAACCCGGCTCACCAGCTCCAGGACTTTTTCTAGCCCGTCGGTGGCATACAGTTGTGCCTCCAAGGGAATGTAGAGTTGCTGGGCACAGGCATAGGCATTTATGGTGACCAGGCCGAGCGCTGGTGGGCAGTCGAGCAGGATAAAGTCGCAACGCTCACGCAAGGGTTCCAGCAGGTCTTTGAGCAGGAATTCCCGGTCCAGCTCATCTCCCTTCACCTTCTCAAAGCCGGATAAGGCCGGCGACCCGGCGACCAGCGCCAGATTCTTGTCCAGTGAATAGGCCTTGAGCGGGTACTCTCCCAGTAAGGCGCCATAAACGGTTTGCTCCGCATCGCTCAGGCCCAGGCCTTTTGTCAGGTTAGCCTGGGGGTCCAGATCCACCAGTAGCACCCGGTGGCCAGCCCGGGCTAAGCCAGCCCCAATGTTAGCGGTAGAAGTGGTTTTGCCAACCCCGCCCTTTTGGTTTGTAAACGCCAGAATCTTGCTCATGGAGCTAAAGTATGCATAAAAGTATTACCCGTGTTACTTATCGTGTCGATGTTACAAATATTACTAATGTTACCAGTATTACTGCTATGGAGTTGCTTGAGAACAGGGTTAAAGCAGGTTGAAATCGTTACTTTTGGTTGCTACCCGTGCAGCCTGCTTGGCCAGTTTCTCATGACCCCATCCACCCAAGATGCTTACCAAGCCCTCCGGGACTACCTGAACGGGCTCCTGAATCCATCGCTGGCTGACCAGGCGCTGGCCGACGTACCAGCAGCCCTGCGTTCCAGCCTGGAGGCCTTCATGACGGGTAAAACCGAATACCAGGACGAGACCGGTCGGCGCATGATTTACGCGGCCGACCTGGCGGCGTGGGCGGCGGACTTAATCTACGGTACGGGCCTGACCGCACCCTTGCCCCTGGCCACCGTGGACGTGGCCGCGCTGCGGGCCGCCACGCTCCGGCAGGCGGCATGAGCTGGGAGGAGATTGAGCGGCTGACCCAGCAGGTGCAGCAGCTACCGGCCGACCGGCAGCAGACCAGCCAGCAGTTAAGCCACGTCATGGTCTCGGCGCACTCGACCATGATTGAGGGATCCCGCGTGACGGTGCTCGAAGCATTTGACTTTCTGCTCGGGGCAGCCCCCACCCTGGGCCCAGGCAAGCCGCTGGCGGGCTACGACATGCTGGGCGACCACGCCCGGGCCCTGGACCTGGCGTTGCAGCGCGCAGATGCGCGGCAGCTTCCCGGTCCGGCTTTATTGCGCGAGCTGGCGGCGGCCGTGATGAAATCTACTGGCCGGCCCACCAACACGGCCCTGGGCACTGTAGACCCCACCCAAGGCGACCTGCGCCGGGGCAACGTGTTCATCGTTGGAGCCAGCTCCTTCCCCAGCGCCCAGAAGGTGCCCGCCCTGGTGGCCGCGCTCACCGGCGAGCTACGGGAGCGGATGCCAGCGGCCACAACGCTGCGCGAGCAGCTGGAACTGTCCTTTGAGGCCCACCAGCGCTTAGTCAGCATTCATCCCTTCAACGATGGCAACGGGCGCACGTCACGGTTACTCATGAACTACGTGCAGCGCTACCATGACCAACCGCTGACCATCGTGTTCCGCGAGGACCGGCAGGCATACTTTGCGGCGTTGGAAGAAAGCCGCACCGCGGAGGACATCACGCTTTTCTTTGATTTCATGCGGAGCCAACACGGCAAGTCATTGATCTATCAACTATCGGCAACTTCACCTCCAACACCACAACAGAGCTAATATCATACTACTCGTATTACCTGTATTATCTGTATTATCTGTATTATCTGTGTTACCTATATTACTGATATTACTGGATTTTCTATAATTTACATACTTTTCTTAATCTCATTCCTTTACTTACTCTACATACTTTCATTACTCTCCATATCTTCTATTTTCGCTATTGTTTTTCAGTCACACAGTACTTTTATACTTAATAGTTAAGTATCTATCGAGCGAATAGAGCAACTCACTCAGAAGTACATCAGCTAGTAGCCCCGTAATTTCACCGTTGCTAGTGGATAGAAATACTTGCAGCAGAGGCCATACTATCAGTATTACACGTATTATCAATATTACTAGTGTTACCGGTGTTACTTACTATTAGACTGCATAGGGTACATTCTTTCACGGCTGGAGTCTACTGTACTGCCCTATAGGCACTAGTCGGTGCTATGCTCCCATCGGTAATTGGTGTTCTTACCCTTGCCCTGCCTCTGGCGGAGTCAGCCCCGAATTCCGCTATCTTACGGCTTCCTTACCCCTGAGCTGCTTCTACCTTGACGTACCCCGACTTCGCGGCCCGCTGGCGCCACTCCGGCGGCGCCGAGCGCGCCAACTACGGCCTGTTCCTGCAAGACCTCTGCGACCTGCTGGGCGTACCCCGGCCCGACCCCACCACCGACCAGCCTGCCCATGACCAGTACGTGCTGGAGCGCGCCGTCACTTTCAACGACGGGGCCAAGAAGAGCACCGGTCGCATCGACCTGTACAAGCGCGGCTGCTTTATCCTGGAAACCAAACAGGGTACCGACTCGGCCGACGCCCTACAGAAGGCCCAGCAGGCCGACCGCGCCGAACTGGGCCTGGCCGCCGAGAAGCGCCGCAAGGGCCACGCCCTACGCGGTTCCGTGAAGTGGGAGCAGATGATGCAGGCCGCCCGCCAGCAGGCCCTGGGCTACGTGCGCGCCCTGCCGCCCGACGAGCCCCGGCCCCTGTTTGTGCTGGTGGTGGACGTAGGCTACTGCATCGACGTGTACTCGAACTTCGCCGGCGTCGGCGACTCGTTTGTGCCCTTCCCCGACCAGTCCCGGTTCCGGCTGCCGCTTTCTGCCTTAGCCGACGAGGCCACCCGGCAGATGCTGCGCCAAGTATGGCAGGAGCCCCGGGAACTAGACCCCAGTCGCCGCGCCGCCCGCGTCACGCGGGAGCTGGCCGGCTACCTGGCCGGCGTGTCGGCCCAATTGGAGCGGGCCGGGCACGCGCCAGAGGTGGTGGCCCAGTTCCTGATGCGCTGCCTGTTCACGATGTTCTCCGAGGTGCGATTCGTTCATCCTAAATGGAGCCACAAGCCCAGGGACGGATGGCAACGAGTAATGCCATTTTAATGGTATTACTCGCTGACAACTGATTAATCGTGAGGGTGTAAGTCCCTCTCCCTAAATGCAAGGGTAACAGCATCACCCCTACGGTAGCGACTAGCCATCAATCCGTAAAGCGGGGCGAAAAGGCGGTAATGGAAACCCTGATTCCAAATCCCGTCGAGCAGGAGTCTATGGATAGCGAAAGCGAAGGTACGCGTGAACTGTCGTCAACATTGAGTAGCCAACGCAGGGTATTAGGCTATGCCAAAAGGCACGGATTAGGGGCTGGCGGTTTCAGTACGACCAGTATGCATTCCCGATAAACCCGGCAGACAGTACCATCCTACGGACTCGACCAACGATTAATCGGAACGAAGTAACCCCTTGGTGGCTCTCCGTCTACCGCCGGAGCAGGTGCTAACCGCATGCAGTCAAGGGGCAAGATTGCCTAAGAAGCAAATGCCCGACGTAATGGTCGGGATAAGCTGACGTAGGCACGATAGATTGAACTGAATAGGTACAAGTAGCAGTGAATATGTCTAACGCACGTTGCGAACCAACGATGATGGAATGGAGCGAACTGCCCTGGCGCAAGCTGGAGCAAACCGTCTTTAAGCTGCAAAAGCGCATATTCAAAGCCTCGCAACGCGGTGATGGGAGGACAGTACACAAACTCCAAAAAACACTAATGAGGTCTTGGTCGGGCAAATGCCTGGCCGTTCGGCGGGTAACACAGGATAACCAAGGGAAAAAGACGGCGGGCGTTGACGGCGTTAAGTCGCTGCGTCCGGTCGAACGCTTTACCTTGATTGACCAATTGGCACCTACAGACAAAGCAAAACCTACTCGTCGGGTCTGGATTCCCAAACCCGGCACGGAGGAAAAACGACCATTGGGGATTCCCACGATGCATGACCGAGCCGTTCAGGCCCTGGTTAAACAAGTGTTGGAGCCAGAATGGGAAGCCAAGTTTGAACCGAACAGCTACGGTTTCCGACCAGGACGCTCAGCTCATGACGCGATAGGAGCCATTTTTAGCAACGTTTGCCACAAGCCCAAATACGTGCTCGACGCAGACATTGCCAAATGCTTTGACCGCATCAACCACGAGGCATTGTTGACTAAGTTGAACACGTTTCCAACGCTTCGACGGCAAATAAAAGCGTGGCTACAGGCGGGGGTACTAGACGGGCAATCGGTTTTTCCGACTCCCGAAGGCACCCCACAAGGAGGTGTTATTTCTCCGCTGTTAGCTAACGTCGCCCTGCACGGCATGGAAGAATGCATCCGGCAGGCCTTTCCGCCGAGGCGGCTGACGATTCAGGGACAAAAAGTTCGTATCAACCCGCCGCACTTTGTTCGGTACGCGGACGACTTTGTTATCCTGCACGAACGACTGGATGTTATTCAACAGTGTCAACAACGCATTGCACAATGGTTGGAACCCATGGGCTTAGCCTTGAAGCCAAGCAAGACGCGCATCGTACACACCCTGCTGGCCCACGAAGGACCGGCAGGCTTCGACTTTCTGGGATTCACAGTTCGACAATTTCCAACGGGGAAGAGTCAGGCTGCGAAAAACCCGAAAGGCGTTTCGCTTGGCTGCAAAACGTTCATTAGACCTTCGCGGGAAGCTATCAGCCGGCACCAGAAGAAGCTGAAAACCATCGTAACAGCGCACCGGGCACTCCCGCAACGGAAGCTCATCAATGCGCTAAACCCGGTTGTAAGGGGATGGACCAACTACTTCTCAGCCGTCGCTAGCAAGCAATGCTTCTCGCATTTAGGCCACTGGCTGTACGAAAATCTCCAAAACTGGGCACGGCACCGCCACCCTCACCAAGGCCGCCGCTGGGTATCCTTCCGATACTGGCTGGTCGGAGAAGGCAAGGGCTGGCAATTCGCTACCAGAAATGGAGAAGAGGACCGACGCTTGCAACGACACTCGGAAACGCCGATTAGGCGACACGTAAAAGTACAGGCGCAGCGTAGTCCGTACGATGGCGATTGGGTGTATTGGGGTACGCGCATGGGGCGACACCCGGAAGTCAAATATAGAGTCGCGGCTCTACTAAAAAGACAGAAAGGAAAATGTCCTCACTGCCGACTGTTCTTCACGCACGGGGATAAGCTGGAAGTAGACCATAAACTTGCCCGCCGATACGGAGGGCGAGATAATCTGGCAAACCTTCAGCTTCTTCATCGGCACTGCCATAAAACCAAAACGGTCCGAGAGGACCGGAAAGGAGGCGAGGTGTGTTAGTCAATCATCAATCTGTTGAGGAGCCGTGTGAAGCGAAAGTTTCAAGCACGGTTTTGAAGACCAGTCGGTGGGGCGACCTGCCGGCTGAGTTTAATGACGTAGGGCTCATCCCCAAGGCCAGCTTCACGGGCATGTTGCGCACTTACTCCACGCCCGAACTGCGCGAGTTTCTGCCCGATGCCTTGCGCGGCCTCTGGCTCACCATGGACACCGGCGGCTTCTCGCCCGACCTGAAGGCCCGCCTGCGCCGCTTCAACGGCAAGCTCTTCCACGACGCCACGGCCTTGCCCCTCACCGCCGACCAGATGGCCCTGCTACTCAAAGCCGCCGAAGCCGACTGGACCGAGGTGGAGCCCGCCATCTTCGGCACGCTGCTCGAACGCGCCCTCGACCCCAAGGAGCGCCACAGCCTGGGTGCCCACTACACCCCGCGCCGCTACGTGGAGCGCCTCGTGCTGCCCACCGTGCTCGAGCCCCTGCGCCGCGAATGGACCGCCGCCCAGGCCGCCAGCGCCCGCCGCCTCGACGAAAACCAGCCCAAAGAAGCCCGCCAGGAGCTGGTGCGCTTCCTCACCCGCCTCACTTCGCTGCGCATTCTGGACCCGGCCTGCGGCTCCGGCAACTTCCTCTACGTGACGCTAGAGCACCTCAAGCGCCTGGAAGGGGAGGTGCTGGCCGCCATCAACAGTTTCGGCCAGACCGGCCTGCTCGACCTCGGCGGGGGCACCACCGTGAGCCCGCGCCAGCTGCTGGGCCTGGAACTAAACCCGCGTGCGGCCGCCATTGCCGACGTGGTGCTGCGCATCGGCTACCTGCAATGGCACCTGCGCACCCACGGCATCACCCAGCTGGCCGAGCCCCTGCTGGATGAATACCAGAATATCCGCCAGCAGGATGCCGCCCTGCGCCACGACGCGCCCACGCCCCGCCTCGATGCTCACGGCCAGCCCGTGCCCGACGAAACCGCCCGCACGCCTGTGCTGGATTACCCCAACCCCCGGCCCGCCGAGTGGCCCGAAGCCGATTTCATCGTGGGCAACCCGCCGTTTGTGGGGAATAAGCGCATGTATGAATTGCTTGGTGAAGGTTATTCCGATGCGCTACGCAAAGCATACAAAGGCCGTGTTCCAGAATCAGCTGACTTAGTAATGTATTGGTGGGATAATGCTGCTGAGGCTCTGAGAAGCGGTAAGACGGAACAGTTCGGATTTATCACGACCAATTCTCTCACTCAGATTTTTAATCGACGAGTAATGGAAAGGCACATGGAGGCTAATGAAAATTCTGTGTCTCTAATCTTCGCCATTCCCAACCATCCGTGGGTTGATGCTAGCGAAGGTGCTGCCGTTCGTGTAGCAATGACCGTAGCTCAATTGGGTAAAGTACCCGGCACACTTGCAACTGTGGTAAGTGAAGAAACAGTTGATGGTGAAGAAGCACATGATGTAAAGCTTGTTGAAGCATTTGGTGAGATTAATTCTGACCTTTCAACTGGTGCAGATTTAACAAGCGCCAATGCACTAAAATCCAATGCAGGCATAAGCAGCAGAGGTGTTATTCCTGTTGGACAAGGTTTTGTTATTAGCCAGGAAGATGCTTCGCAAATGGGGCTTGGGAGCATTGCTGGCCTAGAAGATTATATCAAGCCTTTCCGAAATGGGAAAGACATTACAGGTAGCTCCCGCGGGTTTATGATTATTGATTTATTCGGCCTTAATGAGCAACAAGTAATTTCTCAATTCCCAACGGTCTACCAACACATTTACACGACTGTCAAGCCACAGCGAGACGAAGTGCGTCGTGAAGCAACTAGGAATCGGTGGTGGATTTTTGCTGAAGCTCGTTCAACCTTTCGGCCTGCGTTACGTGACATCTCACGTTACATCGTAACTCCACAAGTAGCTAAACATCGGCTATTCAGCTTTTTGGGCAGTAATGTTTTGCCTGATGATAAACTCATTGCTATTGCTGCTGATGACGCATATGTATTAGGTGTTCTTTCCAGTAATGCTCATGTTGTTTGGGCATTGGCAGCAGGTGGCAGAATGGGCGTTGGCAATGACCCAGTTTATGATAAAACCCGCTGCTTCGACCCATTCCCCTTCCCCGACGCTACGCCCGCGCAGCAGGCCCGCATCCGCGAGCTGGCCGAACAGCTCGACGCCCACCGCAAGCGCCAGCAGGCCCAGCACCCCAGCCTCACCCTCACCGACCTCTACAACGTGGTGGAGAAGCTGCGCACCAATCAGACCCTCACCGCCAAAGACCAGACCGTGAACCACCAGGGCCTGGCCTCCGTGGTCCTCAGCCTGCACCAGCAATTGGACGCCACCGTGGCCGAAGCCTACGACTGGTCCACTACCTTGCCCGACGCCGAGATTCTAACGCGCCTAGTGCACCTCAACCACGAGCGCACGCGTGAAGAGAAACAGGGCCACGTCCGCTACCTGCGTCCTGCTTACCAGGCCCCTGGCGAACATCAGTCCGCTATGGAGTTGCCGACTGCTATTACAGCAGTTGCTGCTGTGACAACCGCAGCTGCCCAACCTTGGCCGGCTGAGCTGGCGCAACAGATGTTCGCCGTGCGCAGCATCGTGCAGCAGGCCGGCGGTGAGGCCCTGAGCAGCGCTCAGGTCGCGGCCCGGTTCCGGCGCATCAAGGCCGATAAGGTGAAGCCATTACTCGACACGCTGGCTATGATGTCGCTGGTTCGTCATTTGGAACCGGAGGACACCTTTGCAGCGTAATTGTGGACGCATAATTATATAGTTTGGATTTCCTACCAAGAGAAAACAGACGGTTGGAAGTTTTTAATGTTTACCGCATGCACCCATCCACTCTACCCACTTTGGCTGCCATTCGGCAGTTAACCTTTCACATGTTGCGGAGCCGGGCACCCGAGGTGGACCTTGCTACCAGCCGGAAGACCCTAGACCCTGCGGTTTTCGGGATGTTACAGGATGAACTGCTGCGGGTACAGCGGGGTACGTCGCGCGTCTTCGGAACCCTAACGGCGCCGTCAATGCTCCAACTGCTCAAAGCCAGCGCTCCAAGCACTGTGCAGTGGGAACGGGAGGTGAAGTGGGCCAAAGCCGTGCTATCGCGCTACCCGACTGAGCTAAGTCGGTTTATCGGGCTGAAAAATGATTTTTCGGCTGCCTTGCTGACAGGTCACTACGACCGGGCGGCGGCTTGCTTGGAGCGCGTGGAGCAGGAATTTGGGCAGTCCCTGTGGCTCATCAAGCAAAGGATTGCGTTTTTGCAGCTTAGCTCCGGCCTGGAGCCACAAAAGCGCTATGCCCAGCAGATAAAGGAGGCCGTGGGCTTCTCGGGACCGATTGCTTTAGTCGCGCAGTGGGTTAGCACCCGCAACGAAAACACGGTGACCTCGGCCCGCTTTATTGCCGACTTTGAGCAATTGCTCCTGCGAATCGAAGAGCGGGTTGGCGAGGGGTGGACGGACTATCTGCGCTACCACGTGCTCACATCGGAGACCCTCTCCCTGGCGTCCACCGAGCACTTGCTGCGCATCGAATCTACGCGAGCGCTAGTTGACTACTACGAGGCGTTCATCAGCTTTTGCCAAGTAACGATTCTGCAGGGGAGGCCGGCGCGCAAGGCGGCGGCGAGCTATGCAATCTTAAAGTTAATATCCAAAGTAGCGGACCCTCGTCTGCCCGTGCTCCTAACAGCTTTGGGACGGGTGGCGGAAACTGCCGGCTCTTCCGGCGCGCCAATTGCTGCGTACGCCAAGTTCCGGCAGGGGCATTACTGGGCGGCGACGGAGCTAGCCCAGGAGGAACTAAGTAGAACGCCTGGTAACGCCGTTGCCCTGACGATAGCTGCCCTTGGCAAGGCTATGGAAGGGCAGGGGAGTACGGCCGAGGATGAGCTGCGAAATACCGCGTTGCGGTTGGGCAGCCCCGGACCGGTCCTGCAGCAACTCCTCATCAGCCGCATGGAGGCCGTAGTGTTCGCCGGAGCCGCCGCCAGTCAGGAGATTCACGAGTTAAACAAGCTGACGCTTAATTTTGCCTCGCTGGAATGGGCAGTGGCTCCGCTGCTGCTGCTGGCCGATGAAATGTCTTCCCGGGTCGAGACCGGGCAGGCGCTGCCGGCTGTTGGGCTTCACATTCCCCGTTGGCATCCATTACTGCTCGAAGCCCTTGGCAGGGCCTACGCCACGGGGGCTTACACTGAGGCAACGGTTGAGGCGAACGGCGAAGACAGCGGAACCCAGTACGCCTTGGGCTGGGTCGGCATGAGTACCGCCGCGGTGGAAGGGCTGAGCACGGACTCGCACCAACTGTTAGGAGGGCAGCGTAGCTATTTTGCCCAGCGTTATGCAGAAGCCGTGGGCCACGGCCTCGCACTAGGCCAGTCGGTTCACCCATACTTTCGGCGTCGGGGCCATCGCCTGGTGGCTAACAGTTGGTTGGCGGCAGGCGAGATGTCGGAAGCGTGTGCCTTCATGGCACGGGTGTACGTACGCGAACCCCAACTACAATGTATGTTGCCCATTGCCGCGGCCGTAGGCAATCTGCGACCCAGCCAGCCTGAATGGCGCCTGCTGCAAACGTCGTTGGCCCTACCTATTCTGCTTGATGCCTACAACAAGCACGTGAGCCGGACAAACGAAACACTGTGCGGGTACGCATACGAAGACTTCCTCACAGCAAATGGACTAGAGCGTCCTTCCCAACTGCGGCACCAGCGTGAAAACCTGGACCCCGAACAAGTAATTTACTTCCTGCGGTACGTATGCGTAGAACCCGTGATGGACGCATCAACAACCTACCAAAGCTCGCAGGAAGTGGCCGACGAGCGGTTGGCCGTGTGCCGGCTATTGCTAGAGTTTGACCCCGCTAACGCCGAAGAATACCGGTTAGAAATCAAAGACCTTGTTCGCCAGCAAGTCATCAGCAAGCGCAAGCACGAGGTAGAGCAGAGTCGCATTCACGTGGAAGTTCCCAAGCTGCAACTGTGGGCGACTGCACAACTGCAGGAAAGCTATCACCGCTACCTCACGTTTGTGGAAGCAGGCCTTGATGCTGAAAGCCTGGCCCTTCGGGCCGAAGCTACCGCCAAAGCCGAGAAGCTCGACTACGAAGGGTTAGTAGCGATGTCAGTGCCCAACAACGAAACCAGCGCGCTGTTCCGAACACTAGTGCTGGAACTGCGCGATGCCTACACGTCCAGCACAGAGTTTGGACTCAACCGCTACCTGAGTACCCGCATCCGGCATGGCACCCTTGAAACTCAGTTGCGGCGACCCTTAACGGCTCAGCAACTCATTACCCAGCGGGAAAGCGAAAGTGGTCCATACCAGCCTAACACCTACTGGCCGGCGCAGTTGGGTTTGGAACCAATTGAAGATACCCGACTGAATAAGCTCTTGGCGGAATTTTCGGCTTCTTATGACGCCTTGGTTTCGGGTATCCGCACCGATTGGATGCAGGTGCGTCATAACTCGGAACAAGTGGGGCTTTTTGAATTTACCCTGACCGACGGCGAAATAACGTTGCTAGCTGCTCAAATCGAGGCGGATACCACGTTCCGGCAATTTGTGGATATGGTGGTGGAACACCTCGGCCGCCGACTTACTACCAGCCTGAGCATTATTCGAACCCGCCTTCGCACCGAAGCCTGGCCAGCCGCCTGCGAACTGCTGAACGGCTTGCAGCGGAACGCCGAAATGCTCAATCAGCCTTATGTTTTTGGCGACCTATACACTGCCATCAACGTGGCCCGCACGGAAACGCACGCGGTGTTTGAGCGGGTCACGAGTTGGTTTCGGCCCACCCAAGCCGTGGGCGATTCTCCCTACATGCTCGAAGACGTGCTCAGCGTAGCCGAGGCGCTGGTGCAAGAAGTGTCTCCTGCCTTTAAGGCTCCACTGGAAACCAATGGCGAAACAGCAATGATTAAGCTGGTGCACGGCTTCCCTACGCTAGTGGATGTTTTTGTTAACGTTTTCGAAAACGTTGTCCGTCGCTCCGGTCTTGACGTGCCCCAGGCCCGCCTGAAGATTGTGACTAAGGGCATCTCCCCAGCGCTTTCCGTCGTTAGCATCACTAGCACCAATGCCTTGGGTGATTCAATTGACCGCAAGGAGTTGCGCGAACGCCTCGCCAGCAAGCAGCGCGAACTCGAAGAAGGAAAGTACGCCTCTTCAATTGCCACTGAAGGCGGTAGCGGCTTTTTTAAGATTCACCGTAGCTTGCGCGACTTTCGAATATCGGACAAGGAGCCGGAGGCGACGCTTAACTTCGGGATTATGGACGATGAGTTTGAGGTAGAAATACAGCTGCCGCTCTACCTGCAAGCTTCGCTGGCAGCCTCCGATTCTCCCTTCGACCAGGTCCAGGTTTTACGCGACTTAGAGAATGAAAATATTACTCGTTGAAGATGACGAAGAAAAGCGGCAGCAACTCAGCCACTTCGCGCACCACGAGCTGGGGGCCGTCGTGACCGAGGCCCGCTCGCGGCAAAGCGGGGTTAATGCGCTGTTGCGCGAACCCTTTGATTTGATTATTCTCGACATGACTATGCCTACGTATGACGTCACGCCGACCGAGGATGGCGGGCGCCCCCAAGCATATGCGGGCCGCGACATCCTGCAGCAGATGGACCGGCATGGCATCACCACCAAGGCCATAGTGGTGACCCAATTCGACCGTTTTGGGCAAGCTGAGGACGAAATCACGCTGCAGGTTCTCGATGCCCAGCTCGAAGCTGCTTTCCCGGCGACGTACGTGGGGGCCGTGTATTACAACGTTGGCTACGCAGGCTGGCGCGAAGCTTTGCGCGCCGTGGTGCAACAACTGGGGTTTGCCGGTACTGAATAGAATTTATGAACTTTAGTATTCTAATTGTTGAGGATGATACCGACAAGCTCCGTCGCATCCTCACGGCTTTGGAGCAGCTTCCCGATTTCGATTCGGAAGTAGTAGTGACTGAAATCGACGCGCACAGCGCCAAGCAACGTATGTTGGTGCAGGCATTCGACCTGTTGGTACTGGACATCTCCATTCCGCCCCGGAAGTCGGCCGATGTTCAGCCCGAAGGCGGCTTGGCGCTATTGCAGGAAGTACAGGAGCGGGAGCAGTACCACAAGCCGACGCATATCATTGCACTGACGGCCCACGACCACGTACTAGCCGCGGCCAGCGCCCGGCTAGCAGAGAATGCGCTGTTGCTGATTCATTACCAAGTGGATTCAGATGGTTGGCAGCGTCAACTGCGCACGGGCGTGGAGCAGCGCATGGCGGCCAAAAAATCCGCTGGTATCACGCCGCCGAGCCATGAATATGACGTGGCCTTCATTTGCGCGCTGCGCAGCGAGTGCGCGGCCGTTCGCGCCAATGGGTGGGCGTGGTCAGCGCTGGACGTGCCGCACGACGACGGGGTTTATTACCAAGCAGCCTTTACCAAGGCGGACGGCCGCCCGGGCAAAGCGGTGGCGGCAGTAGCGGCCCGAATGGGCTTGCCAGCGGCCGCGGCGGCTACCATGAAGCTCATCATGCGCTTCAAGCCCCGCTACCTGTTCATGACGGGCATCATGGGCGGTGTTGACGGGCGGGTAAAACTGGGCGACCTCGTGGTGGCCAACCCGGTGTGGGACTGGGGCAGCGGTAAATGGATAGGAAGTGGGAGCGATGGCAGCGCCCCCAGTTTTGAGGCCGACCCCTTCCAATTTACCTTAGACTCGTCTTTGGAGCGCATGGCGCTGCGACTGGAAGAAGACGGCGCTGAATTATACCGCATCCGCAAGAGTTTCGGCAACGGAGCCCCGGAATGGGACTTGAAGCTGCGCATCGGCGCTGTGGCGTCAGGCGCGGCGGTACTCGCCGACCAAAGCACGCTGGACCGCATTAAGGAACAACACCGCAAGCTGCTAGGGGTTGAGATGGAAGCTTACGGGGTTTTTTTGGCGGCAGCCGAAGCCCCTCATCCCAAGCCTTTGTGCCTGTGCATAAAAGCCGTGGTCGATTTCGGCAATGGACATAAGGACGACACTTACCAGGCTTACGGAGCTCATGTTAGCGCCAAGGCTGCCCAGTTCTTTGCCGAGAAATACTGTGTGTAGCGCTTTGTTGATCGCTCATATAGAAGCTCGTCTTTGCTAAAGGAATAGGCGAAGCTAATGGGTAAATTAAGGATGCTGCCTGATTTGATTTGCCTCCCAAACGCGCCAGTTTCGCTCGTCATTTCGGTAGCTTAGCGGCCAGGGGCTCACCGAAACAGCATCCCAGTTGGGCAGGATGCAGAAATCCGGTACGGCTTGAGCCGCCGCCGTCAAGGCATGCACAACCAAACTGGCCGTCAGATTGCCTGGTCCGGCGACGGATTGGATGGACTGGCCGGAAGTGGTGGGCTGCAATAGTTGGCTTGTCGCCCGTGCGAGGGCCCGGCCAATAACGGGGTGCCGGGCGGGTGCAATCAGGGGATTATTGTTGACGTAATATATCCAATCATCGGCGTGGCGGCGCTGGCGCATGAATACTTCCGCACTTATCATTTCATCGGTGCGTGTGTCGTAACAAAGCGGCTGTATTTTCAGTTGGCTATCCTGCAGAAAGCATCGGCAGTCAACTCCCTGATAGTGCTCGTCGGCATCCACATAAAACCCGCCGTGATAATACAGGTAGCACAACCGAAAGTAGTCGCATTTCATCGCCGGGTGGATGCACCGCCGGAACGCCTGCACATGGCCCGGCTCACAGGAAGCCGTGATGAATGCGAGAGCCTGCGGCTCGTCGAAAAGACGGCGGCTGAATCCTTGGTGCGTCAGGGGCTCCCAGCTATCGAGGCAATGCTGAACATCAGCCGGCAGGGTAGCTGAATTATCCCAGAATTGAACCAGCACGGGGGGAATGGCTCCTTTCTGGGCAATTGGCTGAGGCGTGGTCGGCGATTGAATCAGCCTCCGCATAGCGGCCGAGCGGAGTTTATCATCTTCTGCAATGGTGGCCGGAGTCAATTGTTGCTTCATCTTTACAGGTGTTTTTTAGCTTGTTGACTATTGCTGAAAGCCATTAAGCTACCAGGCCACTACCAGGCCAAAATTTTCTTTGATGAACCTTCACCTAACGCACGCATTTCGCCGCAAAACCGCCTTTCTACTCAAAATCCTCTGGCGGCGGCTTCGACCGGGAAGGGTACTGCCGAATGTAGGAACATCGCAGGGTTTGGGCGCAGTCTATGTCATCAACCTCGACCGTCAGCCCATGCGCTGGCAGCACATGCTACGCGAGACCAAAAGGCAGCGCGTAACAGGCCGCCGGACCCTGGCCGAGTTCTGCCACCGGCTGCCAGCGATAGACGGCAGACTACTCCGCGCGGCCGAAGTGTCTCCGGCGCAACTTGTGCCCCAATACGCGCTACGTACGCAGTACTATGTCGACCCCGACCCCCGCTTGTTGCCCGCCTTACGTGCTGGCGACCCGTTTATCAGTATGAGCGCACCAGAAGTGGCGGTAGCCCTTTCCCACGTGGCGGCCTGGCAGCGGCTATTGGCAGAGGGACACGCATACGCGCTTGTACTGGAGGATGACGTTTTTTTCGAGCGTGATTTTTCGCGGCTGTTGCCGCGATTGTGGCAGGAGCTGCCCGCCGATGAGCACGGTGCTCCGAGCTTCGACTTCTTATACCTGTCGTACCGCGAAGTGGACCGGGGCGCAGAAACCGTCGCGTTTTCTCCGCACCTGATGCGCCCAGTAAGGGGGCTATGGTGGTTTTCCGGCTATGTGATTTCCCGGGCTGGCGCGGAACAATTGCTGGCCCGACTACCCATCTGCGGTCCTGTTGATTTGTGGATAAACCTGCATTTTTCCAGTCTGCGCGTTTACGCATCGGTACCATCGCTCATTTTCCAGCGTAATGACCTTCCCTCGGACAACGTGTATTCCATCCTGCCCTATTTATCCCAATTGGGCATTCAGGCCGACCAAACACACGCCGAGTTGCAACAGCGCAAAGGTCGCGGGCCCGTGTTCGTGCTAACGGGTTCACCCGTCGACCTCAACTGGCTGGCCGCGGCATTGGGCGTGCTAGGCTACCGCTGCTGCGTAGACGATGGCACCCAATTCACTCCCGATGTACACCGCCAGCTGGCAGCCCGCGAACCGCTATTATTCGACGCATATTTAGGCATTGCCAGCTTGGGTGAGCAGCAAGAATTACTCGCCCAGCTATATCCTGCGGCCGTATTCATCTCGATGGCACCGCTGGCAGCCTCTTCGGCGCGTCCCGCTGCTCATCATTCAACACTACGCCGCGCCCTGGGCCGGCTGCCAGGCCGTGCGGCACACCACGGGCAGCAGGGGAAACACTTGCTATTGCCGACGGAGGAAAAGAGCTGGCAAGCGTTGTGCTGTTTCCTAAAATGCGAAGTGCCGGCTTTTGAGTTACCACAACGCGCCAATATGCCCAACGTGGAGCCATACGCTATCCGCCCCATGCAGCAACAGTTGGTCGGTTTGCGGCGAACAACCTACCCGGAACATGACGTAACACCCTGGATTATTCCGCTGGAACGGCTGGCTGCCCATGGAATCGAATCCATGGCCGCCGTTGGCCGAAGAGTAGGTGAATTTACGCCACTTTTTCATGACGATTTCGCGAGTTTTCACGCTAACCGGTGGCGGTTGCTACAAGACTCGTTCCCGTCTAATTTAGCGGCTTTCACCCCGGATAATTTCCATTCTGGAGAACCGGAGGGTTGCCGTCTTACGCTTTGCAAGCAACGTATGGGTACTCGCCAGTATACCTCCGCTTCGCTGGTAAGTCAGGCATCCTACTTGTACGGGCGGTTTGAGGTGCGCCTGAAGGCAGTACGGCTATCGGGCGTGATTACGGCCTTTTTTCTGCATCGCAACGACCCTTGGCAGGAGTTGGATATGGAATTTCTCGGCCAGGATACCAGCCAGGTGCTGCTCAACGTGTATTTCAACCCCGGTAGCCAAGCCGGGGGGTGGAATTATGGTAACCGGGGAACACCCGTGTTGGTGGAGCTTGGTTTCGACGCGTCGGCCGCTTTCCACACCTACGCCATCGAATGGGAGCCGCACGAAATCCGGTGGTTTGCCGATGGCCAGCTATTGCACGTGCGACCAATATGGGCACCAACGCCCGTGCCCGCTTTGCCCATGCAGTTTTTTATTAATCTTTGGCCTTCTCGGTCGGAAGAGCTAGCCGGCCCGTTCTATGAAGCACAGTTGCCGGCCGAAGCACAAATCGAGGAGGTTTCAATTGCCGCATGGTCGCTTTCGATGAGTGATTAGGTCATTTTTACCAACTGTTTCCCGACTGCCAACTCGGCAGCACGCCATCGGCTGGATTTAGCATCTTACACCTTGTAAAGGAGCTTCTAAGTAAAGCGGACTGCCAGGGCCAGGAGCTTGTCACGTTTTTTAAACGTTCGTTTAAAAAACGTGACAACTACCGAAATAGGGGCGTAGCTTTGCCCCATGTCCCGCTACGTCGCCTACTTCCGCGTGAGCACCGCCCGCCAGGGCCAGTCCGGCCTGGGCCTCGAAGCCCAGCAGGCCGCCGTACTCCGCTTCCTGCCCGCCGAGGCCGTGCGCGTGGCCGATTTCGTCGAGGTGGAGAGCGGCCGCAAGAGCGCGCGGCCCCAGCTGGCGGCCGCCATCGCCCTGGCCCAGCGCGAAGGCGCCGTGCTGCTCGTGGCCAAGCTCGACCGCCTGGCCCGCAGCGTTGCCTTCCTGGCCACCCTGATGGAAAGCCGCGTCCGCTTCCAGGCCGTCGACCTGCCGGCGGCCGACGAGTTCACCCTCCACATTCTGGCCGCCGTCGCCCAGAAGGAAGCCGCCGCCATTTCCAGCCGTACCCGCGACGCGCTGGCGGCCAAGAAGGCGCGGGGGTTTGCCCTGGGCACCCCGGCCAACCTGACCGCCGCGGCGCGGGCCAAGGGATTGGCGGCGCGCCAAGCCAACGCGCGAGCCAACGTCCACAACCGCCAGGCGGCCCAGCTGGCCACCTTGCTGCAGGCCACCGGCAAGAGCTTGCGGGCCATCGCCGAGCAGCTTAATCAGTCGGGGTACTCCACCCGGCGCGGGAAGGCTTTTCACCCCATGGGCGTGCAGCGCCTACTCGCCCATCGGCCGGAGGCTCACGTGGTGGATGCCCCCGCCGGGCGATACATATGAGCATGACCCTCGACGAGTTCCGGGCCCTGTCCGAACACGACCAGACGGCCGCCGTGTACGCTGCGGGCACGTTCGTGGGACAGCGCTGGCAGGAGGTGGACGAGGCCGTGCTCTTGTACCGGATGCCGGGCGACTTCTTCGCCGAACTCACTTATAACACCACGCACCAGCAGGTGCTCTACCCGGACAGCTTTGGTGACGATGAACCAGACAAGCTGGAAGATTATGCGATGTTCGTGCGATTGCCCCGGTGGCTTCCCGAAACGGAACAGTAACTTCCCTTCCGACCAGGAGGCCGTCCAGCTGACAATACGTAAATCGGACAAGCCAGCATTGCTCCGTTGCCAGCAAGGCGAATTGCCCACTGGCTGTCTTCACGTACGGTTGGCCAGGGTCGTCGCCAAAAGCAGCGCGTCCAAACGGTTGCGCCAGGCCATTGCTTCCGTCGGTTCACTTCTTGCCCTTCGGCCGGGCGTTGGGCTTTGTCATCGTACGTTTTTTCGGCCTGGTCCACCGACTATAGTTATCAGACTCAGGGAATCGGTCCAGCCAGTGGGGCAAGGCTTTGTTGACGAGAATGTCCAGCACCCCCTCAAGGCTGAGGTTCGCGGAGGCCAGCCGGTTC
>NZ_JABKAV010000003.1 GCF_013377905.1 Hymenobacter terrestris
CGGCCTTCCTGCTAGCCTGTGCCGCCTTTTCAGACAACTCGACTAGCGAGGATGAAGGCGCTTCCGGTGGGAGCGGGGTGCAAAGGTAGCTAAACCTTTCCGACTTGCGCAACCCCGCAGGGCAACTTATTTTCAAGCGGCTTTCCCGAGGAACAACCAACCCCGACCGCGTTCCGGTTGGGGATGCAAAAGTGGGTCATCAAGCCGTATTACGCAAGCCCGGAGGGTAAAATACTCGTTTAAGCCCCCCTTCCGCCCACTGCGTCAGGCACTTTCTTTTCGGAAAGCAAATGAAAACCGGCCTTCCCTACCCTATATACATAGGAGCGAGAAGGCCGGATGGACGCTAAAATGGCTTTTTAACGTACGGACTGCACGTATTCCTGTACTTCCCGGATACTGGAGTTGAATACCAAGGCATCATATACTTGGTAAAAGTTCTGCCGGTCGGCGACGCGGCTGTATAGGTACTTGGCAGTCTCTATGCGGTTTTCGTCGAAGGACAGAGATTTGATCAGGCGACGGGCATCCTCTGATTCGATGAATGATTCGTGCAGCGCGTCGCGCATAATGGCCATACGGGCATCGTCGAAGGGCCGGCGCTGGATTGCCTGGAGTAAATTGTCTACTTCGACGGGAGCCAACTGGTAGGCCGGAACCGGATAGCCGTGATTCTGATGCCCAGGTGCGGGGTATCCATTATTTGGGTAAGGCGTTGGATACGGGCCATGGTTGGGATACACCACCGGCGGAGCCAGCGGCACGGTGCTCACGGTGCGTAGCGAAGGGGGAAAGCCTAGACGAGCAATCAGCACGAAGTTCGTTTCGAACCCATCAGCCAGGAAAATTTGGGTGCGGTAATTAACGCCACGGCCCCGACCTACGGGAATGTAAAAATCGGCCCAATGATAGCCGGGGCGCAGTTGGTCGAGGTAGATCTGGGGGCGGGCGCCACGTGATACGGGCTGCCCATTGAGGGAAAGCCGAAAAGCCAAGCCCCGCTCACCGGAGATGCTGGCCGTAACGGGAGCAGCGTGCACAGTGCCAAGTAGTAGCAGGCAGCCAATAAGAAGAGGTAAGATTCGTTTCATGGAGCCGTACATTATAGGAGTGTACCTCGCATAAGCCAAGGACTGTGCCAAGTGGTGGCTCCTCCCCTATCGATTTATCGCCAAAGCAAAACCGCCCGGCCTGCTTCATGCAGACCGGGCGGTCGACTTATCTAGGAGCGGGATACCTACTCCGCAATTTTGGTCACTTTGAACTCGGTGCGGCGGTTACGCTGGTATTGCTCCTCCGTTTTGGCGTTCGGGACTACCGAGCGCGATTCGCCGTAGCCTTTGGCCGTGATGCGACCGGGAGCAATGCCTTTGGAGATGATGTAATCGACGGCCGATTGGGCCCGGCGCTGCGAAAGGGCCTGGTTGTAGGCATCTTTGCCACGCGAGTCGGTGTGTGAGCTGAGCTCAATGGTGATGCGCGGGTTGTCGTTGAGGGTTTCGACCAGCTTATCAAGCTCCAGGGCCGCATCGGGGCGGATATCGGACTTATCGTAATCGTAAAATATGTTATCGACCACGATGGCCTTGTTCTTCACGATTTTGGTGAGCGTAAGCGTTACCGGTATCCGCACTTCGTTCACGGGGTCGGGCAGTAACTCCTGGGCGGGTTTGCGGCCCACGGTGGTGAGGGGGCTGCGGGCCGTGAAATAGTCGTCGCGGTTAGCAGTCAGGGCATAACTGGCGACGGCCGAGTCAAGCTTGAAGATAAACTTGCCGTCGGGGCCGCTGGTGGTGGTTTGAAGCTGCTTGCCGCTAGAGCTGAGTAGCGCCACGGGCTGGTTGGGAACGATGGTGGTGGTGCCGGTTTTGTTGTCGCGCTCCAGCACGGTACCATCGGCCACGAAGAACACCAGCTTGATCGTATTCTCGCGGAAACGGTAGAGGTCATCGGAGCCTTTGCCACCGGCCCGGTTCGAGGAGAAAACGCCGCCTTGCTTGTCGAGGAAGAAGGGGGCGAAGTCGTCGCCGTTGCTGTTAATGGGGCTACCCAGATTCTGCACCTGGCCTTTATCAAGCTTGAAGATATCGAGCTTGCCGAGGCCGGGGTGGCCATCGGAGGAGAAATACAGTACCCCTTCGGGCGAAATGGCCGGGAAGCTCTCGTTGCCCACGGTGTTTACCTTGTCGCCCAGGTTTTCGGGGGCGGCAAAGCGGCCGGGACCTTCCATGGCAGCCTTATAGAGGTCGCTGCCACCCAAACCGCCCTTGCGGGTGGAGGCGAAGTAGAGCGTTTGGCCATCGGCCGAGAAGACCGGCGAATACTCGTCGGCGGTGCTGCTGTTCACGCCACGCAGGATTTCGGGCTCGGTCCAGGCATTTTCGCGGAAGTAGGAAATCCACAAATCCACGCTCAGCAGGCCCTTCTTGGAGCCGTCGTTGGAGCGGGCGAATACCAGCATCTTGCCATCGGGCGAGTAGGTGGCGCTGGCTTCGTGGCGATTGAGGGAGTTGATGACGGGTTCGAGTTTGCGCACGGTGCCTCCAGTCAGCTTCTGGTCGTCGGCGAAGCGCACGGCATACAGGTCGTTGAACCCTTCGCCGTTGCCGGGGAATACTTTCCCCTCGCGACCCGAGGCAAACACCAATTCCTTAGAGTCAGGAATGCGGGTGGTGCCGAACTCCGAGGCGGGCGTGTTCAACTCATCCAAGGGCATTACCTCGCTGTTGGTAGGCTGGGCCAGCAGTTCTTTTGAGGCGCGGGCGTTTCGGGCTTCGGCTTCGGCCTGAGCCGTGAGGGTGCGGTTGCTACCTACCTCGGCGTATTGGGTGAACTGCTCAGCGGCTTCGTCGAACTTGCCGTTGGCCCGTAGCGCCAAGGCATAATAGTAGCCGGCGTCAGCCTTGCGGGCTCCACCATCAATAGCTGCCTTATAATACGATTCTGCCTGCTCGACGCGGTTGGACAGACGGTACGATTCAGCAATGCGGTAGTTGCCCTGCGCTACGTTCTTGCCCTTCGCCACTTCGGCCTTATATAAGGTAAGCGCCGACTCATATTCGCCGCGCGTAAACCGCTTATCGGCCTTGCTCAGCCCCCCGGTGGTAGCGCAGCCCGCCAGTAGGGTGGCCGAACCCACAGCAGTCCACATCAGAATAGCGTTTTTCATAATAGCAGGCAGGGAGGAAAGAAGAACCGGTAGCTGGCCGCAAAAGGTGGCCAGTGCTCGGATAATGCGCAGATAGTGCGGCTAAGATGCAAGTTTTCCGACGAAAAAGTCGGTTTCAGCGCCCTAGCCGTTCGTTAAACGAAGTAACGGGTGAGCCAAGTATCGGCGGCCGGCGCCGGCCACCGCTCCAGCAGCTGCTGGCGCTGGCCAATGGTGTTGTCGAAATACGGCGTTTCGGCAGATAGCGTGCCGGCGGCAATGGCGGGGCCGAGTTGCTTACGGTCGAGTAGCGTTACCGTCCCGTCTACCCAAAAAGCCAGCTTCGACTTTTCGAGTAGCTCTATGCCCAACTGCTGCTCCATGCCCTGCACGAAACGTACCGAGGCATCAATCGAGCAGCCACTGGCATCGGCTACGCCCTCATCGAGCCCGATAACCAGAAATTGGCTGTGCAGCACAACGGCCGAGGCGGCTAAGCTGCGGCCGTGGCTGGTCCACTCGTCGGCGAAACGGTGCAGCGTGGGTTGCACCTGGGTTTGTTCGGCGGCCGTGAGGGGACGGTTGGCTTGGTAAATCCAGATGCGGGCCGAGGGGGGCAGTTGCTCGAAGGGAACGTACATGGGCGAGGTATGGCGCGAAGCTCCAGCTTCGCGTTTCATTGAATGCTGCTCTACAGTGTCAGCAACGATACGCGAAGCTGGAGCTTCGCGCTACTTACAAAGAAACAGCCCCGGCCGGAAGTTCCGGCCGAGGCTGTTTTTGAAGCGGATGGATTCAAGCCGGAGACTACGCGTTCAGGCCCTCGGCAGAAGCAATCAGCTCGGCCAGGTCGAACACCTGCACATCCTGCTCGCGCTCCTTGTTTTTTACGCCGTCAGCCATCATGGTCATGCAGAAAGGGCAGGCCACGGCAATAACGCTGCCGCCGGCCGCTTTGGCCGAACCAGGGCCGGCAGGGGCGTTGCTTTCCACGCCGCGCAAATTGTTGAGCACGGCAGCGGCGCCGTCGAGGGTAGCCAAGGCTTCCTCGGTGCGCTCGATGTTCACTTCCTTGTTACCGGGTTCGGCGTCTTTCCACATCTGGGCACCGCCGGCACCGCAGCACAGACCGTTGGTTTTGCAGCGCTTCATTTCCACCAAATCGGCATCGAGCACTTCCAGTACGGCCCGCGGGGCTTCGTAAATGTCGTTGGCCCGGCCCAGATAGCAGGAGTCGTGGAACGTGATGCGGCGGCCCTTGAACGATTCGCCGCCTTCAGCCTTCACCTTGCCCTCGTTGATGAGCTGTTGCAGGAAGGTGCTGTGGTGAATCACCTCGTACTCACCGCCTAAAGCGGGGTACTCGTTTTTGATGGTGTTGAAGCAGTGCGGGCAGGCCGTAACCACCTTCTTGATGCCGTAGCCATCAAGGGTAGCAATATTGGTCATGGCCTGCATCTGAAACAAGAACTCGTTGCCGGCACGCTTGGCCGGGTCGCCGGTGCAGCTTTCCTCCTTGCCCAGCACGGCGTAGTTCACGCCCACATGATCGAGGATGCGCACAAAAGCGCGGGTCACGCGCTTGTACCGGTCGTCGAAAGCGCCGGCGCAGCCCACCCAAAACAGGATTTCAGGACTTTCGCCCCGGGCCGCCAAATCGGCCATTACGGGTACAGAAACAGGACGCTTGGCAGTTTGCTCAGCCATTATATTGAGAACTAGAAGTCAGGAGGATGGTAAGATCAGGAAGGCAGGCGGGCTTTATACAGCTGCCGCCTTATCGGCCACGAACAGGTCGTCGGCCCAGTTGAAACGGTCGGAGGGCGAGAAGGCCCAAGGCGCGCCGTTGTTTTCAATATTGCTGAACATGGCGTTCAGGGCGTTGGGAGCGGCTGATTCCTCGAGTACCAAGAAGCGGCGCATCTCGATGATGCTGTCCAACGGGTTGATGTTCACTGGGCAGGCCTCGACGCAGGCGTTGCAGGTGGTGCAGGCCCACAACTCCTCGGGCGTTACGTAGCCCCGTAACAGCGTGTGGTTTTCCTTGTCGAGTTGCTCCTGGGGGTCGTGCTTGGCTTCTGCGCCGTACAGAGCCGGGCTGAAAATGAGCGGCGCGTTATACTTCTCCTCCATCCGGTCGCGCGTGTCCATGATGATTTTGCGGGGCGAGAGGAGCTTGCCGGTGATGTTGGCCGGGCACACCGAGGTGCAGCGGCCACACTCGGTGCACGAGTAGGCATTGAGCAGATTGGTCCAGGCCAGATCATCTACATCTTTGGCCCCAAAGGGTGCGGGAGCTACTGCCGAGCCATCGGGGTTGGTAGCCGGGGCCGGCACCGCGTAGCTGGGGTCCATCATGGCCTTCACCTCGTGGGTGATGCTATCCACGTTCGAGAACTGTCCCTGCGGGATGAGCCGCGAGAAGTACACGTTCGGAAACGCCATGATGATGTGGAAGTGCTTGCTGCTGGGCAGGTAATTCAGAAACAGCAGAATGCCCACTATATGCGCCCACCAGCCCACACGCTCCAATACATGCAACATTGGTACGCTGTCGGGCAACAGGCCTGTCAGGAACTGACTGACGGGATAGGCCCCCGGCAAGTCTAAGCCCTGGAGCTGGTAGGCCTTCAGGTCGGCCGTGTTCATCAGAAACAGGGCTGCCATCAGCACTACTTCTACATAGAGAATGATGTTGGCATCCATCTTGGGCCAGGCCCGCATTTCGGGGCCGGTGAAGCGCTTTACCACATTCGCATTGCGCCGCCACCAAAAGGCCACGACAGCCAGAACTACCAGCGCGCCCAGGATTTCGTTGGTACCAGTAAGGGCCGAGTACAAGGGACCAGCAAACTGCAGGAAGCGGTGGGTGCCGAATAGGCCGTCCACCATAATCTCAATCACCTCAATATTGATGACGATGAAGCCCACGTACACAATCAGGTGTAGGAAGGCCGGCGTCAGGCGCTTGAACATCTTCTGCTGACCGAAGGCGACGAGCAGCGTTTTCCAGAGCCGCTCATTCACGTGGCCACTCATGTCCCGGTCGCGGCCCACCAGCACGTTGGCCCGGATGCGGCTGGCCTGCCATGCAAACAGGCCGAAGCCCGCCAGCGCCACCAGCAGAAAGATGATGTTTTGAATAGAGAAATGCACGGGAAAAGGGTAAGTTTAGGGTTAGATCCGAAATATACTCGGTATGCATAACAATTTACCGATTTTGAGGCAGATAGTTTCCATTGACAACTTTTTTTTCAATTCTGGTTTGTAGGTTTGAAATGGTTTGCTACTTTTGTGCTCCCCAACGGCCAAAAGGCCCGCCGGGAACCACGAGCTGGTAATGTAGCTCAGTTGGTAGAGCACAGCACTGAAAATGCTGGTGTCGTTGGTTCGATTCCAATCATTACCACAAAAACCCCGATTCTGCTTCAGAATCGGGGTTTTTATTTTGCAGCAGTTTGTTTTCCCCCTGTACTCTGAGACGGCTCCGCGGCGCAGGTTGTGTCGCGGGCGGCGCGGGCAAACTCGTACCCCTGCAACACGGCCCGCCGCAGCAGGTCGCAGGCCCGGGGCACATCGCGCTGCTGTTGCGCCACGCGGCCCAGCAGAAAATATAGCTGCCCGCTGCGGGGCGTAATATCAAGCACCTCCCAGTAATCGTTCTGGGCAGCCTCGTAGCGGCCCAGCTTGAAATTGGCCAGCCCCCGGAACGTAAGCAGCTGCCCCCGCAGCCGCGAAGGCTCGCTGGCATGGCGCAACCCACCCGATAGCGTGCGAACGGCCGCCGCGAACTGCTGCTGCTGAAACAGCTCTGCTTCGCCCTGCCGTAGCCAGGCGCGGGCCAGCGTACTATCAAGGGCCAAAGCTTTCTGGTAGGCAGCCCGAGCAGGTGCCGGCTGGCCGAGGGCGGCCTCGCATTGGGCCAGACGCAGCCACAGCTGCCCCCGCAGCGCAGCCGGGGCTTCGGGCAGGGCCGCCCGCAGGTCGGCGCGGGCGGCGGCGTAATCGTGCAGCCCGAGCTGAGCGGCCTCGGCCCGTCGCCGCAGGGCTAAGTTGTAATTGGGCCGGAAGTGCAGGGCATCGGTGAAGTAGCTGTGTGCCCCGGCCCAATTACCCTTCGTGTAGGCCTGCAGGCCCCGCGTATAGTTGCTCGTGCCCGAAACATAGTCCATTGTAACTTTGACCGAGAACATAAACAAGGCTAGCCCCACTCCCAGCAGTGCCGTGAGCCAATAATCGCGCCGCGTGAACTTTACTTTCTGGCGCGCAATGGGCTGGTAATACCGCTCGTTGGCTCCGGCGGGCCGGCGGGTACGCAATGGCGGGCCCGGCGCGGGCATGGGCGCGCCATAAATGTGCTGGCCCTGCTGGCGGAAATGCTGCTGCCGTTGGGCCTCATCGATCCGGCGGGCATCGGCGCGTAGCTGCTGGTCGTAGTGGGCACGGCGGGCCTCGTGGCCAAGCACCCGGTAGGCCACGGCTACTGCCTTAAACAGCTCTTCGTAGAGCACATTACCGCCGTGTTTATCGGGGTGATACAGCACTGCCAGACGCCTGTAAGCCAGCCGAATATCGGGTAGCGTGGCCGTTACCGGCACCCCCAGTACGTGGTAATGATTCTGGCTCAAAGCAGGGCAGTATAGCGTAAAAATAAACCAATTTCAGACACAGCTTCGCCTTTTCCGTATGCAACAGCTACCATATAACGGGTAGCAGCTTTATTTGCTGTTGCCCGACTCTGTAACATTGTTTTCCCGCAAAAGTCTCCTCCATGGGCCTGTTCTCCACCGAAGAAAATGCTTCCAAGACCCCTCACAACGATAGTCTGGTAGGTAATCTGAAGGGTTACCTCGACACCCGCCTCGACTTGGTGCGGCTGGAGGTGCAGGAAAAAGCCAAGCACACTTTCGTAAATGTGGCGCATGGCATTACTATGGCTGTTATAGGCCTGTTCTTCTTCCTATTTCTAAATCTGTTCTTGGCTTTTCTACTGAACGATGTGCTCGACAGCCAGTTCTGGGGCTTCGGAATCGTGGCAGGCTTCTATCTTATTTTACTGATTGTCTTTGTTATGGGGGTCGATAAGTCGGCTTTCCAGGCCTTGGCTGATAAGATGCTGGGCAACACCATTTATAAATCTGACAAACGCCAAGCATAATCCGACCCATGACTGAGTTGCACAACCCTTTGTTTGAAGATGAGAAAGAGTTTCTGGAACGCCAGAAGCTGGAATATGAGCGGGCCCTGATGGGCGATGTTCAGGATATAAAGGAGAAGACACTGCAGTTGGGCAAGTACGCCGCCGCAGGAGCCGGAATATTGGGTGGGCTGTGGCTTATCTCGAAGGCCCTTGGCAGTTCCAAATCCAACAAAAAGCCGGCAAAGGCGCTCAAAGCTGCCGAAAAAGAATCTGCGAAGCAATTGAAGAACAACTCACGCAGGCCGCTGGCATCGACTTCCGTTGACACGGCGGTGGCAGACGACTTGGGTTTGGGGGGGCGGCGGCTTCGGGGAAGCATGCCGGCCGCAGGCAGTGCTGCCACTAACGAGGCAGACCCGTTCCAGCCTGCTACGAACTACAACGCCGCAGCACCTGCTACCCGCCCGAGTGCCCGCCCACAGGAGCAGTCAGCCTCCATGGCCGACCCGTCGTCGCAGTCGGAAGCGTCCTCGATACTGGCCGCTACTTTCAACGCCTTTATGCAGTCGGACACGGGCAAGATGCTGGTGGCCCAGGCCACGGCCGTTACCTTGGCCTTTATTGCCAAAAAGGCCAGTGACTACTTGCCAGTCCTTAAAAATGCCGACCTTGCCGCTTCGGATGCACCGCGCCAAGAGCCGGAAACCCGCGACATTGAATTTACTTACCACCACGACGACGCTGATGCGCCCAGCCAGCCTGCATGATACACTCAGCCAAAACCGCCAACTCGGCCGGAAGTCGCTGGCCGTTCTGCTGGACCCCGACAATATAGATGAGGCCGGGTGCCAGCGGTTGCTGAACTTAAGTGAGCGACACGCAGTAGATTACTTTTTTATGGGTGGCAGTCTGGTGCTTGGTTCGCATCAGGCTGCCCTCATTCGTTTTATCAAGAGCCGGTCCAGCGTACCGGTGATCCTCTTCCCAAGCCACAGCCTGCATTTCGATTCGCAGGCCGACGGCATCCTTTTGCTATCCTTGATTTCGGGCCGCAACCCCGAGTTTCTGATCGGTCAGCACGTAATTGCGGCCCCACGGCTGCGCGAAAGCGGCCTCCAGATTCTGCCTACCGGCTATATGCTCGTGGATAGTGGCCGCCAGACGACGGCCAGCTACATCAGTGGCACCACTCCCTTGCCCCACGACAAGCCTGCTATTGCCGCCTGCACCGCCATGGCCGGCGAGCAGCTAGGCCTGCGCCTCATCTACCTCGATGGCGGTAGCGGGGCCCTACACCCTGTTACGCCCGCCATGATTGGGGCCGTACGCCAAGCAGTAGATCTGCCCATTATCGTAGGTGGTGGCCTAAATAGCGCCGAAAAAGCCCGTGCAGCCCTGCAGGCTGGGGCAGATGTTATCGTGGTTGGGAACCATATCGAGCAGAACCCCGATTTCTTGGCCGAAGTAGCCGCCGTAATCACAGATTTCACGCGCGTTGCAGATGGCATAGAAGCAGCCAAAACCGTATCTACTCAGCACGTCATCAGCAGATAGCTACTACACACATATTCCTTTAGCAGAAAAGGAGAGAGCTCGACCAGATTGGCCGGGCTCTCTCCTTTTCTGTTACTACCATTGACACCTGCATCTGCGGCATCTGACCATCTGTAATTAGATGTTCATGGCCGATTCGCGGCGGCGCATTTTGCCGGCCGGAATACCGAACATCATCTTAAAGCGGCGGCAGAAGTAAGCGGTGTCTTTATATCCCACTTCCTTACCGATGTCGCGGATGCTCTTTTTGGTGGTCCGAAGCAGGAACACGGCGCGCTCCATGCGCTGGTATTCAATGTAGTCCTGCGGGTTGATGCCGGTAAGCATCTTGAAGTACTGGCCCACATAATCTTCACTCACGTTGGCTACGCCCGAGAGAACTTTGTTCGACAGGTCGCCGCCGATGTTCTCCTTGATGTAGTTGAATAGGTCGATGAGGCGTGGATCCTTGAAGTACGTGCTGTTGGTAGCCAGCTGCTCCACAAACATCTTATTCTTGAGGATGTAGCGTACGATTTCCACCACGATGTTCTCGGTGTAAATCGTGATGAGCCGCTCGCGGCCGGGCAGCTCCTGCAGGCTCTCCTCTACCACCTTGATGATGAGGTTGGCCAGCTTGGAATTGCCGGTGATGAGGAAGGCCGGCACATCGAGCGAGGCGAAGAAGTTCACCGAATCGAACACCTTGGCCTCAAAGCTCACAAACGAGTGGCTCTCCTCGGCATCCCCGATTAGGTCAAGGTCGGAGTTGGAGTGAAAGAACTTGTCCTTATTGGTGATTAGGTCGTCGTTGGTAATGCTCTTGCTAGGGTCGTGGCCATACGTAACCTTGGTAGCACGGCCGCCGGGGATAAAGAGCATTTCGCCCTCCTCTACCGCGTGGCTTTCATCGCCAAAGGAAACATGCCCTTTATGGAGCAGAATCAGGTTGTTACCTACATCGTAGGAGTTGCGCACCGTAAAGGGCTGCTGCAGCACCAGGTTCTTTGCTTTGATGTACCGGACACCCAGGGACTCTATTACTTTATTATAATCTTCCATCGGTAGGTAGAGCGAGAAATTTGAGAGTAGTAAACCAGATTATAGTACCTCTGGTTTAACAAATGCAAAATAACATATAAAAATTCACAAAAACACAAAACCCAGCCATTTACTGGCTGGGTTTTGTGCAATACTTCTGAATAATAGGCAATTCTGTTTCTATTTGAGAATTTCCCTAGAGATTACAATTTTCTGAATCTCGGAGGTTCCCTCATAAATCTGGGTGATTTTGGCATCACGCATCATCCGCTCCACATGGTATTCTTTCACGAAACCATAGCCACCATGAATCTGTACGGCCTCTACGGCTGTGTCCATGGCAACCTTCGAGGCGAACAACTTAGCCATAGCGCCCGACTTGGCGTAGTCTTGGTGAGCGTCTTTGTCATGGGCCGACTGCAGACAGAGTAAACGGGCCGCGTCGATGTTGGTAGCCATATCGGCCAGCTTGAACTGGATGGCCTGATGCTGCGAAATCGGCACACCGAACGCCTTCCGCTCCTGGGCGTACTTCAACGACAATTCATAAGCACCCGAGGCAATACCCAGGGCTTGGGCAGCAATACCAATACGGCCACCAGCCAGCACCTGCATGGCGAACTTGAAGCCGAAGCCATCTTCGCCGATACGGTTTTCCTTGGGCACCTTCACATCGGTGAACTGCAGCGAACAGGTATCGGAACCGCGGATACCGAGCTTGTTTTCCTTGGGGCTGGTTACGAAACCTTCCATGCCCTTCTCAACGATAAGCACGTTGATGCCGCGGTGCTTGGCTTCGGGGTTGGTTTGGGCCACTACGAGGTATACCGAAGCAGTGGTACCGTTAGTAATCCAGTTTTTGGTGCCGTTGAGCAGATAATGGTCGCCCATATCCTCGGCGGTGGTGCGCTGGCTTGTGGCATCGGACCCAGCCTCTGGCTCCGATAGGGCAAAGGCGCCAATGATTTCGCCGGACGTCAGGCCGGGCAGATACTTTCGCTTCTGCTCCTCGTTGCCGTACTTCTCTAAGCCCCAGCATACCAGCGAGTTGTTCACCGACATGATAACGGAGCACGAGGCGTCCACTTTGCTGATTTCCTCCATGGCCAGCACGTAGCTCACGGTATCCATGCCGCCGCCACCGTACTCGGGGCTCACCATCATACCCATGAAGCCCAGCTCGCCCATCTTCTTGATTTGCTCAGTCGGAAATTTTTGGTGCTCGTCGCGCTCAATTACACCAGCCCATAGTTCGCTCTGGGCAAAGTCGCGGGCAGCGGCCTGTACGGCCAGTTGTTCTTCAGTAAGCTGGAAATCCATGCAGTAAAGTGGGTGGGGTGGGAAAATCAAACGGTTGGGCCAGCACGACGAGCGGGCTGCGGCCGGACAAAATTACGCAATCAGGCGTTGGGCAGTAGCGTTCTAACACAAAACCCGCACAAAGAGTTGGCGGTCAGCGTCACTCTACTTGCTTTGGCAACTAAAAAGCCGCTTCCGAAGATCCGGAAGCGGCTTTTTATAGTGGGTTGTGCTGCCTTAACTGTTGCGACGACCGCCCAGAAAGAGACTGACGTAGTACAGCAGAGTGGCCAAAGAACTGAGGGCGGCAACCACGTAAGTCATGGCCGCCCACCACAGCGCGTCTTTGGCCATGGCGTGTTCTTGAGGTGTTACGATGCCCCGCTTATCAATCCAGGCTAGGGCACGCTTCGAAGCATCGAACTCGACGGGCAGCGTGACGAAGGCAAATAGCGTTGTGAGCGAGAATAGCACCACACCGGCCCCCAGCGGCCAAGGAGTGCGATTGAGCAGAAATACGCCCGCAATCAGCAGGATGGGCATAAAGCGCGATACGGCGCTTAGGGCCGGCACCATAGCCGAACGGAACTGCAACATATTGTAGGCCGTGGCATGCTGCACGGCATGGCCGCATTCGTGGGCGGCTACGGCGGCAGCGGCAGCGCTACGCTCGGCATAAACGGCTTCGCTTAGGTTCACAGTTTTGTCGGCCGGGTTGTAGTGGTCGGTCAGGCGGCCTTCGGTGCTGATGACACGCACATCGGTGATGCCGTTGTCTGCGAGCATCAGTTCAGCAATCTGTTTGCCCGACAGGCCATTCTGGAGGCCAACCTGGGAATACTGCTCGAACTTGCTTTTGAGGCGACGCTGCACAAGCCAGCTGACCACCATGGCAACAATCAAGACGATGTATATGGGAGAAAATATCATGGGAGAAAATCAGATGTGCTGGTTGAACAATGGCCCGCCGGATTTCGTGCCGGCCGGCGCTACTACGTGTGACTGATACGCTCGACGATGCGCGTGGTGCTGTAGCCTGGCACCAGCGGCACCGTCAGCACACGGCCGCCGCGGGCCAGCACCACCTCATGGCCCACAATCTGGCTTACGGCGTAGTCGTCGCCCTTCACCAAAATATCGGGTTGCACGGTTTCAATGAGGGCCAACGGGGTTTGCTCGTCGAAGAGCGTCACGGCATCAACAAACAAAAGCGAAGCCAGAACCCGCGCGCGTGACACTTCGTCCTGCAAGGGCCGGCCGGGCTTGAGTCGGCTAACCGAAGCGTCAGTGTTCAGGCCCACCACCAGCCGCTGGCCCAGGTGCCGGGCTTTCTCGAGGTAGTCGACGTGGCCCAGGTGCAGCAGATCGAAGCAGCCATTGGTAAACACTACCTTCTCGCCAGCCGCCTGCCAGGCAGCTACGGCAGTTGCGAGGGCTTCGCGGCTCAGTATTTTATCTTTCGACCACATGGCTTTAGCTGATAAGTTGGGGAAATAGTGTGAACATAAGATCAACAAGCCTCACCTATTGAAACCTTGGCTTACGCTTATTGCGGCCCTACTACTTCAGTTTCCAGTGCCACATCGGCTAAAGCCCGGCGCTTATGGCCCTTACCCGATTTGACCATACTGGCGGCAAAGCTGATACCGCCCATGAGCACAACCAGCAGCGTCTGAGAGCCGTGCACTACCAGCGCGTAGGCAATGCCGGCCTCCTTACTGATACCGTAGGCTAACAACACGCTCTGTACCATCACATGGAAGGGCCCGATACCGCCCGCCACCGGCGCGGCCATACCCAGAGCTCCAAACGTAAGCACGGCCAGACCAGCACGCATTCCCAAATCATAGGTTTCAGGAAAAGCGAAAAAAGCCAGGTAGTCCATGAGGTAATACACGGCCCAGGTAAAGAAGGTGTGGAACAGGAACAGCCCCTTATTCTCCAGCTTCAGGATACTGAACGCACCAGCCAGTACACCTTTTACGAAGCCTACAGCCTTGCTGAACAGCGCATTCTGGCGCAGCTGTTCCAAGTTGCGAAACACCGCGTAGCCTAGGCCCAGCATCAGCAACAGGGCAATACCCAGGGCCACCAGCAACGGCGTACGGTTGCGGGCCAGATCATCGTAGCGACCAGCCAGCACTTTGTCGGTCACGAAGCTCCAGAAAGTATTGAAGTCGAGAAGCAGCGTAGTACCCAGCAAACCCAATAGCACCAGCACATCAATTACCCGCTCGGTTACTACTGTACCCAGCGCCACCTGCACCGGCACGCCACTAGTACGCCGCAGCACCGAACAACGAATAACCTCGCCCATACGCGGTAGTACCAGGTTGGCCAAGTAGCCCACCATCATAGCATGGTACACATCCCAATAGCGGGGATAGTAGCCGGTGGGCTCAATCTGCATTTTCCAGCGGTAGGCGCGGCTGAAGTAACCCAGCACCGACAGCCCCATAGTAAGCAACAGCCACCAGTAGTTAGCCCCGCGTACGTACTGCCCGATGCGACTCAGATCCTGCCCCTGCAGCGCATACCACATCAGGAGGCCCGATACGGATAGCAGAAGCGTATATTTTATAATGTTGAGGACTTGCTTCATGCAGCAGGATCTGGGGGGCAGGAAAAGAGCTGCTAGGCTACTCGGTTGTGCTGGTCGGGGAAGATGACGGTAGGCTGATGCATTTTGGCCTCAGCGAAGTCGATAAGGGCGTAGGATATAATGATGACAATATCGCCCACGGCCACGCGGCGGGCGGCCGGGCCGTTTAGGCAAATCATGCCCGAGCCCCGCTCTCCCTTAATGGTGTAGGTTTCAAACCGCTCGCCGTTGTTGATATTGACAATGGTGACCTTTTCATTTTCCACCATGTTGGCCGCATCGAGCAGGTCCTCATCAATGGTAATGCTGCCCACATAGTGCAACTCGGCCTGAGTAACCTTAACGCGGTGAATTTTCGACTTGAGAACCTCTATATGCATGTGCTAAAGCATCAGATACTGTTTGGGGCCCCAAAGATACGGAAGGCGAGATAGTGAAGCCGTGAGGCAAAGGCCTATTGAAATCAAGGGACTTGCTGATGCTGTCGCCGGTTCGTGAATACCGGCTCAGCAGCTCGTCAGCTGTTTATTTCACCTCTACCACTACGTTATCAATCAGCCGTACGCCGCCGAGGTGGGCAGCCAAGCACACTACAACGGCACGGTCGGTATGCGTATCGGTCAGGGGCTGCAGGGTGTGGGCATCGGCCACGGTAATGTACTCTAGCTCCAGCCCGGACACGGCAGCCAGCTGCTCACGCACGACCGCCTGCACCTCCCCCGGCGTAGTATGCCCACCTCGGAGCAACTCGGCAGCAGCCTGCAGGCTTTGGTACAGGCGCGGGGCCAGCGCGCGTGCCTCGGGGCTCAGCCGCCGGTTGCGCGACGACATGGCCAGCCCGTCGGGCTCACGTACCGTTGGGAAAGCCACCAATTCCAGATCGAAAGCCAAGTCGCTGATGAGCTGACGCACGATAGCCACCTGCTGGAAATCCTTCTGGCCGAAATAGGCGCGGTGAGGCCGACTGAGGTGGAAAAGCTTGCTGACCACCGTAGCCACTCCGTTGAAGTGGCCGGGGCGGTGTTCCCCCTCCATTACCCGCTCCAGAGCTCCAAAACCGAATTGCACTGCCGTCGGGCGGGGGTACATTTCGGCTACTGAGGGCAGAAACAGGGCAGTGCAGCCAGCCGGAGCCAGCAGGGCCGCATCGGCCTCGGGCAGACGGGGGTACAGGCGAAAGTCGTCGGGGTTATTGAACTGGGTAGGATTGACGAAGATACTGGCCACTACTACGTCGCACTCGGTGGCGGCGGCCCGTACCAGCTGCAAATGGCCTTCGTGGAGCGCACCCATAGTGGGCACCAAGCCAATATGTTGGCCGGCCCTACGCCATTTTTCGGTGTGGGCTTGCAACGCGGCAGCAGTAGTGAGTATCTCCATAAAGCAAAGGGGCCCGGCCAGGGGCCGGAAGGCGGACCAGAATGAAATTTCCCTCAAAAATGCTTAATTTTGTGCATCCCAAAGTGTTGCCTACCTCTAATAATCCCAACTGACCGTTTATGTCGAAGTTGAAAATACTCTATGCTGCCACGGAAATCGACCCGTTTCTGCAGACCACCAAGGTAGCGGAGTTTTTGCGGCGCTTGCCGCAGGGCATGCAGGAAATGGGGATGGAGATCCGCATTTTTGTACCCCGTTTTGGCATTATCAACGAGCGTAAAAACCGATTGCACGAGGTAGTACGCCTCTCAGGCATCAACATTGCGGTAGGCGAAGATGAAAAGCCGCTCATCATCAAAGTGGCTTCTATTCCTAATGCCAAGCTACAGGTATACTTTATCGACAACGAAGATTATTTCCACCGCAAGTCGGTACTGGTTGATAAGAACGACAAGTTTCACTCCGACAACGACGAGCGGGCCATCTTCTTCTGCAAAGGCGTACTGGAAACAGTAAAGAAACTCGGCTGGGCTCCTGATATCGTGCATTGCAACGACTGGATGACAGGCCTGATTCCGATGTATCTGAAAACGACCTACAAGAAGGACCCGATTTTCAAGGATGCCAAATCTGTCTTCACGATTTACAGCAACGAATTCGATTTCAAGTTCGACGCCGACATTATCGAAAAGGCCAAGATGCTCGATATCGACGATGATATGCTAGCTTCTTTGAAGACGGCTGATTTTGGCGGCTTCATTAAAACGGGCATGCAGTATGCCGATAAGGTTGTGAAATCTGACGAAGATTTCAGCGAAAACATGGAGGCACTGTTCACCGAGTATTCGACCAAAAAGCAAATTGACCAGGTTGCCGCCGATGACGACCTGTTGACTTCTTACTACGCGCTCTATAATGAACTGGCCAACTAGCGCCGGCCGACTTTCGTCGGTTACTCTGCTCGGAATTACCCTGTTGGCCTTGGCCAGCAGCTGCGAAAAGGCCAACGACCTGGGCCTTGAACTGCCCGGTACGTCGCCTATCTCCGCAACCTATCTTGATCTGCCGCTTAAGGCCTCCACAGTACGCCAGCCGGTGGTGCAGACTGTGAAGGCGAACAGTGCCCTAGTAGGCCGCGTGCGCGACTCGTTCGTGGGTACTACCACGGCCGCAGCGGCCTTGAACCTGCTGGTATTGCCGGGCCTTTCGCCACTCGATTCGCTGCCGGCCAAATTCGTCAACCCCCGTCTCGATTCGGTGGTATTTGCTCTGGCTTTCGATCAGGTATACGGCTCTGCGGTTCAGCCACTGCGCCTCGATGTACTACCATTGCAGCAGCCGCTCGACGCCCGAACGGTGTATAACTCGACTACTACGGTGGCAACGGGCGACGCATTGGTGAGCAACTTTACGGCCGTGCTCAACCGCGACAATACGGTGCGGCTGCCGGCCAGCAACGCGCCGGATACGATCAGCGTGGCTTCGCCTCAGCGTACCATCCGGATTCCGTTGCTTAAATCGAGTAGTGCCGCACCGCTGGTTAATTCGGTGTTTGCGGCCATGACGTCGAACTCCGCCTTCAATCAGAGCACGCTCGACGGGCTGTGGAAGGGTGTGCTGTTACGGCCATCCGAAGGCCATGTGGGAAATGTCATCAGCATTCCGCGGGCCTCTAGCCGGACGATTAACGTAGTGACCTTTTACTTCCGTACTGGTGCGGAAGGCAAAAAGCGCACGTACTCCATCTATTTGGCCAACATTGCGCCGCTAAGTGGTTCTTTCACAGACGGTCGGTACTTCACGCAGCTCACCACCGATTTGGCCGGAACCCCGCTGGCCAGCCTGACTCCTCAAAACCAGCTGCCCTCTAGCACCACCAACGGCCTGACATATGTGCAGGAAGGCGTGGGGCTGAGTACCCGGCTGGAGTTTGAAGGCTTGGAAGCATTGCGCGACAAACCCACACTGGTCATCAATCGGGCCGAGCTGCTCATTCCGGTACGCCAGCTTAGCAACGGCTTGTTCCCGTATCCGTCTTCACTTTACCTCTATGAGGTAAACGAAGCCAACCAGATTCTGACGCGCCAGAATGGGGCCTCGACGGTTGACCGCCTCGTGCAGCAGGAAGAGCCGGTTGCGCTACCTAATGGGTCGCTCGTCCTGCCGTCCTCCACTGGAGTAGGTTATCCAGCTTCCGTCTCAGTCCCGTTTGGGCAGAATCCCACTCAGTTTTACTCGGTTGGTATCACGCAGTACCTACAGGCCTTCCTACAGAACCGCTTCAATGCGGGCGAGGATCGTCCTTCGGGTCTGTTGCTCTCACCGGCTCTTCGCAACGGCGAAGGCCTGCTGCTACCGCAGCAAAGCGGCGCAGTAGCCAACCTCAACCTGAACCGCGCTCAGCTAGATGCCAATAACATCCGACTGCGCGTATACTACTCCCAGCTTCAGTAAAGAGGAGTATCGGCCTTCAATCGGCCTAAGGGCGGCACGGCCTTTGCCAGTGTCGCCCTACTTTTGTCTTATATTTTTTCTCTTCGAGCTGCGGCTCTGAACCCGTCGACACTATGTGCGGAATTGTTGCTTACATCGGGCACCGTGAGGCCTGCCCCATTATTCTCAAAGGATTGCACCGCCTCGAATATCGGGGTTACGATTCGGCAGGCGTAGCGCTGCTGAACGACGGTGAGTTGAGCGTGTATAAGAAAAAGGGTAAGGTAGCCGAGCTGGAAAAATTCATTGCTGAGAAGGATACGCACGCCAATATCGGTATGGGCCATACCCGCTGGGCTACCCACGGCGAGCCCAACGACGCGAATGCCCATCCGCACTACTCCTCCTCCGAGCGAATTGCCATCATCCACAACGGCATTATTGAAAACTATGCCGCCCTCAAGGAGCATTTGCAGCAGCAGGGCCACGTATTTCACTCCGACACCGACACGGAGGTATTCGTGAATCTGATCGAGGAGATCCAGAAGAAAAACCAATGCTCGCTGGAGCAGGCAGTGCGTTTGGCGCTACACGAGGTAGTAGGTGCTTACGCTATTGTAGTGCTGAGCAAGGACAACCCCGGCCAGCTGATTGCGGCCCGTAAAGGCTCGCCGCTGGTGGTAGGTATCGGCGAGAACGAGTTTTTCTTGGCTTCCGATGCTACGCCCATCATCGAGTACACCAGCGATGTAGTGTATGTAAATGACTACGAGCTGGTTATCATCAAGGATGGCGAAATGGATCTGCGCAGCCGTGAGGACGTGAAGCAGACGCCCTACATTCAGCGGCTTGAGCTAGAGCTAGACCGCATTGAAAAAGGCGGCTACGAGCACTTCATGCTGAAAGAGATTTTTGAACAGCCCCGCTCTATCCTCGACTCGATGCGCGGCCGCTTAGAGCTGGAAGCAGGCCATCTGAACATGGGTGGCGTTCGGGCTTACGAGCGGAAGTTCGTGAATGCCGACCGTATCCTGATCGTGGCCTGTGGCACTTCTTGGCACGCTGGTCTGGTGGCCGAGTATCTGTTCGAAGACTTGGCCCGGGTGCCGGTGGAAGTGGAGTACGCCTCCGAGTTCCGTTACCGCAACCCCATCATTACGGAGCGCGACATCGTAATTGCTATTTCGCAAAGCGGTGAAACGGCTGATACGCTGGCCGCCCTGGAACTGGCCAAGAGCCGCGGAGCTACCATTTTCGGTGTCTGCAACGTGGTGGGCTCGAGCATTGCCCGCGCCACCGACGCCGGCGCCTACACCCACGCCGGCCCCGAAATCGGGGTAGCCTCCACCAAAGCCTTCACTGCCCAAGTAACGGTGCTCACGCTGTTGGCCATGATTGTGGGCCACAAGCGCGGCGCGCTCACCGATACCCGTCTGCGCGAGTTGATGGTGGAGTTGGAGACCATTCCGGCTAAAGTAGAGAAGGCGTTGGAGCTGAATACCGAAATCATGCAGATTGCGGAAATCTTCAAAGACTCCACCAACTTCTTGTACCTGGGCCGGGGATACAACTTCCCAGTTGCTCTTGAAGGCGCTCTTAAACTCAAGGAGATCAGCTATATCCATGCCGAGGGATACCCTGCGGCCGAGATGAAGCATGGTCCTATTGCGCTCATCGACGAGAACATGCCGGTGGTGGTTATTGCCACCAAGGACAGCTCGTACGAGAAGGTAGTGAGCAATATTCAGGAAGTGAAGGCCCGCAAAGGCCGCATCATTGCCGTGGTAACTGAGGGCGACACTGTAATCCCGGCCATGGCCGAGTTTACGATTGAGGTGCCTGCTACCAGCGAAGTGCTGATGCCACTCGTATCGGTGGTTCCGCTGCAGCTCCTCTCTTACCACATTGCCGTATTGCGCGGTTGCAACGTCGACCAGCCTCGTAACCTAGCTAAGTCGGTGACGGTGGAGTAACGGTTCAGACTATTAGCTGACTGCTGGTGGCTTCTGCTCAACCAGATATTTTATGAAAATTGCCGCTACGGAAGCTTCCGTAGCGGCAATTTTCGTTTAAAGCGAAGTATAATTTTCGGCTTATAGAGCGAACGACTCACCGCGCAGATACATCGTTTTCAGCAGCGGGCACACCTTATAGCGCTCCTCGTGGGTATCCTGATAAAGAGCCTCCAGCGTTTCATATACCCGCGCTACGCCGATGGCGTTGGCCCACTCGAATGGTCCGTGCGGGTAGTTGGTGCCTAGCTTCATACCCAGGTCAATATCCTGTACCGAGGCAGTACCTTCCTGCAATGTGTAGCAAGCCTCATTGATAATCATGCACACAATGCGCGGCGTTACCAGGCCCACGCGGTCGGCTACGAGGCGGTAGTCGGTGCCCAAGTCGGCACAAAGGGTAGCTAGCGCGGGGGCCGAGATGGAGTCGAGCAGCGTAACTTCCAGCAGAGGCCGATCAAGAAGAGTGGGCAGAGCGCAGAGGCCAAATACGGGGCCTAGCGGGGGTTCTTCGCCGTGGAAAAGTTGCGCCAAGCTGCGGGCAGTGGTATCGTAGAACAAAGGTTGACGGGGCCGCTCGTAGTGTAGCTGGGGCCAGTCGCGCAGGTCGAAGAGCACATCGGCAGCAGCCAGGCGGGCCGGCAAGTCGGGTGCGGTGGCGGGGCAGAAGTCGTACTGGTGAGCCGCGCCAAACTTGCGGCGCAGCTCGGTTTCGACGGTTTCACCGCCCACGATAAACAGATGCATAGATTTTCGGCTTACTTTAGCCCAAAGATAGTTCTTTCGTTTGCCCACCCCGTTTTCTGCCCTATCCATGGCCCACACCGTTGTATTTTCGCCCCAAGCCCCTGCTCCCATTGGTCCTTACAGCCAAGCCATCCGGGCTGGTGGCACCGTGTACGTTTCGGGTCAGATTGCCCTCGACCCAGCTACTGGCCAGCTCGTGGGCGGCGGTGATGTAGCCGCCGAAACGCACCAAGTAATGCGCAACCTGCAGGCGGTATTGGCGGCGGCCGGCCTCTCGATGCGCCACATCGTGAAGTGCAGCATCTTCGTGCAGGACCTCGGCAACTTCGGCCTCATCAACGACATCTACGGTAGCTACTTCGATGCCGATTATGCTCCGGCCCGCGAAACGGTGGAAGTGAGCCGGCTACCCAAAGACGTACAGGTAGAAATTTCGTGCGTGGCCGTGGAAGTATAAACAAGCCACCATACCGTTATCTTGAGCAGGGCGAAGAATCTGGCAGCTACCATCAGCTGACACTGACCAGACTATTCGTCCCGCTTAAGATAACCGTAAACCCAACACCTTATTTCACCATCTCGTTAGCTCACCGCATGCGCGAACTAGGCATCTTCCTGTTTCTGGCCGGGCTAATTGCCTTGGTGGCCCCTTATCTGCTGCCGGCCAACTTTCGGTTTCCGCTGCTTGATTGGATTTACAGCTGGGGGCCAACAGTAGCCTGGGCCATTAAGGGTGGCGCGGTACTGTTAGGGTTGGGCCTCTGGCTAGGTTTCCGAAACCGCGAATAATGCGCCGACCTGGTATCCGTAAGCCGGCTAAAGCCCAAGCCCGGCCCGACTACTTTCCACCCGAAAACGTGCTCTTGCGGGTGCTGCCCCCGGCCTTAGTGGGCCAGCGTGAGTTCGAGCAGTTCCACTTTGTCGGTTTCGATTTAAGCCAGGCCGACCTGGCTGGCCGCCGGTTTACCGACTGCCTGTTCGAAACCTGCAACCTGGCCGGAGCCTCGCTGGCCAACACCAGTCTGCAAAACGTGGCTTTCGACGGCTGCAAGCTGCTGGGCCTGCAGTTCACCGTCTGCCGCGACCTGCTGTTTGGCGTACACTTTGACCGTTGTCAGCTCGATTATGCCTTGTTCGGGGGCAAACAGATGGCCAATACGCGCTTTGAAGGCTGCTCGCTACGAGAGGCAGATTTCGCCAATACCAACCTAAACGGGAGCGTATTTGCTGACTGCGACTTGACAGGCACTTTGTTTGAGAACACAAAGCTGGCGGGTGCTGACCTACGCACCGTCCGTCACCTCCAACTCGACCCGGCCATCAACGAAGTGAAGGGCGCCCGCTTTGCCCTCGAAAGCCTGCCGGGCCTGCTGACGAAATTCGGGTTGGTGGTGGAGTGAACTGATGAATGTGCTGTCACCTTGACATTCCGCGACTTGAGCGGAGAGAGGAATGTGAGTGCCGCCATTGAACAAAATCATTCGGTAATGTCGGCCCAGATTCCTCCGCCGTCGGAATGACAGTTCTTTCGCTATTTCACCAACTCACCTTTCGTACCTTTGCAGCGCGGTTTCTCAACCTGAATAAAGCCGCACAACTGACGTATGGAAAGAGAAGTACGGGTGCGTTTTGCGCCCAGCCCCACCGGCCCGCTGCATATCGGCGGCGTGCGCACCGCGCTATACAACTACCTGCTGGCCCGCAAGCTGGGCGGTAAGATGCTGTTACGCATCGAAGACACCGACCAGAACCGCTTTGTACCCGGTGCCGAGCAGTACATTATGGACGCGCTGCGCTGGTGCGGTATCGAGATTGACGAAGGTATTGAGCAGGGCGGCCCCCACGCGCCCTACCGCCAGAGCGAGCGGAAGCCCATGTACCGCCAGTACGCCGACCAGCTGATTAAGGATGGTTTCGCCTATTATGCGTTCGATACCCCCGAGGAGTTGGACGCCATGCGCGCCCGCCTGACGGCCGCCAAGGTGCCCAACCCGCAGTACAACAGCATCACGCGGGCCCAGATGCGCAACTCGCTTACGCTGCCGGCCGAGGAAACCGAGCAGCTGCTGGCCGCCGGCACGCCCTACGTTATCCGCCTGAAAGTGCCCCGCAAGGAGGAAGTGCGCTTCCAGGATTTGATTCGGGGCTGGGTCGTGGTGCATTCGTCGGCCATTGACGACAAGGTGCTGATGAAGTCCGATGGCATGCCGACGTACCATCTGGCTAATATCGTGGACGACCACCTGATGGAAATCACGCACGTTATCCGGGGTGAGGAGTGGCTGCCCTCGGCGCCGCTGCACGTGTTGCTGTACCGCTACTTGGGCTGGGAAGCTACCATGCCGCAGTTTGCCCACCTACCGCTGCTGCTCAAGCCCGACGGCACCGGCAAGCTCAGCAAGCGCGACGGCGACAAGCTTGGTTTCCCGGTTTTCCCGCTCGAATTCCATGGCACCGACGCCGACGGCCAGCCTACCGTGAGCAGCGGCTACCGCGAGGCTGGCTATCTGCCCGAGGCGTTCATCAACTTCCTGGCCTTTTTGGGCTGGAATCCCGGCACGCCCCAGGAGCTGTTTACGATGGATGAGCTGATTGAGAACTTCTCGATTGAGCGCGTGAGCAAGTCGCCGGCCCGCTTCGACCAGAACAAGGTGCGCTGGTACAACGAGCAGTACCTGCGCGCTAAGCCCGACGCCGAGCTGGCCCAGTACCTCATCGAAGACCTCCAGAAGCAAGGCGTTGAGGTTTCGACTGACAAAGCCACCCAAATTGCTGCCCTGGTAAAGGAGCGCGCCACTTTCCCGGCCGATCTGGCCAAGGAAGCCCAGCTATTCTTCGAGCGGCCCACCAGCTACGACGAGCAGGTAATCAGCAAGAAATGGAATGCGCCGGTAGCTGCCGCGCTGTCCGAATTCGCCGTCCAGCTGCCCGCCGCTGCCGACGCTTCGCCTGACGAAATCAAGGCACTGCTGACGCAGGTGGTGGAAGGCCAGGGCCTGAAAATCGGGCAGGTACTCCAAGCCTTACGGATGGCCGTAACCGGCGCCGCGGCTGGCCCCGACCTGATGTACATCATGCACATTCTGGGCCCGCAGGAAACGGCCGAGCGGATTCAGGCGGCGGTAGCAGCCCTGCCCGCAGCCTAACGTTTCCGGTTTACCGATTGCAAAAGCCCGCCCGACAAACCGTCGGGCGGGCTTTTACGTGGGAGGTGGTGGCATATCCTTCGCCCCGACGGTTGCGTACCTACAGGGCGCGGGCTATGGGCCGGCGCGCTTTTGTGTATTTCCACTGCCCCGCATCCATTATGGCCAAGAAACCCGCCAAGTCGAAAAGCAAAAAGGAGGAGCCCGAGAAAAAAGCCCGAGTTCATAAGGAGCTGGAAGGCTTCGAAATCAAGGTAAACCCGCTGGGAGAAATCACCTCCAATTACTCCATCGAGGAAATAAACCAGTTTCTCAACCGTCATGTGCGCGACAAGAAGCTGGTAAACCGCGACGGGGCTTTCGGAGAGAAGGATGAGGAAGACGACGACCTGCCAATTGAAGAGGTAGAGGAGTCGGAGGAAGATTTTGTGCGCCGCAGCAGCACCGAGGCTAAGAGCAAAAAGCCCAAAGCCGATGCCAAGGGCAAGGAGGTGGATGAGGACGAAGTAACGGACGACGAGGACGAGTAGACTCGTCATTTATTCATCTTTTGCTATACTTGAGCTTCTTTCCATCAATCCCGTTAAGGTTCCCTCATGCAGTCTCACGAAATCGACTACAGAATCCTCGGCAACGATATTCAGGTGCTAGAAGTAGAGCTTGACCCCAACGAAACGGTGATTGCTGAAGCTGGGGCCATGGTGTACATGAGCGAGGCCATTGCCTTCGAAACCAAGATGGGCGACGGCTCGGAAGTGAACCAAGGGCTGATGGGCAAGCTGTTTTCGGCCGGTACCCGGCTGCTCACCGGCGAGTCGCTGTTCATGACGCACTTTACGCACCGCGGCGGCACGGGCAAGGCTCAGGTGGCCTTTTCAGCCCCTTACCCCGGCACTATCATTGCGCTCGATTTGCGGGAGTTGCCGCAGGGCCTGATTGTGCAGAAAGACGGCTTTCTGGCCGCCGCCCGGGGCACCAAAATCAGCCTGCATCTCAACTCGAAGCTCGGCGCGGGCTTTTTCGGGGGCGAAGGATTTATTCTGCAAAAAATAACCGGCGACGGTAAGGCCTTCGTGCACGCGGGCGGCACCATCATCGAAAAGCGCCTCAACAACGAGTTGCTGCGCGTTGATACCGGCTGCGTAGTAGCCTTCGAGCCGGGCATCGATTTCAGCATTGCCCGCGCCGGCGGCCTCAAGTCCATGATTTTTGGGGGCGAGGGGCTGATGCTGGCCACGTTGCGCGGTACAGGCCGGGTATGGCTGCAGTCTATGCCCGTGAAGAAGCTCATTCAGGCGCTGGCCCCGGCGGGCGGTAATTCCGGCAAAGAAAGCGGCGGTCTACTCGGCAATCTGTTTCAGGAATAAGCGCAAGTACTTCTTGGTGAGGCAGTCCGGCAAGTACGCATGCCGGACTGCCGCGCCAAGCTTTTCGGGCTTGAAATCAGCTTGCCGCATTAAACGCAATAACCCCCAGGCTAATAAGCAGGGCAAGAGCAATAGCGCCTAATATGCCTGCCGTGATGTAATTGGCGCGCTTCTCAGACTTTTTCTCCTTTTCCAGACGGGTGTAGCTGCTAGTGCGTCGCCGCCGCCGGCTGGAGGAAGACGAATCGGGAGCAAGAGTAGCAGTAGACATGCGTGGGAATTTAGGTTGGAACTCAGATCAGGACGAAGCGGAATATAGGTTTTTATCTGATTATAATGCAAAGCTGGCCACCAAATGATCTGCCGGTCAATCAGCAGCAGCGGGTCCTAACTTACGTGATGCACTACACTAACGGATTCTCCGGCACGGCGACAGACATAGCACGTACCGGCGCAATGTCCTATTATGCCATTGCATGCATCGGCTCAAGGGCCAAGTGGTACCAGCGGCATACCGGTCCGGACGCCATTCACGTAAAACTCCGCCGGTAGTGGGTGGCCCGCTTTATCGTAGCAGCGCCACTCACCAAACCAGAAAAACCGTTCAGTGGTGGCCGTAGACACGTACCGGGCCTTACCTCGCTTGGCTATCTGCCCATTGGAATGGTACACGGTTAGCGTAATAAGGCCAGCGGGGCGACGATGGAAACGCTCGGTACGTTCGGGCAAACCACTAGGGCTAAAGTAGCGCCAACTCCCCACCTCGCGGCCATGCCGGTAGCGGCCCTTATTGAGTAGGTGCTGCTGTTGCGCATCAAGGTAGACGCGCCAGGGACCATGCCGCAGTTCCTGCTGGTTGAAACGGTTGCGTGACCAGAAGCCAACAGGTGCTCGGGCGCAATTGCTGAGTACAAATAAGCTCACACTCAGCAGCGGCCAGCACAGCAAGGAAGTAAGGCGCATAGCAGAAGGGAAATAGTCCTGCCGATAGTTACAACTAATTATTTAGTTGTAACAGAATTTCGTCGAGTAACTCTCGCGAATTACTAAGGCGGGGCACTTTGTGCTGCCCCCCAAGCTTGCCCCTACTAGCCAGCCAGCGCCCAAACGTACCAACCGGAGCCACCGTGAGCGTAGGCGGCATAAGAGCTAGGTCGCGGTGACGCTTAGCGTCGTAGTCGGAGTTGAGCTGGCGCAATGTGTCGTCGAGCACCTGCGTAAAGCGGGCCGGGTCAGCGGGCGGGCGGGTGAATTCGACGAGCCACTGGTGGCTGCCGCGCGAGCTGCCGGGGCCCTCGGCGAAGTAAATGGGCGCGGCCGTATAGTCGCCAACGGTGGTATTGGTGGCCCGGCAGGCGGCGGCTAGGGCAGCATCGGCGTGTTCAATTACGACCTCTTCACCGAAGGCATTGAGGAAGTGCTTGGTACGCCCGCAGATGCGGATGCGGTAGGGCGCCAGGCTGGTAAAGCGCACTGTGTCACCGATTTTGTAGCGCCACAGCCCGGCGTTGGTGCTGATGAGCAGGGCGTAGGTGCGGCTCAGCTCCACCTCATCCAACCCGATGGCCTGGGGCTCGGCTTCATCCCACTGGCTCTGGGGCAGGAATTCGTAGTAGATGCCATGGTTGAGCAGTAGCAGCAGGTCTTCGGAGTCCGGCTCATCCTGTAGAGCCAGGTAGCCCTCGGAAGCGTTGTAGACTTCGAGATAGTGCATTTTGGGGCTCGGGATGAGCTGGCGAAACAGCTCCCGATAAGGCCCGAAGGCCACCGCGCCGTGCAGGAACAGGCCCAGCCGGGGCCAGATGGCGTGCAAATCGTCGGTGCCAGCCAGCTCGCGCACACGGCGCAGCAGCACAATCATCCAGGTGGGTACGCCGGCCAGCACCCGCACATCGGCCTGCATCACGTGGCGGGCAACGCGCTCAATCTTCTCTTCCCACTCATCCAGTAAGGCTAGCTCCAGCGGCGGCGTCCGGATGAACTCGGCCCAGGCAGGCAGGTTTTGCATGATCACCGCCGACACGTCACCGGCCCGCGAATTGGGGGCCGTGGGGCGGAGCGGGTTGGGGCCGTGGGTGCCGCCGAGCGAGAGAGTTTTGCCGCCCAGAAAGTCGTACTCGGGGTAGTGCAGGGTGGCCAGGGCAGTCATGTCGCGGCCGGCGCGGTAGTGGCACTCGTGCAGCGACTCGCGGGTAACGGGGATGTACTTGCTGCGGGCATTGGTGGTGCCACTGCTCTTGGCAAACCACTGCACCCGGCCAGGCCACAGCACATCGGCCTCGCCCAAAAGCACCCGCTCTAACTGCGGATACAGCTCTTCGTAGCTGCTCACGGGGACACGCTGCGCAAACTCGCGGGCCGAGGGCGCGTCTGCGTAGCCGTAGCGGCGGCCCCAGTCGGTGGCGCGGGCCGTATGCAACAGCTCGTGATGCAACTGCTGCTGCACCTCGTGGGGGTGGCGGCGAAAATGCTCGATGCTGGCCAGCCGGCGCTGCACGGCCCAGGTCAGTACGGTGCCAATCATTTCTTAGGCTTAATAGATACCGCTTGGTTGATAGTTATCAGCAGCTCGTAAAGAACGTCATTCAGAGCGACGCGAAGAATATCGCGTGCTGATGTTGATTTACTACTCCAAATTCGACGCGCGAGATTCTTCGCTTCGCTCTGAATGACGTTCTGCTGATCAAACTTTCCGCTTCAGTTCGAAATGCTTGCCCAGGTACACGCGGCGCACCATTTCGTCGGCGGCCAGCTCTTCGGCGGTGCCGGCTTTCAGCAGCTTGCCTTCGAAGAGCAGATAGGCGCGGTCGACGATGCTGAGCGTTTCGTTCACGTTGTGGTCGGTGATGAGGATGCCGATATTCTTGTGCTTGAGTTTGGCCACGATGCCCTGAATTTCCTCCACCGCAATCGGGTCGACGCCGGCGAAAGGCTCATCGAGGAGCACGAATTTGGGGTCGACGGCCAGGGCGCGGGCAATTTCGGTTCGCCGCCGCTCGCCGCCGCTCAGCACCCGGCCCAGATTTTTGCGCACGTGGGTCAGGCTGAACTCGTTGAGCAGCTCCTCCACCTTATCGCGCTGGGCCTGCTTGGGCATATCTGTCATTTGCAGCACCGACAGCACGTTTTCCTCCACCGTAAGGTCGCGGAAAACGGAGGGCTCCTGGGCCAGGTAGCCGATGCCAAGGCGGGCGCGCTGGTAAATGGGCAGCTTGGTGATGTCGCGGTCATCGAGAAACACCTTGCCTCCGTCGGGCTTCACCATGCCCACCGTCATGTAAAAGGAAGTGGTTTTGCCTGCCCCATTCGGTCCGAGCAGCCCCACAATCTCGCCCTGCTCGACGTGCAAAGACATGTCGTTGACTACCGTGCGGGCCTTGTACTTCTTTACCAAGTGTTCAGCGCGGAGTATCATTGTAGTTGGAAATATTGGTAAATGCACGTCATGCTGAGCGCAGCGGAGCGAAGTCGAAGCATCTCTACCGCAATGCTAACCAATTGCTTCTGCAACGAAGCGGTAGAGATGCTTCGACTATGCCTCCGGCTACGCTCAGCATGACACCTTTTTAACTGGTTTAACGCCCATCCCCTACCCTTTCAGCAGCGCGTTCTGGAGCTGCTGCTGGGCTGGGGTAGCAGTTGGAACGGTTTCGACCAGGTTTTTCACCTCCACCTCGAACTCGCGGGGTACGGCCTCGCGCTCCTGCACCGGGCCTTTGCCCTGCCGGAACTTGAGGCGCACGGCGGCGGCCGTGGTGGGCTCTACTAAGGGGCGTAGCAGCTGCTCGGCGTTCTGCATATTCAGGGCCTTCCCATCCACGGCCACGATTACGTCGCCCTCAGCTAAGCCAAAGGCGTTCTGATCGGCCTGGGTTTGGGCGGCCCTGAACTGGTCGAGGCTCTGGTCGTAGGCAAAGCCGAGTTTGCCAAAGGCCTTGATGCGCGCCTGGCCCGTGGGCTGATAAGTCCAGCCCATCTTACCGAAGTACTCGGCCAGCGGCAACGGTTCGGCGCCCTGCACGTAGCGGCGGAAGAAGGTGCCGATTTCGGGGTTGGTGAGGGCTACGATTTCGGGGATGAGCGCATCATCCTCAAACGAGCGGGTGGGGCCGTACTTCTCGCGCAACGCCAGCAGCACATCGCGCAGGGTTTGGCGGCCCTGGCTTAGCTCGCGCAGCCGGATATCGAGTAGCAAACCCAGCAGCGCGCCCTTGTTATACACGTTTTCGTACATGTCCTTGTAGGGTGGCTCCAGAATCCGCTTGCTCATCTCAGTAAACGAAACCGGCGGGCCGTAGCTGTCGGCCTTATCGATTTTACCCTTCATGCGCGCCTGAAACTCGGCGGGCGAAATCAGGCCGGCCTGCACCTGCACCTGCTGAGCCACATACTCGGTTACGCCCTCGTACAGCCACAGGTGCTGCGACATTTTGGGGCTCCGGAAGTCGAAGTCGCCGATTTCGCGCGAGTGGATGTTGAGCGGGGCCAGCATGTGCAGAAACTCGTGCGAGGCCACTTCCAGCACCATGCTTTGCAGGCGTTCCGGGTCGAGTATTTCGGGCAGAAAGTAGAGCGAGGAGTAGCTGTGCTCCATGGCCCCGTAACCGCCCTTCTCGCTGCTCAGCGGCGAATTCAGGCTGGGGAAGTAGAATAGAAACTGGTAGCGCGGCACCGGCATCTTCCCGAAATACTTCGTCAATGCTTCCGACATGGGCCGCAGCATCCGGCTGATGTCGGCTGCCTTCACGGCGCCGGTTTCCGATAGCACGGCCACCGAAATGCGGGCCCCGCCAGTGCTGAAGCTAGCCGTATCGGGCCGGGCATAGAGCACTGGGCCGTCAGCCAGCGTCACGTAGTCGGGGGCCGTAAGCACGTCGCGGGTGGCCGACTCGCGGCGCACGGGCAGCGCGGTAGCCCCGTACAGGTCGGCGGGCTTCTCAATGGTTACCTCGTAGGGCTGCAGCTTATAGCCTTCGAAGTAGCCGTAGAAACCGTAGTGGTTGAGCGTGAAGTTGCGGCCGGCGTCGATGTTGGTGCCGCCGGGCTGAAAGATGAACTGTTCGTCCTGCTTGGCATCCCAGGTATCATCCACCAGGTATTCGAGGCGAGCCAGCTGCCGGGCGTTGCTGATGACGAACATATTGGGGCCGTCATTTTTCACCTTGAGGGCCTTGCCGTTCTTATCGAAGGCCTTGAAGCTGGTGATAAAGCGGCCGTAGTCCTTTTTGGAGTACGAACCGGGCACCACCGCAGGCATCACATAAGTGGCCTGCTCCTCCTGCATAACGGGCGTCTGGACAACCACCTTCACCCGGTCGTTGACCACGCGGGCAAAATCGAGGTTGACGCGGTAGCCGGCGGGTTGCTGGGCCAGGGCCCCCACGGCCGCCGCCAAGTTCAGCCCGAGGGCCAACGAAAGAAATTTCATGCAATACGTGCGAGTAGAATAGCAGGCTAACGCCCTCACGAAGGTACGTAGTGTATGAACGTCATTCAGAGTGAAGCGCAGAATGACGCGGGCTGCTGTTGGTTCGTCATTTCAATGGCAGCGCGCGTCATTCTTCACTTCGCTCCGAATGACGTTCCTTTACACCCTGCTTAGCTTGCCACTTGAGGCTGAAAGATTGTAGCTCCAACACATGAATTTAAAAGAAACCGGCCGCCTGCTGCTGGCCCTATTCTTTCTCACGGCCGGGCTCATGCACTTTCTGCGGCCCGACGGGTTCTTGCGCATCGTGCCACCCTACCTGCCCAACCCGCTGCTACTGGTGCAGCTCAGCGGCGCCGCCGAAATAGCGGGGGCGCTGGGGTTGCTGGTGCCCGCTACCCGCCGCTGGGCCGCTTGGGGCCTCATTGCGCTGCTGGTGGCCGTGTTTCCGGCCAACGTGTACATGCTGCAAAGCCACGGCGCCGGTATGGCCGTGCCCGAATGGGCCCTCTGGCTGCGCCTGCCACTGCAGCTGGTGCTGATAGCCTGGGTGTGGTGGGTACGGCGGTGAGATAAGGATAGTTAAGATATAGTGTTTTTTATCTATTTATCAGCCAATGAATTGGCTGATTCTGCCTGCTATAAGCCGCTAGCATGGGCGGAAGCGGCGCTTTTTTTGTAGCGGCGCAGTTCACACTTATCCGCCGTCCTTTTTCTCCGTTTATCTATGATTTCCAAAACTTTACTCTTCGGCCTGCTCCTGCTAGGGTCGGTACAGGCCTCCGCGCAGGCTATCACCGATGCCGCCCGCGCCACCGCCGCCCGCGACTCGCTCATGCGGGCTGTGGAGAGTATTCATGCGCAATTGGTTCAAAAAACGGGCTTTGTGCTGAAAACGCCCAACCGCAAACGCCGCCATCTGGTGTCGGGCAACTATATAACCCCGCGGATAATAGACGCTGAAACCGGGCAGAAGCGTCAATTCGTCCTCTGGAAACATCGCACCATCTATCGGCGCAACGGGCGGATAGAGGAAAAATACACGGCCTACCAGCCGGGCGGACTGCTATTGCAGGAACGGCGGCTCAATGGCCAGATAATCTGGCTCGTGCTCTCTCCCCGAAGGTCCGACGCCGTCGCCAACCCGTTGCTGCGTTACGCCCGCTACATACGCGGGGGTTACCTGCTCTGGAACCAGCGGCAATACGTGCTGCCCACGGCGGTGGAGTTGAAATAGTATAGTGGTGAAATGGGTCGTTAAGGTTCCAAGAGCCTATTAGCGCAAGTAGCGCAGTTAGGTCCCAATAACGTCAGTTCCCCATTTCACAGTCGCACTATTTCACCGCTTCCCACCGGATGTCCTTCAGCTTCAGCTGTAAGGACTTCACGCCCCGGTACTCGTTGATTTCGACGTTGTAGCAGACGCTGAACGGCTCGCCTCCCCGGATACGTTCGAGGTGGTCGCCCATGCCAAAGCCGATGGCTTCGAGGCGGTGGCGGCCGCCGTCCTGGGTGAGGGCAATTTTGAGGTGCGAGTTGCCCACAATGCGCGCCGAGTCGGGGGCGGCGGTTACGTTTTCGGAGGCGAAAACCGGGTTGGCATTGCCAGGTCCGAAGGGCTCCATCTGGCTCAACAGCTTGTAGAAAGAGGGCGTGATGTCGCTTAGTACAACGGTGCAGTCGATAGCGACGGGCGGAATAAGCTGCTCGGGCGTGATGCGACCGGCCACAATGCGCTCGAACTTCTGTTGGAAAGCGGCCACGTTTTCGAGGGGCAGCGTGAGGCCGGCGGCGTACATATGGCCTCCGAACTGGTCGAGGAGCTCGGCGCACTCCTCAATGGCCTGGTGCACATCGAAGCCCACTACCGAGCGGGCCGAGCCGGTGGCCTTACCGTTGCTTTCGGTGAGGATAACGGTAGGCCGGTAGTACTTATCAATGCAGCGCGAGGCCACAATGCCCACCACGCCCTTATGCCAGTCAGGCTTGAAGAGCACGGTGCTGCTGGCGGTTTGCAGCGTGGCGTCGTCCTCAATCATGGCCAGCGCCTCCTTCGTGATGCTGGTATCGACGCCGCGGCGTTCCTGGTTGGTTTTGTCGACGACGCCTGCCTTTTCTTTGGCCTGTTCGGCGCTGTCGGCCAGCAGCATGGCCACGGCGCGCTTGGCGTCGCCCATGCGGCCGGCGGCATTTATGCGGGGCGAAAAGCCGAATACCAGGCTGGTGATGTTCAGTTCGTTTTCGCGCAGGCCGGCCAGTTCGCGCAGCGCTTCGAAGCCGGGCCGCTGGGACCGGGCGCGGTCATTGAGCAAGCGTAAGCCGTGGAAGGCCAGCGTACGGTTCTCCCCGTAAATGGGCACGATGTCGGCGGCAATGGCCACAGCCACCAAGTCCAGCAGTTCGTAGAGGTCGTCTTCGGGCAGGCCCTGGTGCTCAGTAAAGGCCTGCATCAGCTTGAAGCCCACGCCGCAACCGCACAGCTCCTTGAACGGGTACTCGCAGTCGGCGCGCTTGGGGTCGAGCACGGCCACGGCGGCCGGCAGCTCGGTGCCCGGCAAGTGGTGGTCGCAGATGATAAAGTCGACGCCCCGCTCGTTGGCGTAGGCCACCTTGTCCACCGATTTCACCCCGCAGTCGAGGGCAATGATGAGCTTAAACCCTTCGGCCTTAGCGTAATCAATGCCCGCCTCCGATACGCCATAGCCCTCCTTATAGCGGTCAGGAATGTAGTACTCGATGCGCCCGGGGCCGAAGAAGCGACGCAGGTAGCTATACACCAGGGCCACCGAGGTCGTGCCGTCCACATCATAGTCGCCATACACCAGCACCCGCTCGCCGCTGTGCAGGGCCTGCACCAGCCGGGCCACGGCGCGGTCCATGTCGCGCATCAGCAGCGGGTCGTGCAACTGCTCCAGATCGGGGCGGAAGTAGCTCCGGGCCAGTTCGAAGGTACCAATTTCACGCTGGCATAGCAGCCGCACAATGGCCTCGTTCACGCGCAACGCTTGGGCTAGGTGCGCCACTTGCTCCACCTCGGGTGCCGGCTTGCGAATCCATCTTTTTTCTAGCATTTCTCGGGCAGGTATCGGACCAGTCTTGGAATGAGGCCGTTTTCAAAAGTACCCAAACGACCACAGAATAGCACGGATTCCGGCGGACAGCTTGTCCTACAGCGTATCGCCCCGCAACTGGCGGAAGCGTTTACGGGCCTCGGCCACGTAGATGCTGCCAGCGTGCTTGGTGATGAGCTGCTGGTAGAGCTGCTGGGCCTTTTCGCGGTCCTGGATGTTCTCCTGCTGAATGCTGGCGGCCAGAAACAGGGCGTCGTCGCTGAGCACGTCGTACTTAGGGTTGGTGGTAATGCGCTCCAGGGTACTGATGGCCCCGGCGTAGTCGCTGGTGCGGCGCTGCAACTGGGCCTTCAGGTACCAAGCTTCATCCTGCAGGGCATGGCCGGGGTACTTTACCAACAGCCCATCGAGGCCGCGCAGAGCTTCGGGCAGCTTGTTCTGAAACACGAGTTGCTCGACGGCGGCATAATCGCGCAGGGCAACGCCGGATGTATCCTGGGCCGTGTTGTCGGTGATGAGCAGGCTGAGCTGCATGGCATCGTTGGCAATTTCGCGGGTGGTGGCCTGCTTGAGAATATCGAGGTGCGACTTGGCCAGCTTGAAGTCGCCGGCGAAGTAGCTTAGGCGGGCGTTGCGCAGTTTGGCATCGTAGCCCAGCGGCGTGTCCTTGTGCGACTTCTCGACCTGCGAATACAGCAGTGTGGCTTCCCAGGGCTCGGCCCGCAGCACGTAAATGTCGGCCAAGTCAATTTTGGCCTGATCCACCACGTCGGAGCTGGCCCGAGGCATAGCAATTACCTCTTCCAGCAGCTTCATGGCCGGCGCCTGCTCGCCGAGCTGGAAAGCCAGCAGCGCGGCCATGCTGCGCAGTACGGGGGCCGTTTCGGGCGTGCGTCCCAAGTCGGTGAGCACCTGCTCGTACTCTTTCAGCAGGCCCCGCAACTGGGCTTGGTCTACCGGATAGGTGTTGCGCACTTGGTCTTCGCGGGTCTGCACGAGGCGCTGGCGGGCCAGGGCGTAGAACGGCTGGCCGGCATACTCGCGGGTGATATACTCAAAGCCACCAATGGCGCTTTCGTAATCTTTATTGCGGCGGGCAATTTCGGCCACTTCCAGCACCCGGCGGCCCTGGGTGCGGCCCCGCCGGTCGAGGGCTTTGGCCTGCATCAAGGCCCCGGTAAAGTCGCGGCGCTGCACCTGCAGCCACAGCAGTAGCTCGCTGTATACGGCGCGGTCGGGGTTGCGCTGCACCTGGGTCAGCAGCTCTTTTTCGAGGGTGGCAAAGGCGGCTTCATCCTGCAGGTTGTTCTGGAGCATGTTGCGCACGAAGGGCAGCTGCTGCTCGTCGTCGCGCACCAGGCGCAGGGTTTCCACCAGCACTTTATCGGTCTGGCCCTGCTGGGTATACAGGCCGATGAGCTGGGACGCGTACTCGGTTTCGTTGCCGGCCAACTGCCGCCCGCGCAGGTAGGTGCGGGTAGTCCAGGTGGGCAGGTTGGCCTGCTGAAAGCTAGTGGCCACCGGCACTACCTGCTCGGAGCTGAGCAATTGCACCACCCGCTCCCACTGCTTGGCGGCGGCCGTCGAGTCACCAGAGGTGGCGGCTACCAAGCCCAGCGTTACGCCCAGCGTCTGGTCCTGGGGCCGCTGCTTGATGGCGCGTTTCACCAGCTTCTCGGCGTCTTTGGTGCGGCGCAACCCCTGCAGCGCGGCCAGGTAGTTGGGCAGCACGTTGGGGGCCGTTTGTTCGTCGGTGCGCAGGCGGCCGAACAGGTACGCAGCCTTTTCGTGCTCGCCCTTGCGCTCATACTCGCGGGCCAGCTGGATGCTCCCATCATCGGGAGCCTGGGCCCGGGCGACCGGGGCGGCGGCTATGGCCAGCAGCGCCAGCAGACTGACACCGCATACTATTCCACGCAACGGGTTTTTCATGCAGAGCTAACGAGTTGAAGCGGCCGGAAAGTGCCGGCAAACGGTTTCAGATACACTGTTATCTGGAAGATACTGTCATCCTGACGAAAGAAGGACCTTATCCCGCGAGCCCGACCATATAAGAGGGCCGTTTTCGCGGAATAAGGTCCTTCCTTTATCAGGATGACAAGATGCTAACTCAGGCCCTAAAAGAACTTAGCGCGATTATCTTTTACGTCAGCGTTCTGCTTGAGGGCTTCAAAGATGAGGCCGTCGATACGGGCCGCACGCTGGGCCGTCAGCTGCTGGCGGGCAGCGGCTACGTCGGTGGTGGGGGGCGCAGGCTGGGCGCTGGTGGGCTCAACCACAAACACGCCCTGCTCGCCGGCAATCGGGGCCGACTTCTGGCCCACTTTCAGGCCGAAGGCACGACCTACGGCAGTTGGCTCGCTACCCACGCCGGCAATCATGCTCTGGCCCAATACCACGTTGTCGGCGGTTTTCACCTGGGCGGCGGAGCCATAGGCCTGAGCCATCTGCTCGAGCGTACCCTTGGAGGCGCTCAGCTTCTGCTTGATTTGCTCAGCCTTGAGTTCGTTGCGCACTAAAGCGGTGATTTCAGGCTTGATGCTGGCCAAGTCGGCCGTTCCTTTGCTCCGCTCGCCGGTCAGCACGGCCACCACGTAGGTGTCGCCGATTTCGAACACGCGCGATACGTCGCCGGTCTGCTTGGCACCGGCCCCTTCCGAGTCGTCGGCGCCGTAGGCCCAGCGCACCAGCGGCCGAGCTTCCTGCAGATTATTCACGGCTTGGTCGCCACGGCCCAGGTTCTTGGCTTCGGCTTTCTGCAGGCTCTTGTCAGCGGCTACCGCCTTGCGGAACGACTCTAGGTCGGTGGCCTGGCCCTTCAACTCCTGCGCCTTGTTGTAGGCTGCGTCGCGGGTGCCTTCGGTGGGCTGAATGCTTTTCTGCACGGTGGCCACGCGGTAGGTCTGCTTGGTAGGTGCAGCCGTTACCTTAATGATATGGTAGCCAAATGATGTCTTGACCAAGTTGGGTAGCAAGCCGAGCGAAGAAGCGCCGAACACGGCCTTCTCAAACTCGGGCACCATGCGGCCCTGCTGGAACCAGCCCAGGTCGCCGCCGGTGGCGGTGGTACCGTCCGAGCCATACTGGCGGGCCATGGCGGCGAAATCGGCACCACCTTTAATCTTGGCAAGCACGTCCGTGGCTTTGGCCTTGGCAGCAACATCCGCCTCGGGCGTAGTAGCGTCGCTCTTGATTAGGATGTGGCTGGCGCGGGCGGCTGACTGGTCGCCGGTTTTCTGGCCGGTTACCTTGTACAGCGAGTAGGTACCGTTTTCGGCGTAAGGGCCGTACACCTTGCCTTCCTGCAATGGCAGCTGCTCGCGCAGTTTCTCGGGCATGTCGGCAGCCGTGAGGTAGGCCGGGACAACGGGGTTGTCGGAGTTGAGCTTTACGAATACCGAGTCGGCGGGTGCGGCAGCGAACTGGGTAGCCAGCTCGTTTACCGTTTTGCCGATTTCGGTGCTGTCTTCCACCGAAGCCGTAACCGGAATGGATACGTACTCGATGCTGCGGCCATCTTCTACTTTAAAGCGACCCTGGTTTTTGTCGATGTAGGCCTGCAGCTGCTCGTCGGTTACTTTCACGCTCGAATCGGAGAGGGCGAAGTAGGGCACGAACAGGTAGCGCAGGTTTACTTGGGCCATCATCCCCTCGTTGAAGCGCTTGGCTTCGGCCGAGGTCACGTAAGTGCTCATTTTGAGCAGGTTGGTATACTTCTGGCCTAGGCGCTCGGGGCGCAGGTTCTGCTCGAAGTTGGCAAAGGCGGCTTGCGCCTGCGGGTCCATCTTGTCGAGGTTGCGCAGGTATTCCTTCACCTTCAACACATCGAACTGGCCGGTCGAGTCGGTGAAAGCCTGGCGGATGCTGGGGTGGATGTTGGTACCCTGCACCATATCAGTCAGTTCGTCGTCCGAAACCGTCAGGCCCAGCTTGTCGAACTGCTTCTGGAAGGCAATGCGGTAGAGCATCTGGTTCCAGGCCTGCTCGCGCAGGTAGCCCATGGCCTGCTCGTCGGGCTGGCGGCCCTGCTGCTGAATGAAGGCCTGTTTGGCCTGCTCCAGCGTGGCATTGAATTCGTCGTAGTCGATTTCCTGCCCCGCAATTTCACCCACCGAGCGGTCGGAGCGGCCAAAGAAGCTGTTCTGCCCCGTAAACAGGTCGCCGCCCACCATAAACAGAAGCAGGCCGATGACGATAGCGCCAACTGCCCAGCCCGATTTTTCGCGGATTGTATTAATTAATGCCATGAACTTGAAAAAAAGCGCGGGTAGAAAATGGTGAATGGGGTGCAAAATAACCAAAAATGCCGGTCATTTGGTACATTCTCTGTCAGATAGGTAAAGGACGATGCGCTGGCCGGGCACAATGGGCCCCGGGTTGCTACTTCCGTTTCTTGGGCTTACCGGCGGCTTTGCCGGGTTTGCGGGCCGCTTTGCTGGTTTCGGCCTTCCGGGCATCTTCGGCCCGCATGTCGGCCTCCTTCTGGCGTTGGCGCAGGTAGCGCAGCCAGATAATGCAGCCGAACGAAACCATGAACAGCCAATAGTTGCTATAGAGACCTTCAAGCCCGCCAATAACCAGTGTCCGGAATGAGGCCACTACGAACGTAAATACGCCCACTACAAACAGAATGGTCTGGCTGATGCCGGGGTCCCAGAATCGTTTCATGGCTACGGAGCGGTATCGGTGGCAATGGGGGGGGCGGCTGCCGGAGCACCATCCTGCATGGTAAATACACCGGTGGGCGTTAGAATGCGGTAGCGCGAAAAATCCTGGTTGGCCGTCAGGCCCCGGCCGGTGAGCACCTCGGTGGGCGTTGTTACCTTGATTTCGGTTTCGGGCTTGGTATAGATGCTGGCCTTGTTCTGGTCGTAGAAAGCCTCTTCGGAGTTCATGCGCTGCTGCTTGGGCACATTGGTCACGCGCACGTCACCGCGCATAGAGTACAAACTCTGGTTGCGCTGGTAGCGGCCATACTTGCCGGTTATCGTGTTCACGACCGTTTTGCCCTCCTCGTCCATGAACGTGAGTTGCACGCCCTCGGGATAGAGCCGGTCGCCCGACTCAAAGCTCTGCTCCAGGGGGGCCGTCAGGCGCACGCGCAGCCGGGCCGAGTCGCTGACGAGCATGAGTACGTTGCGGGTTTCCACGGTGGGGCCCTGGTAGTCGATGACTTTGACCGGGGCCTCATCGGCTTTATGGCAGCCGGCGCTTAGCAGCACCGGCCCCAGCAGCAGCCACCCCGTCATCCATTTTCCTGACTTCATATCTGGTGGTTGGATCAGGGACAAAAACATATCCTTGATGCCGGAGGAGACGCGTAGGGGGCTGAAAAAAGACGGTGTGCTGTCCGCTCGCCCCACTGTTTGCTATCCTGTCCGGCTACTCAATCCGGCGCTTGATGAACCAGCGGTTGTTAAGCGTCACGCCCAGCTGCATCCGGATATAGCTTTCCTGCACGTTACGCTCGTTGCTGCCATCGGACTGCACGAGCACATCGGTGTTGCCGCGCCGCCCATAGGTGAACCCCAGACTGACGGTGGTAGCATCGAGGGCGGAGGCCGAGGGCAGCGGCAGGCCAAAGCCCCAGCTCACGGCCCGGTCGAGCAGCACGTTGCCGCCGGGGCGGTACGGCAGCTGGGCCACGCTCAGGCCGGCACGATACGTAACGCGCTTAAAGTAATTATCAACCGACGTGGGGTCGGGCGTAAATTCGCCCCCCATCGACCCGCGGTAGATGTCGCTGAGCGCAATATTCGACAGCCCACCTTCCTGGCCAAACGACTTGAAGCGCGACCATTGTTGCCGGCTGCCGTCGAGGTTCAGGCTCCAGTTGCGGTTGTTATCGAAGCTGATGCCCACCTGCGACAGAGCAGGTACGCGGGCTTTGCCCTTTTCGCCGCTGCTAAGCACGCTGGCGTTAATCAGGGCTCCGCCAGCATCTTCACGCAGAATATTAGTGCTTCGGTCGCCGTTGAGCTGGCTCTGGAAGCTGTATACCCCGCCCACGTTGTAGTTGAGCTTGTCGTTGAGCTTGCCGCGGTAGTGCAGCCCCGAGCGGAAGGTGAAATCGGTGTAGCGCACCTGCTGCTCGTAAATGGAGCGGCTGGCCAGTGCCAGGGGCAGCGTAGCGGTACCCACGCGGGTGCTGGCCTGCTGGTTGATGCTGCCAAACACATAAGCTGCCGACACGCCCACTACCAAGTTTTTGCGCACCCGTACCGCGTGGCTCATGTAGGCCTCCGCCAAGCCGCCGTCACCTAAGTACTGGCGCTCCAACTGGGCATCCGGGTCGTTGGACACGCCGTTATTCACTGTCTTCGACTCATAGTCGACCGTGCTGTAGGGCTTGAGGCCAATGGCCCCGGCCCAGCTGCGGCTGATAGGAACCGCCAGGGCTATGTAGCCCAGCGTGCCGGTACCGGTGCGCTGGCTGCTTACATTGTTGCGCAGCGTTTTGAACTGGCCAGTGTAACCGGCTTCGAACGTGGTGCGGTTGGTATAATACAGCAGCGCCGGGTTCAGCTCGTTGACGTTGGTGCCGTTCGGAGCTGCGACGCCCGTACCGCCCATGCCCATTTGCCGCACGCCACCCAGGTTCTGGCTGGCGTCGCCGAGCCCCAGGCGCGAATAAGGCGAGTTGCCCAAGCCCTGACCCTGGCCCAGCGCCCCCGGCGTGGCAGCCAGCAGGCCCAGCAGCGAAAAACCGCCGGCCAGACCAGCAAAATTAAGTTGCGACATGATGTGCTAAAATTCGGTGGAGCCCAATTAAAACCAGCTCCGGAACAACAAAGATAGGTCCTTTCAGGCGGGCACGAAAAAATGGTGCGTCGCCGCCGGCCAGTACCACGGCCAGCTTCGGGTAGCGGGCAGCGTAGGCGGCCAGCAAGCCGGCCACTTCGGCAGCCGCCCCATTCAATACGCCGCTGCGAATAGCGCTTTCGGTGTCGGTGCCGGTCAGGGGCACCTCATCGGTAGCATTGGCCGGCGGATCTACCAACGGCAGCCGCCCGGTAAACGCGTGCAGTGCCTTAAACCGCATGGCCAGCCCCGGCGCAATACTGCCGCCCCGGAACACCTGCCCGCCTTCCACCACATCGAACTTGATGGCCGTGCCGGCATCCACAATTACTATATCTCGGCCCGGCAGCAGCCAGGCTGCCCCCACCGCCCCCGCCAGCCGATCGGCTCCCAGGGTGTGGGGCGTGGCGTAGGCGTTGGCCAGGGGTAGCGGCGTGGTGGCGGGCACGAATTCCAGCACCCGGCCCGGTACCAGCGTCCGCAGTTCGGCGGCCCAAACAGCCGTCGGCTCGGCCACCGATGCCACCACTACGTGCTCAGGCTGCAGGCGCAGCACCGCCGCCCGCACCTGCGCTGGCGTCTGCCCGCTGGCCCACTCCAGCAGCTCATCCCGCTCAAAGCAGCCGTATTTCACGGCCGTGTTGCCAATATCGAGGGCGAGTGTGCGCAATGGGAAAAGTGAGGGGTTGGTAGCTGAAAGCCAAAAGTAGCGAGAAGCCAAAAAACGTTATTCAGAGTAAAGCGAAGAATTCTGCGCGAAGCCGTTGGTGTGTTTTTGCAACGGCCCCGAGCGAGAATCTTCGCTTTGCTCTGAATAACGTTTTTTCTGGCAGTCGATATCTCCGGGAGCCTATTTAGGCTCCCAGGGTTGCCTGCCTACATGAAATACTTAAGGCGGATAACTTCCTTCTCGTTGAGGAAGCGCCACTTGCCCCGGGGCAGGTCCTTCTTGGTGAGGCCGGCGTACTGCACCCGGTCCAGCGCTACCACGTCGTAGCCCAAGTGCTCGAATATGCGGCGCACGATGCGGTTACGGCCAATGTGGATTTCCACACCCACGAAGTGCGGGTTGCCAGCCACTACAGCCACGTCGTCCACTTCCGCCTTGCCGTCTTCCAGCTCCACGCCGGCCGCAATCTGGCGCAGGTCCTCTTCCGTCAGGGGCTTGTCAAGCTCCACCTGATAGATTTTCTTGTTGCGGTGCGAAGGGTGCGAAAGTTTCTGGGCGACTTCGCCGTCGTTGGTGAACAGCAGCAGACCAGTGGTGTTGCGGTCGAGGCGACCAACCGGGAACACGCGCTCCTTCGAGGCGCTCTTGATGAGCTCCATTACCGTGCGGCGGCCTTCGGGGTCGTCGGTGGTGGTGAGGAAGTCCTTGGGCTTATTGAGCAGGAGGTACACCTGCTTTTCGCGGCTCAGGTTGGTTTTGCCATACTGCACCGTGTCGGAGGGCTGCACCTGGTAGCCCATTTCCGTCACTACTTCCCCGTTTACCTTTATTTCACCCGCCGCAATCAGCGCATCGGCATCGCGGCGCGAGCACACGCCGGCGTTGGCGATGTAGCGGTTGAGGCGCGTCGTGCCTTCGGCCGAGTCCTCCTCCTCTTCGCGGCGGCGCTTGTTGCCCCGGGTTTTATCTTCGTCGTAATGGCGCAGGTTCTTGTAGTCGGGCGCTTCGCCGGTTGCCTCGCCACGCTTGCGTTTGCCGGCCTGGTTCGAGTCGGCGGCAGCAGCCGGCGCATCGGGGCGGCCGGGGCGCTCGTCGTAAGCACGCCGGGGCCGCTCCTCACGGGGCGCACGTTTCTCGTCGCGCCCGAAGGCGCCACGCGGTGCATCCGCATCAGGGCGTCGCGCGGGCCGGTCAGTACCCGCTGGGCGCTCGGAGCGCCGGTCGTCACGCCGGTCGGGGCGCTCATTGCGTCGCTCGTCGCGGCCAAAGCTGCTGCGCCGCTCGCCACTGGCACCGCCCCCGAAGCCGGAGGGCTTTCGGTCGTCGGATTCGCGTGGCTCCCGGTTGCCGGCTTCTTCGGCCCGGCGGGTAGCGCGGAAGGTGGCATCATCCGAAAAATCGGGATGCTGCGGAGCGAGGCTCTCGGGCCGGCGGTCGGGGTCGAAGGAACGGGCCGGGCGCACCGGACGGTCGGGGCCGTACTCGCGCGAGCCCAAGTGGTCTTCCTGGGGCCGTGGGCGCGGGGCTTCCTGGCGCGGCTCGTCTACGGCATTGGGGTTGCCTTTAATGAATTTACGGTTTCGCTCACCCGGCTGTCCACGGGGCACCGACTGCTCACCATCTTCTCGGCGGTAGGGCTGGCCCTTCCAGGTTTGCTTGGCCTCGAAGTTGCGCACGGGCCGCTCGTCGCGGCGCTCATCACGCTGGTCGCGGCGGTCGTCGCCACGGCCGGCACTGCGCGAGTCGCCAAAACGGCTGTCACGAGCCGGACGCTCGTCGCGGCTACCACCGAAGCGGTTGTCGCGGGCCGGGCGCTCATCGCGGCCACCGAAGCTACCGCCACCGCTGTTGCCAAATTTACGTGGGCCACCGAAGCTGCCGCCGCCGTTGCCAAACTTGCGCGGGCCGCCGTAGCCACCCTCCGCCGGGCGTCCGCCAAAGGCGGGCCGGTCGCCACCGCGCCGCGAGTCGTCGCCGCCGGAACCACCGCGAGCCTGGTCGCGGTTGGCCCGCTCTTGGCCGGGCTGAATGAATTTGCTGCCCGCGTCGCGGCTCGTAGGCCGGCTGGAGCTGGAGAAGCGGCCGCGGCCCTTGGGCGCGTCGTCGGAGTGGTGTTTCTTACCCATGGTGGTAAAGCGTGCGTGCCGTATCGCTACGGTACAGATGAATGATTCGGGAGAGCTTATAAACGAAGCTCCGGGGAAAACAGTGCCCGGACTAGCAGCCCGGCTCCGCGCGGGGCGGAGTTCAGGCAGCCAGTCCGGGCTACCGGGTTGTTTAGCGCCTAGCGCTTAGCCGAGGATGCCCAATAGAGATAATATCGTCTCTGACTAAGCACTACCCACTAAGCCCTAAGCTTCAGTTTAGTCGCGACGGGCCATTTTGGCCTCAATTGAATGCTGGGTGTGCGGTACGGCGCGCAGGCGCTCCTTCTGGATAAGCTTGCCGGTGCCGATGCATACGCCGTAGGTACCGTTCTTAATGCGAACCAGCGCGTTTTCGAGCTGCTGGATGAACTTCATCTGGCGCGACGCCAACTGGTTCATGCTTTCCTTCTCAGCCGTGTCGGCGCCGTCTTCCAGCACCTTCGATGAAGAAGCCGTGTTGTCGGTACCCATATCGTTTTTGCGGCTCAGGGTTTCCTTGATAAAAGAAACCTCCTTGCGGGCGGCAGTAAGCTTGTCCTGGATGATTTGCTCGAACTCGGCCAGTTCTTCCTTGGAATAGCGTAGGGGTGCTTCACTCATGATTGTAAAGGAAGATTATAGTGAGAGGGGTGGGATTGGGGAGGCTGGTTGAAAGTGACACCGACTGGCTGGCACATCTGGGTGCTAAGCCAAGTAAGCCGAACAGCAACAGAATCGAATTGGTTTACCCAGCCGCTTTGGCGGAAACCAAAATGCACGACCTCCGCACCCGCTCAATGCCGGTAATCGGCCGCAAAGCTACGATTTTGCGGCGGATTGCGCGTCACCCCTGCCTAAGTGGCAACGCCTTACCCGATGCGGTCTGAACTGGCACTAACGGGCAGCAACCGCCGGAACTGGTGGGATAGCTCAGCTTCTGAACTTAGAAACCCAGCATATGGATAGCAGCTACTGCGCCCTCTACGCCCTTGTTGCCGTGCTTGCCGCCGGCCCGGTCCCAGGCCTGCTCCAGGGTGTTGGTGGTTACAAGCCCGAATATGACGGGCTTGTTGAACTTGAGGCCTACGTTGGTGATGCCGCTGGCCACGGCGTGGCAGATGTAGTCGTCGTGCTTGGTTTCGCCTTGGATAACTACGCCCAAACAGATTACGGCGTCAATCTCATCGTGCTGGGCCAGTAACTGGGCCCCCAGCGTCAGCTCGAAGCTGCCCGGCACGGTGTTGCGGAAGATGTTCTCGGGCTTGGCGCCGTGCTTTAGCAGGGTGTCGTAGGCGCCCTGGGCCAGCGTGTCGGTGATTTCGCGGTTCCACTCGGCTACTACCAGCCCGAAGCACTTCTCGGAGATGTCAACGAAGTGGTCGGAGGTGTAGTCGCTCAGGTTTTTGAGGGAGGTTGCCATTAGGATTAAGCTATAAGCTGTCAGTGGTTAGCTGCTTAGCCGTTGTTCCAGAAAGATGCTTTCGAAAAGCACTTTACGCTTTTATTGGTGACTGCCAGCCTTATGAACTGAAGAGAGTGGCCCAGCCACAAAGATAGTCTCAGCGCCTGAGTACCTACATAAAGTAAAAAGGCAGCCCGAAAGCCGCCTTTTTATTTACATTGTTCTTAAAATCAGGCACTTGTACCCTATTTCAAACAAATGGCTACAGAAACCTACTTGCCGTTCAGACCTTCGGCGCGGGCCTTGTACTGCTTGGCTTCGTTGGCTTCGGCGGCAGCGGGGTAGGCGGTCAGGATTTTATCGTAGGCCGTAATGGCGCCGGCGTAATCCTTGGCTACTTCGCGGGCCGTGCCTTCCTTGAGCAGGTAAGCGGGCGAGAATTGCTCGTTGGCATTGTAGTTGGCGGCCTTGTTGTAGTAGTCAGCGGCTTCCTTGGGCTGGTTGAGCTCCAAGTGAGCATCGCCAATCAGCGAGTAGGCGCGGGCCTGCACCAAGTAATCGTCGGCGCTGAAGTCTTCGAGGTAGTCGATGGCCGCCTTGTACTGGCCTTGCTTGAGGGCAGCCACGCCGGCGTAGAAGCTGGCCAGGTTGCCGGCATCAGATCCACCGTACTCCGAAACCACGCGCTCCAGACCCAGGTTACGGCCGTCGCCTTTCAACGACTTCTGCAACGAGTCGGCCTCCCAGTAGCTTACCGCCTGGAACATGGCCGCCTGCCCTTTTTCATTCTGCGAGTTGCGCCACAGGTAGTAGCCGAAGCCACCCGCCACGGCCAGTACTACTACGGCCAGCAGGCCCAGCAGCACGTTCTTATTGCGGCGCACGAAATCCTCTGACTCCACCAGCCGCATGGCCAGTGCGTTGGGGTCTTCCATCAGCGGGTGCTCGGGGTTGTAGGCTTGCGCAGGAGCGAGTGGGTCGGTGCTGACGACACGCTGCGGGCGATTCTGCTGGCTTTTACCCGTAAAAGGAATCTTGGACATGGAGGTTGCTCGAAAAAGGGGCCACTGAATGCGGCCGGAAAATCGTCCGGTTGCTTAGTCGCGGATGTATGGGTAGTCCTGCTGCACGTACACGTCGTGGTAAAGCTCGTCGGCAGTCGGGTAGTCCGACTTCTCGGCAAACTCCACCGACTCCTGCACCTGAGCCTTTATCTTCTCGTCGATGGCTTCCAGGTCGGCCTCGGTGGCCATATTGTGCGTGAGGATGGTGTGGCGCACGGCCTCAATGGAGTCGCGCGAGCGGTAATCCTCCAGTTCGTCTTTGGTGCGGTACTTGGCCGGGTCGCTCATCGAGTGGCCCTTGTAGCGGTACGTTTTGAACTCCAGCAGCGTGGGGCCTTCGCCGGCACGGGCCCGCTCGGCGGCGCGGGATACGGCCTCGTGCACTTCCTCCACGTTCATGGCATTCACCGGCTCCGAAGGCATGTCGTACGACTCGCCCAGCGTATACAGCTCCGTGACGTTAGAGGTCCGCTGCACCGAGGTGCCCATGGCGTAGCCGTTGTTCTCAATCACGAAGATAACCGGCAGCTTCCAGAGCATGGCCATGTTGAAGGCCTCGTGCAGGGCGCCCTGGCGCACGGCACCGTCGCCCATCGAGCAGACGCATAGGTTGCCGGTCTTGTTGTATTTCTCGGCGAAGGCAATGCCCGCACCCATCGGCACCTGCGCGCCCACAATGCCGTGGCCACCGATGAAGTTTACTTCCTTATCGAAGATGTGCATCGAGCCGCCCTTGCCCTTCGAGCAGCCGGTGGCTTTGGCATACAGCTCGGCCATGATGGCGTTGGGCGAGGTGCCCAGCGCCAGCGGGTGGGCGTGGTCGCGGTAGGCGGTGATGTGCTTGTCGTCCTTGGTCAGGGCCGACACGGTACCGGCTACGCAGGCCTCCTGGCCGATGTAGAGGTGACAGAAGCCTTTAATCTTCTGCTGGCCGTACAACTGCCCGGCCTTCTCCTCGAACTTGCGCATGAGCACCATCTGCTCATACCAGGTCAGGTAGGTTTCCTTGGAATATTCGGGTGTGGCCGGCGACGAGGCTTTGGGCCCATCAGTAGCGGCCTTGGCTTCTTTGTTCACCGCCGTTTTCACGTTCTGGGGCTGCTGGGCGGTTTCCACCTTGGCCTTACCCTTAGCGGGCGCTTTGGTTGCCGACGTTTTCTTCGCCGAATTGGAAGCCTTAGCCGCAGCCTGTACTTTCGTCTCCGCCATCTTAGTTTCGATTGTTCGCGTTTGGGAGGCGAAAGTACGTAAAAGGATTGCAATGTCCGAACCCCGCGCATGAACCTGGAGAACCTTCATCTGCTCTTCTTCAAGAATTACGAAGAAGCTCAGCTCGCCTTTTCCCCGCACATCAACTGCTTTATCGGCGACAATGGCAGTGGCAAAACCAACCTGCTCGACGCCATCCATTACCTCTCGCTCACCAAGAGCGCCTTTACCCAAGCCGATACCCAGAGCATCCGGCAAGGCGAGGAGTTCTTTGTGGTACGCGGCCGGTTCGCCGACCGGCCCGATGAGGCGCCGGCCGAAACCATTCAGTGCAGTCTGCGGGTGGGCCAGAAGAAAAGCGTTACTCATGACAAGCAGCCTTATGAGCGGGTGTCCGACCACATCGGCCGCTATCCGGTGGTGCTCATCTCGCCCTACGACACGGACCTGATCCGGCAGGGCAGCGAGGAGCGGCGCAAGCACTTCGACAGCCTCATGTCGCAGCTCGACCACGCGTATCTGGAGCTGCTCATCCGCTACACCCAACTGCTCAAGCAGCGCAACGCCCTGCTCAAGCTGGCCGCCGACCGCCAGGCTGGCTACGACCGCGACTACCTGCTGACCATTGATGAGCAGCTGGCCCCACTGGGCGAGCAGCTGGTGCAGCGCCGCCAGGAGTTCCTGGTTGGGTTCGAGCCGCTCTTCCAGCGCCATTATGCCCAGCTCGCCGATGGTCAGGAGCAGGTTACGCTCACCTATAAAAGCGAGCTACCCGGCGCCGACTTCGGCAAGCTGCTGCGGCTGCAGGAGCGCCGCGACCTGACGCTGCAGCGCACCACCACCGGCCCCCACCGCGACGACTTCACTTTCCTGATGGATGACAAGCCGGTGAAAGGCTACGGCTCGCAGGGCCAGCAGAAGTCGTTCGTCATTGCTCTCAAGCTGGCCCAGTTTGAGTTACTGGCCGAGCGCCAGCACCAGAAGCCGCTGCTGCTGCTCGACGACATTTTCGACCGCCTCGATGAGAAGCGAATCACGCGCCTGATGCAGCTAGTGGCTAACCACACCTTCGGCCAGATTTTCCTGACCGACACCCACCTCGAACGCACCGATAGGGTGCTGGCCGAGCTGTCGGAAGATATCCGCCGGTTCCGGGTAGATGCCGGTACCGTGACGCGGTTGTAGCCGGCGGGCGGGGTATCTTTGTTGAGTTAGCCAGCGGGGTGCTTTCTTCGCGCGTTAACTTACTGCAATGGCTTACAAAAAACCTTACGCTCCCGAAAATTCTCGCAAGGCCGACATTGTCTCGCTTAAAGACAGCATCACGTCCATGCTGCGCGCCTACCGCCTGCAGGGTAAGCTGAACGAAGTAACAGTGGTGGCCAGCTGGGAGAAGGTGATGGGCAAGGCCGTGGCCCTGAAAACCCAGCAGCTCTACGTGAGCAACAACAAGCTATTTGTGCGCCTATCCTCGGCCCCCCTTAAGCATGAACTGATAATGGCCAAGACCAAAGTGTTGGCCAATCTCAACGCCGAAGTTGGCGAGGACATTATCAAAGAAGTCGTCTTCCTATAGCCGAGCTATAGATATAGAGTCCCGCTTAGCAGTACCCGCTTTTATGGTTGCTGCCTTTACTGCGAGGGCACGGCAACTCCCCGCCCAGGCAGCAGAGAGGCAGTGGGCAGTATTGCTCTGCTACAGCAATCCATGCTCTTACCATGCCATCCAGCCTAAACGGATTCAGGTCGTCGGTGCTTCTTTCTGCACCATAAGGCATACTTCTTCCATCCAATAGCGAGCAACTGCTAGTGGTGCGCAGATATGCTCAGGTAGTTCCTGCATGATACCCGAGCCAGGCGCACTCTTAAGGCAATGAGCCTGTATATGTGCGCCACGCCCTCCGCTGCGCTGTGGCCGCTCAGCTGCTGTGGTAGGCAATGCGGCACCGCTCCCCATCCAGCAACCCCATCTGGTCATCTACTGCTAGGCTGGTGCGGGCATTATCGAACTGTTCACGGTACTGCTGCTGAAACTGTCGGCGCTTGATGGCTTCCTGGAAGCGACGCACGTCGTCGCGGGTTTCCAACTCTAAGCCGGGCACTTGGGTAGGCTGGCCAGCCTCGTCTTTGGCTACCATGGTGAAGTAGCTTGTATTGGTGTGTTTCATCAGGCCAGTGCGCACGTCTTCGGCCGTTACCTTGATGCCTACCAGCAGCGAGGTGCGCCCCACATAGTTCACTGATGCCAGCAGCGACACCAGCTCGCCTACTTCCACCGGCTGCATGAAATTCACGCCATCTACGCTCACGGTTACGCAGTAGGTGCCGGCGTGTTTGGAGGCGGCGGCGTAGGCAACTTTATCCATCAGTGAGAGCAGAATACCTCCGTGAATCTTGCCACCGAAGTTGGCATACGATGGGATCATCAGCTCGGTGAGCGTGACGCGCGAGTAGGAAACGGAGCGGTAAGCGGGAAGTACAAACGGGGGCATAAGCCGACAGTTTAAGCGAACAGGGATTGTGCAAAGCTAGCGCTTCCACCGTGCCACCCAACCCCTCTCCTACCCTGTCCGGCTCGGTTACAAAACAGTCACTTTGCTACTTCTCTTCCCTCTTCAAAGGACCTGCTAACGCCGACTTGGAACAGACGAACGAACAGCTGTCCTCTGCGGCTGGTTTGCCAGACGAGGCCTTATAGAGCGCAGTTCATCTAGCATTGTATCATCGATGCGCAAAGAAGGCGAAACAGAAATGTTTCACGTGGAACACTTTTGTCCTACTTCGGACCGTACACCTTCAAGAGTAGCTCGTTGTAAGCCTCTAGCAGGGCGATGTACTTCTGCTGAAGCTGCATTAGGTCTTTTAAACTATCAACACCGGCACTAACTGTAACGACCGAACGAGAAATGCTAGCGCCATCGGACGCATTCGTTACATTTTTAGGGACACTTGTAACATTAAACGAAATATCAGTTTGTTGTGCAATCGTAAAATCGTTACTGAAGTCGTGTCCGATAATTTCGCCTACTCGCTTTACAAAGGTGTAATCAAGCTCACGTTCCTTGAACTTACGATACATTGTCGGACGTGTAATACCCAGGTCGTCCACTATCCGTGTAATGGATATTCCGCTGTTTTTAATAGCATCCTGCAGTGTTTCGCCCTGGTGCGGCATAGATAAAGGGTGTAAAGGAATTCGAGATGTAAATATGTACAATACATTCTACGTTACCAAAACGTACGAACATGTTATAATGATACACTGATACAATACAACAAAATCGTACGCTCTAACAATGTAATGAGACAATGTAACGCAAAGATGGCGGACGTTACACATGATACATTACAGCAATTTTGTAACACGTTAGGCAAAGCACCTATTACTCCCTTTGGCACAAAGCGCTAACGAAGTGCCAGAAGCCGGTCGGGGTAGTCGGTGGTAATGCCCCAGGGATTCAGGGCCAGCACTGCCCGCAGATCGGCCGGCTCATTCACAGTCCAAGGCACTAAGTGGATACACTGCCCGGCCAGCTCTGCAGCCAGCGCGGGCGTCAGCAGCCGGAAGTCGGGACCAACGACAGTTGGGGTAAAGCCTAGCACCGCTAGGTGCTCGGCCAGCAGCAGGGCATCTTCGATGAGCAGGCACAAGGGCAGCGCGGGTACCGCGTGGTGGGCCAGCTGCAGGATGCGCTTATCGAAGCAAAGTAGCGTGGTGCGGTGCATAATTTGCAGCGCCTGAAGCTCGGCCAGAACCAACGCCAGCAATTCGGCGGGTGGTGGCTGAAACAGACCGTCGTGGGCCGGCTCGCTTTTGATTTCGACGCTGTATTTCACCGGGCCGCGGCCCAGCTGCCGGGACAGGTTTTCGAGGTCGGCCACAACTTCGCGCAGCAGCGGCTTGAAGGCCGGCTCGGACTGCTGCTCCGGAAAACTGGGGTGGCGTGTCAGGCCGCAGTCGTACTGCCGGATACGGGCGTAGGGCAGCTGGTAAAGGTTGTGCTGGCGGGCTTCGGAGGGCGCGATGGGCTGGCCGGAAGGCAGCCGGCAGATGGCGGCTGACATCCAGGGCTCGTGCGACACTATCACCTGCCGGTCGGCCGAAATGACCACGTCCAGTTCTACCGCATCGACACCCAGGCGGAGGGCTTCACGGAAAGCGGGCAAGGTATTCTCGGGCCGCAGTCCGCGGCAACCACGGTGTCCGTGAACTTCGGGAAAGCGCCCGGGTTGAGGCTTCAGCATAAGCAGCAGCATAACGCCGGGCGCGGCGGTGCGCTTGGCCTTGCTGCTTACGTAGGCAGCGCCTGAGCGTGAGGAAATCGGGCTATTTTTGCCTTTATATCTCCTTAGCTCACTTCGTTTACCTGCTTCACTCCATGAAAAAGCTTATCATCCTGATTGTACTGGTGGCCGTAGCGGTTGGTGCCTACCTGTACTTCTATAAAGTGCGCACCGCGCCCGAGTACTCGCTCATGCAGGCTTACCAGGCCATCGACGACCACGACCCGGCGGCCTTCGAGCGGTACGTGGATGTGAACAGCGTTACGGGCAACCTGGTAGACGATGTGGCCAAGAACGGTTCGGCGCTGGGCGTACTCAATCCCGGCGGCATGGCCATGACGGGGGCCCTGCGCCTGCTTAAGCCCCAGCTGGCCCAGGCCGCTCGCAAGGAGGTGCAGCGCTACATAGAAACCGGCTCGGCAGAAGCGGCTGCCGCCGCTGCGCCCAACCGGCTGGTGAACGTGTCGATGATGGGGCTGGCCAGCAAAGTGGTGGGCGAAAACAGCAAGTTCTATGGTGTTGCCTACTCGCGCGAAGAGGGTGAGCAGGCGTTGGTAGGGTTGAAATTCAGCCAGCCCCGTTACGACACCACGCTGGTGCTCGAAGTGAAAATGCGCAAGCGCGATGACTACTGGCAGGCCACCGAAATCACGAACACCGGTGCTATTCTGCAGCATGTGGCGCGCATGGAAAAGCGCCGGTTGGTAGGAGGCAAGTAACCTCACTATCTCCAACATCGTTGCAAACAGAAAGCCCCGCCGTACCAAAGTACAGCGGGGCTTTCTGTTGAGATTAAAACGGTTTAGGTGCTGGATTTACCACGACCTGCGAACAGGAAGTAGAGAATCAGACCACCCAGCGGGAAGAAGAACACGATGGCTGCCCAAAGAATTTTCTTGCCGAGGCCCCAGTTCTGACGGAAGATGTCGAAGAGGGCGAATACATCGAGGGCCAGAATGATATAGCCCCAGGTGGCTAGGCTGCCGTCGGTGTTGAAGCGGCTGCACGACGTAAGCAACGAAACTGTGAGCAGCGAGAGGAGCAGGCCGGCACCGGGCAGGCGTTTGGTGAGCGTGTTGATGGCGTTCATGGCAGGGAAAGGTTAAGATTGGAGAGTTATGGGCCCCTTTACGCAACGAACTCAAAATGGATATTGAAAATTCGCAATAATGCATGACAACTAATTGATTTACAGATATTTACCAACATATAACTGGATTTGCTCCAGGAAAATACTCGCGGCTCGCGGAATCAGCACCAGCGTAAGTAAAACGCCATAGAGTGCGCCGTAAAAGTGGGCATCGTGGTTGATGTTGTCGCCCTGGCGCTGGCTCATGTAGTAGGAATAACCCAGGTAGAGGAGGCCAAAGAGGAAGCCTGGGATTTCGAAGGGAATAGGAAAAATGTAGAGGCCGGCCGCCGGATTGAACAGAATAGCCGAAAACACCACCGCCGACACGCCACCTGAAGCCCCGAGCGAACGGTAGCCGGGGTCGTTGCGGTGGCGCAGATACGTTGGAATATCAGACACAATGATGCCGCCCAAGTACAGCAGCAGGTACCACAACAACCCCATAGTAGGGCCGAAGGCATACCCGAAAATAGTTTCGACTACCCGGCTGAACGAGTAGAAGGCAATCATATTAAAGAGCAGGTGGGTGAAGTCGGCGTGCAGAAAGCCCGAGGTGAGGAAGCGGTACCATTCGTTGCGGCGGCGCACCACATAGGGCTCCAGAATCCAGCTTTCCAGAAAATCGGGATTCGACCAAGCGTAGAGCGAAATACCGACCGTAATTACGGCCAGCACAAGGGTGGCGGAAAATTCCATTCAGGGAAATAAGGGGTGATGGGAATGGGTTGGATGATATGATGGATAGGAGGGTTGGAAAAAGAGCGGTGTCATGCTGAGCGAAGGCGGATCAGCAGTCGAAGCATCTCTACCGCAACGCTAATCAAGGCCATTGCAAAGAAGCAGTAGAGATGCTTCGACTACGCCTCCAGCTGCGCTCAGCATGACACCGCTTATTGCTAACTGCTCTTTCGGCTTCCTCTTTCTACTGCTCGCGTTCCAGCAACTGCAGGGCCAACTGGTGCAGAGGCTTTTTGCGCGATTCGGGGGCCGCCACGCGCTCCAGATGCTGCAGGGCGTCCACGAAGTAGTCGTTGATAAGCGCTTCAGTCTGGGGGCGGATTTCGAGCTCGTCGTAGATGGCGCGCACGGCGGCAACCTTCGCTTCCTCATGCATTACCGGCTGGCCGACATGTTGGGCCAGCACGGCCTGCTGGGCGGGGCTGGCCTGGGCCTGCGCAGTGAGCAGCAGAAAGGTTTTTTTGTCGGCCAGGATGTCGCCGCCCACGCGCTTGCCAAAGGTGGCCGCGTCGCCGTACACGTCGAGCAGGTCGTCGCGCAGCTGGAAGGCCAGGCCGATATCCACGCCGAACTGGCGCAGGTGGTCGGCATCTACTTCTGAAGCACCACCGAGTCGGGCACCCAACTCCAGCGCGAAGCCCAGTAGCACGGCCGTTTTCAGCCGAATCATGTCCAGGTACTGCGCGATGCTAACGTCGGTGCGGGTTTCAAACTCCATATCCCACTGCTGACCCTCGCAGACTTCGGCGGCGGTTTGTGAGAAGCGGCGCAACAGCGGAGCCAGCAGCGCCGGCGGCATATCGAACAGCAGCTCGTAGGCGCGCACCAGCATCACATCGCCACTCAGGATGGCCACGTTGGGGTTCCATTTTTCGTGCACCGTGGGCTGGCCGCGGCGCAGCGGCGCCTGGTCCATCAGGTCATCATGAAGCAGGGTGAAGTTGTGGAAGACCTCGGTGGCCAGCGCAGGCTTCACCACGGCATCCAGCTCGTTGGTGAACAGGTGGGCGCCCATGAGAGCCAGCACCGGCCGGATACGTTTGCCGCCGAGGCTCATGATGTAGCGGATAGGCTCGTAGAGGCTCGTCGGCTCTTGCCCGTAGCGCAGGTCGGTGAGGCCAACGTTAAGTTTATCAGTGAAGAAAGAAAGGTCCATGCAGGGGTCAGATTGAGCAGGGAAAGGTACGGCGGGTTGCGGGAAGCGTTACCTCGCCCAACTTCGTATCTTCCCTGGCATGAGAACCCAACCCCTGCTCCTGCTGCTTGTTTGGCTGCTACTTCCGGCAATAGCCATAGCCCAGAACTCCTACAACCGCTGGGACGCTCGCCCACCCGCACCCATCGTGCCACTGCCCCGCAAAACGAATCAGCAGCCAACAGCCCCAAAGGCTACCCCGCCAACTCCCGCCGCCCCCGATTCGGTGGCGCTTACGACGGGCAGATACGTGCGGGTGCAGACGGTGCCGAATTTCCCGGGCGGGGCGTAGGCCATGTACGCAGTCATCAGCAGGAACCTGAAACGCCCGCCCGTCCCCCGACAGCGTGGGCAGATAATGGTGCAGTTCACGGTGCTGGCATCAGGGGCTTTATCTGGCATCGGGGTAGTGCCGGTCCGGGGCCTGAACCCGGCCTACGATGCCGCGGCAGTAGCGGCAGTAAGCCGATCAAACACCTTCACGCCGGGCAAGCGCGGCGGGCAGCCCGTCGATATGGTGCTGACGGTGCCGATGGAGTTCAAGTAGGCGGCAGGCTCCGGAAGCAAAAAGCCCCTGCTACCGTTGCCGGTAACAGGGGCTTCTCGTTTAACTTAGGCTTTAGCTACCGACGACGCTTGCTGCCGCCGCTTTTACCGCCACCGCCTTTGCTGCCCTTGCTGTCGGAGCGGCCGCTGGCGCTGTTGCTGCTGTTCTTGCCGTCGCTACGGCCACCACCACCGCCCGATTTACCGCCGCGGCTGCTGCCTCGGGGAGGGCGGCCGCCGCCATTGTCGCGACGCTCCTGCTGCTCGCGCTGCTTCACGTCGTCGGGGCGGTCGTCTACCAGGGCGAAGTCGATGGTGCGGTCAAGCAGGTTCACAGCCTTCACTTCCACCTGCAGCTCGTCGCCGAACTGGATAATGCGTTTGCTGCCTTGGCCCACGAGGCGGTAGTTGTCCTTGTCGAGCTCGAAGTTGTCGCCGGGAATGTCGCTGATGCGGATCATGCCCTCGCACTTGTTCTCGGCAATTTCCACGTACATGCCCCACTCGGTGAGGCCCGACACCACGCCGGTGAACTGCTCGCCGATGTGGTCCTGCAGGAACTCAACCTGCTTGAACTTGATGCTGGCGCGCTCGGCGCTGGCAGCCAGTTTCTCGCGCTCCGACGAGTGCTTGCACTCCTCCTCTATCGGCTCCATTTCCACGTTCTTGCCGCCGTCGAGGTAGTGTTCCAGCAGGCGGTGGGCCATCATATCGGGGTAGCGACGGATGGGCGAAGTGAAGTGCGAGTAGTGCTCGAAAGCCAGGCCGAAATGTCCGCGCGGGTCGGTAGTATAGGTGGCCTTGGCCATGGTGCGGATAGCCAGCGTCTGGAGCACGTTCTGTTCGGGGCGGCCCACCACTTCCACGTTCAGGTCGTTGAGTTCGGTGCTCAGCTTCTGCACGTCTTTCAGCTCCAGGTGGTAGCCGAATTTCTTGGCGAACAGGGCGAAGTTCTGCAGGCGCTCGGGGTCGGGCGAGTCGTGCACCCGGTACACCATGGTAAAGCGTGGCTTGGTTTTCTTCAGCTTGAAGACGAACTCGGCCACCTTGCGGTTGGCCAGCAGCATGAACTCCTCAATCATCTTGTGGGCGTCCTTGCGCTCCTTCACATACACGCCCAGCGGCTTGCCGTCCTCATCAAGGCGGAACTTCACTTCCTGCGTTTCGAAGCTGATGGCGCCTTGCTTGAAGCGGGCCGCGCACAGCTTCTTGGCAATGCGGTTCATCAGCTGCACCTCCTGGGTGTAGTCCGATTCCAGACCCTCAATCCGCTCCTGCGCATCTTCGTAAGCAAAGCGGCGGTCGGAGTGAATAACGGTTTTGCCCAGCCAGGTGGAGTACAGCTTGCCGTTCTCATCGAGCTCGAACACGGCCGAAAACGTCAGCTTGTCCTCGTTGGGCCGCAGCGAGCAGAGGCCGTTGCTCAGGTGCTCGGGCAGCATCGGAATCACGCGGTCCACGAGGTACACTGAAGTAGCGCGGCTGCGGGCCTCGTTTTCCAAGGCCGTATCGAGGCGCACGTAATGCGTCACGTCGGCAATGTGCACCCCAATCTCCCAGTGCCCGTTTTCGAGCTGCTGGATTGAAAGCGCATCATCAAAGTCCTTGGCATCGGCTGGGTCGATGGTGAAGGTGGTGATGTCACGGAAGTCACGGCGGCGCCCAATTTCTTCTTCTGAAATGGTGGCGGGCATTGCCTGGGCATCGGCTTCCACCTCAGCTGGAAATTCAAACGGCAGTCCGAACTCGGCCATGATGGCGTTGATTTCGGCTTCGTTGCCACCAGCCTGGCCGAAGCTGCGCACCACTACGCCGGCCGGCGAACGGTCGGAGCCATCCTCCGGAAACTCGGTGACGTGCACCAGCACCTTGTCGCCGTGCTCGGCGCCGTTCAGGTCATCCTGGCTCACGTACACATCAAAGTACATCTTGCGGTTGTCGGCCTTCACGAAGGCCACGTGGTCGCGAATCTGCAGGCGGCCCACTACCTCGGGGCGCTTACGGTCGAGCACTTCCACCACATCGCCCACCGGGCGGCCGTCGCGGGAGCCGCGCAGGCGTAGGCGCACGGTATCGCCCTGCATGGCAAAGCGCAGGCGGTCGGTGAACACGCGCACATCGTTTTCCGTCTCCTCACTAATCACGAAGGCGTACTTCTCGGTAGCCAGCGCCACGGTGCCCACAATGGTGTCGCCCCCGCTCTCGCGGCGGCGGCGCGGGGCCTGCGGGTCATCGGCATCGGCAAAGTCGAAGCCGGCCTCACGGCGGCGGTGTACCACGGGATCCTGGCCAAATTCGCTTTCGACAACCCGGCCGCCGCGGGGTAGCTTCTTGCCAGACGGCAGTTCGCCGGGCTCGGCAACGGGTTTGGCAACAGCATCTGTTTCTTCGTCAGCTTCGCCCTTTTTGCCACCCTTACGACGTCCTTTAGGGGCAGTAGCCAATTCCTCCTGAGCTTCATCGGTCAGGCGGTATTCGTCGTTCTGGATCAGCAGCAGCTGCTTTTGCTCACGCAACTCGCGCAGGTGGGCAAACACTACTTCACGCTGGTCTTTAGTGGTTACACCAAGGCGGCGCGAGAGCTGGCGGTAGGTGAGGACTTTGCCGGGGTTGTCGCGGAAAATCCGCATAATCTGGTCCTGGCTGATAAGGGCCGCGGCGGCCGCGGGCTCGGTAGAAGTGGCCTTCGCGCGGGAGGCGCGGGGGGCCGATTGAGAGGGTTGTTTCATGTAGTCGGGCCGCCGGTATTGTCGTTTTCTCAGGCGGCAGAGGTTGAATGAGGGGAAGGCGTGGGATGAAATGCCTTCGGGAAATTGAAAAAGGAAGCGGCACAGCGGCCGCCGTAAGATACTACGTAATATAACGGGGAATAACTATATCGGGGTTAATAGAATGTCATGCTTTATTGCGCTCTGTGTAGCCTCCTAATGGGCCCGGCTGGCCACGGCGGCACAGATATCGGCCGGCGAGTCGCGGGGAATGGCGGCCAGCAGCTGACGGGTGTACTCGTGTTGGGGGTTAGCGTAGATGTCGGCAGCGGGGCCGCTTTCCACTATTTGGCCTTGGCGCATAACTAGCAGCCGGTCGCTCATAAACCGGGCCACCGAGAGGTCGTGGGTGATGAATAGATAGGTGATGCCGAACTCGCGTTTGAGGTCGTTGAGCAGGTTTAGCACCTGCGCCTGCACCGACACGTCGAGGGCCGAAACCGACTCGTCGCAGATGATGCACTTAGGTTGCAGGGCCAGAGCACGGGCAATGCAGATGCGCTGACGCTGGCCACCGCTGAACTCGTGCGGGTAGCGCATAAAGTGCTCCTCGCGCAGGCCCACCGTACGCAGCAGCTCCAGCACTCGGGCCTTTTGCTGCTCGCCGCTGCCGCCTACACCATGCACCCGCATAGGCTCCCAGATGGCCTCGCCAACCGTCAGCATAGGATTGAGGGCGGCGTAGGGGTCCTGGAAAACCATCTGAAAATCGCGCCGCCGCCGCCGCAGAGCTTCGGCCGGCAGCGTGGCCAAATCGTCGCCTCCAAACAGGATGCGGCCGGCCGTTGGTTCCACCAGCCGCAGCAGCGCCCGGCCCAACGTGGTTTTGCCGCAACCCGATTCGCCCACCAGCCCGACAGTTTCGCCCGGATAAATGGCAAAGCTCACGCCATCCACGGCCCGCACAAACTCCGGCTTCCGGTTGAAAAAGCCTTTACGAATCGGAAAGTATACCTGCAGGTTCTCCACTTGGAGCAGAGGGTTGCGAGCAGTATCTTCCAGTTTCCCAAAGTTGAAACCATGAGCTACGGAGTGAGGCGCAGCAGCGGCAGTTTTAGAATTTTCGTTGGCTGTGTCTCCCCCGTTGTCCTGCGAGGCGCTGACTAAACCAGTGCCTAAGCCCTGAGACGCGGAAGGTACAAGATCCGCCTGAGCTGTCTGCGAAGCCTGCGTTGGCGGGCCAGCAGTAAGTGGCAACGGTAGGCCCGATTCAGCCGAGGGAGCTAATTCGAGGCTAAAATGCGGGGTTTCTGAGCGTGAAACAGAATGTTCCACGGGAAACATTTTGGTGGTATCGGCTCCGCTGGCAGGTAATGGTCCAGCTTCAGCAGCCGTTTCAGCCTCAATTACTTGCGCAGTGGCGCTTTCAGTGGAAATAAACCCTCCATCGGCCGTTTCCTGCATGAAATCGGCTACTACGGGAAGTTTTTTGCGGCCTACCGAAAGTTTTGGGCGGCAGGCCAGCAGGCCCTTGGTGTAGGGGTGCTGGGGGTTAGTAAAGATGTCGAGCACGTGCCCCTGCTCCACCACGCGGCCCCGGTACATCACCATAATCCGGTCGGCTATTTCAGCTACCACGCCTAGGTCGTGGGTGATGAAGATGACGGCCGTGTTGTGCTCGCGGCGCAACTCGTCGATGAGGCGGAGAACTTGGGCCTGCACGGTTACGTCGAGGGCCGTGGTAGGCTCGTCAGCTATCAGCAGAGCGGGGTTGCAGGCCATAGCCATGGCAATCATCACGCGCTGCTTCTGGCCGCCGCTGATTTCGTGGGGGTAGCTGGCGAATATCTTTTCGGGCCGGGGCAGGCGGGCCATCGTGAACAGCTCGACGGTGCGGACGTGGGCCTCCTTTTCGCTCAGGTCGGTGTGCAGCCGCAAAGCTTCCACCACCTGGGGGCCGCAGTGGTACACGGGGTTCAGCGAGGTCATGGGCTCCTGAAAAATCATCCCGATGTCGTTGCCGCGCACCTGTCGTAGCTGCGCATCGGTGAGCTGCAGCAGGTCTACCTCGCCCAGCGCCTCCGATTGAAACCTAGCCTCGCCGCTCGCAATGCGGCCGGGCGGCATGGGTACCAGCCCCATCAGCGCCAGCGAGGTAACCGACTTGCCCGAGCCAGATTCGCCCACAATGGCCAGCGTCTCGCCCCGGTGCAAATCAAACGATATGCCCTCCACGGCCCGCGTATTGCCACGGTGGCTGTGAAAGTCGATGGTCAGGTCGCGGACGGAGAGAATGGGAGCGGGCATGGGGTAAAGATAACGGGCGAAGCGCTGGTTGGTCCGACACGCAAACGGCCCGCCATGAGGCGGGCCGTTTATGGGTATTGTCATTCAGAGCGCAGCGAAGAATCTCGCGTGCTGCCACTGTAGCAGTAACCTAACGTCAGCACGTGAGATTCTTCGCTGCGCTCTGAATGACGTTCTAATACTACGCTACTCCCGAAGCCTCCGCGTCGCGGTGGGCCTGAGCGGCCTCTTTGGCGGCGCGCTCTTCCGCCTCGGCAGCCTCGAAATGCTCGCCGTAGAAACGGTTCTGGAACAGCAGAATCAGCGCTACACCCACGAAAATGGCAGCATCAGCAATGTTGAAGATGGGCCAGAGCGAGAGGTGCGAGCCGCCCACCAGCGGCCAGGTAGAAGGCAGAATTCCTTCGTAGATATCCACGTAGAGCATGTCAATCACCTGCCCGTGTAGCCAGGGCGTAGGGGCTCCAAAAGGCGCGTTATTATATACAACCCCATAGAAAATGGAATCAACCAGGTTGCCGATGGCCCCGCCCAGAATAAGGGCAATACAAATCATGAGGGCATTGGGCGCGTGCTGCTTCCAGAGGCGGTAGATGTAGTAGCTGATGCCCGTTACGGCTACCAGCCGGAACGTGGTGAGCAGCAGCTTGCCATAAGGCTCGGGCAGCTCTACGCCGAAAGCCATTCCCGGATTCAGCGTGTAGTGCAGCTTAAACCAGTCGCCGAACACGGGGATTTCGCCGGCCATACCCATGGGCATGTAGCGGTGCACGGCCCATTTCGAGAGCTGGTCGATGACGATGACGAGCAGCGCCACGAGGTAGTATTTCCAGTACTTCATTCAGGAGAAGTGAGCAGTTAGAAGTGAGAAGTGAGGCCCGGTACTGACAGCCTGTCAGCCCTGGCCCCTCTCCCCTGTCGTAGCACAAAGGGACGAAGATTTTTAGACTTGGTCATATGGCCGTGGAGCCCGACTGATTGCCGGGCAGTATATGTTCTGGCGGTCGGTTTGTGCCCTTTTGAGCCGTATTTCGGGGCCGGCCCAGCGCTTTGTGCGCCGGTGTGCCAACCACCGGTTTGGAGCCGGCGGTTGGCGCTTCAGTTTCAGGCAGTTGCCACCTGAAGCTGTACGGGCACTGAGAACTCGTCGAATTCGAGCACCGTGTCGCCGCTGATTTCGGGGGCGAAGGCTAGACTCAGGGCCTGGATTTCAGCTTTGATGTAGTCGCCGAAGCTTTGCACGGCGGCTTCCAGCTCGGGCTGCTGGCCCAGCGTCACGCGGATTTTGTCCTGCACTTCTAGGCCGCTGTCTTTGCGCAAGTTCTGGAGGCGGTTCACCAACTCGCGGGCTACGCCTTCCTGGCGCAGCTCGTCGGTCAGGGTTACATCGAGGGCCACCGTGAGGGGGCCGTCGGTGGCTACAAGCCAGCCGGGCAGGTCGTCGGTGCGGATTTCCACGTCGTCGGGGGCCAGGGTGTAGGTTTCACCTTCGATTTCCACGCTCAGGCTTCCCTCCTTCTCCAGCTGGCTGATTTCTCCGGCCGTCATCTGTTGGATACGGGCGCCCACTACCTTCAGCTTGGGGCCATATTGCTGGCCCAGACGCTTGAAGTTGGGCTTCACCGACTTTACCAGCACGCCGCTGGTGTCATCGAGGAACTCCACGTGCTTCACGTTCACCTCGGCGCAAATCAGGTCCTCGACCTTGCCCACCTGTTCGCGGGTGCGGTCATTCAGCACCGGCACCAGAATGCGCTGCAACGGCTGGCGCACCTTCAGCACCGACTTTTTGCGCAGCGAGTGGGTGAGCGAGGAAATCCGCTGGGCCAGCTCCATCCGCTCCTCCAGGGCCTTGTCGATGAGGTTGGTTTCGGCGGCAACCAACAACGTTAAATGAACCGATTCGGGAGCCAGAGGCGTGTTTTTGGCGACGGCTTCGACACGCATTCCGTCGGTCATGTTCTTATAAAGCCAATCCGCAAAAAAGGGCGCGATGGGCGACATCAATTGTGCCACCACTACCAAGCATTGTTGCAGCGTTTCGTAGGCGGCGCGCTTGTCATCCGTCAGTTCGCCCTTCCAGAATCGGCGGCGCGAGAGGCGCACGTGCCAGTTGGAAAGCTGGTCGGTCACGAAGTCCTGGATGGCCCGGGCGGCTTTGGTGGGGTCGTAGGCGTCGTAATGACCGCGTACTTCGAGGATGAGCGACTGGAGCTTGCTCAACACCCAGCGGTCCAGCTCACCCAGGTCCTGAAGCGGAATTCGGTCGAATTCGCGGGCCTGGAAGCCATCGAGGTTGGCGTAGAGGGCGTAGAACGAGTAGGTATTGAAGAGCGTACCAAAGAAGCGGCGCTGCACCTCCGTGATGCCGGCTACGTCGAATTTGAGGTTGTCCCAGGGCTGGGCGTTGGCAATCATATACCAGCGCGTGGCGTCGGGTCCGTACTGGCTGATGGTGGCAAACGGGTCGACGGCGTTGCCGAGGCGCTTGCTCATCTTGTTGCCATTCTTATCGAGCACGAGGCCGTTGGCCATCACGTTCTTATAGGCAACAGAGTCTTCCAGCATCACGGCCAGCGCGTGCAGCGTGAAGAACCAGCCGCGGGTCTGGTCCACGCCTTCGGCAATGAAATCGGCGGGGAAATTCTTCTGGAATTTCTCGCTGTTTTCGAGCGGATAGTGCCACTGGGCGTAGGGCATAGCCCCGCTGTCAAACCACACGTCGATGAGGTCGGGCTCACGATACATGGGCTGGCCGCTGGGGCTCACCAGGAAAATATCGTCCACGTAAGGCCGGTGCAGGTCCACGTTTTCGCCGTTGGCGTAGGGGTTGTGGGTCATGATGTCGGCCGCCACGGCCTTGTCAATCTCCTGCTTCATCTGCTCGATGGAGCCAATGCAGATTTCCTCGGTGCCGTCCTGGGTGCGCCAGATGGGCAGCGGGGTGCCCCAATAGCGCGAGCGGCTCAGGTTCCAGTCGACCAGGTTTTCGAGCCAGTTGCCGAAGCGGCCGGTGCCGGTGCTGGCGGGCTGCCAGTTGATGGTTTTATTGAGTTCGATGAGCCGGTCTTTCACCGCCGTAGTCTTGATGAACCAGGAGTCGAGCGGGTAGTAGAGCACGGGCTTATCGGTGCGCCAGCAGTGCGGGTAGGTGTGCTCGTACTTCTCCACTCTGAAGGCCGTGCCGTCGCCTTTCATGCGGATGGCAATGCTTTCGTCGAGGGTTTTGTAGTCGGCGCCGGTCTGGTCGTGGTCGTCGTAGTTCTTCACCCAACGGCCGCCAAATTCGCCCATCTGGGCCACGTAGCGGCCCGTCCGGTCCACAATCGGACCGAGCTTGCCCTCGGCATCAGCCAGCAGCAACGCCGGAATGCCATTCTGCTGGGCTACCCGGAAGTCATCCGCGCCAAATGTGGGCGAAATGTGCACGATGCCAGTACCGTCCTCGGTGGTCACGAAGTCGCCGGGAATTACGCGGAAGGCGTTTTCCTCGTTTTCAAAGGCTGGAAAGCCGGTGGCGTGGCCGAAGAGGCGCTCGTACTTAATACCGACGAGGTCACCGCCTTTGAAGGTATTTTCGATGCGCCAGGGCAATACTTTGTTGCCGGGCTTGAAGTCCTCAAACGAGGCCTCTTTGCCTTTCTCCGAGAAGTGTTTGCCTACCAACGCCTCCGCCAGCACCACCCGAATGGGCGCGCCAGTGTAAACATTGAAAGTGCGTACGAGCACATACGGAATGTTCTTCCCCACAGCCAGACCAGTATTGGCCGGCAGCGTCCAGGGTGTCGTCGTCCAGGCAAGAATGTGGAGCGGAGCGGCGGCGTCAGCCGCGAACAGCTTCTCCGAAGCCGCATCCTGCACCACTTTGAACTGAGCCACTACGGTCGTGTCCATCACGTCGCGGTAGGTGCCGGGCTGGTTGAGCTCGTGCGAGGAGAGGCCGGTTCCTGCCGCTGGGGAGTAGGGCTGGATGGTGTAGCCTTTGTAGAGAAAACCCTTGTCGTAGAGCTTCTTGAGCAGCGCCCAGCAGCTCTCGATGTACTCGGGCTCGAAGGTGATGTAGGGGTCGTCGAGGTCCACCCAGTAGCCCATCTTCTCAGTCAGGTCGTCCCACTGGGCCTTAAAGCGCATGACGGTTTCGCGGCAGCGCTGGTTGTACTCCTCAATGCTGATTTTCTTGCCGATGTCCTCCTTCGTGATACCCAGCTCCTTTTCCACCTGCAGCTCGATGGGCAGGCCGTGGGTATCCCAGCCGCCCTTGCGAGGCACCTGCTTACCGAGCAGCGTCTGGTAGCGGCAGAAGATGTCCTTCACCGTCCGGGCCATCACGTGGTGGATGCCGGGCGCGCCGTTGGCCGAGGGCGGACCCTCGTAAAACACGAACGTCGGCTGGCCTTCGCGGCTGCTCACGCTCTTTTCAAAGATGCTGTTCTGCTTCCACCACGCCAGGATATCGGTGCCAACCTGGCCGTAATTGAGCGGCTGCTTGTATTCGGGGTAGGACATTTTATGTTGAGCTATTAGCTGACAGCTGGTAGCTGGTAGCTTTTTGATGTTCGTGTAGTTGTTGGAGAAAAGCTAAGAGCTATCAGCTCGTTTTCGGCTTCATCCGGTCCAAATCCAGCTCCAAATCGTCGTCCTCGGCGTGGTAGTTGTTGTCGTAGTGGCGGATGCTGGATTGGTCGATTTCCTCTTCTTTGGTCCCGTGCTCGAAGGTAACGAGCAGGCAGGGCAGCAGAATCAGGTTGGAGAAGTTGGTGATGAGCAGGCTGGCCGACATGAGCAGGCCCAAGGCCTTGGTTCCCCCGAACTCGGAGAAGGCAAACACCGAAAAGCCTAGAAACAGCACGATACTGGTGTAAATCATGCTGGTGCCGGCCTCGCTGAGGGTAGTGCTGATGGCGGCCCGCACCCGGCGGCCGTTGATGGCCATTTCCTGCCGAAACTTGGCCAGCAGGTGGATGGAGTTGTCACCATCAATACCCAGCGCAATACTGAAAATGAGGGCCGTGCTGGGTTTGAGCGGGATGCCGAAGTAGCCCATAATGCCACCCGTGAGCAGCAGGGTAAAAAAGTTGGGCAGCAGCGCGAAAAACACCGTCCGGAAGGATCGGAACAGAATCAGCACGACCAGACCCACTAAGATAAAGGCGTGCAGCAGGCTGTTTTTGAGCGTTCCAATCAGGAACTCGTTGCCCTTGGTGAAGATTATGGTGGTGCCGGTGAGACGGGCGGTGAGGTCGGTGTCCTTGAAAATCTTGTCAATCTGGGGCCGAATCTTGTTGGTGAGCAGCGTGTCGAGGTTCTGCGAGCCGATGTCGGCAATCTTAAGCGAGATGCGGGCCTCGCGCATGGTGCTATCGGTAAACGAGCGGAGCAACTTGCCAGTGAGGTTACCCTCGGCGCCGGGCTGGCTTTGCGAGCGGGCCAGGTAGCTGAAGATGTAGTTCTTCTCGGAGTTGTCGGGCAGGCGGTAGAACTCGGGGCTGCCGTTATAAAAGGCCTGATTCGAGGCCTTCAGAGCCGTTACCACGCTTACCGGACTCGTGAGCACGGGCAGAGTACGCAGGTAGTTTTCGAGCCGGTCAATGCGCTCCAGGTTCTTGAGTTTCAGCAGGCCTTTCGGCTTACCGGTGTCCACCACAATTTCCAGCGGCATAACCCCATTAAAGTGCTGCTCAAAAAACTTGAGGTCGGAATTCACCGACGAATCTTTGGGCAAATCGTCCACCATATACGACACCGATTTCACCTTGCTCACCCCCACGGCGGCCAGCACGGCCAGCGCCAAGGCCGTCAGGTACACCGTGCGGCGGCGCTCCAGCACCAAGTAATCGAAAAACTCCAGCAGCTTGATGAGCGGCTTGGCGTCGAGGTGTTGCAGCTGCCGGGCCGTGGGCGGCGGCAGAATGGTGAAGATGATAGGCATCAGAATAAACGACACCAGAAAGGCGACGTAGATATTGATGGTGGCCACCAGCCCAAACTGGAACAGAATGGCAATGTTGGTGAAGCAGAACACCACGAAGCCAATGGCCGTGGTGGTGTTATTCATCAAAGTAACGAGGCCGATTTTGCGCACCACCCGCGTCATGGCCAGCACCTGGTTGCCCGATTTGCGGTAGTCGTAGTGGTAGCGGCTGAGCAGGTAGGTGCAGTTGGGGATGCCGATAACGATGATAATGCTCGGAATCAGGCCTGTGAGCAGGTTGATTTTGTAGCCCATCAGCACCATGCTGCCGATGCACCAAGTCACCACAATCAGCACAATCAGCAGCGGAAACACCACCGCCGACCACGTCCGGAAGAACATGAACAGCGTCAGGGCCATCATTACGATGGTCAGGGCCACAAACAGCTTCATTTCCGAGGCCACTTTGGTGGTCATGGTGGCCCGAACGTAGGGCAGGCCAGCGTAGTGCAGCCGGATTTCAGTGTCCTTTTCGAAGCGGTGGGCGTGGGCCAGAATTTCGGCCATTACGGCCTCGCGCCGGCTCGAATTGAGGTATTTGGGGTCGATGGTAAGAGCCAGTAGCGTGGCGCCGGTGGTGGGCGAAATCAGCTGGCCCTTATAAAACTGCTGCTCGTTCACCACCCGCATCAGCGAGTCGAGCTTGACCTGCGAGCCGGGCGGTCCGTTGAAAATGGGCACAGCCCGGAATGTGCGGTTAACGGTGTCTTTTTCGAGCCGCGGCAGCCGCGTCACGCTCAGTACGCCATTCACGCCCTCTACTTTGCTCAGCGTATCGGTGAGCAGCCGGAGCTGGTTGAACTTGCCAAGCTGGTACACCGAGCTGTCCTGCATACCCAGCACGAGCACGTTGCCGTCCTCGCCGAACTGGCGCTTGAACTGCTGGAAGTACACCATGTCCGGGTCGTCGGGCGCTACTACCTGGGCGAAGTCGTAAGTCATTTCGACTTTCCGCGCCTGCCAGGCCATAAACACCGTAATAGCCACCAGCAGCCCCACTAGCAGCCGACGATTCTTAATTACAAACAGGGCAAGATTCCGCCACATAGACCGTTAAAATGCAGCAAAGGTACGCAACCAGGTTCAGGTAGCAGGCGTGAGCTAGTCAGTAAGTGTCGGACGGACAGCCGCTTTGGTTGATAATTATTTCATACGAAACATTTTTTATTTGAAATATATGAAACATTTTGCGCAACCATTTCCGTAAACACACCTTTTTCAGACGGTTGCAATTACCTTCAATTGCACTATTTGAATATTGTCTTGTTATTTTCAAATCAACATGGTATTGTACCATTCACCTGATACATCACTCACTTTCGATTCTGATTCCGCCACCTTGCTGCTGAGCTACACGGCTACCGGACTGTCGGTTTCATTTGGCCAGGCCTACCAACTGGCGCTGGAAGAAATGCTGGCCCAGAACATTGGCAGGCTACTACTTGACCTAAAGCGCAACGCCCCCCCCACCGACGACCTGGAGGAACTGCTGGCCCCGCTCGGCGAAGCAGTGGCCCGTCAGCCCGACCAATCCCTGTTTATTGCCGCCCTCGTTTCAGAAGGCCAGTACCAGTACCAAATTGGCAATTCGCTGGCTTCCTCCTCCCTGCCGCCGGCCCAAGTCGAGTTCAACTACTTCACCTGCCGCCACGACGCCACCCAGTGGCTGAGCGAGAACTAAGCAACCCCTGATGGGCCAAAAAGTCGCTGGCCGGTCATCCTGAATTCAGGATGACCGGCCAGCGACTTTTTGGCCCATCAGGCGGTTTCAATATGAGTGGCAAAAACGCGTGTCAGCCTCACCCCAGGCTTCTCGCTGGCCTGTAGTACGGCCGGCCACACCCGCTCTAGGAACTGCCACAATTCGCGGCGGCGCATATTCCCAATGCACAGCCGGATAACGTGCGGCGGAGCCTACGCGGTGATCAGAACCTCATAATCCACGTCTTTGGTGATGACGGTGAGCTTATTCAATGCGGCATGCTGCCACACCTGCTCATCGCTCCACGCCGGGTCGGGCACTGGTTCGTAATCCGGCGTGTGCCAAATAGCAAAGCGATGTGGCAAATTGGCGTCGATTAAGTATTTGCCCATCTCGCTCCGAACTGCTTAGAATTAGGCGGCAAAGTTGATAAAACTCTGCCGTGCCAAATTCTCGGACGCGAACCGCAGGCAGGCCTGAATATCAGCTATTTCCAGAAACGGATAGCTCTCCAGCACATCCTCCGGAGAGTCACCGGCGGCCAGAAACTCTAGCACCGTCTGCACCGTCAGGCGTAGCCCCCGGATGGTCGGCTTACCGCCGCACAGGTGCGAGTCTAGTGTAATTCTGTCGTGGATGTAGTGCATGATGAATAAAGATACGGTCTGCCAAGATACAAAAAGGCTCCGTTCCGGTATCGGAACGGAGCCTTTTGCTTACATCAGCTTGTTGCTTATAACTGCTCGAATATGCGCGAGAAGCTCACGGCCTCGCCAATGTAGCCGCGCAACTCCGAGATGGGCATGCGGGTCTGCTCGCGCGAGTCGCGGTGACGTACCGTCACGGTGTCGTCTTCCAGCGTCTGGCCATCCACCACGATGCAGAAGGGCGTGCCGATGAGGTCTTGGCGGGTGTAGCGCTTGCCGATGGCATCGCGCTCCTCCATAATCACGCGGAAATCGTGGCGCAGGCTGTTGAAGATTTCGGTGGCTTTTTCGGGCATGCCGTCCTTTTTCACGAGCGGGAAAATGGCGGCCTTAATGGGGGCCACTGCGGGGTGCAGGCGCAAGAGGGTGCGGGTTTTGGTTTGCTGTTGCTCGCCTTCGCCCTCGGTAATGGTTTCTTCCTGGTAGGCCTGGCAGAGCGTGGCCAGGAACAAGCGGTCGGCGCCGGCCGAGGTTTCTACCACGAAGGGCACGTAGTTACCGTAAGCTTTGCCGGTTTCGGGGTCGATGTCGGCGTCGAAGTACTGCTGCTTCTTTTTCGACAGCGCCTGGTGCTGGGTCAGGTCGAAGTCGCCGCGGGAATGGATGCCCTCAATCTCCTTGAAGCCGAAGGGGAATTCGTACTCAATGTCAACGGCAGCTTTGGCGTAGTGGGCGAGCTTTTCGTGGTCGTGGAAGCGAAGTTTATCGGCCGGCAGGCCCATTACCTCGTGCCAGCGGCGGCGCATGGTTTTCCAGTGCTCGTACCACTCGCCCTCGGTACCGGGGCGCACGAAAAATTGCAGCTCCATCTGCTCGAACTCCCGCATCCGGAAGATGAACTGCCGGGCCACAATCTCGTTGCGGAAGGCCTTACCGATCTGGGCAATGCCGAACGGCACTTTCTGGCGGGCCGATTTCTGCACGTTCAGGAAGTTGACGAAGATGCCCTGGGCCGTTTCGGGGCGTAGGTAAATCTGGCTCGAATCTTCGGCCACCGCGCCCACCTGGGTCGAGAACATGAGGTTGAACTGGCGCACCTCGGTCCAGTTGCCGGTTTTGCTGACGGGGCACAGAATCTGCTCATCGATGATGAGCTGCTTGACGCCGGCCAGGTCCTCGGCCGTCAGCAGGCGACCCATTTCGGCCAGCAGGGTTTCGGCGCGGGCTATTTCGCCGTTCTTCTCGTGCTCGGCCGCTTTGTCTTCGAGCAGCACATCGGCGCGGTAGCGCTTCTTGCTGTCGAGGTTGTCAATCATCGGGTCCGAGAAGCCATCGACGTGGCCCGAGGCTTTCCAGGTGAGCGGGTGCATGAAAATGGCCGCATCGAGGCCCACCACGTTCTGGTGCAGCTGGGTCATGGCTTTCCACCAGAGCTGCTTGAGGTTGTTTTTGAGCTCCACCCCGTTGGGGCCGTAGTCGTACACGGCGGCCAGGCCGTCATAAATTTCCGACGACTGAAATACGAAGCCGTACTCCTTGGCGTGCGACACGATGTTGGCCAGCGTGCCTTCGGTAGTGGCCGCGGCAGCGGGTTTGGGGGCGTTGCTCATGGCAAATGCGGGGTTGAGAGGAGAGTCGTTTCGGGCAAAGCGCGTAACGACAGGCAAAAGTAACCAAAGCCTCGCCCGCAACCGCAACCGGGCGCAAAACGGCTCTGTCAATGGTCAGAAGGCAGGTTTCGGCCATGGTTGGCAATCTTACGTTTAGCATTCCGGCCAGCCAATGGGCCGCGCCAGTAACAATTTCATAATCTTGCCCTGCCTAAGGCTCAAAGTACCTTTGGATTTGTTTTTTTCGATTTCTCACCCAACTCCTCCTCTATGTTCGGCTTAGAGCCTCATGTGCTGCTGCTGCTGGCTGCATGCCTGATAGCAGCTTGCGCCTTCGAATTCGTGAATGGCTTCCACGACACGGCCAACGCCGTGGCCACAGTCATCTACACGAATGCCCTGCGCCCCTGGGTGGCCGTTATCTGGTCGGCGTTCTGGAACTTCATCGGCGTGCTAACCGGCGGCGTGGCCGTAGCCATGACCATTGTGTACCTGCTGCCCGTTGAAAGCCTTGTAGATGGCAACGTGTACCACGGCATTGCCATGGTGGGTGCGCTCATCATCGGGGCCATTATCTGGAACATCGGCACTTGGTACTATGGCCTGCCCTCGTCGTCGTCGCACGCACTTATCGGCTCGATTCTGGGCGTGGGTATTGCCTACAGCTTTCTGCCCGGCGTAAACAATTCGGGTGTGAACTGGGGTAAAGCCGGCGACACTGGCTTGGCGCTACTCGTTGGCCCGGCGTTCGGTTTCACACTCACCATTCTGCTCATGTTCCTGCTACGGCGGGTTATCAAAGACAAGTCCATCTTCAAGGAGCCACACAAGCACAAGCCGCCACCGCTCTGGATCCGGCTGATTCTGGTAGTTACCTGTACGCTGGTGAGCTACTTCCACGGCTCGAACGATGGCCAGAAGGGCGTGGGCCTAATTATGCTTATCCTCATTGGCATCGTACCCACCTATTTCGCCCTCGACCACACCAAAAACCCGCTCGATATGCGCGACTCGCTGGTGCGGGTAGAGCAAGTAATGAGCCGCGTAAACGTACCTGAGCTAAGCCAGGATGACCAGAAAACGGTGGGCGAAATTCGGGTGCAGACCAATGCGCTAGACCGTATTTTCGAAGGCAAGACCAAGGTCGAGCAGATTCCGCAGTCCGACCGTTTCGAAATCCGCAAGGCCATTCTGCTGCTTTCCAATCGCGCCAAGCTCATCCAGGAAAGCGAAAAAGTACGCCTGAGCACCCGCGACCGACAGACACTGGAAGACGGACTAAAGGGCCTTAAGTCGTTTACCGATTACGCCCCGACCTGGGTATTCATCATCGTGTCGTTGTCGTTGGGCATTGGCACGATGGTGGGCTGGCAGCGCATCGTAAAAACCATTGGCGAGCGTATCGGCAAGGAGCACCTGAGCTACGCCCAAGGCGCCTCCTCGGAACTGGTAGCCGCCTCCATGATCGGCATCAGCTCGGCGCTGGGCCTGCCGGCTTCTACCACCCACGTGCTTACCTCGTCGATTGCGGGTAGCATGGTGGCCAGCCGGGGCGTGAAGAACGTGAACCCCGTAATGGTGCGAAACATTGCGCTGGCCTGGGTGCTCACGCTACCCGTAACCATGACGCTTTCGGGCCTGCTGTTTCTGCTCTTCCGCGCCATTATGCCGAGCTAATCTGCTTAGCAGTATCCTGGAATAAGATAAAAAGCCGCTCCGGATTCCGGGGCGGCTTTTTTGTTGAATAGCTGTTTTTCAGCCTAGTGTCAGAATGGGGCGAATGTCCCAAAACCAATTGCTAAAGCTGTGAAAAGACGGAAAATGAAGAAGTTATCAACTTATCAACAGCTAAAAACCTAATTTTTGTGGATAACTACGATTTAGGAAGGCCATTGCACCTCTAAATCCTCATCGATGAAGACGCCGAAGTTGACGAACTGTAGCTCCTCATCTTCGAAATACATGTCAATCATTTCCTTTTCGTAGGAGATGCGCATCTCACCGGTGTCCATTTTCTCTATCTCGCTGTGCTCGTGGCCCTGGCCCTTCATCAGCTCCTGAATCTGCTCAGGGCTACGGCCGTGAATGGCCTCGCCGTAGAGGCGGATGCCGGGGTGGTCGGTTTCGATGCAGCTCAGGCGGTAGTCATCCTCACGGTCGAAGTAGAGTGAGTAGCCTTCGTCGAGGTAATTCCAGGCCTGGTGCTCAAACTCGTCGTCATCTTCCGACTCTTCAATCTCCTCGGGCTCGCCCATCAGCGAGCGAACCTCGTCCTGGGAAGCGCCAAACTTGAGCGGGCCCATGCCGATGCCGAGGCGGATTTCATGTTCGTCGGTGCTGGATGGTTGGGCGGGGGTTTGCATGGTATCTAGGGAAAAGGGGTGAAGTTTTTTTAAGCGTATAGCTACCAGCCGTTGGCTGATAGGGTTCGTTTTACTTGCTTGCTTCCCGGGCCTGCGTTTACGCCGGCTCAGTTTCTGGCAAGTACTCAAAGGTACGGGTGAACCACTGTTTCAAGCCATTTGCCCTCGTTCGAGCAACGGTTTTACCGTAAAACGCCAAACGCTAAAGGCTGGCCGTTGTCAGCGAACAACTCAAACGAGGCTCACTTACCGTAACGTTCCTGGAATTCGGCGCGCTGCTCCTGGTAGTCGGGATTAGCGCGGGCTTCGTCCCACTTAATTTTGAAAATGGCAGCCGATTCGGCTTTCACGGGGTCTTCGGGGGCGCGGGGCAGCTCGGCGCGGCCGTGGGCCCCACTCTGGCCCTTCTTGTCGTCGGGCACGGGGCCGTCGTATTTTTTGCCGCCGCGGTGGTTGGCGTAGCGCCGGGCACGGGTGTAGCCCATCTGCAGAAATTTGCGGGCCATGTCGGCGCCCACAAAGTCGTGAGCCTTCAGGTAGGCCTCAAACAGCCCGTAAATGGTATCGGCTGACTCCCGGGCCACCTCGGGCGTCCGGAAGCGCCAGTGGGGCAGAATCTCGCCTTTATAGGGCTGCACCAGCAGCACCCCCTGCTCGCCCTTGCCCACCCGGTACAACTCGGGGTGGCGGCGAAAGTCCACAGCAGTGAAATCGAGGTCGTAGTCGAAGGGCATAGGCGGCGGCCGGGCTGGTACTCGGCAAGGGGCGACGCCCTATATACGCGGCTTCGGGCCGCAGGGCTGCCCCACATTCAGGAAAGCCTGCGCTCCGCCCCTTTTCACCGGGCGCACCGCTGGTCCGGCCGGAGCACGGGCATTTCGGAAATTCGAAAACCAGCCCGCTTATCCACAAGCTTAATAACTTTTGAAATTCATTTTTTTAAATAAATCTTTTTAATCCCCATCGTTAGGGCTGTTGATAAGTGGATAAGAATTGAGAGTTATCCACGGCCGGGATAACATGTGTACAAGACCAGACTTATCCACCGTCTACCAACAGGGTATGTGGATAGTAAGATGCATGTTATCAGGTTTTTATCAGAGTTTTTCACAATCCACAGCACTTATCCCGATATCCACAATCCACAGCCCCGGACCGATGTGGATAGTGGGATTTTCGGGGGATAGTTATCCACCCTTATCCACCGTCTCTAAGGTGGATAACAGGGGTGTCGGGGCGGCTGAACTACCAAAAAAAGATGTCCGCAACTTCTCCACGCATTATCCCCATGTTTCCCCACCATTATCCACAGATTATGCGTGCAAGCGCTACAGCCGTGGAAAACTATGTGGATTAGCTCTGGCTGGAGTTGGCAAAAAGCCACTGGTAGCACCCATTTGCTGTTTTGCGCTGTGGATATCTTTCAAGCTCAACCCCTATATAGCGCGAAATAGGAATATGACTGGCCAGCCGGCCCTCGTAAGCTGGTGGGGCGCTATTACCGATATCCAGCCACAACCTCTGTCCAAGTCTGGGTAGCCACTACCCTATAACTACCAACCCACGGCACTCAGTTGGCCCACGGAACAGATACGCTGCTTCTGCCGGACTGCTCAGTCCCAAAGCAAAAGCCCGAATCCGTCATCCGGATTCGGGCTTTTGCTTTGGGACTGGAGCCGTAGAGGGTAGCTTCAGAAGATCAGGGTTTCCACGTTGTCGAAATTCGAGCGGATGGTGAGGGGCTTGGGGAAGAGGAAAACCGGCTCGGGCGCGGCCTTGAGGTCCGGGTCGCCGCCCTGCCAGCGGCCGTCCTGGTTGCTGTCGATGAGTACGCGCAGACGGTAGGTGGCGGGCGCGATGTTATCGAAGCGGAAGCTGCCTTTGGGCGTGTCGAGGCTGAGCAGCACCTGGCCCTTTTCATCGAGCAGCTGCACCCAGTAGCGCTTGGCCGTGGTCTGGATGGGGCCGCTAAGCGTGCCGGTAGTAGTCTGGTCGACTACCTTGAGCTTGAGCGGCCGCAGCCCCAACAGCCGGCCCGTGATGCTTTGGATGGCCGTGCTATCGAGCAGCAACGTCACGGTTTTCTGGGCCTTGGTATCGAGGTTAACGGTTAGCGTGGAGCGGTCGGGGCTGAGGCTACCATCCTGCGGCAGGCGCAGCGGGCGGCGCTTCAACGAGTCTTCTACCAGCGTACCAATAGGCTTCTTGGGGTCAAGTCGAATGGGCTCGGTGAACACGAATTTTACCTGGCCCTGGCGGTATACTTCCTTAGGGCTACCCTCTATGGTGTAGGCCGGTACCGGCTTGGGTGCCTTGGTCGGGGGGTCGGCAAACTTCACCGCAATAGTATCGCGGGCCACGTTGCCGGCGCTGTCGGTGGCGGCCAGCAGGTAGCGGCCTTCGGTGAGGCCGGCCGTGCGGTACAGAACGGCCGTGCGGTTACGCTCAGTCAGCTGCACGGCCTCCTGCAGGGCTGGTGGCGGCGTAGTGGCGTTGCCCAGCGGCGCGAGCGTAGCCGTCAGCAGGCCCTCGTTATAGCTGATGCGCTGGTCAGTGGCCGCGCTTTTCTGGGTCGTGACGAGCGGGCGGCGGCTGTCGGGCTTGGTCAGCACGAAGCGCAGCGTGTCGGGCCGGGGGCCTACCGTCAGCAGCTCACCGCCGGGTTGGTAACCGATGGCCTCGGGCTCCTCGTAACGGTTCGTCTGGTTCTTGTCGGCCAGCGCATAGGCGCGGTAGCGGCCTTCTTTCAGGTAGCGGAACGTAAAATCACCCTGCTTATCGGTGCGGGCCAGGTAGGTAGGCACGCCCCGCTTGATGTCCGAGGTATCCGCTTCCGGATAAAGCAGCACCGACACGCCTTCAGCCGGCTGCTGGCTCAGCAGGCCCACCACGCTGCCCCGCACCGCGCCCGAATCGAGCTGGGCCCCGGTGCTGAAGCTGACCGAAACGTTAGCCGCCTTGTTCTTCTCGGTGATGTCGCTGATGGCCTCGCCGAAATTGAACGAGTAGGTGGTATTGGGCCGGAAGGGCTGCTCGAAGGTAAGCGTAACGGAGGTGCGGTCTTCCCGGATTTTGTAGGTGTTGGCTGGGTCGAGTACCGGAGCTACGAGCAGGTTCTTGGCCAGGTCCGTCAGCTGTACCTGCTCCGAAAATTCCAGCCGGATACTCTGCCCCGTTACATTGCGGGCGCCGTTGGCAGGTGTGGAACTGATGAGCTTGGGCAGCGTAGTGTCGCGGGCACCGCCCTCGGGCGAGCTGATGGCCGCGCAGCTGCCCAGGGTTCCGGCCGTAATCAGAAGGAAAGCTATGCGCATTGCGGGGTGTGCAGATTGAAAAGAGTACGCGGATTGTGGAAACGAGGAAGTGGGAAACTAATTGCAGATAAGGAGAACGTCATGCTGAGCTTGCCGAAGCATCTCTACCGCTTCGTCGAACGATTGCTACGAAGCGGTAGAGATGCTTCGGCAAGCTCAGCATGACATTATCGTATCTGTAAGCTTCCTACTTTATCCAATCCCTCTCCTACCGCTTGCGGGCTACGTACATCACGCTGCTGTACTGGCCCTCGTGGCGGGCGGCGTACTGGTTGGAGTTGTAGCCGGTTTTTAAAACCGAAAGCAGACCACCGCGCTGGCCGCCCCGGTGCTTTTCGCTAAGCATACTTACGTAGTAGGCATCCAGCGGCATGGGCAGCTCCTGCTCCACCTGCAGCCGGTGCTTTTTAAGCAGCAGCTTCATGGTTTTCGGGCTGAAATGGTAGAGGTGACGCGGCACGTCGTAGGCGGCCCAGTCGGGACCGTAGTGCTGGGCGTCGAGGCTTTCTACGTTGGGCACGGCAATAACCAGCGTGCCGCCGGGCCGTAGCAGCCGGATGAGCTGCTTGAGCGTGTCGTTGAGCTCGTGCACATGTTCGAGCACGTGCCAGAGCGTAATGGCATCAAACGAAGCCTCCTGAAAATCGACCAGCCCGGCCAGGCCAATGGGCTGACCCACCCGACGGCTGGCCTCCTCACGGGCTCCGGGGTTGGGTTCCCAGCCGGCTACCTGCCAGCCATCGGCTTTGGCAGCCGCCAGAAAGTGGCCCGTGCCGCAGCCATAATCGAGCAGCTTACCACCGCTTGGTACCAGCTTGTTCAGCAGGCTCACCTTGCGGCGCATGGTAAAAACCCGCGCTACTTTGTACGCCTGATTGATGAGCCCGCCCGCCCCGCTGTTGTGCGAAACATACTCGTCCGACTCGTAATAGCGCCCGATATGCGCCGCGTCGGGCCGGGGGTTGGTGAACTGAAACGTGCAGGCCGCGCACTGCTGGATGGCGAAACTCTCGTGGCTCACCGACCTATCCTCCACCACCAGCTTGTTGCGCAGCTCCGTTTTGCCGCACACCGGGCAGGTATCCAAACGCTCGTAAATCACTGATTCTCGCTGATTAGGTTGATTTCGCTGATTGCAACGACCGGGTTGGGTCTGGATGTCAGCCGTAAGACGAAGGTACAAAACCAAACCGGCCGCCGAATCGGAAAGAAACGGCGGCCGGTTGGCAGTACCATAAGAGCTGCTGAAAAAAGAACTGTCATTCTGAGCGGAGCGAAGAATGACAGTTCTTGTGGTTTCCGGTTACTTATTTACCGGCCCAGATACACCATCAGCACCGACACATCGGCGGGGCTTACGCCACTGATGCGGCTGGCTTGGCCCAGGGTTTCGGGCTGAATCTTGAGCAGCTTTTCGCGGGCTTCGTGCGAGAGGGCGGGCATGGCCTGGTAGTCGAGACGACCCTGGATGATGAAGTTCTCCAGCTCCTGCATGCGGGCAGCCTGCTGATGCTCCTTCTCCAGATAGGCTTCGTATTTCACCAGAATTTCGGCCTGCTCCAGCGCGTCGGGGCGGTAAGGTGCCAGCGCCAGCGCGAGGCCGGGCAAAGCCACGGCCAAAGCCGGAAGCTCCACGCCGGGGCGGCGCAGCAGGTTCACGGCGCGGGTTTTCTCGCTGATTTCGGCCGAGCCTATTTCCGTGAGCCAGCCGTTAATGTCGGCGGCTTCGATGCCGAAGTTCTTCAGCAGCTTGGCGACTTCCTTGGTCTGCTGCTCCTTTTCGCGCACGCGCTCCATGCGTTCTTCCGAGGCCAGACCCAACTCGTAGCCCAACGGGGTCAGGCGCAGGTCGGCGTTGTCCTGGCGCAGCAGCAGGCGGTGCTCGGCGCGGCTCGTGAACATGCGGTAGGGCTCGTCGGTGCCCTTGTTCACCAAGTCATCAATGAGTACACCGATGTAGGCCTGGCTACGCGAAAGCACGAACGGGGCCTCGCCGTGTACCTTACGGTGGGCGTTGATGCCAGCCATCAGGCCCTGGCAGGCGGCTTCCTCGTAGCCGGTGGTACCGTTTATCTGGCCCGCAAAGTACAGGTTGGCCACCCGTTTGGTTTCCAGCGTGAGGTGAAGCTGCGTCGGCGGGAAGAAGTCGTACTCGATGGCGTAGCCGGGCCGGAACATCTTGGCATTCTCGAAGCCGGCAATTTTGCGTAGGGCGCGGTACTGCACGTCTTCGGGCAGACTGCTTGAAAAGCCGTTCACGTACACTTCCACCGTGTTCCAGCCCTCAGGCTCCACGAAAATCTGGTGGCGGTCCTTGTCGGCGAAGCGGTTGATTTTGTCCTCCACGCTCGGGCAGTAGCGCGGCCCCAGCCCCTTTATACGCCCCTGAAACATAGGCGACTTCTCGAAGCCCTCCTTCAGGATTTCGTGGACTTCAGGGTTGGTGTAGGTGATGTGGCAGGGACGCTGCTTGGGCAGCACGGGCGTATCGAGGTAGCTGAACTTGCCGGGCACCTCGTCGCCGGGCTGCTCCTCCATTTTGCTGTAGTCGAGGCTGCGGCCGTCTACCCGGGGCGGGGTGCCGGTTTTCATACGACCCGCCTCGAACCCCAGCTCCAGCAGTTGCTCGGTGAGGCCGGTGCTACCCTTCTCGGCCATGCGGCCCCCACCAAATTGCTTCTCACCAATGTGGATGAGCCCGTTGAGGAAAGTGCCATTAGTCAGCACCACCGACTTAGCCCGGAAGTCGATGCCCAACTGGGTTTTCACGCCCACGCACACGCCGTCTTCCACCAGCAAACCGGTTACGGCCTCCTGCCAAAAATCCACGTTGGGCGTTTGCTCCAGCGCCAGGCGCCACTCCTCGGCAAAGCGCATCCGGTCCGATTGCGCCCGCGGGCTCCACATGGCGGGGCCCTTGGAGCGGTTCAGCATCCGAAACTGAATCATGGTTTTGTCGGTGATGATGCCCGACATACCGCCCAGCGCGTCCACCTCGCGCACAATCTGGCCCTTGGCCACGCCGCCCATCGCCGGGTTGCACGACATCTGGGCGATGGTGTTCATGTTCATGGTCACCAGCAGGACTTTGGAGCCCAGCTTAGCGGCGGCGGCGGCGGCCTCGCAGCCCGCGTGGCCCGCGCCCACCACAATCACATCGTAATCTTCTTGCTGAAACATAGTTGGTTAATCTGCCTGCGCCGGAAAGAGTTCAACGCGGATTGACAGCCGCAAATTTACCGCCTTTTTGCTAGCGGTTGGCTTTGATGAACGACGTAGGGGCGGGGCTTGTCCCCGCCCGCCGTAAGAACAAACCGCCGGAATAACTCAAGCGGGTTTTGTTCAACGCAAATCGTTGAACGACGTAGGGGCGGGGGAAAGCCCCGCCCCTACGTCGTTCAATCGAGTTCAAACTCCTGTCAACACAGAATTCTGGGCGTCCACCCGCTCCCAGGAAAATGGGTACCACTCCTCGCGCAGGCAGTCGAATACCTCCGTGGCGGCCGGGCAGGGAAACAGTTTGTAGTCGAATTTGGGGTAGCCGTAGACTAGGTAACCGGGGTAATAGTGCGTGTAATGGCGGCGGCGGGCTTCCTCCAGCTTCAGCAACATCAGCAGCTTGCCGGGGCTGAATTTGCGGTAGTCAGGGTCGTAGAAGTTCATGATGCCTGCCATCGTCCGCTCGCCCGCGTCGAAAATGCCGGCCGCCACCAGCCGGCCCGCGTCGCGCACTTCCAGCACTTCGGTCTGGAAAACGTTGTGGGTAGCCCCGTTCAGCAGGAAGGTTTCCACAGTATCGGGCGCGTCGAAGCTGATGCTTTGGCGGTAGCGGGCGTAGAGTTCCTCCAATTCGTTTGTCAGTTCTAACGGTCGTAGCTGCAGCGTGAACCGCTCGGCTTGGCGCAATAGGCGGCGCTGAACCGGACCGTACTTCACATCAGCCAGCACCATGCGGAGCCAATGCACTGTGTACACCTTCTCTCCCACCGGCAGAAACAGGCAGGTAAATAGGTCCTGGTGCATGCGGTAGTAGCCCTGGCTCAGATAGAAATCCAGGGCCCGGCCGGGAACGACAAGCGGCGGCGTGGCAGACATACGGGGGGTGCCGGTAGAACAAAAAACGCCCGCGTTTCGGCAGGCGTTTTCAAATCAAATCAAAGGAAGATTAAAACGTGCGGAGCAGCAGGCAGTCGTCTTCCTTTTTGCGCATAGCGGTCTGGCTGAGCAGGTCCTTATCGGCGTAGCCGAGCAGGTGCAGCACACCATGAATCATCACGCGGTGCAGCTCGTCGCGGAAAGTGACGCCGTGGGTGACGGCGTTTTCGCGCACCCGATCTACCGAGATAAAGATGTCGCCTTCGAGCATATCGGCGTCGTCGGCGTTGTCGAACGAGATGACGTCGGTGTAGGTGTCGTGGTCGAGGTACTCCACGTTCACCTTATGCAGGTACTCATCGGAGCAGAAGATGTACGTGAGTTGCACGATTTCGTGCTCGTGCACTTCGGCCACGCGCTCAATCCAGGAGGTTAGTTCGCGGGCGTCGTCGAGCTCAAAATCCACCTCTTCCACCATAAACTCGATGCCATGCGATTCGGCACCGGGTCCCGGCTCATCTAACTCATCGAACTCGGTGGGCAGGTCGCTCATGGCAGCCGAAAACTGGAGATTGAAAGATCAGGCAAAGGAAAAGCAGAACCAGCCGGGTTGAAACCTAGCGGGCAGCCGGAGCCTCGGCACCGTTGATGGTCGAATGGCGCTCTTCAGCCTCTCCATCGGCCTCCGAACTGGGCAACAGGAAGGTCAGCAGCACATGGCGGCCATCCTTGTTGAACTCCACTTCATCGGCGAGGTGGCGGATGAGGAAGATGCCGCGACCTCCGGGATTTTCGATGTTCTCGGGAGCGGTCGGGTCGAGCAGGTTGTCGTAGTCGAAACCAGCGCCCTCATCCTCAATCTCAAACCGCACCCGGTCGGACTCGACCTGCAGCGAAAGCAGCACGTTTTTGTCCTTGTCGAACTTGTTGCCGTGGCGGATAGCGTTGTTGACGGCCTCGGTGACGGCCACCATAATGTTTCCGTAAATATCGTCGTCGATGTGAAACGTATCCTTCGAGTTGTCGATAAAGCTCTCCACTACGCGGATGTTTTCAACGAGCGAAGGAATTTGAATTTTAACCTGCTTCATACTGGGTAAAAAAGAGAAGGGCGGCGGGTAAAAGGTAAAAATAGCAGAACGCTACTTCATTTGCTGAAAATACTCGCTCACCTTACGCTGATAGTACGGGGTGAGGGTGGGAGGCACAGCGCGAAGCAGCTCGGTCTGACGGGTTTGCTGGCGCTGGTACTGCTGGAACGCGGGCGGAAAAACTGGCGGACGTTGCTGGGCTGTCTGGGCTTCGCGCTTATCGTCCTGGTCCCGCTCGCGGGCCGATTTCTCGGCTTCAAGCAATCGAGTCAGGATTTGGCGCTGGCGCATAACAGTCTGCTCCGTCAGCCGCTTGTTTACGAGGTCGGTTTCGGTTTGTTCCATCATTTTCTTGATGTCGCCGAGGCCGCCGGCGCCTCCCTGGCCCTGCCCGTCCTTGTTGGGGTCGGGTTTGCCACCGCCGGGCTTGTTGCCCTGCATCTTCTCCAGCTCCTGCATGGCCTGGCGCAACATCTGCTGCTGGCCGGCCAGCTTGGCCAACTCCTCGGATAGCGCCCGGCCAGATTTGCCACTCTGCTGGAGCTGCTGAATCTGCTGGTTGAGCTGCTGCTGCATGCGGCCCATCTGGCCCTCGCCGGCCGAGGAGCCCTTTTTCTTCTTGCGGCCGGGCTTGCCACCGCCCTGCATCTGCTGCTGGCTCTGGCTGTCGCGCTGCTGCTGCTGCATCTGCTGAAGGGCATCGTTGAGCATCAGAGCCAGGTTGTTCATACTGGTCATGGCCTGCTGCTGGGTGCTGGTGGCGCGGCCCACGTTGCGGTCCTTGATGTGGCCCAAGGCCTCATCCATGCGGCCGTTCATCTCGCCCACCTCGCGGGTCACGAAGCTCTGAATCTGGGAAACGCGGTTGGCCAGCGCGTACAGCGAATCCTGCACTACGCGGGCGTCGTCTTTGAGCTTGCGCTGGGTCTGGCCGAGCTGCACGAAGCGCGGGTCGCTCTGGTCCACCTGCCGGAACTGCTGCATCAGGTTTTCCTCATCGAAGCTGAGCTTGAGCAGGTTTTCGAGGATGTCGCGCAAGTCGTCGATGTTCTCCTGCTGCTGGTCCGATTCCTCCTGCTCCATCTGCTGCTGCATCTGCTGAGCCATCTGCTGCATCTTCTGGGCGGCCTTGCTCTGGCTTTGGCTGGCCTTCTGGTTCTGATTTTTGCCCAGCTGCTGCTGGCTTTGCTGCTGCTGCTCGTCTACCTGCTGCTGGTCCTGCTTCATCTCGTCGGCCCCGTTTTCGCCGTCGAGTTGCTTGTCTAGTTCCTTGAGGTCTTTGAGGTCTTCCTTCACCTCCTCAAACTTCTGCTGCTGCTCGGTTTGCTGGTTTTTAAGGTCCTCGTTCTTGGCTTTCTGCTGCTCGTTGCTAAGCTTGTTGTCGGGGTTCTGCTTGTCGTTTTTCTCGGTTTGCTCGGCCAGCTTCTGCTGCTCCTGGGCCAGCTGCTGGAGCTTTTCGAGAGCCTGGTCCTGCTTCTGCTCGAACTGCAGTTGCTTGAACATTTCGAGGGCCCGCTCCAGCTCCTTCTGCAGGGTGTTTTCCTTGTTTTCGAGCTGCTGCAGCAGTTTCTGGATGTCGGGTTGGTTCTGGTCTTCCTGCTGCTCCAGCAGCTTGCGCAGCTCCTCGTAGAGTTTCTTGGTTTCGGGGTCGAGCAGGTCGTCCATCAACTTCTGCAACTCCTTGGCTTTCTCGGCCAGTTCGTCGTTTTTCTGGGGGTCGAGCTGGTTCTGCTGCTCCTGCAGCTGCTCGAACTGGCGCTTGAGGTCTTCGAGGGCCTGATCCATCTGCTGCTTGCCCTCCAGCATATCTTTGAGCTGCTTGCGGTCCTGGAAGTTAAGGTCGCGCTTCACTTTGAGCTTGTCCTGGGCCTTGGCCAGCTCGCGCTCCATCTTCTTCGACTCCTGGGCCGCCTGGCTCATCTGGCTTTGCATGGCCTCGCTCTGAGAAGCCAGCTGCTGGCGCTGCTCGGTGCGCGAAGGCAGCCGGAATTCGGCCACCCGACTCCGGCCGGGCTTGGCCCCATTCACGCCATCGTTGTCCCACACCTGCACGAAGTATTCGAGCCGGTCACCGGGCTTCATGTTCAGCCGGCGTACGTCCCAGGCGTAGGCGTAACTCTGGCTGGGGCCTGCGCCCAGCGGCAACGCGCGGGTCTGGTAGGCAGCATTAGGTGTGTTTTTGCCGAGGATGCGGTAATGCAGCTGCAGACGCGAGAAGCCGTAGTCGTCGCGCAGGTTGCCGCCCAGGGCCAGAAACTGTCGGGCCGTAGTGTCCTGGAAACTCTCCAGCGTCACCTCAGGCGCGGCATCCGCAATTACAGTCAGCTGGTACTCAATCGGGTCGCGGTTGGGACTGGCAGCATTGCGCAGGCGCACGGCATAGTTCTGGCTGCGGGTGGCGCGGCGGCGCAGATGGAACTGGCCGTCGGCGGCCTCGTTGGGCGTGGCGGCCACGGTTTCGTTGGGGTTCTGGAAGTTCAGCTGCAGCTGGTCGGTGGCTTCAGTCTGAAACTCCCAGCGCAGCTCCGTGCCCTCGGGCACCGTGAGGTTGCCGGTGTTGCGAATGGTTTCGTTGGGCCGGCCCACGTAGGCCGGGTACACGGCCCGGATGGCGAAGTCGCGCAGGTTGGGCCGGGCCTTCACCTTCAGCTTGTAGTCGTCCGACGAAAAGCCGGCCGCTGCCAGCTGGAAGTCCACGTTCTGGCGCAGCTGCCGGAAATCGTAGCGAAAGCGGTTGCCGGATTCGCGGGTCAGGCGGCGCTCCTTGCCCTCATACTGAATGCTGATTTCGTTGGGCAGCACCTCCCCTTCCACCGTCACATTCAGGCTGAAATCTTCGCCCTTGAACGCCGTGAGGCTTTTATTCTCCACCACAAACGTAAACGGCGCGGGCGGACTATACTTCTGGTTGTAGTTGAGAATGCGGCCGGTGCCCTGCACGAAAAAAGCCGGGTAAGCCAGCAGCAGCACCGCCACCACGGCCGCGGGCACGGCTACGTACTTCCACAGCGGCTTGGTCTGGCGCTGAATGTTGATACCCTGCGAAAACTCGACACCCCGCAGCTGCCCGGCCCGCTGCTCGAGGCTGGCGGCCAGCAGCGCGTTTTCCTGGGCTTGCCCGCGTAGTTGCAACGCGTTCAGCAGCTTGTCCTGCACCTCCGGAAACAACTCGCCCACCCGGCGGGCGGCCTGCTCGTCGCTCAGCATGCGGCGCAGGTGCGTGAGGGCCGCCAGTGGCTGCCAGATCCAGCGCACGAAAGCGTACACCATGCCTCCTACAAACCCGAACAGCAGCCCGGCCCGCACCCAGGTGGGCAGGTACAGGAAGTATTCGAGCAGGTTGAACACCAGAAACAGGCTCAGTAGCAGGCCGCCGGCCACCAGAGCCCCGCGCACCAACAGGCTGAGGTAAAACTTGCGCTTAAACGCATCGAGACGGGCCAGCACATCGTCCAAAGCCCGGGTCGTCGCGGGGTCTTGCTCCACTCCCATAAACGTATTCAGTAAGCTATTAGCTCTCAGCTACTAGCCGTTAGCTTTGTTCTGGCTGACAACAAATTACACGGTCTTTTGTGCAAGAGACGCCAGTTCGGTCTTTTAGCTGCCCGATTCAGGTCCGGGAAAGATACAACTTTCACCCCGTCAGGCAGTGTAAGAGGGACAACGGAAATGGGGTAACAGGTTCCTTTTTGGTTAGCTGCTAGCTGAGAGCCATTAACTGGTAGCTCTCGTTTTCTCAGCCAAAGCTAGCCGCTAACGGCTCTCCGCTAGCAGTTCAACATAGGCGTACCTTTGGCCACTTCCTCGTTTGTTTCTCCTGGCTCGTGCCCCGACTATTGGCCACGGTACTATCGGCGGTGTTTCATCCGCTATTGGTTCCGCTTTATCTGTTCTATATCGTGTGCTACCAGCTGCCGGGTGTAGCAGCGCACCCGGCCCTGCCGGCCCGCGGGTTGGTAATGGCCCTGGTGGCGGGCGGCACGCTGGGCCTCCCAGGCCTGGGCACGGCCCTGCTGGTGTGGCTGGGCTATGCCGACTCGGTGGAGTTACGGCAGCGCCGGCAGCGTACCCTGCCCCTGCTGCTGGCCGCGCTCAGCTTCGGCGCTACGGCCGCGTTGCTCTACCGGCCCCAGGAGCCCGACCCGCTGCTTTTCCGGATGATGGCGGGCATGACGCTGGCCGTGCTGCTGACGCTGCTCATCACGCTTCGCTGGAAAATTTCGGCCCACGGCGTGGGCATGGGTGGCGCGTTCGGTCTTCTGCTACTGCTGAACTTCAGCGGCGCGGCCGGCGCCTCGGGGCCCTGGTGGCTGGCCGGCTGTGCGGTTTTAGCCGCCGCCGTAAGCCGCGCCCGGCTGGTGCTCGACGCCCACACGCCCGCCCAGGTCTGGGCCGGGCTGGCACTCGGCTTGGGCGTGGCGTTGGGTATCGGGGCGGTAAGTCTGTGAATGCGTGGGTAAATGCGTGAGCCAGCCTGTCATTGCGAGCAACGCGAAGCAATCTGCGCGGGCAGAATGACCAGCCCGGACAAACGCAAAGCCCCCGACGAACGAACGTCAGGGGCTTGCTGCTTATAGGGGTTTGCTCGGGTAGATTGCTTCGGCTCCGCCTCGCAATGACGGGCGGGCCCACGCATTCACTTAGTCACCCGTGCCCTAATTAATACGATGGGCCTTTATCGGCCTGTACGAGCTGCTCTTCGGCGTCCACGTACTCGTCGATGGAGGTGCAGGAGCAGATGAGGTTCCGGTCGCCGTAGGCCGAGTCGATGCGCGATACGGACGGCCAGAACTTGTAGGCGCGGGCGTAGTCGGTGGGGTACACGGCCTGCTCGCGCGAGTAAGGGCGCGTCCAGTCATGTACGAGCACGGTGGCGGCGGTGTGCGGGGCGTGCTTGAGCAGATTGTCCTTGGCATCGGCGCGGCCTTCCTCCACCTCAGCCACTTCCATGCGAATGGAAATCATGGCTTCGATGAAGCGGTCCAACTCCTCCTTGCTCTCCGACTCGGTCGGCTCCACCATCAGGGTGCCGGCTACCGGGAAGCTTACCGTGGGCGCGTGGAAACCGTAGTCCATCAGGCGCTTGGCAATGTCTTCTACCTCGATGCCGGCCTTCTTGAACTGGCGGCAATCCAGAATCATCTCGTGGGCGCAACGACCGTTGGCGCCTGTGTAGAGCACGGGGTAGTGCTCTTCCAGCTTGGCCTTGATGTAGTTGGCGTTCAGGATGGCGATGCGGGTAGCCTCCGTCAGGCCTTCGCCGCCCATCATGTTAATGTAGGCGTAGCTGATGGGCAGAATGCTGGCCGAACCCCACGGGGCCGACGACACGGCGCTGGCCGTGCGGCCGTCGGCATCAATCAGCACGTGGCCGGGCAGGAAGGGCGCCAAATCGGCTACTACGCCGATGGGGCCCACGCCGGGACCGCCGCCGCCATGCGGGATGCAGAACGTTTTGTGCAGGTTTAGGTGGCACACGTCGGCCCCAATGATGGCGGGCGAGGTGAGGCCAACCTGGGCGTTCATGTTGGCTCCGTCCATGTATACCCGGCCGCCGTGGTTGTGAATGGTGGCGCAGATATCGATGATGGTTTCCTCGTACACGCCATGCGTGCTCGGGTAAGTCACCATCAGGCAGCTCAGTTTGTCGGCATACTGGGTGGCTTTGGCCTCCAGGTCGGCCACGTCGATGTTGCCGTCCTCGGTGCTCTTCACCACTACCACCGTCATGCCGGCCATTACGGCCGAAGCGGGGTTGGTGCCATGGGCCGAAGCCGGAATCAGGGCCACGTTGCGGTGCTGGTCGCCGCGCGAATCGTGGTAGCCTTTAATGGCCAGCAGGCCGGCGTACTCGCCCTGCGCGCCCGAGTTGGGCTGCAGGCTCACGGCGTCAAAGCCGGTAACCTCACACAGCCATTTCTCCAGGTCGGCGAAGATTTCGGCGTATCCCTGGGCCTGCTCGCGGGGCGCGAATGGGTGCAGGTTGCCGATTTCGGGCCAGGTAACCGGAATCATCTCGGCGGTAGCGTTGAGCTTCATGGTGCACGAACCGAGCGCAATCATGGAGTGCGCCAGGCTCAGATCCTTGTTTTCGAGCTGCTTCATGTAGCGCAGCATCTCGTGCTCAGAGTGGTGCGTGTTGAAGATGGGATGCGTCAGGTATTCGCTCTTGCGAACCAGTACGTCGTCCCAGTTCACGTCTACCTCGGCGGGCAGTTCCACCTGGGGGGCGCTCTTACCGAGCACCTTGGCAAACACGGCCACGATGTCCTGCACATCTTCAATTTCGGTGTTCTGGTTGAGCGAGATGCCCACCCGGGGCGTGCCGTTCTCCTGGAAGTAGCGGAAGTTGATGCGGGCGGCTTCGGCCTCTTTCTTCACGGCGCTCTGCAACTCTTCGCTTTCCAGCTTGATGTCGAGCGTATCGAAGTAGAACTCGTTGCGCTGGTTCAGGCCCAGCTCACCCAACGCACCGGCCAACACTTGGGCCTGGGCGTGGATGTTGCTGGCGAACTGGCGGATGCGCTGGGGGCCGTGGTACACGGCGTACATGCCGGCCAGCACGCTCAGTAGCACTTGGGCAGTGCAAATGTTGCTGGTAGCTTTCTCGCGGCGGATGTGCTGCTCGCGGGTTTGTAGGGCCATGCGGAAGGCCTTGTTGCCGGCCGCGTCAATGCTCTGGCCGATAATACGGCCCGGAATTACGCGCTTGAACTGGTCGCGGGTGGCCAGGAAACCGGCGTGTGGTCCGCCGTAGCCCATCGGTACGCCGAAGCGCTGCGAGTTGCCCACCACGGCATCGGCGCCCATCTCGCCGGGAGGCGTGAGCAGCGTCAACGACAGCAAATCGGCCGCTACGGTTACGAACAGGTTGTGCTCGTGGGCTTTGGCGATGAAGTCGGTGTAGTCGTACACGGCGCCGTCGGCGGCCGGGTACTGCAGAATGGCGCCGAAGAACGACTCGTCGGTGAGGTCGGCGGTGCGGTGGTCGCCGATAACCAGCTCAATTTCCAGCGGCGTGGCGCGGGTGCGCAGCACGTCGATGGTCTGGGGCAACACCTGCTCGGACACGAAGTAGCGCTTGGCCTTTTTGTTCTTGCGCAGCGAGTGGAACATGTGCAGCGTTTCGGCGGCGGCGGTGCCCTCGTCGAGCAGGCTGGCGTTGGCAATATCGAGGCCCGTAAGCTCCATCACCATCGTCTGGTAATTGATGAGGGCTTCGAGGCGGCCCTGGGCAATTTCGGCCTGGTAAGGCGTGTAGGCGGTGTACCAGCCCGGATTCTCGAGGATGTTGCGCTGAATGACGGCCGGCAGCTGGGTAGGATGGTAGCCCAGGCCGATGTAGTTCTTGAACAGCTGGTTCTTCTCGGCAATGCCTTTGAACTTGGCCAGAAACGCCCGCTCGGTGAGGGCCTTGGGCAGGTTCAAAGGCTTTTTGAGGCGGATGGCCGCCGGCACAGTTTCGTCGATGAGCTGGTCAATCGACTCGACGCCGATAACACGCAGCATTTCGGCTACGCCGGCTGCATCGGGTCCGTTGTGGCGGTCCACAAACACATCGGCGGGCTTGGTCTTCAGCAACATAAAGGGGTGGATGAGGGTGGCAACGAAAGGCTTGGGTAGCGCCTTCAGCAAAGGTAGCGCGAAAAGGCTTCACCCTTAAACCGATAGGCAGGCAAATGTTTGGTGGTTTATCGAGTAGTCTGCTGCCGCTTTTCGAAGCCAGCTTGCATATTCCGACTTCAATTATCTTTTATAGCTAACTGTCCGCTTCATGTTGCTGCCTCTACCGATGAGATAGTGGCAACTATGACATCGGTAGAGGCAATATTTTTTTGGACTGCTAAATAGAACGCTCAACTTTTCACCGGCACCACCGAAGTCCTCGACGACAAATTCAGCCGCTCCGAATTGGCCGAAGTGCAGGGCCAGTTACGGCAGTTGCAGCAGCGTTTCGCCGGCGCTGCCTTGCCCGAAGCCGCCCGGCAGAAACTGATAAAGTTGACTGAAACGGCTGCGGTTAAAGCCGAAGGTCTCACAAAGAAGGACTGGCAGAACTGGATAATAGGGGGCTTCGTTAGCTCTATCACCGGCCTCGCACTCAATCCTACCCAGGCCAGCGAAGTACTGAAGCTGGTGAAGACGGCCTTTGGTGGGCTGTTATTACAGTAGCCGTTTTCGCCCACTATAACCTGGCTCCACTGCAGCCACTGACCCCGAAGCGGGCAGCGGCTTTTTGCATAATAGCGCCTAGAATGCCTCGGCCACGTTGAAATAAAACGTGCCGCCCGAGTCGCCGAAGGCCGCGTCGAAGCGCAGGTTCAGGTTTTCGGCCTTCACCAGTTTGAAGCGCAGACCTGCCCCGACGGCCGGGTGCAGGCCGCTGAAAGCAAAATCGCGCAGGCGCGGGGCCACCCGGCCGGCGCTGGCAAAGCCCACCACGCCGAAGCGGTTGGTGATTGGCCGGCGATACTCGACCTGGGCGGCGGCGTAGTTACGGTCGAGGTAGCGGCCTTCGTAGTAGCCGCGCATCAACTCATTGCCCCCCAGAGCCCCTCTTTCCAGCAGCGGCACATTGCCCGACGAAAAGTAGCCGAACACCTGATAAGCCAGCACGTGCTGGCGCTTGCCCGCGAGCTGGAAATATTGCCGCACGTCTAGCTTAGTCAGCTCGTAGCGGAACTGGCCGCCGAGCTGCTTGCCGTACCAGCCGTGGGTAACGTCGGCCAGCATACCCCGCTGGGCATTCAGCACATTGTCGCGGGTGTCGTAGGTGAGGGCCGTTTCCAGGCCAGTGCTCACGGAGCCGCGTGCGCCGTCGAACCGGGGCCGGCCGGCTTCATCGAGCAGCAGGCTTTCGGGTTCCAGCGTTACGCTGCCCACCCGCACGTGGCGCAGCCCGCCACCCACGAACAGTTTGCCCACAATCCGCCGCAACAGCAGCGGCTCGATAACCGTGTAGCGGTAGTCGTACACTTCCTCGTTGGAATCGGGCGTGTCGTTGCCCACGCCGTAGAAAAGGCGCGGAAAGCTGGAGTGCCGTAGGTTGCCGCGCAGCAGGTAGTTTTCGTGGTTGAAGAAAACCGTGTAGCCCGAGTACAGAATGAACTGGTTGTTGAGCGTGTACTGGACCGAAATGGGAACGTTTGACGTCCGGGTATCGAGGCCGGCTCCGCGGGGCTTAAAGAGGAATTTGGCTCCTACGCCCGCGCCCCAACTGGTTTCGGGGGCATACGAGATAATGGGGGCCAGCACCAGCCGGGTCGGGTACACGCCGCGCTGCGTTACCGCCGCCTGGTTGAGGTCGAACTCAAATACGTCGAGCACGCGGTCGAGAAACGAGCGGCTGGTATCGGCCGCGGCCGCCGGTACGCCCCCTGCGCCAGTTCGCAACGAGTCGGGCGGTAATTGCTGGGCCGCGGCCGGATTCGTTGCCAGAGTGCCCCCCGTTGCCAGCAAGGCCGTCAGAGAGGCTTTCCGGAATACTTTCATAAGCTGATTTCCTGCGAAGATTAAGGTGAAAAGGGCGGCCGGGCACGGGGGCCGACCTGCCACTTTCGGAAGCTGCTGGGTCAAACCCGGTATCCGGCCAAGGCTACTGCCGCCCGGCCGCCGCCGAAAGTGGTTTGGAGGGCGCGGGAAATAAATCCGGCAACCAGCCCGGCCGCTGCCTCCTAAAACGGGCTTGCTACCTTTGGGTTCCACTCTCCCCCACCTGTATGCCCACCCTTACCATCGGCCTGCTGCGCGAAGGCAAAACCCCGCCCGACAAGCGCGTGCCGCTCACGCCCAAGAAGTGCATCGAGGCCCAGGACCAGTTTCCGGGCCTGACGATAGTGGCCCAGCAGAGCGAAGTCCGGGCGTTTGCCGACCAGGAGTACCGCGACGTGGGCCTGGAGGTGCGCCCCAGTGTAGCCGATTGCGACGTGCTGATGGGCGTGAAGGAAGTGCCGGTGGCCGAGCTGCTGCCCAACAAAACCTACTGCTTCTTCTCCCACACCATCAAGAAGCAGCCGGCCAACCGCGAGCTGCTGCGCCAGGTGCTGGCGCGTAACATCACCCTCATCGACTATGAAGTGCTGACCGATGAGGAGAGCGGGCGCATTGTGGCCTTTGGGCGCTGGGCCGGCATTGTGGGGGCCTACAACGGCCTGCTCACCTACGGCCGCAAGCATGGCCTGTTCCAGCTCAAGCCCGCCTACGAGTGCGTGGATATGGAGGATATGCAGGAGGAGTTTTTCAAGGTGAAAAAGTTGCCGCCCATTAAAATGGTGGTAACCGGCACCGGCCGCGTGGCCCAGGGCGCCGTGGAGGTGCTGGAGCTGATGGGCATCCGGCGGGTAAGCGTGTACGACTACCTCTACCTCGATTTCAATGAGCCGGTGTACACCCAGCTGCGTAGCTCCGATTACAACTGCCGCCGCGACGGCCGCGTGTGGGACACGCCCGATTTCCACCGCCACCCCGAGCAGTACGAAAGCACGTTTCACAACTTCCTGCCCGTAACCGACCTGTTGATTGCCTGCGCCTACTGGCACCCCCAGGCCCCGCGCCTGTTCGCCGAGGAGGACACGCGCCGCCCCGATTTCCGCATCAACACCATTGCCGACGTTACCTGCGACATCGACGGCTCGGTGCCCACCACCCACCGCAGCACCACCATTCAGGAGCCCGCCTACGACTACAACCCCGCCACCGGCGAGCTGCACGCGGCTTATTCAGCGCCGGAGCATATCACCGTAATGGCCGTTGATAACCTGCCCTGCGAGCTGCCCCGCAACGCCTCGCGCGACTTCGCCCGCCAACTCATCTCCCACGTGCTGCCTCATCTGTTGGCCACCGGTGGGCCCGACGAGGTGATTGAGCGCGCGACTATTGCCCGCGGCGGCCAGCTCCTGCCCCGCTACCAGTACCTGGCCGACTACGTAGCCGATTAGGTACGCTTCTCGGTTAAGGCAAGCGCGTCATCCGGCTCAGGCCGGATGACGCGCTTGTTTTGAAGCTATATAGGAGGATGCATGTTATACCCAGATTGTCATACTGAGCTTGCCGAAGTATCTCTACCGCTTCGTTGTAATCGTTGAGCGAAGAGTGGTAGAGATGCTTCGGCAAGCTTAGCATGACGGCCTTTTGACTTATTGAACAGATTTGTTCACCAGAGTAATAGCGCTATACCTTCAGGACCGGGTATTTGGCCTGTACCAGCATGTGGAGGCCGTAAGCCATCAGGCCCAGGGCCACTATGCCCAGCACTACCGGCCCCATACTGGCCAGCAGATCGAACGCCTCATCGGTGCTACCAACGGCCGTGGCACGCGACTGTTGGCCAGCCTGAATGAAGAAGTAGCCGATAATGCCTAATACAACACCCCGGGCCGTGTAGCCTATCTGTCCGAGCCGGTACACGGTGTTCTGCTGGCCGCCCGGAATGTCGCTGCTCTGCACATGCTTGTGGAACTTACCGGAATAGGCTTGGTAAAACTGGTAGAAACCAACGCCGATAGTGACTGCGCCTACCAGCATAACGATCCAGTCGCCGCCGGGCCAGGCCAACACCCGGGCCGTGAGGGTTTGCTGGGTGTCGCCGCCGCTGTCGGCCGAGCCGCTTAGGGCCAGCTTGGCGGCGTACCAAGCCAGACTGGTGTACAGCAGGCCGCTTGCCGCATAGCCCACGCGTCGCGCTATACCGGCACTATCACTGCCTTTGTCTTCGGTGTCACGCACTGCCTGCACCATCCGCCACACAATGTAAGCCAACAGGCCCAGCGCAATCAAGCCCAGCAGTACCGGGCCGCCGGGCAGGCCCTGTAACGTCTGAACGGCCTGTTTCTTGTCGGCTGTCTGGCCTTCCTGCTGTCCGGTGGCCGCCAACAGCGCCAGCAGGCCCATCAGTCCATAAACGGCGCCTTTAGCGGCGAATCCTACGCGAGCCAGCGTCCGCAGGCCCCCCGATGGGGCATTGGTAGGTAGCGTATTTGAGAGTGTATCGGAAAGGGTCATGAGTTAGCTGCTTGCTGAGATTGAAATGGCCATAGTGCCGTTGCCGGAGCAGAAAAAACGATAAAGCCTGCCGGGCGCAGCGCAGCCGGGCAAACCGCCCGCCCGCGCCCGCCTACCCGACCTCTTACGGCAGAAAACGCTAAAAGGTGGCCCGGCGGCTGTTGTTCAGCAAGCCATCGGGCCGGTATACACTTACACCCGGATGGGCCAGGGCCGCGTTGCCGGGTATATCGAGCGTAAGCAGGGGCTTGCCGCGCACCATGGTGTCGGCCATCAGCTGCGCCAGGTTGCCGCCGGGGTCCATGTAAGGAATGAAAAAGTCGTCGGCCATATCGGCCAGCAGCAGGTTGCGGATGGTCGCCGTTTCAAGGCTTACAGCACTCACCTCCGGCTCGAAGGGCGTGATGAACAGCAAATATCCCCGCTTTAAATCGGCTTCGTGCTCAAAAGCGGTGTTTGGCTGAATGCCCCGCCCCAGCACGTACAGGATGGGCTGCTCGGTGCCTTGGCGCAGAAAATGATAAACCGTCTGCTCCAGTCGCGAATGAAACCCCGATGCAATACAGCGCTGCTGCTGCCGCTGCTCCATGGCCCAGCGGTAGGTTTCGCGCTCAATGGCTGCCGGGTAAGCGCGAGAACACAGAAACACCGTTTTGGGCAACGCCAGCAGGGCCGGGCTACCAAGGGTGCGCAGTTCTTCCGGCAGCGTCAGCATGTAGAAAAATTTTACCTTTTGTTATTGATAAAGTTAAATAAAATATTGATAAAATCATTATAAATGAATTATCTATTGGACACTACCGCACCTTGCCAAGTTTCGAAGCTTCTTACAAACCCGAAAGAAAGTCGTACTGCGACTATGCGGACACCAGGTGAGGCGTGACGTTTTGGTTGGTACCAGACACTTTTCCAAACAGCTTCTTCATGGGCTAGGAGGCTGCCGCGCTATCCGGATCGGAGGAAGGTGAGGTACCAAAAACAGCATCACGCACCATGTTCAATACCAGCGCATCCGACATGCTAAGCGACGCTGGATTCTGACTTACCTCGCTCGGTAGGAAGAAGCCTTCGAGATGAGCAAAACCCACCTCATCTAAGGGGTGAAAGGCCATCGACCATTCCGCGAAGCTGCGCTGCGTAATGGTTTTGTGAACCATTTTAACCACATTAACATGCCGCGTATCGCTGCTTATTTCTTCGTAAAGTGGCTCCACCACGTCAGCCTCTCCCTCCAGAATCTGAGCAATATGGCCATTGCTGTAAAGCAACATTCCCGTAATGCCACGCGCAGTATTATACTGCCGGTATTTGTCAAGCATAGCCCGTAATTCAAGGTCATCAATATCCTGCGCGGCTACGCTCATATAAACAAGATGGATCATGGGGATAGAACCAATAGAGGCAGACCTTTTTACGTGTCGCCTGTAGATGGGTTTAACAAGACAGGTTCCTTTACTATGTTGCGCCTGAGCGCATACACAACCGCCCGATACTCTTGAGGAGTACCGGGCGGCGTGAAGTAACTCTATCGGGAAAGTTTAGAACGTGCGCTGGAACCAGTGCTTGATGTCGTCCATCGTTTCGCCGGTTTTCTGCTGCAGATTGCCAAGCCACTCGTCCTGCTTACCTTCCTCGTAGTCGAGGTCGTCGTCGGTGAGGTTGCCCCACTTCTGCTTGGTTTGGCCTTTAATTTCGTTCCAGTTGCCGCGGGCGCGGAGCTCGGTGCTGTCGTCGATGCCGTTGTTATTAGCGTCCATGATAGTAGGGTTAGGGTGGAAGATAACTGCTTTACGCGTTAGCGTGCAGCAAAGTTGACATACAGGGCATGAATGCTAAAAGTGTGTAGTCGAACCCAATAAGATAAGGAACAGGATAGAACCAAAGACTGCCAGCGTTCCGGCACCTACCCCCAAACCTGCGGCGGCCTTGCCCAGCTTGCGGTTATGAGCCTGCCGGCGGTAGCCGTCGTAGTAGGCTGGATCGTTGAGCAGGTCGGGCTGGGGAGCATTCAGGTTATAGCGCTTAGGTGGTGTAAGGGCAATAGCGCCGCCCACCACCGGCCCGCCATAGAAGGTCGTTACTGTAGCGGCGAAAGTGCCCCAAAACACGCCCTTGTCGGGCTTATAATATTTCCGGCTATCTTGGCGGCCCAGGGCGGTGCGCTGCGCCGTGCTCAGGCCTACTAGGCTGGTGCCGGGCGCCGACGCCGAAACTGCCCGAAGTACTTCCCGCGTGCCATTGGCAAACCGAACCATGAATACGTCGGTGGCGGCCAGCTGCATTGTATCGGCGGCCGTGGCTTGGCCGAGCGAGTCGGTGGCGGGCGGTAGGGGCAGGTAGCGCACCAGCTGGGGGGTAATGCGCAGTACCCGGGCCGGCAATTCGTCGCCGTTGGTGCGCACAATAACATCGGTGGCAGCGCCGGTAGCCAGCGTCACTACCGGCGCTGCCGCCGAGTCGGTCACGACGGCCGGGGTCTGCTGGGCCTGGCTTTGGCCGGCCCCCAATAAGGCGGTTACAGTCAGCAGGGAAAAGAGTAGCGTACGCATGGTTTCTTCAAATGAGAGCTTGGTGTCTGTAATACCTGTGCGCCGCCATGGCACTGGTCTGGGCCTTGGTTAAGGGTAACTTTAATACATATTCAAAAAGCTGCCGCTAAGCACAGTGCTGCTGACTACTGCGAGTACAAGCATGAGGCTTGCCGCGCCGAGCCCAACGCCCAGAAAGGCTTTCCCTGCTTTGCGGCTTTTAGCCTGCTGTTGGTAACCATTATAGTAGTTAGGGTCTTGAAGCAGAACCGGAGCGGGGGCCTGCAGGCTGAGGTGCGACGGCGGACTGAGGGCCACCGCGCTACCCACCACCAACCCAGCAGGCCCGGCGGCGGCCGTGCTGGCAAAAGTGCCCCAAAACACGCCTTTCGCGGGCCGGTAGTAGCGGCGACTGTCCTGGCGGCCTAACTCGTGGCGCTGCGTAGCACTTAAACCCACCAGCGAAGAAACTTCGGCAGCAAAACCTTTCGCCGACTGAAACAGCCCTCTGGTACCATTGGCGTAGCGAATCATGAATACGTCGGCAACGGCTAGCTGCAGCGTATCGGGAGCAATGGGAGGCGCATCGGTGGCGGGCAGCGGCAGGTAGCGTACTACCTGCGGTGTAACGCCTAACACCCGGGCCGGCAACTCGTCGCCGTTGATGCGCACAATAACATCGGTGGCAGTACCCAGGGCAGGGGGCGCGGCCTGTACTGCGGCCGAATCGGCTACGGCAACCGGGGGCTGCTGGGCCTGGGCCCGGCTGGCTCCCAGCAGGGCCCAAGTAATCAGCAGCAGGCAGAATAAGGTGCGCATAGCCTCCGCAGACAGGAAAAGAAGAGAAATGGTGAAAACGCCCGCGCCCTTAGCGGCGGCGGTAGTTGAAGCCCAGCAGCAAGCTAAACCGCACGCCGCCGTTGCCGGGTACCACAGCTAGGTTTACCGGAAAATTAACGTCCTCTACCTTAAATGAAGTGCCGATAGCCAGGGCAATGTTGGCGCCGGCCGGCGTTATGTTAGGCCCCAGGCCGAACTCGAAGCCCTTGGGCCCGCGGATACCAACCAGCGCGTTCAGGCTGGGGATGAATTTGCCCTGTTCCAGCCCGCCAATCAGCGGTACTACTTCAACCAACCCCGCCAACCCCGAGGAAAGCCGGAAGATGCGCGTTTCGAACTGCCAGCCAAACTGCGTGAGAAAGGGGTTAAGGCGAAAGTCCTCGCGGGCCTTGTCAGCCGCTCCGCCCGTGAGCACCGTGAAGCCGATGCGTGGCCCGCTAAGGTTAACGGTGGGGTCAATCAGGAGCTCGTCGCCGGGTACCGCGGGGCCAGCCGGGGGCACGGCCGGCAGTTGCCGCGCTCCGCCGGGCGTGCCGAACACCTCCTTGGTGCCGTTGGCGTAGCGAATCATGAAAACGTCGGTTTTACGCACCGTAATCAGTGGTCCGTCGGGGTTGTCGGTGCGGCGGTAGGTTACGCCGGTGGGCGAAATCTCCACCACTTTCACGGCAATTTCTTCGCCCGATTGCTTGGTAAGCATGTCTTGGGCTTGGGCAGTGAAGGCCGAAATCAGCAGCAGGAGCAGTAAGCTAAGTAAACGTGGGAGCATGGCAGTAGGGCTTAGGGTGAAATTCTCCGGAAAGATGCCAATTCGTCCACGCTTAGTTGCAACCAAGATGTTCTATATTTAGACCCGCTGCGCAACTGTATTTGAAGAGAATATACTTGTAAATCAGTGGTTTATAGTAATATATTCAGACTTTACAATACCCTGCCTGCTCATGGACGACCTGCGCACCACGCTTGCTACCTTCTCGCCCGACGACCACAAGGAGTTCCGGCAGTTTATTCAGCGCCAGCGCCGCAAGCAAAACGGCCGCATGGATGTGCGCCTTTACGAGCTGCTGACCCAGTCGCGCGAGTACACTACCCCCGAGCTGCTGGCCCGCCTCTACCCCGACGAGCCCAACGCCGTGGCCTACTATGCCCTGCGTAAGCGCCTGCTACGCCACCTGCTCGACTTCCTGCTGCTGCGCCAGCACCAGCAAGACCCGACGGCGGCGGCTTCGGTGCGTGGGCTGCTCACGCTGGCTCAGTACCTGTTCGAGGCCGGCATCGATCGGCTGGCCTGGAGCACGCTGCACAAGGCCGAAAAGCTGGCTCGCACCAACGAGCAGTACGAGCAGCTCAATGCCGTGTACAACCTGCAGATTGCCCGCGCCCATAGCCCCCACGCCGATCCGCTCGACGACATCATCCGGCAGCGCAACCTCAACAAAAAGGACGCCGACGAGGAGGAACGGGCCAACATTGCCGACAGCCTCATCCGGCAGCGCCTGCGCCAGGCCCGCATAAAGGGCCGGGCCGCCGAGTCGTTTGACGAGATTCTGCAGCAGGTGCTGCGCGAGTACGATTTGCAGGAAGCCTTTGCCCGCCGGCCCGCGCTGCTGCTGCGGCTCATGTCCATCACCCGCGCGGCCATGCTTGTGCGCCGCGACTACGCCTCGTTTGCGCCCTTCGTAATGCGCTGCTACCAGCTGATGGAGAAACGCCACGGCTTCCGGCCGGCCCACCGCGAGGCCCAGCTGGGGCTGCTGCTGATGATTGCCCACGCCCTGTACCGCACCCGCCGCTTCACCGAATCGGTGGAGTACCTGGAGCGGCTGCGGGTGCTGCTGGAGGCCGGTCCGCGCCTGCTGCGGGCGGCTATGTGGCCGCGCTACACCTTTTTGCTGGCCGCCAACTACGCCTTTCTGCGCCGCAATTCCGAGAGCATCTGCCTGCTCGAACAGGTGCTGCGCCTGCCGCTCAGCCCCCGCGAAGAGCTCACGGCCCGCCTGGGCCTGGGCTTCCATTACTTCGCCGAAGGCCAGTTTCAGAAAGCCAACCAGACGCTGCAGGCCATTGGGCGCACCGACCACTACTGCGAGCAGGAAATGGGCGTCGAGTGGGTTATCAACCGCGGCATGGGCGAAATGCTGATTCAGTTCGAGCTAGGCAACGCCGACCTGGCCCACAACCGCCTGCGGGCCATCGAGCGGCTGCTGAAGGAGCGGTTCGGGGCCGGTGGCGGCGGTTACGCGGCCGTATTGCACTACCTGCAGCTGGTGGGCGAGCTTATCGACGATCCGGCTACCGCCCGCTGCCCCGCCTTCGCCGAGCGCCTGCTCCACATTCCCTCGTTCGTGTCGGTGGAGCAGGAAGATTTGCAGGCCCTGAGCTTCTTCAGCTGGCTTCGCTCGCAGACCACGGGCCAGCCCTACTACAGCGTGCTGCTGGAGCTGGCCAACGCCCCCGAATCAGAAGTGCGGGTGTAGAAACCGGCCGTACTGTGCCAAGCAAAAAGAACCTTATCCCGCTGAGGCGGCCGTAAAATAGCTCGTCTCAGTTTGATAAGGTCCTTTGTTTTGCGTCGGCCGGGCAGGCGGTTTGTCCCGCGCTGCCAGCTAAGCGGTACGCTCGTTTCTAGTTGCTGCGGGTAGCGGCGTTGATTTCGGCTTTGGCTTCGCCGGCGGCGGCATCCATTTTGCTGTCGGCTTTGTCGGCAGCCGCTTTGGTTTCGGCAGCGGCTTCTTCGGCGGCGGCTTCGGTGTTGGCGGCGGCATTCTCGGCCGTAGCTTCAACTACCTGACCAGTATTTTCGAGAGCGTCGTCGGTCGCTACAGCAGCGTTTTCGGCGGCAGCTTCGGTGTTGGCTTCGGCATTCTCCTGGCTCTGCTCGGTGCAGGAAGCAGCGGAGAACGTAACGGCAGCGGCAACGAAGAGGGTTTTGAACAGGGTTTTCATCGGAATAGAAATCAAAGGTGAGGAAATGAATGCCGACAGCCTGTCGGACAGGGCTTTATAAGAGCGACCGGGAAAAGGTAACCCGCCGGACTATCCGGGCCGCGTTCTGGGGCAGGGGGCTTAAGGCAGCGGGCGGCGCAAAAATCTTACGGTATCGGCCCCCCAGCGCAGCCGCAGCTGGTCGGGCAAGGCGGGCAGCTGCCGGAAGCCCCAACTAGTGCCCGCCGGAACGCTTCGGCCGAGACGCGGTACCAGCCGCACAACAAAAGCCGAAGGTTGCGCCGGCCAAGCTTGTTGCCAAACATCAAATCCTATAGCAGTTACCTCAACCAACTGGCCCCGTGAAGGCGTGGTAAATGGCAGTGTTGCGCGGCCTCTGCTGTCGGCGGAGACACCACTCAGCACCTTGCCGGCGGCGTCGCGCAACAGCACGGTGGCCCCTTCCACCGGCTGCAGCGAATCGGCCCCAAAACCACCCCTGATGTGAAAGGTAAGTACTAACGAATCGGGCCCGTCCCCCAGCAGCCGTTGCCGGCCCCTGCTCCGCGCTGCCGATTGTTGGCCCTCGAAGCGTAACTGCAGCCACTGCCCCCGTTGCCGGTACGTTCCGGCTCCTTGCTTCCCCATCTCCATCGCGTCCTCGTGCTGGTAATAGTCAAACTGCTGGTCAGGATATAGCACGAGTTGCTTGCTGGAAAACAGCATGACACGGGGGCCAGCCGTTTCCTGATAATTGCCGGGTAGCAGGGGGCTGTGGCTTGCGCAGGCACTAAGGCTACTAAAGAACAGTAATAGAATGATTCGTAGCGGGTTCATAAGCGGGTGGAGATTGACGACGAATGAATTTTCCTTAATCTGATGCCAGGCGAGCTAACAGTGCACACGCGGCGCCGTAATTTTTTGGTTGATATACGCCAAGTTCCGCTTGATACCGCCGATTTCAACTCCGGCTCGGCTCTGCCGTATGGAAGGTCCCTGGCCCTTCATCGTTCCTGTTGCCTATGCGTTTCTGCCTGCTCCTGCTCGCCTGCTTTCTACTGCTGCCTAACCTGGCGGCCGCCCAGGCCAACGACGGTTTCCAGCGACGCGACGGCACCATGTTCATAGTGCGCAACGGCGAGCTCAGGCCCATGTCCCGCGATGTGCAGCTGCCCAACGGCCGTCGCGTGACGCGCGACGGCTGGGTGGTGGAGCGCGACGGCCGCCGCACCGAGCTGCGCGACGGCCAGGGCTGCACCATGCTCGGCGAGGCCGCCCGCACCGAATCTGATAGTCGTGGCCGCTTGGTACTGCATGGCCCCGGTAACACCCAGCCGGGGCCCTCCGGATTCTGGTCGGGTAAAAAGTGGAAAAGCAAAGGCAAGGGCAAGCACAAGCGTAAGCGCGATGACGATTAGCCCGGCCTTATGCCGGCCTTACTTCTCCACTTCCTGCCCCTGGCGGTCGATAAAAAAGGTGCGGCCGTTCTGTCTCACCTGCGCCCGGGCCTGGTCATCGAAATCGGTGGCGCTGGCGTAGCGGCCGAACGGGGCGCTGCCGGCGGTGGTGTCGGCCAGATAGTCGGGGCCGATGAAGGTGAAGTAGCCACCTGTTTTCACGCGGGCCAGTTTCTGATCGAAGGAGTAGGCTTCCTGAAAAACAACGGGTACCGCCGGCTCCTCGGGCCCCTGAATGTAGTGCCAGCCCTGGCCGGTGAGCACGGCCGCATACCCCTCCGAGAAGTCGCGGGCGGCGTAGTAAAATGCGCTGAATTCCTCGCCGTCTTCGTTTAAAAACGTGTAGAGCCCGCCGGCCCGGGCCCGGGCGTAGCCGTCGGCGTAGGGGTACAGGGCATCGTAGGCGGGCTTGATAACCTCCGTCCCGTCGGCGGCCACGAACCCGGATACCCCTTCCTGCTCCACTACCGCCCGCCCCTCCCGAAACTCGCCGATACGGGCGTAGCGGGCGGGCATCAGCGTGTCGCCGTTGGGCCGTAGAAGGCCATACTGCCCGTTCTGCTCGAACGGCACCGGTTCTTCGGGGCCGCAGCGGGTTATGCCCAGCGCCAGAAGAAGGGCCGCACCACCGGCCAGCGCCCCGTAGCGGGTGCGGGCCGGCAGGGCTGCCAGCCGCTCCCCGATAGTGGCCCGCGACTCCTCCAGCAACCGTTTCCAGTCAACGGCCCGCGCCCGGGCCAAATAGCCGGCCCAAATACCCGGCTGGCGGACCGGCAGAATTGCGGCAACGGGTGGCGGCAGCTGCGGTGAGGGCGTGGGTGCCCCGCTACCCGTTGGTGGCCTGGGTTCTGCCGGGGTAGGGCTGGCAGCCGCAGTTCCGGCCGGGGCCGTAGCCAGCTGCCCGATGAGCTGTTCGAGCTGCCCGATTTTCAGGCCCAGCTCCTGGTTGCGGGCTTCCAGGTCGGTTCGGTGGCGGTCAATGGAGGCTTCCAAGGCCTGTTTCTCCTGCCGTTCGGCGCTCAGGCGGGCGGCCAGTTGTGGCGCGTCGGGGGCAACCGGGGCCGCCTGCAGCTGCTGCTGCAACTCCGTCATGCGTTGCTCGCGGGCGGTTTCGCGCGCTTCGAGGGCGCTTAGCTGCTGCTGCACGTCCTGCTGCATCTGCTGGCGCAGGGCCTCCAGCTCCTGTTTTTCCTGGTAATGCGCGTCGATTTCGATTTCGTAGCCGGTAGAGGTGCGGTCAAGCTCGGCCACATCTTCGGCCCCCAGCCACCGCCACAGCTGTCCGGCCCACTTGCCCAGCTGCTCGCTGGGGCCAGCCGGCTCCGTTTCCCGGACTCCGTAACCCGCTGGTGGCCCGGCCTGCTCAGTCGTTTCGGCCAGCACGGCGGCGCCGCCAGTTAGCCCTTCCACGCCCGTAAGCAGGGCGGCTACCTGCTCGAAATCGGTGGGTGTGAGGTCGATTTCGGGCGAGGCCAACTGGGCCAGGCGGCGCGTAAACCGGCTAGGGTCGGGCAGCAAATGAAAGGTGGAGGCGGCTGGCACAGCTCCCATACGAGCCTCTACGGTGGGCCCGAACTGCACGGGTGCGCTGAACAGTACCAGCCCGGTGATGAAGTGCAGGTTAGCTGCTTCAGGCGGCAGATGTGGCCCCAGCAGCGCCATCAAGGCACTTCGCTGCCGTTCGAAGCGGGCAAAGGGGTTATCGGCCTCGTCGGCTTCGGGAGTCGGCAACTCTAGCGGCATACCATCGAGGTACCAGGGCCCGGTGCGCAGGTCGGGCAGTTCCAGTTCGCCGCCAGCGGGCAGCAGCAGCACTATGGTGAGGCTGCGGGGGCGCAGTAGCAGAGCGTCAATTGGCGCCTCGCCGGTTGGCAGCGACACCTGGCCCAGCAGCAGCGTGGGCGGCGCTCCGGCTTCGGTTGCCAGCGCGGCGGCTACGGCCTCGAACTGCTGCTGACGAATGGATGAGGAAAACGGGGAGGATTGGTACTGATGCAGCATGAACAAGCGGTTTGGCCGCAACTTTCCGGCCTAAACAGGCCAGCGCAAAGGTAGGGTACGCAGGCTGTCACCGTCCGGATGCGCCAACTTTTCGGGCCGCGGGCAAGTATAGCCGGGTAGTTCACCTGTCTCGATTCCTTCCTCTTTTCTATATTTTCCTATGGATTCCACCGCCTCCACTCCCGCCAATCAGCCCACCCCAACTATCCCGCTCACCGTTACCGACGAGCAGAATTCGGCCCTGCTCACCGATACCCTCCACCTGCTCGGCACAAAGTCGCCCAACCCTAAGCAGGCGCTGGCCGAAATTGAGCGCTGGATTGAAGTGCTGAAAGTAACTGAGCGCACCGGCCTGGCCAAAATAACCCAGGAGCTACAGCTGGTGCATAAGCAGTTATCCTCGGCCGACACCGATACCCACGATTTGGCCGAAACCCTGGCTTCGCTGGGCATTGAAACCAGCAAGGTGGCCGAAGAAACCTCCAATGACTATGCCACGCCGCTGGCTCAGCTCGGCAAAACCCTGATGAAGCTCGGCTCGCAGTTGTCAAAGTAAAAACCCACTCATTCTCGGGCACAGTTTGCCCGAGAATGAGTGGGTTCGAGCAGCAGCCGACGTAACTTTGCGCTTCTGCTTGCTGCTTGTCCATGTCCGAATCTGCTCCTTCTGCTGCCGACCTCACGCTCTACGACCCCTTCGATGGCATGCGCTTTGGGCCGGAGGCGTGCTTTCTGTGCGGAACACCCACCACGCCGCCCCAGGATACGGTTCCGGTTTTCGCCGATTGGCTAATGGACCGCTACCAGCTGCGCGAGCGGCCTATCAAGCTGCTCGACCTGCGCATTGTTACCTATCCGGAGCTGCGCATTGCGTGTTGTGCCCGTTGCCGTACGCGGCACGTCGAGCCGCTGGAGGCGCATGTGGAGGCCGTAAGCCGGCAGGGGGTGCGTGGGTTTCGCGAGCTCGATGAACAGACGCTGTTTCTGTGGCTGGGCAAAATGTTCTACGGTATTCTGGTAACCGAGCTCATCAACCAGCAAGACCCGCTGGCCATGCCGCAGTATCCGCTGGCCGAAAACGCCCAGATGCTGCGCCGCTTTCAGGCGTTCTTCCAGCCGCTACAGGCCCTGCGCGTGCCCATCAGCTACGACGACTTCGTGCCGGCGTCCCTGTTCATGCTCGAAACTGAGGCCACCCACGACGAGCTGCCTTTCGAGTATGATGACGACCTGAGCACGCTGACCTTCAGCATCAAGCTTGATGAAACCGTGCTGATAGCCTGTCTGGTTGATAACGGCATTATTGGGCAGGCTATGCGGCGCGTAGATGCCGATGCCCGCCGGCCATTGCACCCGGTGCAGGTGGCCGAGTTCAAGGCCCGCGTATACTACGCGGCCTACCTACTCAACGTAGTGCCCGACTACTTCCCGCGCGCCCTAAAGTCCGGCGACCAGGAGGTGGTAATGGATTCGCTTATCGACGATGTAACCGGAGCCATCTTCAACCCCTGGGAAAACAGCGCTTACGCCCAGTCGTTGCTGGAAATGTGGAAGCGCTGGCAGATTCCATTGGAGCGCATCGTGGCCGACCCCAGCCGCCCGCTAAGCTACCTCTACGACGCACACGACCAGCCCCGGCACCTGCCAAAGTACCCGGAAGCGGAGTAAGGCGATAAAAGGAAGAGGAAAGCGGAGCTTAGCTGGCTGAGCCGGCAACCCTACAAGTCAGCAACGGGTAGCCACTAAGCACTAGGATTTAGCCTGCCTGCCAGGCAGATTCAGGAGCGTATTTCTGGAGCTTGATGCCGGTCCAGCGGCCTTCGAGGCCACCTTTACACTCTCGCTCGTTTACCAGCACGTCCACGCAATGGCGGTGGCGGCGGTTCATGGTGTCATGAATGATGTACACACCGTCGAGGCCGTTGGCGAGGCCACTGACGCGAACTTTTTCGCCGTATTTGAACGGTCCGCCCCATCTGGTAAGCAAGTCGCGCGATACGGCTAGCCAGCGGGTTTTGCTCGAGTGGTTTTCCGGGATGATGGAGCCATCGGCGGTTTCCATCGGGTTGTCATCGGTCTGGCCTACTTCGGGCCAGTAAGCGGTGGCCGTAACTTTGTAGGCCAGAGTTTCAGGAGCCTTTTTAACAGGCAACACCGGTAGCGACACGGCTACCGGACGGGGAGTCAGGGTAGCGACGGTGGAGGGCAATGCCAACGCCGTCGAAGAAATGGTGCGGGGAGGAAAGAGGAAAGTCAGCAGGAACAACGCAATAGACATGGCAATTGGGTCGGTGGACTCTCACTTAACCTGGAGAGGATAGGTAGCCGGCCCGACTCGGCAAAAGGGCAAAATATTTTCTCAAAAACTTTCGACCCTTATTCTCTAGGATAGCAACCCGAAGGTTGAATGCAGTGAATAGAGCGTGAAAGAGAGTTTTATTTAATACAATTTGTTGATTTAATTGTATTAAGTATATCCTTATGCTTTGAAGGGGTCAAAGGTAAGCCATTTTTTCAACATGACCCAAAAACCCTTTTTCTGATCCGCTAGGGGCTATGTTAAGTTGTGCTACTTCTTGCCATGTAAACCAGCCAAGATGCCAACATGTGGAACGCGCATACGGCACCAGCCTCGCTAGGGTTATCTGTAGCGGCCAAACCTGGTGTTGCGCTTAGCGTACTGTATGCCGATGGCCACTGGTATGGTGGCTGACTTACTGCTTTGCTATTCTGCGTTTCTATGCTGTACAACTCGTTTCCTGTGTCTGCCCGCGCCGCTGCTTTGCTGGCTCTGGGCTGGTTGGGTGCCTGCTCCGCTCCTTCTTCCGAACCTACTGCCGGTACTGGTTCCGCCACCGCCGCCGACTCGCTGGGCACGGCGGCCCCGGTTGCCCCGCCTGACTCGCCGCTGCAGATAGTAGCGCAGTTTCGGGAGCCGCAGATTGTAGGCGTGGCCGTGCTGCCCGATGGCCGGGTGTTCGGCGACTTCCCGCGCTGGGACAACAACCCGGTGGCCCCGATTGCCGAAATCGGCCCTGGTAATAAATTAACGCCTTACCCTGACGCCGAGTGGTGCAAGTGGGATGAAACCGTGCGCAACGAGCCCCAGAAACACTGGATTTGCCCCCAGAGCGTATACGCCGACCCCAGCGGCATGCTGTGGGTGCTCGACCCGGCCTCGCCCGGCATCAAAGGCACAGTGGCCGGTGGCCCTAAGCTGGTCAAAATCGACCCGGCCACCGATAAAGTGGTACAGAACATTGCCATACCTGCCAACGTGGCCCCCGGTAATTCCTACCTCAACGATGTGCGCGTCGACCCCGAAGCCCAGTACGCTTACATCACGGAGTCGGCCATTGGCAGCCTGGTCGTTATCGACCTGAAAACCGGGAAGTCGCGGCAGTTGCTGGCGCGCCACAAATCGATGCTTGGCGACACCACGCTCAACATCAAGGCCGATGGCAAGCTGCTCGTCGACCCCAGCGGCAAGCAGGGCCAGTTCAACGCCGATGGCATTGCCCTGAGCCACAACAGGCAGTATCTGTACTGGAAACCGCTGACCAGCTACGCGCTCTACCGCATCAAAACCGAGGCCCTGCGCAACCCAGCCCTCACCGAGACGCAGCTAATCGCCCAAATTGAGGACTTGGGCAAAGCACCGGCTTCCGATGGGATGATTCTCGATGCGCAGAACAACCTCTACCTGTCGGCCTTTGAAGACCACTCCATCAAGCGCCGCACGCCCGATGGTAAAATCGAAACCGTGGTGCAGGACCCGCGCCTGGAATGGCCCGACACGTTTGCCTTCTCGGCCGACGGCCGCACGCTCTACGTTACCAACTCGGCCATCCACAAAACCGCCACCTGGAATCAAGGAATAGGTCGGCAGGACCAGCCCTACCACGTTTTTAAGATGCCGATAGGGAAGTAAGCCGCATCGGCGGTTGACTGAAAAAGAACGGCGTAAGGGCGGAGACAAGCCTCGCCCTTACGCCGTTCTGCGTAACATGAGTTAATCGTTCAGGTTGCCTAATCCATCATATCAGCCGATCGAGGAGGATTGTGGGCCTCGGGGCGCCAGCTGAGTGGATAACCTTCATCCTCGTAAGCCAGCGCAGCTTCGGTGAGGTAGAGCGGCCGAAAGGTGTCGAGCATAACGGCCAGTTCATGGGTTTCCTTTTTGCCGATGCTGGCCTCTACGGTACCGGGGTGCGGCCCGTGTGGGATGCCGCTGGGATGCCAGGTGAAGGAGGCTAAATCGACTCCGCGGCGCGACATGAAGTTGCCTGCTACATAGTACAGCACCTCGTCGGAATCGACGTTGGAGTGGTTGTAGGGGGCCGGAATGGCCAGCGGGTGATAATCGAACAGCCGCGGCACGAACGAGCAGATAACGTAGTTGTTGCCCTCGAACTGCTGATGCACCGGCGGCGGCTGGTGGATGCGGCCGGTAATAGGCTCGAAATCGTGGATGCTGGTGGCGTAAGGGTAGAAATAACCGTCCCAGCCCACCACATCAAACGGCGAATTGCCGTAGAAAAGTGAGTGCAGCAGTCCGTCCTTCTGCACCCGCACCTCGTACTCGCCCGACGCGCGCACGTCGTCCGTAATCAACTCCGAAGGCCCTCGGAAATCCCGCTCGCAGTAGGGGGCGTGCTCCAGCAGCTGCCCAAAGTGGTTGCGGTAGCGCCGGCAGGTTTCCACCGGGCTGAACGACTCGATGATGAGCAGCCGCACCGGCCCTTCCTCGAAGTGCATCTGGTGGATAATGGTGCGCGGAATCACGATGTAGTCGCCGGGTTCGAAGGCCAGCTTGCCCAGCTGGCTCCACAGCTCGCCCCGTCCCTCATGCACGAAGATTACCTCGTCGGCCAGCGCGTTCTTGTAGTAGTAATCCATGCGCCGCTCGGTGGGGTTACACACGCTCATGGTCACGTCGGAGTTGCCGAGCAGGGTTTGGCGGGCTTCGAGGTAGTCGCCGCCGGTGCTGGTTTGGGCCAGCGTGCGCAGGTGGGCCGGAGCCAGCGGCCGGTCTTTCAGCAGCTTGGGCGCAAACGGCCGGGCCTCGCCAACACGCCTTATTTCGGTGGGCGCGTGGCGGTGATAGAGCAGCGACGACACGCCGTGGAAACCCATCGTACCCACCAACTGCTCATGATAGAGCGAGCCGTCGGGCTGCCGGAACTGAGTATGTCGCTTGCGTGGAATCTGGCCTAGACGCTGATAAAAGGGCATAACGAACGATTCTTTCGGGTGGGAAATACCGGTCGGTGAAGGTACAAAGTTTATGAGTTGCCAGGCTGAATGACGTTTAGAAGCTGTTTAGGAAGTCAAAAACACGTTATGCTGAGCGCAGCCGAAGCATCTCTACCGCTTCGTAGCATGATGCAGAGGAGCGGTAACGATGCTTCGGCTGCGCTCAACATGGCGGTCTGATGGTACCAACAGCTTGCTTCCTAGCAACTGATAACCAAATACCTTTGTCGGCGCTTTACTGCTACTTATGCTCTCATTCCTGCTGCCGCTGCTGGCCCTGCTCACTCCCCCCGATTCGGTTTCAACGCCTCGCAGCCGCACCTTTCGCTTCGATTATACGGCCACTGTGCCTGCTGCCCCGGCCGGCACCAAAGCCGTTGAGCTGTGGATGCCCGTTCCCCACGACGATAAGTCGCAGCAGGTAAAGGGCCTGAAAATCACGGCGCCGGTGGCCTACGATATTCAGATCGGCGAGTACGGCAACCGCATCCTGCACCTGCGGGCCACGGGTGCGGAGTTGCAGGGCTTCGAGGTGAAAATGAGCCTGGAAGCCATCCGGCAGGAGCACCTCACGCCCACCCTGGCCACCGGCCAGCGCCCGCCCCGCGAAAAAGCCGACCCCAACCTGAGCCGTTGGCTGGCTCCCGATAACCTTGTGCCGCTCGACCCCAAAATCCGCCTCTGGGCCCAGGAGGTGGTGGCGAAAGCCGGGGCGAAAACCGACCTTGAAAAGGCCCGCGCCATTTATGAGCACGTCGTAAGCACCGTTACGTATGACAAAACCGGCCAGGGCTGGGGCCGGGGCGACATCTACTACGCCTGCGACGCCCGCCGCGGCAACTGCACCGATTTCCACGCCGTGTTCATCGGCTACTGCCGGGCCCTGGGCATTCCGGCGCGCTTCAGTATTGGCTTCCCACTGCCGCCCGAGCGCGGTACAGCCGAAGTAAAGGGCTACCACTGCTGGGCCGAGTTCTTCACCCCCGCCACCGGCTGGGTGCCCATCGATGCTTCTGAGGCTGCCAAGAACCCCACCCGCCGCAACTACTTCTTCGGGGCCCACGACGAAAATCGCCTCGAATTCACTCGGGGACGCGATTTGGTTCTGGCTCCGCGCCAGCAGGGTCAGGCACTTAACTACTTCATCTACCCGTATGCCGAAGCCGACGGCCAGCCGCTGGCCGGCGTAAGCCATAGTTTCCGTTTTCAGGATAAGTAGATGATTGTAGCGCGAAGCTCCAGCTTTGCGCTACTGCCCGGCCAGCCCGAGCAAGGCCGTGTTGCCAGGCTCACGAATGGCATTCAGGGCCTGCTGCATCTCAACATCATCATGGTTGAGCACGCGGAAGTAGGCCGGCTTGCCGTAGGCGCTGCGGGCAATGTAGGCCTTTAGCTGGGTGCGCAGCAACGGGGCACAGCGGCGTAGGCCGGCTGCGTCGGCGGGCAGGCCGTTTTGCATGGCGCGGGTGGCCAGCAGCTGCAACTGCACGTCGCTGATGCGGAACTGCTCGCCGAACTGCTCGAAGCGCAGCGTCTCCAGTTCAGCTTTGTGGTCCTGGTAGTAGCTGAGGGCGAATTCGCGCACCAGGTTCAGGCTTTGCAGCTTCAGGTAGTAGCCCGACTGCGCCGAGGTATCGCGCGACACAAACAGGTCGGGCATGATGCCGCCGCCGCCGTACACCATCCGGCCCCGGGCCGTGCGGTAGCGCAGTGAATCGGCGAAGTGAATGCTGTCGGCGTGGAAATACTCGCCGTTGCGGGCCCGCTTCTGCAGCTCTTGCTCGTACTCGGCCAGCCCATGGCCGTACGATTTCTGAATGCTACGGCCCGATGGCGTATAGTAGCGGGCAATAGTAAGGCGCAGCTCCGAGCCGTCGTTGAGCGTGATGGGCTGTTGCACCAGGCCCTTGCCGAACGTGCGGCGGCCTACCAGCAGGGCCCGGTCGTGATCCTGCAGGGCGCCGGCCAGCACTTCGGAAGCCGAGGCACTGCCTTCGTCCACGAGCACCACCAGCGCGCCATCTTCAAACTCACCGGCCACCCGCGAGTAGGTCTGGGTGTCGTATTGGTCGCCCTTGCCCTCGGTGTACACAATCTTCTTGGTGCCTCCGATGAACTCGTCGGCAATTTTGGTCGCCCGGTCGAGGTAGCCGCCGGGGTTGCCACGCAGGTCGAGTACGAGCCGCGTGAGGCCCTGGCGGCGCAAATCGCCCAAGGAGGCCTTAAACTCGTCGTAAGTACCGCTGGCAAAGCGGCTGATTTTCAGGTAGCCCGTCTCGTTATCCACCATGTAAGCCACATCGACCGACGAATTGGGAATGCGGTTGCGCATAACGGCCACAGTAATGGCACGGGGCAGCCCCCGGCGCAATAACTGCAGCCGAACCTGGCTGCCACGCGGACCGCGTAGCTTGCCAAACAAATCCTGCATCGTGAAATGTACGCCCGATACGGCCTGTCCGTCTACGGCCAGAATTCGGTCGCCGGGCTGCAGGCCGGCCTGCTCGGCGGGGCCTTCGCTCAGCGGCGCCACTACCGTCACGGTGTCGCGGAATAGATTGAATTCGACGCCGATGCCGTCGTAGTCGCTCTGCAGAAAAGAAGAAGCCTGCTGCTGCTGCTTGGCCGGAATGAACACCGAATGCGGGTCAAGGCGCTCCAGCATGCGGGTAATGGCGTAATCCGACAACTCTTCGGCATTCACCGAATCCACGTAGTCGCGGTCAATGTAGCTGAGAATTTCCTTGAACTTGAGGTAACCGCGGGCCGTCAGATCGGGGTTTTGGCTGGAAGGCCGGAAGGGGTTGGCCCCAATCAGCACGCCACAGGCCAGTACCAGGCCCAGCAGCCAGGGTTGGCGCACCTGCCACCGCCAATTGCGGGGTCCAGGCTCCGAATTGGGCCGGGGTGGCTGCTTTGGCTGAAAGGTCATAAAGCGCTAGGCGAGTAGAGGTTCAGTCAATAAACGGGCAATAGGTACAGAACGGTTCTTCAAACTTATTGAAACTTTTCAAAGAAACCGGCGCAATACATAGTGGTATATCAATTTTCGAATAAGTGTCCAATATTTTATAATATTAAGTCAATAAACAGCCGTTTTTACACGTTTTATCCTAACAAAGAGCTGTCCTAATCTCTATTCAATACAAAGGTTTTTCTATAATTATAGAACGATTTGATTTTTCGCCAAAATAGCGCTTTTGCTCGCCCAACGGCGGTGTGGAGGCCGTGACCAACAACCAACTTCGGCCGGATGATTCGGGCGGACTGTCGTACCTTTGCGGGGCGGCGGCTGCTGGTTGGCGACCCCGCACTACACTCTTTTTTTTGATGCAATGGGGCGCGTGATGGCCATTGATTACGGGCACAAACGCGTGGGACTGGCCGTTACCGACCCGCTTCAACTGATTGCCACACCCCTGACCACCATCCATAGCCAGGAGCTGCTGGCCTACCTAAAAGCCTACCACGAGCGTGAGCCGCTGGAAGCGCTGGTAGTCGGCATGCCCCGCACCCTCGGCAACGAGCCCACCGATGCTACCAGCGCCGTAGTGGGGCTGGTACGGCGGCTTCGCAAAGAATTTCCGGCCGTGCCGGTGCATGAAATTGACGAGCGGTTTACCTCCCGGATGGCCCACGCAGCTATGCTGGCCGGCGGCCTAGGCAAAAAGGACCGCCGCGACAAGGCCACTGTTGATAGAGTGGCGGCCACCATTATCCTTCAATCTTACCTCGAATCCCGATGATTTTCCCCATCGTTGCCTTCGGCGACCCGGTACTGAAAACCCTCGCCAAACCCCTGCCCGCCAACTTTTCGGCGGCCGAGCTCGACCTGCTGATTGCCAATATGTACGAGACCATGTACCACGCCCACGGCGTGGGCCTGGCCGCCCCGCAGGTGGGCAAAGGCATCCGCCTGTTCGTTATCGACTCGGCGCCCATGCTCGACGAGGACGAAGACGGTAACCCGATTGTGGACGAGCCCACAGCAGCCCCCGTCAAGCGCGCTTTCATCAACCCCGAAATGCTGAGCGAAACCGGCGAGCCGTGGGCTTTCGAAGAGGGCTGCCTGAGCATTCCTGGTATCCGGGAGCGGGTAACACGCTGCCCGGTTATCCGGATGCGCTACGAAGACGAGCAGCGCCAGATACACGAGGAAACCTTCTCGGGCCTCACCGCCCGCGTTATTCAGCACGAGTACGACCACCTAGAAGGCGTGCTGTTTACTGATTATACCAAGGGCCTGCGCAAGCAGCTGCTCAAGGGCAAGCTCGCCCGCATCAGCAAGGGCGACGTGGATGCCGACTACCGCATGCGCTTTGCCGCCCCGGCCGGTGGCCGCCGGTAGTTGTTTGCTGTAAGCTGGCTGTCATTCAGAGCGAAGCGAAGAATGTTGTGTGGACTCTTTCGTTTACAATGGGTTCACGCAAGATTATTCGCTTCGCTCTGGATGACGTTCTGCCAACTATCCAGCTACTTCCCCAGCCGGTACACGCCTTTAGTGCTGGTGGGCTCGTAGCGGCCGAAAACCTGCGGGAGCTTGTAGCGGAGTTCGGGCAGCAGGTTGCGCTGGTCGATGAGGTACTGGGGCGGATTGGGGCCGAGGCTGCGGGCGAGCCGGAACACAGCCGCGTACTCATCGAGTCGGCCAAAATCGACCTGGGCCAGCCGCCAGTCGAGGTAGGGCGAGGCGAGGCGGTTATGCACGTAGGGGCGCAGGCCGGGTCCGAGTACGAGCAGGCGCTGGCCCTGCAGAAAGTTGGTACGCGGGTCGGGCTGCACGGCATAGCGAGCTTCCAAGGGCAGCTGCAGGGCGTCGTCGAGGAAGAAAACGGCCCGGTAGCGCACCAGCAGCACGACGCCTACCAGCAGTAGCAGCCCCACCTCGGGCACCCAGGCCCGCGCGGTTTTCTGCCACAGGTACAAGCTGAAATAGGCCACCGGCGGCAGCAGCAGCGCCGCCGTGCCGGGGGCCACGCCCCGGCCGGCCAAGGCCATGGCGGCCGCCACCAGTACCCATACCAGCATCAGCTGCTGAAACTTCACCTGAAATACGAGGCCCGGCGGCCCTAGCAGGCTGCGCAACAGCCCCAGCGCCAGCACCACCCCCGGCAGCACCAGCAGCCGCAGCTGCACGGGCAGCGGCAGCCCATCGGTGCCGGCCACGAGGCCACTAATGGTGGGCTGCAGATGAAACTGCGCGAAGCCCGGTAGCGAATCGGTATAGAGGAAGAACGTGGCCACTACCGCGTACGGGAACAGAAAGCCGCAAACCAGCAGTAGAAAGCTGCGGAACGAGTTGGCCGCGAAGATGATAACGGCAAACAGGCCCAGCAGCAGAAACAGCGCCAGCGGCAAGTAGCACAGCGCCGCCACGCCAATCAGGAAGCCGGCCCGAAACAGGCGGCGGTTATCGTAGCCCTCGCGCGAGGTGGGCAGTAGGGCGCTGAAACCGGCAATCAGAAACGTGTGGCCCAGCAGCAGCGGCGAGAAAATATCGAGGTCGGTGCTGGCCGAACCCACCAGCAGGTATACCAGCGCCACCAGGTAGCCACGCTCGGGCAGCACATCGGCGCGGTTGAGTACGAAGTTGAAGCGGATGGCCTGAAACGTGAGCAGCGCCAGTGCCAGCAGCCGGTACAGCCACAGCGTCCGGCTGCTCAGCAGCTCCAGTAGTCCGGCCAGGGCGGCGGCCAGCGGCGCGGTGCTGTCATATAGGTCGCGGTAGAGGCGCACGCCTTCGCCCAGCCGCTCGCCCACCAGCATCGCGCGCAACTCGATGGGCATCAGGGGCAGGCCCCACCAGAGCAGCGGCAGCCGCAGCGCCAGAACGAGCAGCAGCAACAGCAGCAGGCGGGTGGGCAGGGTGCTTTTGAAAAACGTAAGCAAGTGGGATGTTGGGGGCTAGCGGTTCGAAGGGCAGGAGCGCAGGTGCCGCGCCAGGCAAATATACGGGCCCTGAAGGCGGCCCGAAGCGAACGACTTTAGCCGGCGTATCTTTCCCTGCTCCCCTAAAATCTTAGTTAAGACTCCAGACCCTCTTATCTTTGTAGCCTCTTATGGAAAGCAAACGACAACAAAAAGTAGCCAGCCTGCTCCAGCAGGAGCTGGCGGCCGTATTTCAGCGCGACCTACCCCACCTGTTTCCGGGCCTGCCGCCGGGCATCAACTTGGTGCGCGTATCGCCCGACCTGGGCGTGGCCCGCGTGTACCTGAGCGTGCTCAGCATCGGTAGCGCGGCCGACAAGGCCAGCCAGGGCGAGGCGCAGATGGTGCTGGTGAAGGACAACGGCAAGCCCATCCGGCAGGCGCTGGCCAAGCGGATTCGGCGCCAGCTGCGCATTGTGCCCGAACTGGTATTCTTCCTCGATGACTCGGCCGCCTACGCCGCCCAGATGGACCGCGTGTTTGGCGACCTGGAAATTCCGCCCGCCCCCACCGAGCCAACCCCGTCCGAAAGCACCGACGCCGCCACCAGCATCGGTAGGCGTCCGCGCCTGTTCGGAGGCGAAAACGAATAAAAAATCGTTTGTCATCCTAAGCAGCACGAACCACTCATGCAGAACGAGTCGATGGATATTCGCATCTGTACAGGCCCTTCGTGCTGCTCAGGATGACCATCTTTGGCCTTCACCCACTCACCGGCTCACCCCTTGCATTACGACCCGATTAAAAAGTCGCTCGGCGACGTGTTCAACCGCACTCCCTGGCTGCGGCGGCTCTTTTATCATCTGCTCGATTTGCTGCTGTTGCGTACCTGGCACGTGCACCGCGAGCTGCGCGCCTGGAGCAAGGGCCGTACCCAGGAAAACCTGACGATTCTGGACGCCGGTTCGGGCTATGGGCAGTACACGTACTGGCTGGCGGGCCAGAGCCCGAAGTGGGAAATTCTGGCCGTCGATGTGAAAGAGGAGCAGGTGGCCGATTCCAACCGCTTCTTCCGCGAGATTGGCCGCGTGAATGCCCAGTTTGCCGTGCAGGACCTGGTGCTTTACCAGCAGCCGAACACCTTCGATCTGGCGTTGTCGGTGGATGTGATGGAGCACATTCTGGAAGATGTGGAGGTGTTCAAAAACATCCACGCCTCGCTCAAAGACGGTGGCATGCTGCTCATCTCCACCCCCAGCGACCAGGGTGGCTCCGACGTGCATTCCGACGGCGAAACCAGCTTTATCGAGGAGCACGTGCGCGACGGCTACAACATCCATGAAATTCAGCAGAAGCTACGCACGGCCGGTTTCGAGCGTATCGAGGCCCAGTACAGCTACGGCGAGCCGGGCCAGATTTCGTGGCGCCTGAGCATGAAGTACCCGATTCAGATGCTGGGCGCGTCGAAGTGGTTTTTCCTGCTGCTGCCCTTCTACTACCTAGTTACCTTCCCCTTCTGCTTGCTGCTGAACTGGCTTGATGCCAGCACGAAGCATGAGTCGGGCACCGGTCTCATCGTGAAAGCCTGGAAATAGACCTTTCCGGCTCAACGGCGTATCTTGGCTGCGGAACCCGCTGCTTTTTACCCTCACACTCCGCCCAGCTCCGGCCCGCCCCGCACGTGAACGTACCCTTGCTCATTGCCCGGCGTTATTTTTCCTCCAAGAAAAAGCGCAACATTATCAGCATCATCTCCAACATTTCGATGGTGGGGGTGGCGGTGGGCACTACGGCGCTGATTATCGTGCTCTCCGTTTTCAACGGCCTCGAAGACCTGGTGCGCAGCCTCTACGGCAAATCCGACCCCGACTTGGTGGTGACGGCCGTGCAGGGCAAGTCGTTCGAGCTGACGGCCCCGCTGCTGGTACGCGTGCAGCGCACGCCCGGCGTGCGCATGGTAACCGAGGTAATTGAAGACAACGCCCTGCTGCAGTACCGCGACCGGCAGATGGTGGTGAAGATGAAGGGCGTTTCGGCTAACTACCAACACCAGAGCAATATCGATTCGGCCATTGTCGACGGCAACTCGGGCCTGCAGCGCGAAGGCCGCGACTACGCCCTGCTTGGGGCCGGCGTGCAGCACGAGCTCAGCATTGCCCTTGATAACCGCTTCGCGCCCATGCGCCTGCTGTACCCTAAGGCCGGCAAGTTCAAGGTTTCTATGGATCCCGATGCCTACTTCACCCAGAAAAATATTCTGGCTGGGGGCGTTTTCCTCATCGAGCAGCGTATCGACGATAGCTATGTTTTTGTGCCGCTCGATTTCGCCCGCGACCTGCTCAACTACGGCACCCGCCGCACGGGCCTGGAGGTGAAGGTGAAGGACGGCCAGGACATTGAGAGCGTGCAGCAAACGCTACGTGAGCGGCTCGGCCCGACTTTTAAGGTGCTCAATTCCGACGAGCAGCACGTGTCGTTGCTCAAGGCCATTAAGGTGGAGAAGATGTTCGTGTTCATCACCTTCGCCTTCATTCTGCTCATTGCCAGCATCAACATCTTCTTCTCGCTCTCGATGCTGGTGATTGATAAGAAGAAGGACATGGCCGTGCTGATGGCTATGGGGGCCGACCAGCGTACCATTCGCAACATTTTCCTGTTCGAGGGGGCCATTGTGGCCCAGGTGGGCGCCATTGTCGGGCTGGTGCTGGGCGTGAGTATCTGCTGGATTCAGCAGACGTTCCATGTGGTGAGCATGGGTATGGCCACGAGCGTGGTGGACGCGTACCCGGTGAAGATGCAGCTCTCCGATATTGTGCTCACGGGCATTGCCATCGTCTTTATCACCATCAGCGTCTCTATCCGGCCGGCCCTGAACGCCTCGCGCCTCGACGTGCGCGACAACCTATAGGCCATCCGCCTTCGCCCCCTGCGTCGCACTTGTTGGATACTTCGTGGACGGCTGAAGAAATGCTGCTGGCTGAATTTGCGCGCCAAAACGAAAGGATACCAGCTTTTAGTATGTTTATTCAGTGGATGAACTTTCTTATTGATTAAAATTACGCTATTTAGCGGGCTGTCTTTGTTTAATTGCCCCTATTAAGCCCGACCATGAAGGTCTCGACTACTGAGCCATTTCAGATTGTTTATTCGCTGCTGGAGCATGAATATCTGGGGTATTTATTCGAGTCGTATGTGGTGCAGCGCAACGAGCGGGGCCAACTGACACTCCTGCACCAAACTGTATCGGCCAAGAACGCGGCCGAGTTTGGAGCCGGCCTCGACGCCACGGATTTCGAGCTGGTAGCCCTCACCGACCAGATAAGTCAGGACGCGGTTATCAAGGAGTTCGGGCCCAAGAAAAAGACGACGCCGGCCGATTTCTTCCTGAAAACCTACGACCCCGAAAAAGGCGATAAGCCGTTGCAGGATGCTATTTGCCGCTACGTGCAGGAGCGCCTGGGTCAGATTATGGCGCGGCTGGCGGGCAAGTGCGTATTTATTATGGGCCGCGACGGCGAGCCAACCTGGCGCGAGATTTCCCTGGCTCCTGAGCCGGCATCGGTACTATTTCACTTCCGGCGCAACGAGGAAAACACCCACTACTTCCCCACCATTCAGTACCAGGGCCAGAAGCTCGATTTCCAGTATAAAAACACGGTAATCGTGTGCGAGCAGCCGGCCTGGCTGCTGGTGGGCGACGTGCTGCACAACTTCCGCAACGAGGTGGACGGCAAAAAGCTCAAGCCCTTCCTCAACAAGAAGTTCATCATTATTCCGCGCCAGGTCGAAGACAGCTACTTCCACAAGTTCGTGGCCCCGCTGGTCGAGTCGTTCGATGTGCACGCCCGCGGCTTCGATATTCGCTCGGAGCGCTACGTTGCCCGCCCGCAGCTCACGTTTTCCGATGCGCCGGCTCTTGTTGCGGCTACCGCCGCTCCAGCCGCCACTCCCCGCCCGGGCCGGCGGGCTTCCGGAGCCGTTGCAGCCGCGACATCGGCACCGCCTGCCAACCACATCCACTTCGACCTGAGCTTCCGTTATGGCCCTCACACGGTGCCTTCTGACCACGACAAGCGCGTGTGCGTGAAGCTGGAAAAGCAGGCCGACAACTACGTGTTCCACCGCCTCATCCGCGACCTCGACCAAGAGCAGGAGATAGTGCGCGAGCTGCAGGCCCGGGCCCTGGAGGTGCAGGATGGGCGCGCCATGCTCGAGAAAGCCACTGCCTTCCGCTGGCTTCACGACCACACCGACGAGCTAACCCAGCGCGGCTTCACGGTGAAGCAGGGCCGCTCCTCGGGCAAGGACTACTTCATCGGCTCCGTATCGGTGGAAGTGGGCATCACCGAAACCAACGACTGGTTTGATGTACACGGCGTGGTGCGTTTTGGCGAGTTTGAAATTCCGTTTATCAAGCTGCGGCCCTACATTCTCAACAAGCGTCCCGAATTCCGGCTGCCCAACGGCCAGATTGCCATCATTCCGGAAGAGTGGTTTGCGCAGTACCTGGAGCTATTTGCCTTCGCCGAGGAGCACAACCAGGGCCTGAGCCTGCGCAAGCACCACGTGTCGCTGGTGGCCGACCTGCAGAGCGGCAACCTGGCCACCGTGCTTATGTCGCGCAAGCTGGAGCAGCTGCGCGAGTTTGAGGCCGTGGCCGAGCAGCCTATGCCAACCACTTTCCGGGGCGAGCTACGCCCCTACCAGAAGGCGGGCTACGACTGGCTTCACTTCGTGCAGAACTACCAGTTTGGCGGCTGCCTGGCCGACGATATGGGGCTCGGCAAGACCGTTCAAACGCTTGCGCTGCTGTTACAGCGCAAGGAAATGGCCACGGCCCGCGGGGCAGCCTCACTGCTGGTGATGCCTACCTCGCTGGTGTATAACTGGATGACAGAGGCCTTTAAGTTTGCGCCCGGCCTGCGTCTGCTCATCTATACCGGCACTTACCGCGAGAAAAATGTGGCCCAGTTTGCCGATTACGATGTGGTGCTGACCAGCTACGGCATTGTGCGGCTGGATATTGAGCTGCTCAAAACCTACCAGTTCGACTACGTGATTCTCGACGAGTCGCAGGCCATCAAGAATCCCGGATCGACCACCTCGCAGGCCGTGCGCCAGCTGCCGGCCCGCCACCGCCTGATTCTGACCGGCACGCCGGTGGAAAACAGCACGATGGATTTGTGGTCGCAGATGTCATTCATCAACCCCGGGCTGCTGGGAACCCAGGCGTTTTTCCGCAAGGAGTTTCTCAAGCCTATTGAAAAGCACCAGGACGAGGACAAGCGCCGCCGGCTGCACGCGCTCATCAAGCCCTTTATTCTGCGCCGCCACAAGGCCCAGGTGGCCACCGAGCTGCCCGCTAAAGTGGAAAACCTGAATTACTGCGCCATGACCGATGAGCAGCAGCAGTTCTACGAGGAAACCAAGAGCCACTACCGCAACCTGATTCTGCAGAACCTGGAGGAAACCGGCTCGGCCAACACCCAGTTCGTGCTGCTACAGGGCCTCACCAAGCTGCGCCTGATTGCCAATCACCCCCGCCTCGCCGACCCGGAGTACGCCCACGAGTCGGGCAAGCTGCGCGAGGTGGTGCGGATGATAAAGAACGTGGCAGCCGAAGGTCATAAGGTTCTGGTGTTCAGTCAGTTTGTAAAGCACCTGGATTTGGTGCGCACTGCCCTCGATGAGCGGCAGCTCGCTTACGCCTACCTCGACGGCAACACCCGCGACCGGCACAAGGAGGTCACCCGCTTCCAGGAAACGCCCGAGCTGCGCGTGTTCCTCATCAGCCTCAAGGCCGGCGGCGTGGGCCTCAACCTCACGGCCGCCGACTACGTGTTCCTGCTCGACCCCTGGTGGAACCCCGCCGTGGAGGCCCAGGCCGTCGACCGCGCCCACCGCATCGGCCAGGAGCGCACGGTGTTCACCTACAAGTTCATCACCCGCGGCACCGTTGAGGAGAAAATCCTGGCCCTGCAGCGCAAGAAAATCCAACTCGTCACCGACCTCATTTCCACCGACGAAGCCGTCATCAAGAACCTGACGAAGGAGGATATCGAGGAGTTGCTGGGGTGAGCTAAGTAACGCGGTGGTTTATTGAAAATTACTGTAAATCAATGCTATATAGATGCATTATTAGTCGCTTCGGCTGGCTGCTTGCCTAGCGAGGTGTGCTACGCTAGCTTGCGGTCATCTTCACCCTAGTTCGTATTGTCAACTCCCTTATGAAAGTGAAATTATTATTAACCAGCCTGCTGCTGCTGGGTGGCAGCGGGCCATTGTGGGCGCAGGTAGTGGCGCGTCCTCCAAGCCGGCTGAGCCTGCAGATTCATTACGGAGGCGTGGCCAACTTTCAGGCGGCTTCTTTCGAAGACTACTCCTATGAATTGCAGCACGTGCGGCTACTGGGTACGGCTGGCGGGGGCGAAATAGGCTACCAGCTAAGCCAAAAATCGGCGCTGGCGCTGGACTATACCCGGAGCGTGAACATGGAGCAGAAGCACGTGCGCTATCAGAATTCACCGGGTACGTTTGCCCAAATCGATTTCCGGCTGCGCTACATCAACAACGCCTTCCAGGCCGTGTACGAGCGGAGTATCGCCCGCGACCTGAAGCTGCACGCCGGCCTGCTGTACCTGACTACAGCCTCGCAGTCGGCTGCCATAGCCCCGGTGCTGGTGGGCAATCAGCCGTACATTTCCATCAGCGAAATCAACCGCAGCAACAGCTATGCCGAAGAGGGCGGCGTGGTGGCCGGTCTGGAGTACTCGCGCAACATTGATACCCGACTGCGGCTGGGCCTGAAGGTGCGCGGCTACTATCTGCTGTCGGTAACTACCTTCGAGATGCTGACGCTCACGCCCACGCTCACCTATCAGCTGTAGTTGGCGGCGGGTCTGCACCTATCCAAATTACTACCACTATGGGTTTATTTGATGCTCCTGAACCAGTTGGCGTCGAGATTAAGGGCCACGAACTGCACTGCGTCATCTGTCGGCACAACCGGTTTCACCGCCATAAAATCAGGCTCGACCGCGCCGGCCTGTTCACCTCCGAGTGGTCGGACCCCATGGCCGTGAGCTACGAGTGCGCCAATTGCGCCTACTTGCACTGGTTTATGCCGCAGTAAGCCAGCCGACAGCTCACAGCAAAGGTCGTTTCCCGAACCACGGCCGGGCCTGCTCCAGTTGGCCGGCCACGCGAAACAGCACATCCTCGGCGCCCAACGGGGCCACAAACTGCACACCGCAGGGTAGGCCGTCGGTGGTCCAGTGCAGGGGTACCGACATGGCTGGCTGGCCCGTGAGGTTGACGAACTGGGTGTAGGGCGTTTTTTCGAGGCTCTGCTCGGCCAGCTGCTCCACCAGCCCTGAGCGGCGCATGAGGCCGCCCAGCCCGAAGGTGTTTACCAGCTTCAGTAGCAGCTGCTCGGTGGGCTTAGGCTGCAGCTCGCCGATGCGCACTGGCGGCACGGCCAGCGTGGGCGTGAGCAGCAAATCGTACGTCTGGTGGAACTGGCCGAGGCTGCGGGCGCAGTCGTTCCAAGAGTGGCGGGCTGCGGCGAAGTCGGCGGCCGAGTAGGTGCGGCCCAGTAGCCCCAGTAGCCAAGTGGTGGGCTCCACGTCGGCGGGGCGGGCGGGGCGACCCAAGTGCTGCGCCAGCGCGGCAATGCTGGCCCCGGTTTCGCCGAAGTACAGCATCAGAAACGCCCGCGCCACGGCTTGCCCATCGAAGGGCAACGACACTTCCTCCATGGTGTGGCCCAGGCTTTCGAGCAGCGCGGCGGCCTCGCGCACGGCCGTAGCGCACTCGGGGTGCAGGGGCTTGCCCAGCGGGTGGCCCAAGCTGAAACCGATGCGCAGGCGGCCCGGCGAGCGGCTCACTTCCTCCAGATAGGGCCGGCCGGGCGGGGGCAGGAAGTAAGGCGCGCCGGGGTCGGGTCCGGCGGTGGCGTCGAGTAGGGCCGCGCTGTCGCGCACCGAGCGGCTGAGCACGTGCTCGACGGCCGCGCCCTGCCACTTCTCGCCCTGCTCGGGGCCGGTGGGGTTGCGGCCCCGGCTGGGCTTGAGGCCGAACAGCCCGCAGCAGGCCGCCGGGATGCGGATGGAGCCGCCCCCGTCGCCAGCCCCAGCTACCGGCACAATGCCGGCCGCCACAGCCGCCGCCGCCCCGCCGCTGGAGCCGCCGGGCGTGTGAGCTAGGTGCCAGGGGTTGCGCGTGGCCCCGAATAGTGCCGGCTCGGTTATGCCCATCAGCGCAAACTCGGGCGTGTTGGTTTTGCCCAGCACATTCAGGCCCGCCGCCTGCCAGCGCCGCACCAGCTCGGCATCCTGCGCGGGCACGAAATCCCGCAGCGCCCGGCTGCCGGAACTGTGTGGCACCCCCGCATACTGAGCCCCAAAATCCTTGAGCAAAAACGGCACCCCGCAGAAAGGACCAATAGGTAATCCGTCCGCCGCTCGCGCTTCGGCCGCCTCGTACAGCGGCCGTACCACGGCGTTGAGGCGCGGATTCACGGCTTCTGCGCGGGCCACAGCGGCGGCGCACAGCTCGGCGGCCGTTAGCTGACCCCGGCGCACAAGGTCGGCTTGGGCGAGGCCGTCGAGCTGGTCGTATTCGGCAAAGGTCATGGCTTCGTTTTCTAGTGCTGGTGTTATGCAGTTCGGGCCTATCAGATAGCACGTGCGTGCATCCGACAGGCCCGAATAACGGTTAATCAACCTTAGAAAACCAACGCCTACCCTAGGCTGCGGTAGCGCACCCGCTTGGGAGCCACGTCGCCGAGGCGCTTCTTCTTGGCTTCCTCGTAGTCGGAGAAGTTGCCCTCGAACCAAACTACTTCCGAGTCGCCCTCGAAGGCCAGGATGTGCGTGGCCAGCCGGTCGAGGAACCAACGGTCGTGGCTGATGATAACGGCGCAACCGGCGAAGTTCTCCAGCGCGTCTTCCAGCGCCCGGATGGCATTTACGTCGAGGTCGTTGGTGGGCTCATCGAGCAGCAGCAGGTTGGCGCCCTGCTTGAGCGTGGTGGCCAAGTGTACCCGGTTCCGCTCGCCGCCCGAGAGGCTGCCCACTTTCTTTTCCTGGTCGCCGCCCCGGAAGTTGAAGTTGCTCACGAAAGCCCGCGAGTTGACGGGCCGGCCGGCCAGCATCATCGTTTCGGTACCGCCAGAAATGGTTTCGAATACCGATTTGTTGGGCTCCAGCGTGTCGTGTTGCTGGTCCACGTAGGCCGTCTGCACCGTGGGGCCCACTACGAACGTGCCGGCATCGGGCTGCACTTGGTCGGTGATGAGGCGGAACAGCGTGGTTTTGCCGGCGCCGTTCGGCCCGATAACGCCCACAATGCCGCCCTGGGGCAGCGAGAAGCTCAGGTTATCAAACAGCAGCTTGTCGCCAAAAGCCTTGCGCAGGCCTTCTACCTCAATTACCTGGGCACCCAGGCGCGGGCCATCGGGGATGAAGAGTTCGAGCTTCTGCTCCTTCTCCTTCGAGTCCTCGTTCACCATTTTGTCGTAGCCGGCGAGGCGGGCCTTGCTTTTGGCCTGGCGGGCCTTGGGAGCCATGCGCACCCATTCCAGCTCGCGCTGCAGCGTTTTCTGGCGCTTGCTCTCGGTTTTCTCTTCCTGCGAAAGGCGGTTGGACTTCTGCTCCAGCCACGAGCTGTAGTTGCCCTTCCACGGAATGCCTTCACCCCGGTCGAGCTCCAGAATCCACCCGGCCACGTTGTCGAGGAAGTAGCGGTCGTGGGTTACGGCAATCACGGTGCCTTTGTACTGCTGCAAATGCTGCTCCAGCCACAGCACGCTTTCGGCGTCGAGGTGGTTGGTGGGTTCGTCGAGCAGCAGTACGTCGGGCTCCTGCAGCAACAGGCGGCACAAAGCCACTCGGCGCTTCTCACCTCCCGAGAGTTTGCCGATGATGGCGTCGGCGTCGGGGGTGCGTAGCGCGTCCATGGCCCGCTCCAGCTTGCTGTCGAGGTTCCAGGCATCGAGCTGGTCGAGGCGCTCCTGCACGGTGCCCTGGCGCTCCAGCAGCTTGTCGAAGTCGGGGTCTTCGCCGCCGAATGCTTCGTTGATTTCCTCGAATTCCTGGAGCAGCGCCACCGTTTCGGCCACGCCTTCCTGCACTACTTCGAGCACCGTTTTGGTGGCATCGAGGTGAGGCTCCTGTTCGAGGTAGCCCACCGAGTAGCCCGGCGAGAACACCACGTCGCCCTGAATCTGCTTGTCGACGCCGGCAATAATCTTGAGCAGGCTTGACTTACCCGAGCCGTTGAGGCCGAGCACGCCGATTTTGGCGCCGTAGAAAAACGAGAGGTAAATGTTTTTGAGAACCTGTTTCTGGGGCGGGTACACCTTAGTGACCCCGGCCATCGAAAAGATAATGGTGGGCTGGTCGCTCATGACAAGAAAGTAGAAGCTGAAAAAAATGGCCTGGGCGGGCAGAAAGCCGGCCGGCCGGCGTTGTCGGCCTATCAAAGGTAGGCAGCCGGCCCCAACATTCCGCCCTGTGGGGTCGGCAGCTAATCTGGCCAACAAGCCGTAAACTTGTACCTCGTTCTGCCCTCACTTCTCCTCTCCCCACTTAGCTGTTTTCTATCCGATTATGGAATTACCGGCATCCACTCCCGACCAACTGCTGGCCCAGGCCCGGCAGTATGGCTACGCGGAGGGCGACCAGGTCTGGCTGCGTCCTGTGCTCAATTATCCGGCCCGGCCAGTTGGCCAGGTAAAAGATTCGCCCGAAGCGTCGCTGCGCTATTTCGCCGAGCGTTTCGCCCGCTACCAGGCCAAAGTTGAGGAGTTGCTGCGCAGCATCGACGAGTCCGACAACAAAGGCTCGTTTCTGATGAAGGCCCTGCACCTGAAGGAGCAGGCCGGCAGCTACGACGCACTGGGTGATTTCGCCGGGCTGCACCAGCAGCTCAGCGCGGCCGAAGAGGCCATTCAGGCCACCGTGCGGCACAACCGGGCAAAAAACCTGGCTACCAAGCACAGCATCATCGAACAGGCCGAGGCCCTGCGCGATACGCTCGACTGGCAACAGGGCAGCGACCAGCTCAAGGAGCTGCGCCAAGCCTGGATAAAAACCGGGCCGGTGGAAAAGGAGTTGACCGACGAGCTGGAGAAGCGTTTCCAGACCGCCGCCGACGCATTCTACGCCCGCAAAAAGGACTACCTGGCCGTGAAGAAGGCCATGAACAACCGCACGCTCGACCAGTACAAAGACCTGATTCGGCGTTCGGAAGCCCTGCAGAACTCCACCGACTTCGAGGATACCAGCCGCAAGCTGAAAGTGCTGCAGCAGGCCTGGAAGGAAATTGATGGTACCCTGCCCCGCAAGCAGGCCACCGATTTGTGGGCAAGCTTTCGGGCGGCCCACAACCACTTTTTCGAGCGCCTCAAAAAACACATCGAAAGCCAGCGCCAGCAACCGGGTGGCAACGGTGCGGCGGGCGGCAACAATGGCAGCGGCGAGGAAAACCTGCGCCGCAAGCGGGCCCTGGTAGCCGAGGCACAGGAGCTGCTGAAACGGCCCATGCCCGAAGCCGTAACCCGCGCCAAAGAGCTGCAGGCGGCTTGGAAACAGGTGGGTCCGGTTCGTGGCGAGGAGTCGGACCAGGTGTGGGAGCATTTTATTATGGCCTGCGACAAGGTGTTCGAAATGAGCGCCCTCGACTATTACATGCGCAAGCGGCAGGCGGCGGCCGACCCCGCTACGCCCGCGCCGGCCCCGGCTGCCGAAGCGGCGCTACGGGTGCAGGCCCTGCGCGAGTTCATTCGCCTCGACGAGCAGGAGCGGCAGGTGCTGGCCGACAACCTCGATAAGCTCAGCCCCAGCTCTGCCAGCGACGCCTTCCGGACGCTGCTGCAAAGCAAAATCAGGGCTTTCGACCGCAAAATCAGAACCAAGAACGACCTGATTGCCATGTACCAGACGGCGGCCGCACGCTAAGTTTGGCGCGGGTCCGGCTGTTGGGTTAACCTTCCTGGCTGATTTACGTTGTCGTCAGCAACTTCGCCGATGTACCTTTGGGCTGCGGCCTCTATGCAGTTCTGACAGGCCTTCGGTATCGGCCGGGTTTTTGCGGACGGCGCTCCGCGCTTTTGACCATTTTTTACGTTGCCCTTTAGTAGCACACACGCTTATGTACTGGACCCTCGAACTTGCTTCGTATCTGGAAGATGCCCCCTGGCCCGCCACCAAGGATGAGCTCATTGATTACTCTATCCGCTCGGGTGCCCCGATGGAAGTGGTAGAAAACCTGCAGGCCCTGGAAGACGACGGCCAGCCCTACGAAAACATTGAAGAAGTTTGGCCCGACTACCCGACCAAGGAGGACTTCATGTTCAACGAGGACGAGTACTAGAATAGTAGTGAGTAGTTGGTATTGAGTAGTTAGAACGGTTTAGGATGATGGCTTGCTGCCATCCGCATCTCACTACTCATGTCTCACTACTCAATACTTTCTATAGAAAACCTGATTGCGGGGTACGGACGACGAGTCCTGCTCCGCAATTTGTGTTTTACGGTACCCGAGCCGGCTTTTGTGGCCGTTATCGGGCACAACGGATGCGGCAAAACCACCCTGCTGCGGGCCCTCACCGGACAGTTGCCGTACGAAGGCACCGTGACCGTGAACGGGCAGAACCTGCGCACCGTGCGGCGGCCGGCGGCGGCCGGGCTGCTGGCTCACCTGCCCCAGCGGGCCAGCGTCGAGTTCTCGCTGCCCGTGCGCGAGTTAGTCGTGATGGGCCGCTTCCGCCACCACCGCTTCCTGGGTGCCTACTCGGCCGCCGATTACGCCCTGGCCGATGCTGCCTTGGTCCGCGTGGGAGCCGCCCATTTGGCCGAACGGGATTTTACGCTGCTTTCGGGCGGTGAGCAGCAGTTGGTGTGGCTGGCCCAGCTCAGCCTGCAGGATGCGGCCCTGTGCCTGCTCGACGAGCCTACCCAGCAGCTCGATGTGTACTACCGCCGCCGCGTGTTCGGGTTGCTGCACGAGTGGGTGCAGCAGGAGGGCAAAACCGTGCTCTGCATCACCCACGACCTCGACAACCTTATGCATTTGCCCGGCTACCTGCTCAACCTCTCGCGCCCCGCGCCCCGGTTGCAGGTACTGTCGCCGGAAGTGGTGGCCGCCGAGCGGGCCTACCTGGAAAGCGAGGAAAGCCTGCCGGTACACACCTGACAGCTGCCGAGCACTTACTCCCGCTGCCCCGGGCGGCGGCGCAGCACGTGCCAGATGGAGCGCATGAAGGGCCAGGGCGTAACCGAGTTCATAATCTGGAAATTCTCCTTCCAGCTGGTGCGCTCGTCCAGAAAATCGAACACCCGGTCGGTAGGGTTACGCTGAAACAGCTGGCTGAAAATGTCGCGTATCTGCTCGCCCCGGCGCTGCATAATGTCGAGCAGCAACGTGTCAAAAAGACTGAACTGCCACTGGTCACCGGTGCTGTGGCGGGGCGGGTGGCCGGTGGCCGCCAGTGCCTCCGTGAGCCGGGCCGAGTGGGCCAAAATGCGTTTGAATGCGTAGCCGCTGCTGGGTTTGGCCCGGCCGGCCCGGGTGCCCAGGTTGAGCACGTGCGGGCCCTGCCGCATTGGTAGCGGGTGGTCGGTCATCGGAATAGCCCCTACTTCTTCGGCCGTAATGTGGTAGTTGCCGGCACCAGGCAGCGCGGTCAGGTAGCGGCGCAGCTCCACTTCGTACTCGGCCTTGGCCAGCGGCGTTTCCGAAAACAGCGTGTACTCAACCAGAGCCCGGCGCTTACTAAAGGGCAGCACGTACATAAATCTTACTTCCTGCTGTTGCTCGCCCCGGAAATCCATGAATTCGGCCGTGGTGGGGTCGAAAGCATCGTACTCGGTTTCCACTTCCCAGCCCACAAAATGCTGGAGCAGGTAGCGGTGGCGGGGGTGGCGCAGCTCGGCCAGCCGGGGCGGGCGGCTATCGAAGGCGTAGCGAGCCGTGAACTCGCCCTCGGGCGTGCCGGCGTGGGCGCCGGTGGGCGTGCTGGCCAGTTCCTCCACGGTAGTGTGCACCCAGGTAAACTGCGGGTTGCCAGTCAGCATCTGTCGCACAAACTGGTAGAAATCCAGCCCCCGAATCATCTTGTAGCGGTAGCGCTCCGGAACCAGTATCCGCTCGAAGCCGGGGCTGCGAAAGGCCAGCTTTTCCCACTCGTGGGCTACAATGCCATCGAAAAGTGTGGGAGCATCGGCCCAGAACGACCAGGTGCGGTCGTTGCGGTCTTTGGTATCGGGCTCCAGAATAAGTACCCGTTTGCCCGCCAGCCGCGGCTCTTGGCTGATGTGATAGGCCAGACTCAGCCCCGCCGCCCCGCCGCCCACCAGCAGGTAGTCGTAGTCGCGCACCAGCGCGGGCGCTTCGGCAGGGGCAGACGACGATGGGGCAACAGAATCCGGCATAGTAACGAGTAAACGCAACAAAGGAAATCATACCAAGCTACGCACAAAAAAGCCGCTGCCGAAGCAGCGGCTTAGGAAGCCCCGAAAAACCGGAATGTTTATGCTTTCCACAGTTTGCTTTCAGATCAAGGCACTGGTTGGCTCCGAAACCGTCCGTGAAATCCGTGCTACTCCATGATTAGAAGTTAGGCGACAGCACGTACTTGCTGTAGAAGTCGTCGATGATTTTCACCGCGTCCTCGGCCGTGTCCACCAGCTGCACCAGGTCCATGTCTTCGGGCGAGATGTTGTGCTCATCTTCCAGCATCACCTGCTGAATCCAGTCGAACATGCCCTGCCAGTACTTGGTGCCTACCAGCACGATGGGGAAGCGGCCGATTTTCTTGGTCTGGATGAGCGTGATGGCCTCGAACAGCTCGTCGAGGGTGCCGAAGCCGCCGGGCATGCCGATGAAGCCCTGCGCGTACTTCACGAACATCACCTTCCGAACGAAGAAGTAGTCGAAGTTGATGATTTTGTCGGGGTCGATGTAGATGTTGTTGAACTGCTCGAACGGCAGCTCGATGTTGAGACCCACCGACTTACCGCCCTCCGAGTGGGCGCCCTTGTTGCCGGCCTCCATGATGCCGGGGCCGCCGCCCGTGATAACGCCGTAGCCGTGGCGTACGAGCTTGGCCGCAATTTCCTCGGCCATTTTGTAGTACGGGTTGTCGGCCTTGGTGCGGGCCGAACCGAAAATGGATACGCAGGGGCCGATTTTGGACATCTTCTCGAAGCCCTCCACGAACTCGGCCATCACCTTGAAGATCTGCCAGGAGTCGGCAATCTTAATCTCGTTCCAGTCCTTGTCAACAAACGCCTTGCGGATGCGCTGCTCGTCTTCTACCTGCACCGTCCGCTCGCCGTGGGTTTGCTCGCGGATGTCGCTGATGGTCTTAACCTTGTTGTCGTTGACGTTGGGCTGAACGATGGTCTGGCCACTGCCGGCGTTCAGGTTCTGGTCGGCCGTTTTGGTGCGGCTTTCTTTTTTGAGTTTCGCCATGGGAATTTTAAAGGAAAAATGAGGCGCGAGGCCGCCCGGTCCGGGCCCGGAAGTATGTCCGGACCGGAGCAGATTGCGCCGGAAAAAGTAAGCGGTAAATAAGGTAAGCAAAAAGGAAGGCCGCCCCCATAAAAAGGGGGGCGACCTCACATAGCGGTTCGCAAGATAGCAATTTGCCGGTAGTCCGCTGAGGTGAATCAGCTCACCGATTTACTTTGCCCGGATGGCAATAACCGGGTCGAGGTTGGCGGCCAGGACAGCCGGCACAATGCCCGCTACCATCCCGATAAGCACCGACACCGTAAGGCCCAGCGCAATACGCCCGCCGCTCATGAACAGCGGCAGCGAATCCTGCGGGATGAGCGTGATGAACCACACCAGCAGCAGCCCCGCTGCTCCGCCCAGCAGGCACAGAAACACGGCCTCGAACAGGAACTGGAAAAGGATAAAGTAGTTTTTGGCTCCCAACGACTTCTGGATGCCAATGATGTTGGTGCGCTCCTTCACCGACACGAACATGATGTTGGCAATACCGAACCCACCCACCAGCATGGCAAACGAGCCGATAACGCCACCGGCCACGCCCAGAATCGAGAACAGGCCCGAAATGGCGCTGGCCAGCATTTCGGGGCGATTGAGGGCGAAGTTGGCATCTTCGCGGGGCTTAAGGCCGCGGGCGCTGCGCATCAGCCCCGTTACTTCGTATTCAAGGTCGAGCAGGCCGGGGTCGGTGTCGAGGCCCTTAACGCCGATGGTGGCCGACACGCCGCTGCCTGTACCGGGGTTGATGGCGAATATCTTGGAAAAAGACCCGAACGGGATAAAGGTGTTGGTGTCGTTGCTCTTGATTTCGAGCAGGCTCTTGCCGGCCTTTTCCATCACCCCAATCACCGTAAAGCGTTGGCCGCGGGTTTTAAACTCCTGGCCGAGCGCCGAGCGGTCCGGAAACAGGTTGGCCGCAATATCGGCCCCGATGATGGCCACGTTGCGGGCGCCATCCACTTCCTGGGCCGTGAAGTAGCGGCCCTGGGCCACGGGCACATCCGAGATGATGCGGTAGTCGTAGCTCACGCCCTGCAAAAAGGCATCGTCGACGCTGTTGGAGCCCGCCTTGAACGTGTTGCCCGACTTGCTGGCGAAGATGGCAATGCCCGCATTGTTGGGACCCAGCTGCTTCTGCAGCAGCCGATACTCGCGGGTGTTGGGCACGGGCCGGTTGAAGTATTTCCACCAGGCAAATTCGGGCCCGAACTCCCAGGGCCACTTATCCACGTAGATAACCTTGTCGCCTACGAAGTTCATGCTGCTGCGGATGTTTTTCTCCAGCGAATCGACCACCGTAAACACAGCAATGATAGCAAAAATGCCCACCGTAACTCCCAGCAGCGACAGCACAGTGCGCAGCAGATTGCCCTTGAGGGCCTCCCAGGCAAAACGAAAACTCTCAAGCGTCAGGCGAATAGCTTTCATAGGATCGGGGAACTGGGGTGCGGGGTAAATTGGAAAACTGCGGATGGAGCGGCAGGCATGGCACGGTTATTTCCCGCGCAGTATTCTCCCGGCGCAGCCATCCGCTCCGGCCCGGGCGCATGGAGGGCAATTAATGTTTCCGGGCGAAAATTACCTATTATTCCGGCAATTATCCGTACTTTTGCGGCTCGATTTTTTTACTAGTTTCCCCAACTATTGCCCTGCCTGGCCCATGAAGCTTTCTGAGTTCAAATTCGAATTGCCCGAGAATCTGGTGGCCCAGCACCCGGCCAAAAACCGCGACGAATCGCGCCTGATGGTGCTGCACCGCGACAGTGGCAAAATCGAGCACCGCACTTTCAAAGACATTCTGGAGTACTTCGACGAAGGCGACGTATTTGTGGTGAATGATACGAAGGTGTTTCCGGCCCGCATGTTCGGCAACAAGGAAAAAACCGGCGCCCAGATCGAAGTGTTCCTGCTTCGCGAGCTGAATACCGAAATTCACCTCTGGGATGTGCTCGTAGATCCGGCCCGTAAAATCCGGGTGGGCAACAAGCTGTACTTCGGCGAGTCGGACATGGTGGCCGAGGTAATCGATAATACTACGTCGCGCGGCCGCACCATCAAATTCCTCTACGATGGACCGCCCGAAGATTTCTACAAGGCCCTCTACAGCCTCGGCGAAACCCCGATTCCGAAGGAGTTTATCACCCGCGACACCGAAGCGGCTGATAAGGAGCGCTACCAGACGATTTACGCCAACAACATTGGGGCAGTAGCCGCGCCTTCGGCCGGGCTGCACTTCACCCGAGAGGTGATGAAGCGCCTGGAAATCAAAGGCATCGAGGTGGCACCCGTAACGCTGCATATTGGCCTGGGTACTTTCCGCACCGTGGATGTGGAGGACCTGACCAAGCACAAAATGGACTCGGAGAACTTCGTGGTGCCCGGCACTACGGCCGTCGTGGTAAACAAGGCCCTCGATACCAAGAAGCGCGTGTGTGCTATCGGTACCACGGCCATGCGGGCCATGGAGTCGTCGGTTTCAGCCCACACCCGTCTCAAGGCCAATGAAGGCTGGACAGACCGGTTCATCTTCCCGCCTTACGATTTCAAAATTGCCAACGCGCTGCTCACCAACTTCCACACCCCGGAAAGTACGCTGATGATGATGGCCTCGGCCTTCGCCGGCCACGATCTACTGATTGAGGCCTACAAGCTGGCTATCAAGGAGAAGTACCGCTTCTTCAGCTACGGCGACGCCATGCTGATTATCTAAATTCCTGGGCTACGGCCCTACAGTTTGAAACAGGTTGCGCCGGCTGCTACTTTCACGAGTAGCAGCCGGCGTTTTTTGTGCCGATTGCCGTATTTGCGCCCCTACGCCGTTGCCATGACCCCACCCGCCGCTAACTCCTCAACCCCCAAAGTTCCTGCCACTCCCCGCTATGCTATTTTGGTGGCGGGTGGTAGCGGTACGCGCATGGGTGCCGACAGGCCCAAGCAATTTCTGGAGCTGGCCGGCGAGCCGGTGCTGCTGCACACGCTACGCCGCTTCGCCGATCCGGCCCTGGGGGTGGACACATTGATAGTAGTGCTGCCGGCCGGGCAGCTGGAAACCTGGCGGGACCTATGTGCGCAGTACAACGTGCAGATTCCGCACGCGCTGGTGGTGGGCGGGTCCACGCGCTGGGCCTCGGTGCGGGCCGGCCTGGCCCACTTAGCCGACCGCGAAAATGGCGTGGTAGCCGTGCACGACGGCGTGCGCCCCCTCACGCCCCGCACCGTGATAGAGGCAACTTACCAGGCCGCCTACAACCACGGCGCGGCCGTAGCCGCCGTGGTGCCCAAAGATTCGGTGCGCAACCTGAGCCAGCAGGGCAGCTATGCCCTCAATCGCGCCCGCCTGCGCCTCGTGCAGACTCCGCAGTGCTTCGATCTGGCCCTGCTGCGCCGCGCCTACCAATTGCCCGAGCTTACTACGTTCACCGACGATGCCAGTGTGGTGGAAGATCTGCACCCTATTCAGCTGGTGGAAGGCGACTACTGCAACCTCAAAATCACGACGGCCGAGGACCTGTACATAGCCGAAGCGCTGCTGCGAATGGGTGACTGAGATTCTTCGCTTCGCTCTGAATGACGTTTCTTTGCTTATCAACCTATTCCTTCCCCTATGCCAACCCTGCTTTACGACGTGCGCCCTGATGGCGTGGCCACCATTACGCTTAACCGCCCTGACGTTTTCAATGCTTTCGATGATGCCCAGAGCTACGAGCTGCAGGATGCGTTGAAGCAGGTGGCGCGCGATGCCAGCGTGCGGGCCGTAGTGCTCACGGGGGCCGGGCGGGCGTTCTGCTCGGGCCAGGATTTGAAGGCCAGCCGCGACGCCGAGGCCGCCGAGGGCCAGCCCCGTTCCTTCTACGATTCGCTACACAAGCGCTACAACCCCATCATCCGGGCCATGCGGGCGCTGCCCAAGCCCATCATCTGCCGCTTAAATGGCGTGGCGGCCGGGGCCGGCTGCTCGCTGGCACTAGCCTGCGACGCCATTGTGGCCTCGTCGGACGCCTCGCTGATTGAGGTGTTCATCAACATCGGCCTAGTGCCCGATTCGGGCTCATCGTGGTTTCTGCCCCGGCTGGTGGGCACGCTTAAGGCGTTTGAGCTGTGCACGCTGGGCTCAAAGGTGACAGCCGAGGAGGCCTTGCGCCTGGGCTTGGTTAACCAAGTGGTAGCGCCCGAGCAGCTCAACGAGGCCGCTTACGCCCTGGCCGCCCGTTACGCCGCCGCGCCCACTAAAAGCATCGGCCTCATCAAGCAGATGCTCAACAAAGCCGCCACTGCCACGCTCGACGAAATGCTCGACTACGAAGCCCATTGCCAGCAGATTGCCGGCGAATCGGGCGACTACCGCGAGGGGGTACAGGCCTTTCTGGAAAAGCGGAAGCCCGAGTTCAAGGGCAACTAACGTTTAGCAGTTTAGGTTGCGGCTGCGCACAAAAAGGAGTCCGGCTCCCCGTTGTTATGCAACGGGGAGTCGGACTCCTTACTTAAGACAGATAATGGCGCTTACAGGCCGCCTCCGACGCGGATAGTGCGGGTGACGCCGTTGATAGTAATAGAGGCGATGTTGTCGCAGGCTTGGGTGCCGGTGGGGTCGTAGTTGAGCAGCAACTCGCGGGCGCCCTCAGTGGAAATATTGACCGTGCCGGCCACGAAGGTGCGGGCGCAGCCAGGCTGGAATTTTTTGATGAGTGGTTGCCCGATGACGGCCGAATAGCCTTTGCCTTTGCGGTTGGTGCCGGTAGTCTGGCCGGTTACGCTGTATTCATCGTCGCTGAGCGTGCGGGTGTTGTCGCCGGCCATGCGGGTGTAGGTGCGGCTGGAAGTCCAGGAGTGGGTGCCGGCGGGCGTCGTGATGCTGGCGTTGCGCACCGACAGGCTCCAGGAACCTCCGTTGAGCCGGGTGATGACGCGCGTGCCGGTGTGCTGGTTGTCGTTGCGGAAGTAATCAACGAGGGTGATGGTTTTGGTGGCGCCGGCGTCGCGGGTCTGGCCACCGAATACGGTTACGATTTTGCCGCGCCGGGCCACGCCGTTGGGGCCCACGCAGTTAGTGGTGCCAAAATCGAGGGTGAGCGTGCGGGTAGCAGCGTCGTAAGTGCGCGTGAGGCAGCGACCGGCTAGGCGGGTGAGGTCGTCGGCTTCGGCAGCGGGGCTGTTGGGCGAGGCGGCATCGGCAGGGGCGGCGGCATCCGTCAGGTCGGCCAGGGCGGCCGTTTCATCCTCCGCCAAGCTCTGATCCTGAGCTGATACAGCTACATCGGGGCTCTGTGGGTCGTTGGCCTTGTTGCAGGCGGGCAGTAGCAGCGTGGAGCCAGCCAGGGCGGCCATGCTCAGCAGGTAGGAGGTAGAGCGCTTCATGAGGGAGCAGAAAACAAAAAGTGAGAGATGGGAGGGTAAACTGGTTTTCGGGAGTTAGAGGCAGCGCATGCAGAAAAGTTTAACGCCCTCAGGAACTTTTTTTAAGCAGTTGATGATCGAACCCGATCAGGCAGGCCGCGTATAGCTGCAAATACATTTTACTTTCTCAATTCCCTGATCTGATGTTATTTTCCCGTGTTGCCTGCCTCCTCTTGCTGCTACCCGCACTGGTAGCCTGTTCGGGCTCAGCCAGCAACAACGATCCGGTTTTTGAAGCGAAGCTTCAGAACGAAAAGCGTATCAGCGAGCAGAATATCACAAAGCGTCAGATAAGAGATGCGGAGCTGGTAGTGGAAACGGCCAGCAATCAAATGGAGCTGCTCGAAATCAGCCAGATAGCCCAGCGCAAGGCGTCTTCACCCGATGCCAAATATGTCGCCCAGAACGTCATCAACCAAGTAAGCGCTCTGCTCAACGAGCTGAAAGTGCTGGCCAAACAAAAAAATATGGTGCTGCCTACCGGTCTGGGCGAGAGCCAAGCCCAGCAGGTAGGCGAAATGACCGCCCTGAATGGCGTGGCCTTTGACCAAAAGTTTGCCGATGCCCTGACCAATACAATCGAGCAGGATCTGGATATCAACGAAGATCTGCAGACCGAATCGTACGATGCCGACCTGCGCCCTCTGGCCACTCGGCAGCTGGCGGTACTGCAGGATCTGAAGCGAGCCGCTGACGACCTGAAAGCTAAATTAAAATCCTGATTTTGAAGCTTTCTCCTTCCTGACAGGTAACCTTGTCTGCGCAATAGCTATTATCTGTCTTCTGATTTTTTTTCTTCTTTTCAAACTTATGAAACTTCGGCTTCTTCCTTTCCTAGCCTTGGCTGCCACTCTCTCTCTGGGTAGCTGCAACACCGAAACCCGCACCGATGGTACCGCCGGCGAAGCGGTGAGCGACCTTGATGCTGCCGCCGATGATGGTGGCGTAAAGGCTGATGCGGTAGTAATTGACAATAGCGCTGGTCCAACTGTAACTGCCGATGCCGACTCTGCTTTGGCTGCTGATTCGACAGGCCAATAAGGGGCCTTACTCATGGTTGCAATGCCTTAAGAAAACCTCTTGTGGTTAGGCTGCTGCCCACCACTCAAGCTTGCCTATGTTATGGGCAGCTAATGTGAGTTAAGGAGGGTGAGAAACAGTGAAGCCAAGTCCCTGCAGGATGCTGACAAACGTATGTCGCAACCTGAGTAAAGTCCTGCTGCTCTGTTGCTGAACGGCCCGTCCCAAACAAACAAGGCCCGCTTACAGAAGTAAGCGGGCCTTGTTTGTTTGGCTCCAGTATAAGCGCATAAATCAGCTGTGGCCCGAAGCTACTGCGTGCCTGTGGACCAGCACTGAAATAGCCTGAGAAACAGCTGATGCGCCCGTAAAGGAGGGGATTACTGGCTGCTGCCTGGCTGCAGGCCAAGCGCGGATTTTGGCCGAGCGGCCGTGCTGGCCGAAGCATTCTGCGCGCTGTTTTCTGGCTTCAGGCTGGCAATACTGGCCGTAGGGGCGGGCTTGTTTGGAGCGGTTGGGGCTGACTTGCTGGTGCCGGATTTTGCAGGTCCGGTAATGATGGCAATAGCGAGCAATGCAGGGAAAACAAGAACTTTCATAGGGCAGGAAGAAGAATAGAAGCCTCAAACTAGGGAAATATCTCCATCCTAACAAATATCTGTTGATATGAATTTTATAAATAGGTGAGTACTCACTCATATGATTAACGCATGCACAGGTCATTTCTCTTGCTGATTTTGCATTTGAATGCCCGGATTGCTGCCTAGTCTGTAGTTCTGGCTTCCGTAAAAATGAAGGGCCGGCTACTTTGAGGTAGTCGGCCCTTATGCTCAAAAAAGAGGAGTTCCCTTATGCTTCCTCGTATTTACTCGTGCGTAACTCCTCGGCCAGAAAACGGGCCGTGTGGCCCTTGCCAGCCTTGGCAACGGCCTCGGGCGTGCCTTGGGCCACAATGTGGCCGCCGGCCCCACCACCCTCAGGGCCAATGTCAATGAGGTAGTCAGCCACCTTAATCAGGTCGAGGTTGTGCTCGATGATGAGGACGGTGTTGCCCTTGTCGGCGAGTTTGTGCAGGACTACGGCCAAGTGGTTGATATCCTCGAAGTGCAGACCGGTAGTGGGTTCGTCGAGGATGTAGAATGTTTTGCCGGTATCCTTCTTGCTGAGTTCGGTGGCCAGCTTCACGCGCTGGGCCTCACCGCCCGAAAGTGTGGTGGCCTGCTGGCCCAGCGTAAGGTAACCCAGGCCCACTTCGTGCAGGGTCTGGATTTTGCGCAGGATACGGGGCTGGAACTCGAAGAACTCCACCGCTTTTTCCACCGTCATATCGAGCACGTCGGTGATGGATTTGCCTTTGAAGCGTACTTCCAGCGTTTCGCGGTTGTAGCGGCGGCCTTTGCAGGTTTCGCAGGGCACATGCACATCGGGCAGGAAGTTCATTTCGATGGTGCGGATGCCGGCCCCCTCGCAGGTTTCGCAGCGCCCACCACGCACGTTGAACGAAAAGCGGCCCGGCCCGTAGCCCCGGATTTTCGATTCGGGCAGGTTGGCGAACAGTTGGCGGATTTCGGTGAACACGCCGGTGTACGTAGCCGGGTTTGAGCGGGGTGTGCGGCCAATCGGCGACTGGTCCACCTCAATCACCTTGTCGATAAACTCCAGCCCCTCAATCTTATCGTAGGCCAGCGGCTCACGCTTGGCTTTAAAGAAATGCTGATTGAGGATGGGGTACAGCGTGTCATGAATCAGGCTGGACTTGCCCGAACCCGATACGCCCGTGACGGCCACCAGCTTGCCCAATGGGAACTTAGCGGTGACGTTTTTGAGGTTGTGCCCTTTCGCGCCGCGCAGCACGAGCTCGTTGCCTTCGCCCTTGCGCTTCTTCTTGCGCAGCTCGATGTGCTTGGCTCCGCTCAGGTATTGCGATGTGAGCGAGCCGGAGCTGAAGATTTCGGTGGGCGTACCCTGGGCCACAATGTGGCCGCCGTGGATGCCCGCACCGGGGCCGATGTCGAGCACGTGGTCGGCGTGCATAATCATGTCCTTGTCGTGCTCCACCACAATCACCGAGTTGCCTAGGTCGCGCAGGTGTTGCAGGGCCTTGATGAGCCGCTCGTTGTCGCGCTGGTGCAGGCCGATGCTGGGCTCGTCCATTATGTAGAGCACGCCCACGAGTTGGGTGCCAATTTGAGTGGCCAGCCGGATGCGCTGACTTTCGCCGCCGCTGAGCGTGCGTACCGAGCGGTGCAGGTTCAGGTAATCAAGGCCAACTTCGAGTAGGAAGCCGATGCGCTTGCGGATTTCCTTGAGCAGCTCGCGGGCAATCAGGTTTTGCCGCTCCGAAAGGCGGTCTTCCAAGCCCACAAACCAGTCGGCCAAATCGTTGAGGTCCATTACCGAAAGCTCGCCGATGTGCTTGCCGTCGATTTTGAAGTGCAAGCTCTCCTTTTTGAGGCGATATCCGCGGCACTCGGGGCACTCCTGGGCCTGGGTGTACTGCTGAATCCACTCGCGGATGTTGTCCGATTCGGAATCCATCTGGCGGCGCAGAAACGGGATGATGCCCTCGAACGGCTCGGCGTAGCCGGGCTGCTTGGAGTCGTCGGCTTCTTCCTCGGTAATACCGTAGAGCAGGTGCTGAAGCAGATCGGGGGCCAGCTTGTGCAGGGGTGTGCTGAGGCTGGCCTTGTTGCGCTTGAGCAGCTGGCCCAGCTGCTGGAAAATCCAGATGTCGCGGTAGTCGCCCAGGGGCGCAATGCCGCCACGGCTGATGCTCAGCTTGAGGTCGGGCATGACCGTTTCCTCGGTTATTTCCTGCACCTGGCCGAGGCCGTTGCAGGTGGGGCAGGCGCCGTAGGGCGAGTTGAAGCTGAACGTGTTGGGCGCCGGGTCGTCGTAGGCAATGCCGGTGGCCGGGTCCATCAGGAAGCGCGAGAAGAACTGGGTGTTGTCCTTCTTTTTGCTGTCGGGGTCGAGTACGAGCATGGTGCCCTTGCCCTGGGTGAGGGCGTTTTGCACTGAGCCCGAGAGCCGGAAACGGTCGTCCTCCTTCACCACGAGCCGGTCAATCACGATTTCGATGTCGTGGATTTTGTAGCGGTCGACCTGCATTTTGGGCGTCAGGTCGAGCAGCTCGCCATCCACCCGCACCTTGGTAAAGCCCAGCTTGGCCACCTGCTGAAACAGCTCGCGGTAGTGCCCCTTACGGCCCTTCACCACCGGGGCCAGTACCACTAGCTTGCGGCCGTCATACTCGCCCAGGATGTAGTTGATAATCTGGTCGTCGCTCTGCCGAATCATCTTCTGGCCCGTGGCGTAGCTGAACGCCTCGGCCGTACGGGCATAAAACAGGCGCAGGAAGTCGTATATCTCGGTGATGGTGCCCACCGTGGAGCGCGGATTACGCGAGGTGGTTTTCTGCTCGATGCTGATAACCGGCGACAGACCCTCGATTTTATCCACGTCGGGCCGCTCCAGCCCGCCCATAAACGAGCGGGCGTAGGCCGAAAACGTTTCCATATAGCGGCGCTGGCCCTCGGCGTAAATCGTATCGAACGCCAACGACGACTTGCCTGAGCCCGAAATGCCGGTAAATACCACCAGCCGCCCCCTTGGTATCTGCACCGACACGTTCTTGAGGTTGTGCTCGCGGGCCCCGTACACCTCAATATAAGGCGCTTCCAGATCGGCCGGCCCGAGCAGCTGGCCGCCAATGGGGACGCGGTTTTCCACAATGGTTTCACTCACCACTTCACTCCGTGGTACAGCCTGCACGGCAGCCGTGCTGTGGTGGCCGTTGCCATCGGCCACAGCGGCCGCTACCGAAACAGCTTCGGCGCTGGGCGGACTGGCTTTGGTGGCCTTGCCCGCACGGGCGGGGCGGGCACTTTTAGCAGGCGCAGGCGAGGCCGTATTTTCAGCTTTTGAAGCCGGCTTGGCAGCCCGGCCAGCTTTAGCAGCCGGGGCAGTTTTGGTGACGGAAGAAGTGGAAGCGGCAGTTGTTTTTTTGGCCATGCGGCAGCGAAGCGGATAAGTCTGCAAAGGTACGGGAAACGGGCCCCGATGGCTAATGCGAATAGCTTTTCAGTCAGGCCGTTTCGTCGATAGGCCCGCCAAAGGCAGCCCGTCGGGTAGGGCACAACAGCCGAAGCCGCCCGTTTGTGCCCGATCGCCTGAACTTCCCGTATGCAATTGCGCCAGTGCGGACGTATTACTCGATGCAGCACATGCTGTGCGTCGTTCGGAACGTCACCTGCTACTCGGGCAAAAGGCGCGGATAGCCCGTGGCGGCCGGCCCAGTCTACGGCTGGTACAGAGTTGGTTTCATTTTTGCCAACTGGCCCAACCGGGTACCGGCAGCAGTGCTGGCAACTCAGAATATGCTGCTTGCTGGCAGCATTTTGTTTTTCTTCTCTTAATCAATACCCATGCACTCTTCTTCCAAATTCCTGCTAGCGGCTGTGCTGACGGCTTCTTTGGCTGCGTTCAGCCTGCCAGGTCAAGCCCAGGTTATTGTTAACGTGAACCCGCCCAGCTGGGGACCAGCCGTGCCGGCGGGCACCCAGTACTACTACATTCCGGAAGTAGGCGGGTACTACGATTTGCGCGACCAGCAGTATGTTGTTCGGCGGGATGGTAAGTGGAAGAAGCTGAAAACCGTGAATGGTTACGCCACCAATTCATTTCACCCGGTAGCTATCAACTATGTGGGCGCTCAACCTTGGGTACTTATCCAGGAGCATCGGGTAAAATATCCTAAGAAGGGCCACCCGCACGGCATGCCGCCCGGCCAGGCAAAAAAGGCCCGTGCTGTATATGTAGTGCCAGCCGGCGCGCCAGTTTATGTGGAGCAAGGCAAAGGCAACAAGGGCAATTATAAGGGCAAGGGGCAAGGCAAGGGCAAGCACTAGCTTTCCGCATTTGCTTAAAGCGCAATGATCCGGCTTCTCTGAGGAGAGGCCGGATCATTGCGCTTTAAGCAGGTTTTTCAGAGAAATATGAGTTGCCTGAAACTTCAGCGCGCCAGCAGCTTTGCCCACTTTGTTTTGCGGCGGGCGGCGGTGGGCGTGGGCATCTGGTCGCGGCGCAGTAGTTCCATAATTACCAGCATGTCATCGTCGCGACCCATAGCGGCGGCGGCTACTAGGCGGTTGCGGTGGGCGTAAAGGGCCAGAAAATCGTGGCGGCGCACATCGCCGTGGAAGATGATTTCATCCCATTCTTCGGCATGGCCGGCGTAACGCAGGCTCTTGCCATATTGCTGGGTCCAGAAGAAGGGTACCTCGGAAAAAGCTGTTTCCTGGCCCAACATGTTGCGGGCGGCGCAGGCCCCGTGCTGCTGAGCCAGCCGCCAGTGCTCGATGCGGTGCTGGCCCAGCCCGGCCGCCAGCGGGAAGAAAGCCACGTCGCCGGCTACGTACACATGCTCGGCTGCTTGTAGGTGTGCATCTACGCGCAGGCCACCATCTTTTTCCAGCTCGAAGGCCTCGTCTAGAAACCCGGTAGCCGGCCGCACCCCCACGCCCAGCACCACCAGATCGGCGGGCAGGCGCTGGCCCGAAGCCAGCCGCACGGCCGTCACGCGGCCGTTTTCGCCCTCCAGGGCTTCGACTTCCACCTCGGCCTTAAATTGCACGCCGTGGCGGCGGTGCAGGTTGCGAAACATGGCCCCGATTTTTGGTCCCAGCACTTTTTCGAAGGGCTCCTTTCCGCGGGCAACTACGGTGATGCGTCGCTCCTTATTGGGCTGCTTCTCGTTTTCGGCGGCCAGGCTGGCGGCGACTTCCATACCAATAAAGCTGCTGCCAATGATGACTACGTGTCGGGCTCCGGCGGCAGCCTCCCGAATGGCCTCGGCATCCTGGGCCGTGCGTAGGGGCAGCACGCCGGCCAGCTCGTGGCCGGGCAGCTGGGGCAGGGTGTTGGGCTGGCTGCCGGGGGCTAGCAGCAACTTGTCGTAGTGCAACGGGTCGTGGTCCTCCAGCTTCAGCTGGCGCTTCTTAAGGTTCAGGCCGGTGGCGCGGGTGTTGGTCAGCACTTCTATGCGGTGCTGCTGGTAGAAGCTGGGCTGGCGCAATGGTAGGGTCTTTTTATCGGCCTTGCCTGCCAGAAAGCCCTTACTGAGCTTGGTGCGGTCGTAGGGAGCGGCTGGGTCGGCACCAACCAGCACTAAGCGGCCGCCGAAGCCCTCGGCACGCAGCGTTTGGGCGGTAAACTGCCCGGCGGCTCCACCACCCACAATCACGAAGGTGCGCTCATC
>NZ_JABKAV010000030.1 GCF_013377905.1 Hymenobacter terrestris
TTCAGCAGCCGCAGGGCGCGGTACTCGAAGGGCAGAGCCTCGCGCAACTGCCCGGTGCGCAGCCGCAACTCCGATTCCCACATCTGGGCCAGTACGGCCTGCAGCTTGGTTTTCACGGCAGGCTCCAGGAAGTCGGCCGTTTCCGAGTCGTCGTGGCGGTGCATGTAGGGCTCCATTAGCTCCGCTGTGCGCGCCTCGGCAGCCGACTGCCCGGCCCGCGCCGGCAGGCCGGCGCTGTGGTCGTGGCCGTCGTTTTCGTGGTGCTCGTCCTCCTTTTTGGCAGTGGCGGCGGTAGGTTCGGGGGTGGTGTGGTCTTCGGCTACCACCGAGCCCATGCCGGGCGGGTCGGCGGGCTTGGTGGCCCGGTCCTGCTCATCAGGGCGGGTGGCGCCGCCGATGCTTTCGTCGGTTTCCTCGCCCAGAAACTTGCCGTAGCGCATGCGCAACAGCTTCTGGTCGACGCCAATACTGTTGGCGCGCTCCTGCACTGTGGCGGCGGGTAGCTTGCTTTGCTCGGCCAGCAGCTTTTCGGTGTCGATGATAATCTGGCGCTGGCTGCGGAAGTAGGCTGGGGCCGTGTTCACGCCCAACGAGGCGTCGAGGGCGCTGGTCTGCACCGTGGTGTCCTCCCACTGCACCAGGTAGGTGTCAGAGCGGGTTAGCTGCTGCCGGTTATCCCAGGCCTGCAGGTAGAAGTACACTTCGTCGCCGTAGCTCAGGCCCAGCGCCCGCAAGTTGAGCACCGGGCGCAGCGTGGCGGTGCTGGGCTGACTACCCAGGCCGTTACTCAGTTCAGTTACCACTTCCGTAAACTTCACGGCCTCGCCCTGGCCCTGGGCCACGGTGGCTACCAAGCGGGCCCTGCTCAGGCCGTAATCGTCCTTCAGCTGGGCCTCAATGGCCACCCGCGGCGGCTGGCCAAACTCGACCAGCGTGTAGGCTTTGGGTTGAATGAGGCGAATAACCGGAGCCTGGTCGGCTACTACTTCAATCGAGTAATCGTCGGAAACCTGCCCACCCAGCCGCAGCCGGTACAGCACCGAAGCCGCCAGCACTTCCTCCCGACTGAAAGCCAGCGAATCGCCCGGCACCGGCTGCAATGGCAGCTTGCGGGCACCCAGCTCCAGCACCGGCGGCGCTTTCGAGGGTCGGCTCAGGCGCAGCTGCCAGCGCACGCGGCTACCCGCCGGGCACCGGAACGAGCCGGATTCGGGCGTAAATGCCGCCTGGCGGGTGTAGGCCGGCGGCTGCACCCGCACCCGGGTTTCCACGATGCGCGGGGCCGCCGCTGGCTGAGCGGGCGTTTCCTGGAAACGCAAGGCCACGGGCGCGCCAACTGCGGCCGTAGCCACGGCCGCGCCGGGCCGCTGCCACCACATCAGCGCCGCCAGCAGCAACAGCGCCACCGAAGCAAACAAGGCCGGCTGGAAGCTAACGGGCAGCAGTGGCCCGGTGGCGGCCAGAGCTGGCAGCCGCTCCTGCAGCCGTTGTTGCTGCAGGTGCTCCAGCAGGTTCAGGTCGGTGTTCGGGCGCAGCAGCAGCGCGGCACTGTCCTCCAGAGCGGGGTGCTGCTGGTTGAGGCGGCGGGCAGAAGTGGCGGGCGACTCTTGCCAGATGTGCCAGAGCGCCCAGCCAGCCAGCCCGAGTAGCGCCACCGCTACGCCCGCCACAGCGTAGCCCGTGCGGGGCCAGCCCGCAGCTACCGTCAGCAGCAACGCAGCGGCGGCCAAAACGGGCAGCAGCAGGGCCAGGGTGCGGCGGCGGGCCCGGCTGCGGCCGGCGGCCAGCACCAGCCCGGCGGGGGCAGCCGCTTCGGTAGCGACGGAGGCAACGGCTGGGCTCATGCGGGCTGGCGTTGGGTGGATGATGATTCGGAAGAACGTGCGCTAACTGGTGCAGAAAGGTTGCGCCGGGCAGCCAGTAGCCGCTCCAGCGCAAACAGCAACCCCGCAGCCAGCACCAGCCAGGGAGCCAGCTCCCAGCGCGGGGCTGTTGGTTCCATACCATCGGCTACCGCTGCTACCGGCCCGCGCAACTGGCTCAGGGCCAGCTGGCGCGAATCGGGCTGAAAGGTGGGCGGAGCAGTGGGCTGCAACAAGGGCAGCAGCAGTGCGGGTAGCTCAGGGCTGTCGGCCAGGGTGCTCCAGGCGGCATCGAGGCGGGAGTGCAGGCGGTAGCGACCAGGCAGCTGCCAGCTCAGCAGCGGCCGGCCGGCGGCGGTAATCCATACCGGTACGGCTCCCGGATCGGAAGTAGTATCGAGCCGGGAAATGGCGCTGGTTTCGGCGCTGGTGATGGGCTGGAATTCGGTGGCGAAGGCCTTAGTATCTGAACTGGCTTCCTGCCAGATGCGGACCGATGAATCGGTTGCCCAGCGGGCGGGCAGCGGGGCGTCGCGCAGCCAGAAAAGCCAGTCGAGCGAATCGGTGGGCACCGTTTCGGAAGTAGAGACTACCAACCGGGGCCGTAGGGGTAGGGTAGGGGCCACGGCCCGTAGCGCGGCCGCCAACACCCGGGCCGAGGCGGCGTGGGCAGCATCGTGGCTCATGTGCCAGCGCGCCGCCCGGCGCAACAGCGGCACCGTGCGGTGGCGGCCATTTTCGGTTATCAGTAGCTCGTTTGGGCTGCTTAGTATGATTTCAGCCCCGCCCCAGTTGCCCCCCACGAGTTGGTCGGCTGCCGGCCGCCGCACACGCACCTGCTGGTACGCAATGGCCGATTCCGAGCCGTTGGCCATCAGCACCAGCAGGCTATCGGGGTGCGGCTGCCAGGCTGCTACTGGCCAGCGGCTGGAATCGGGTGGGGGCAGCGGCAGCCAGCGCACGGCGGCTGGCAGCGCCGGCCGGGTCCCGCGGAAGTAAGCCACGCTCAGCGGCGCAACCACCACCAGCGGCCGGCCAGGCAGCGAATCGGCGGCCAGCTGCACAGTGCTCCAGAGGTTAGGGGCGGCCGCCAAAACGGAGTCGGTAGCCAGGCGCGCCGAGGGTTGCGCGGTGGTATCGCCAAGGCCCAGCGCCGCCCAGGGCCGGACCGCACTAACGGGGCGAGAATCGGAGAGCTGCCGCAACTCATAGCCGCGTTGCCGCAGCGAATCGAGCAGGGGACGCACCGGAGCCAAGGCTTCGGCCGATACGCCAGCAGCCAGCAGTACCTGACCGCGGGTGGGCGGCACCGGCAGCAGCTGCAACGGTTCGGCTACGGCCAGCCCCAGCAGCCCCAGCACGGCGGCCCGCAGCAGAAATAGCAGCAACTGCTCGGGCTTGATGTTGCGCAGGCGCTGATTGGCGGCCGCTTCCAGCCACCGCACACTGCCCACCTGCACCACCCGGCCCGGCCGACGGTTCCAGAGGTAAATAGCCAGCGGCACCGCCAGCCCCAGCAGGGCCAGCCAACCAGCGGCGGCGTTAGGGAAGAAAATCGGCGGCAAAAGGGTGGGCGCTACAAGTGGCAAGCCGCAAGCTACAGCCTTTGGACTGCCGCTTCGGTAATTGTCAATAAGTGGGAAATGCGAAAATACAGACGCGAAACGGTGGCAGTAGTTGCGGCAGATTATTACGCCTCTACGCTCCCCGGGCGCGGTGGCGCAGGAATTCGCGAAGGGCATCGGTGAGGGGTTCGGCGGTGCTTAGCAACTGGTAGTCGAAGCCGAGGGTGCGGGCGCGACGGGCGGTGGCCTGCAGCCAGGGTTGCAGCTGCTGCTGCCACACCTGACGCTGCTGGCCGGCATCGAGCTGGAGCTGCTGACCGGTTTCGAGGTCCTCGAACGTTACGGCCCCGCGAAACGTGAATTCCAGCTCGTTGCGGGCCATTAAGTGCAGCACCAGCACCTCGCCCGAGGCCGCCCGTAGCCGCGTCAGCAACTGCTCGACTTCGCCGTTTTCCTCGTACCAATCGGTCAGGCAAATAGTGAGGGCGGGCTGGCGGCGGGCGGTGAGGGGCGCGAGCGTGGCCGTATCGGGGAATTGGCCGGTGGCGTCGGTGGTAGCCAGGGCGTGGTAGAGGCGGGGCAGCTGGCGGGCATCGGCACGGGAGGGCAGGTGGCGCAGGCCGCTGGGGTGCAGCACCGTCAGGGCCACCGCGTCGCCCTGCTGGGTGGCCACGTGGGCCAGCGCAGCGCATAGCAGGCGGCCATATTCGAGCTTGCTCAGGCCGTTGTCGTCGCGGTGGTTCATGCTGGCCGTGGCATCGAGCACGAGGTGTACCGTCAGGCTGGTATCCACCTCCGATTCGCGCAGGTAGTAGCGGTCGGAGCGGGCCGCCAGCCGCCAGTCGAGGCGGCGCAAATCGTCGCCGGGCTGGTAGGGGCGGTATTGGCTGAACTCCATGCCCGCGCCCTTGCGGCGGCTCAGGTGGGCGCCGTGCAGCAGCCCCTCGGCCGCCTGCCGGGCAGCCAGCGGCAGGTTATGCAAAGCGTGCAGGTGTTCGGGAGTCAGCATTTTTGGTGGGTGATTTTTGATTTTTGACCTGTCATGCTGAGCGAAGCCGGAGGCGTAGTCGAAGCATCTCTACTGCAATAGGTAAACCCAACGACAAGATTAGCATTGCAGTAGAGATGCTTCGACTACGCCTCCGGCTTCGCTCAGCATGACATAGCCCTTGTTGCCCTTCTAGAGCCAACCCTAAGAAACTGCCTCCAGCAGGGCTGCTACGGCATCTTCCGTCGTCAGGCCCTCGGCTTCGGCGTTGAAGTTGAGCAGGATGCGGTGGCGCAGCACGGCTGGGGCCAGGGCCCGCACATCCTCCTGCGTAGCAGCGAAACGACCTTGCAGCAGGGCGCGGGCTTTGGCGCACAGTATCAGGGCCTGACCGGCGCGCGGGCCGGCGCCCCAGCGGCCGTAATCCTGGATAAACTTGACCTGCGACGTGGCCGGGCGGGTGGCGCGCACCAGCCGGTTCACGCGCTGCACCAGCTCCTCGCTGATGCTCACCTGGCGGGTCAGGAGCTGCAGCTGGCGCACATCGTCGCCGCTGAGGATGGGCTGCACTTCGGGGCGGGCGGTGCCAGTGGTGCCCGTCAGCACGGCCAGCTCCTCCTGCTCGGTGGGGTAGCCGATGCGCACGTAGAGCAGGAACCGGTCGAGCTGGGCTTCGGGCAGCGGGTAGGTGCCGCTTTGCTCAATCGGGTTTTGGGTGGCCAGCAGAAAGAACGGCTTGGGCAGCGCGTGCTCCTGGCCGGCGTAGGTTACGTGGCCCTCCTGCATGGCTTCGAGCAGCGCGGCCTGGGTTTTGGGCGGCGTCCGGTTGATTTCGTCGGCCAGCACTAGGCTGGCGAAAATGGGGCCGGGGTTGAACTTGAACGAGCGGTGCCCGGTGCCGTGGTCTTCCTCCAGAATCTCGGTGCCCAGAATGTCGGTGGGCATCAGGTCGGGCGTGAACTGGATGCGGCGGAAGGGCAGGTCGGTGGCCTGGGCGAGCGTGCGCACGAGCAGAGTTTTGGCCAGGCCCGGTACGCCTTCCAGCAGCGCGTGGCCGCCGGCCAGCAAGGCCACCAGCACTTCTTCCAGCACCTGCTGCTGGCCCACAATTACTTTCCCGATTTCGGTTTTCAGCAGCGGGATTTTCGCCAGCAGGCGCGTTACGTCTTGTTCGGTCATGGACAGCTAAAAAGCGTGGATGCGGGGTGGTTAGGATAAAGTCAGGTAAAAGGTAAGAAGGATGCGTTGGGAAGGTAGATTACAAACTGTTTTTCCATTTCCGTGAAGTCTGATTCGGTAGAAAGATGGTTGGGACTCTAATAAAATAAGGGCTTGGTTTGAGCTATGAAAGCACGCCTGTCTTTTGCCGTTCTGTTTTCGCTGCTGCTGAGCAGCAGCGCAGCCTTCGCCCAGACGCAACCCACGCCGCCCGATTCGCTACGACCTGCAGTGAGGGCGTACCGCAACGTAGTGCGGCTTGATGTCCTCGTATTACTGGTGCGCAATCTGTCTTATCTACTTGATGGAGGCACGGCGCTACCCCTGTTGGTGGGCTACGAACGGCAACTGGGGCCACATGTGAGCGGCAACGTGGAGGCACTGCTCGATGCGGGCAACGCCAAGGAACGAATAACGGGGCTGGCGCTGCAATTGCGCCATTACGTCGCCACGCCCCGCCACCCAACCGGACTTACGGGCCTCTACGTGGCTCCTATGGTTGGTGCGCGGCTGGTGAAGCGGGACTACCTGGCTTCCTTTGTATGGTATACGCCTTCCGGGTACATCCAACGTCGGGTGCTGGGCGGGGCGGGTGGCGCAATAGGGTGGCAGGCAGCATTTGGTCCCCAAAGCCGCCTAGTATTCGATGCTTCACTGGGGTTAATGGGTTGGAAGCAGCTTAATAATTCGGCTGTCCCGATCGGCTGCATTAGCTGCTCCGACGATCCGACGCATTATGAGAATAGCATTATTATGCCGGATGCCCGGTTCAGCCTGGGCTACCGTTTTTAGCTGACTATCGGCAACGCCATCAGGCCGTGAGGGCGTACAGGATGATGTTGACGCCGAACTTGGTGTTGTCTTCGGCCAGGAAGCGCTTATTGCGGAAGTCGTAGTCCCACTCGCAGCCGTAGTCTTTGTTGGAGTAGAGCACCCGTAGGCGGCCGTCTATTTCGATGCCCTTGAGGTAGTCGTGCACTAGGTCGTCGCCCCAGCCATTGAGCTCGAAGCCCGTGTTGGGCGGCCCGTCGGGGAAGGGGAAAAACTGTGAGTAAATCGGGTGCGACTTCGGCAGCTTCTTCAGCGCCCCGGCCCCGAAACACACGCGCATCTGCTCCTCAAACGAGCGCGCAAACAGCCCGTCGATGTCGTGGTTGCAGTCATCGACAAACACGAAGCCGCCGCCGCGCACGTACTGCTCAAAAATCTTCTTTTCGGCGGCCGAAAACTGTACCAGCCGGTGGCCCGAGAGGTAGCAGAAGGGGTAGCGAAACAGCTCTTCCGAATCAAGGGCCACTACTTTCTCTTTGGGTGCCACCGGTACTTTAGTGTACTGTACCAGTGAGTGCAGCAGGTTGGCCGGCATCCGTTCATCCACTGCATCCCAGTCGCCAGACTGATATTTAAGGCGCACGAAGGTAAAGGCAGCAGCGGGCATAAGAAGAGATAGGAGCGCCATAAGGCGACTGTTGGTAAAGGAAGCAGCGCGGCCCCCGGGGTTGCACTGCCGGGGGTATTTTCGCGGCCGGCTGCAGCAAAAAGCCCATCCGGCCAACTGCCGGATGGGCCCTTACATACGTAGGCAACGCGGCATCGGCTTACACCGCGTCCGAGAGGCTGGTAAACGTAAAGTCGCGGATTTTGAGCGGGGGCACCAGGTTGCCACCGATGCGCACCGGGCGGCCGATGGCCTCCACGTTGTTGAGCATAATCACGGGCGACTCGTTGAAGCGGAAGTTCTTCACCGGAAACTTGATCTGGCCGTTTTCGATGTAGAACGTGCCGTCGCGCGTGAGGCCGGTGTAGAGCAGCGTCTGCGGGTCCACGTCGCGGATGTACCACAAGCGCGTGACCAAGATGCCCTTGGCCGTGCCCTTAATGAGGTCCTGTACGCTCTGGGTGCCGCCTTCCATGATCCAGTTGCCGGGGAAAGCCGTGGCGGGCTTGCCGCTTTTCTGGCCCCAGTAGCGCGAGTAGTAGAGGTTGGAAACCTTCCCCTTATCAATCCAGGTCATGCGTTTCACGGGCAGCCCTTCGCCATCGAACACGCCGCTGGGTACCTCGGCATTCAGCGGGTCAGAGTAGATAGTGATGCGCTCATCGAAGAGCTTTTCGCCCACCTTATTTCCTCCCCCCTTTTTGCTCAGAAACGAGCGGCCTTCGTCGGCCTCGCGGGCCCCCAGGCTGTACATGAGGTTGTTGAGCAAGCCTTCATCCGAAGCCAGCGCGGCGGGCTCCAGAATCACGGTGTACTTGCCAGGCTCCAGGGCGCGGGCGTTGCGCGAACCGGCGGCTTTGTCGGCGGCCAGCTGGGTCAGGTTTTTGGCGTTGAACTTGGCCGCGTCGGTGTAGTCGGCCGTGGCGTAGCCCGAGCCGGTACCGTCGGGCGTGCGTACCGTGATGCTGAAATCGACGTTGGTGCTCTGCTGATAGGCTTCGAGGCCCTTATTGTTACGGATGGCCTGGAAGTAGGCGCCGTCTTCGAGGTAGCCGGCGGCGGTCAGGTTTTTGGCCGTGCATAGCGCGATACTGTCGCCGGCCGCTTGGGCCCGGAAATCGGGGCTAATGGCGGCGGTGCTGGCGGCGTAGGCCTTGGGTGTGAGGTACTGCTGGGGCCCGAGCAGGGGCATATACTCGGCATCTTCGGGGGCAAGGCGCGCAATTTCTTCGGCCCGTTGCACGCAACGCTTCAGCGTGGCGTCGTCGAACTCGTTGCAGGTTGCCACGCCCGAGCGTTTGCCGAAGCGTGCTTCCACGGCCAGGCTCACGTTGTCGGTGGCCCCGGCGGTACTCACCGAGTTACGGGCGTAGCGCACGTTGCCGGTGGTGCGCCCGCTCAGGTTAGCCTGGCACTCATCAGCTTTACTGAAGCCCAGCACCTTTTTCAGGATGGCCTGGGCTTCGTCTTTGGAAAGGATAGCCATGATTCTAGATTAAGCTGTTATATGACAGATGTTTTGAAAGGTGTCAATCGTAAGCAGCACGTCATACTGAGCATGTGGCGCTTAGAGCCAGTGTCCGAAGCATCTCTACCGCTTCTTTGCGGTAGTAATCCAACGAAGCGGCAGAGATGCTTCGGCAAACTCAGCATGACGTGCTTGAGACTTTCTAAACAGCTTAAATTTTCCGGGCGACGTTGATAACGTTCACGTTGTTGAAGCGCGTGGTGGCCGAGCCGTGGCTTACGGCCGAGCTCTGGCTGGGCTGGCCCTTGCCGTCGTTGAAGAAGCCCGCGAGCCGGTAGTCCGATTGGTCGCAGGAGCCGGCGCAGGAGTTCCAAAACTCGAGCGTGTTGGTCTGGTAGGCCACATCTTCGAGCATCTCCGTGATTTTGCCTTTGTCGATGGCGTAGAATACCTGGCCGCCAAACTGCGAGTTATAGCGCTGCTGGTCGATGGAAAACGAGCCGTTGCCGGCAATGTAAATGCCCTTGTCCACCTTGCTTACCATCTCATCCACGCTCATCTTGCTGGTGTTCGGCTTGAGGCTCACGTTGGGCATGCGCTGGAACTGCACATCCTGCCACGACTGCGAGTAGCAGCAGCCATCCGACTCCTTCTGCCCCACAATATGGGCCTGGTCGCGGATTTTCTGGTAGTCCACCAGCTTGCCGTCGTTGATGAGCATCCACTCCTTGGTCTTTACGCCTTCATCATCCCAACCTACGGCACCCAGCGAGCCGGGCTGCAACTTGTCGGCCATAATGTTTACCTGCTTCGAGCCGTAGGGCTGGCCCTTGGCTTTCCATTCCAGCGTAGCGAACGAAGTGCCGGCGTAGTTGGCCTCGTAGCCCAGCACGCGGTCGAGCTCCAGCGGGTGGCCTACGCTTTCGTGGATGGTCAGGCCCAGGTGGTGCGGGTCGAGCACGAGGTCGTACTTGCCGGCCGTTACCGACTTGGCGGTGAGCTTCTCCTTGGCCTGCTTGGCGGCCAGGGCAGCATCGGCCAGCATGTCGTAGCTATTGCGGTAACCGATGAGGCCGGTGCCGGCCGGGCCGGCAATCTTGTCTTCGGCTTTAGGCTGCAGGTACTCGTAGCCCAGGCCCATGGGGGCGCTGAGGGCCGAGCGCGAGCGGAATTTGCCCGAGGCGCGGTCCACTACCGTGACGCCGAACGTGGGGAAGATGCGGTGGATATCTTGGTCGATGTAGGAGCCGTCGGTGGAGGCGAAATACTTCTGCTCGTTCACCTGAAACAGCACCGAATTCACAAACGAGGCACCGTTGCTCAGGGCCGCCGCGTTGGTCGCCAGCAGCAAATCCACCTTGTCTTTGATAGGTACTTCGAAGGCGTTGACCTTGATAGGGGCCTTCCACGAAACCTCGCCGAAACCCTTCTGCGGAGCCAGTTGCACCTGCTCTTTCTGCACTTTGCTGTTGGCCTTGGCAATCTGCACGGCCAGCAGCGTGGCCTTGGCAATACCGGCCTCGGTTACCGTGTTGGTGGCCGAAAAGCCCCAGGTACCATTGGCAATGACGCGCACGCCCACCCCGAAACTCTCGGAGCTAACGATGTTCTGCACCTGCTTTTCGCGGGTGAACACGCCCTGGTTGAGGTAGCGCCCAATGCGCACGTCGGCATACGAAGCACCGGCCGATTTGGCTGTGTTCAGGGCCACATCGGCCAGGCGCTTTTTGGCGGCCACATCGAGGCCCGGCTCCAGCAGGCGCATGGGGTCTACAATGTCGCCGGCAAAACCCGGAATAGCGGGCAGCCACAGGGCGCTGGCCGCCAGGCCCGTGAGGCCCACAAAATCACGTCGTTTCATAAATCACAGATGGTGCAGATGCTGCAGATGAAAAGGATTTGTTCTGGTGATGGCGGCGCGGACGGGCCAGGGTCAGGGGGTAAGCAGGGTCCCGAAGGCACCTTTTTGTTCAAAAGCTTTAATGGTGGCGTCTTCCAGCGGAGTGCGCTTGACTACCGAGTTGTTCTGCCAGAAAGCCGCGTCGTAAGGCAGGGCTTTGATGGCTTGCAGGTCTGTTCCATCGCCCTTTTTGCCCCGCTGGTAAGATACGTTGGCCGTTGGTTTCAACTGGCCATCATAGAAGATGGTGAAGGCGGAAACCTGCACAGCTACATCCGGTTTTAGCTTCCGCTCCAAGGTTTGCTGATGGTCTATTTTGTAGTAATCTAGTATGGTAGAACCGTCGTCCAATGGCTTAAATACCCATTCGAGCGAGGTTCTACTGTCTTTGAATTTGAAAAGTGGGTTTTTAGTCCGCGAACCGAATGCTGGTGTTACAAAGCGGCAGCGTAACAACTGGTAAGTCTCGGTGTCAATCAGAAAGCTGCCAAACACCTTTTCCGGGTGGGTTTTAGAAGCAAAGCCAATATCAGCTAGCTCCCGTTTTCCGTCGGTGCTTAGCCCGATTAATCGAAGCGTCATATCAGCTGTAGGATTTAAGCTCAATATGGCGTCAGTTGCAGTAGAGTCAGTGCCTTGACTGATGAAGTTAATTGCGCGGGTGTAAAGTGAGAAGTCTTTGAACTTTAGGAGTGCCTTTTTCTCCGCGTACCGCCCCTGGTTAGGGGCGGTTTCCTCGATGCCCACCCCGTTAGCCTTGGTGTGCCAAACCATTTCCAGCACTTCGGCGGGCTCGTTGTCGAGGCGAGTGATTTGGCGGTAGAAGGCCTGTCCATAGCGCGGGCGGTTAACCCGTTGCAGGTGGCGATAAGCCTTTTTGAGCAGCTCGACGGTGTAGGCTCCCGGCACCACGTCGGGCAGTTCCACGGCCGCGGGCTGCAGGCGTACCACTAGTTGCTTCTGGCCGACGGCTACGGCCAGCGTATCAGCCCGGTGGCCCAGCTCCGAAACTATAAGCCGCACCGGCAGCTTCAGCGCCATTTCAAATTCACCTTCCGCGTTGCCGGTCGTGCCCTGGCTGGCGCCCGGTACGCTGATGCTGGCGTAGGGCACTGGCTGGCCGGTAACCGCGTCGAGCACCCGTCCGCTCAGTCGTTGGGCCGAGGCCCCAAAGCCGCCCAGCAGCAGTGCCAAAAAGAAGGGTAAACAACGGTAGCTTTTCAGCATATAGATTGATGCACGGACGCCGTAAGATACAGAACCGTTAGCGGTTGCGAAACACAGCAGTTTGCGTCCTGTAACCGCTAACGTAAAGCAGGCTCAACGTCTGCATCTGCGTAACGCGCGGTTTCATCTGCACCAGCTGTGATTTAGACGGCATCGGAAAGGCTGGTGAAGGTGAAGTCGCGGATTTTGAGCGGGGGCACGAGGTTGCCGCCTACGCGCACGGGCTTACCGAAGGCTTCGAGGTTGTTGAGCATGATAATCGGGCTCTCGTTGAAGCGGAAGTTCTTCACCGGAAACTTGATCTGGCCGTTTTCGATGTAGAACGTGCCGTCGCGCGTCAGGCCGGTGTAGAGCAGCGTCTGCGGATCCACGGCGCGGATGTACCACAGACGCGTCACCAGAATGCCTTTGGCCGTGCCTTTGATAAGGTCCTGCACGCTCTGGGTGCCGCCTTCCATAATCCAGCCACCGGGGCGGGCAATATCAGGAATGCTGGCTTTCTGGGCCCAATAGCGCGAGGAGTACAGGTTCTTTACCACGCCTTTTTCAATCCAGGCAGTCCGCTGCTGCGGCCGGCCATCGCCCGAGAAAACCAGGTCGGGTAGTTCGGCATTAGCCGGGTCGGAGTAGATGGTCACGCGCTCATCAAAGAGCTTTTCGCCTTTGCGGTTGCCCCCGCCTTTTTTGCCCAGAAACGAGCGGCCTTCGTCGGCGTTGCGGGCGTCGAAGGAGCCCATCATGTTGTTGAGCAGATCCACGGCCGCGGCGGGCTCCAGAATCACGGTGTACTTGCCGGGCTCCAGGGCCTTGGCGTTGCGCGAGCCGGATGCTTTGTCGGCGGCAATGCGGGTCAGGGTTTTGGCGTCGAACTTGGCCGCGTCGTTGTAGTCGGCCATGGCGTAGCCCGAGCCGGTGCCGTCGGGCGTGCGCACGGTTACGCTGAATTCCAGGCCCGACTGCTGCTGGTAGGCCTCCAGACCCTTGCTGTTGCGCTTGGCCACAAAACCGGACGAATCGTTGAGGAAAGCCGCCGAGCTGAGCTTGCGCTCGGCGCTGATGGCCATGCTGTTACCCACCTGCTCGGCGCGGTAATCGGGCGTAATGGCGGCCGTGGCCTTGGCGAAGCTGTTGGTGATGGGCAGGTACTTCTGGGCCCCCAGCAGGGGCATGTACTCGGGGCTTTCGGGGGCGAGGCGCGCAATTTCTTCGGCCCGCGTTACGCAGGTGCGCAGCGTGGCGTCGTCGAACTGGTTGCAGGTGGCCACGCCCGAACGCTTGCCAAAGCGGGCTTCCACTGCCAGGCTTACGTTGTCGATGCCGCCGCTGGTGCTGATGGCGTTGCGTGCCGAGCGCACGTTGCCGCCCGACTGCCCGCTAAGCGTGGCTTCGCACTCGTCGGCTTTGCTGAACCCGAGCACTTTGGTAAGAATCGCCTGCGCTTCGGTCTGAGAAATAATGGCCATGTTTTTTGTTTAAGCTGTTAGCTAATGGCTATTAGCTGTTAGCTTTTGACCTAGCCTCCTGAACAGAAAGCTAACAGCCAGCAGCTAACAGCTAACAGCTTAAATTTTACGGGCGGTGTTAATCACGTTCACGTTGTTGAAGCGCGTGGTAGCCGAGCCGTGGCTTACGGCCGACACCTGGCTGGGCTGGCCCTTGCCGTCGAAGAAGGAGCCGAACATGCGGTAGTCCGACTCGTCGCAGATAGCAGCGCAGGAGTTCCAGAACTCGAGCGTATTGGTCTGGTAGGCCACGTCTTCGAGCATACCCGATATCTTGCCTTTGTCGATGGCGTAGAATACCTGGCCGCCGAACTGCGAGTTGTAGCGCTGCTGGTCGATGGAGAATGAGCCGCGGCCGGCAATGTAAATGCCCTTGTCCACCTTACTGATCATCTCGTCCACGCTCAGCTTGCTGGTGCCGGGCTTCAGGCTGATGTTGGGCATGCGCTGGAACTGCACCGTGCTCCACGAGTCGGCGTAGCAGCAACCGTCCGACTGCTTCTGGTTTACTATGTGGGCCTGGTCGCGGATTTTCTGGTAGTCCACCAGCTTGCCTTGGTCGATGATGTTCCACTCTTTGGTCGGCACGCCTTCGTCGTCGTAGCCTACCGCGCCCAGCGAGCCGGGTTGCAGCTTATCAGCCACAATGTTCACGAGCTTCGAGCCGTAGGGCTGGCCCTTGGCGCGCCACTCCAGGGTGGCAAACGAGGTGCCGGCGTAGTTGGCCTCGTAGCCCAGCACGCGGTCCAGTTCCGTCGGGTGGCCTACACTTTCGTGGATGGTCAGGCCCAGGTGGTTGGGGTCGAGCACGAGGTCGTACTTGCCGGCCGTTACCGATTTGGCGGTAAGCTTCTCCTTGGCCTGTTTGGCCGCCAGCGCGGCATCGGCCAGCATGTCGAAGCTGTTGCGGTAACCGATGAGGCCGGTGCCAGCTGGGCCAGCTACTTTGTCGGCCGCCTTGGGCTGCAGGTACTCGTAGCCCAGGCCCATGGGCGAGCTAAGCGCATCGCGCGAGCGAAACTTGCCCGAGGCGCGGTCGATGGCCGTCACCGAGAAGTTGGGCCAGATGCGGTGGATATCCTGATCGATGTAGGAACCGTCGGTGGAGGCGAAATACTTCTGCTCATTCACCTGAAACAGTACCGAATTTACAAACGACGCGCCGTTGTCGAGAGCGGCGGCGTTGGCGGCCAGCAACAGGTCCACCTTGTCCTTCACCGGCACCTCGAAGGCGTTTACCAGAATCGGTGTTTTCCAGCTTACCACGCCCTGGCCCTTCTGGGGGGCCAGCTGCACGGGCTCTTTCTGCACCTTGCTGTTAGCCTTGGCAATCTGCACGGCCAGCTTGGCGGCTTGGGCAATGCCGGCCTCGGTTACCGTGTTGGTGGCTGCAAAGCCCCAGGTACCGTTGGCCAGCACCCGTACGCCGGCTCCGAAACTCTCGCCGCTGGCAATGTTTTGCACTTGCTTTTCGCGGGTGAATACACTCTGGTTGAGGTAGCGCCCGATGCGCACGTCGGCGTAAGTAGCACCGGCCGATTTGGCCGTGTTCAGGGCCACATCGGCCAGGCGTTTTTTCACGGCCACATCGAGGCCCGGCTCCAGCAGGCGGGCGGGGTCTACGAGCGAGCCACCGAAGCCCGGCACGGCCGGCAGCCACAGGGCTCCGGCAGCCAGGCCAGTCAGGCCCACAAAGTCACGTCGTTTCAAATCAGTACGGGTTTGGGTGAGTGGAGGAAGGAATTCGGCAAGAAGGTACAGCCTTCCTTGCGTTTGTTGCAACCCACAGACAAAAAACCCGTAGCGGGGCTGCATTTTGGTTGAAGTCAAATAAAAAAAGAACTGTCATGCCGAGCGAAGCGAGGAATGACAGTTCTTTTTTCTCTATATCTATCTACGCCACCAGGGCCAGCAAATCAGCTGCAATGCCTTCCCAGGATTGGTTTAAGTCGATGGTAACCACGCGCACGGGGTGGCCGCCGAGGGTATAGCGCAGGTCCACGGCCTGGGCCGCTGCCGGGTAGAGCAGGATGCCTTCGAGGGCCTGGCCGGGTTGCAGGGACTGGTTTTGCAGGTAGGCGTAGAGCTGGTAGAGGTGGGGCGAAATAAGCCGGGCCTGGTCGTGGTGGCGCCTGAGGGCGGCGGCGTAGTACTTGGTGTCGAGGATGATTTTGCGGGCTGGGCTTTCGAGCGAGGTATCCGTAATCATGGCCGGCAGCAGCGCCAGCGCCTCGGGCGTTTCGGCCGCCGCCTGCCAAGCAATTATTTCCGACGACACCCGAAACTGCCGCTGCTCAAGCCGGTAAAAGTTGCGCACAAACTGCTCGAACAGCCGGGCCATCAGCGGCTCGTCGCGCCGGAAGTCGCGGAACTGGGCCCGGCCGGCGGCATTGGGCGTGGGCAGAGCGCTCAGGTGCAGCAGCTCGCACACTTTCAGCAGAAACCCACCCAGCCCGGCCGGCCGCAGCCGTCGGGTCGCCCGCAGGCTGGCCGCGCCCAACGGCCGCGCTACCACCGCCGCCGGAAACCGCCGCAGCACCTGCCGGATCTGCTGGCGCTGCTCGCTTTGCAGCGCCCGGCTGCGGCTCAGCTGTTGCAAGGTGCCCAGTAGCAGCCCGGACAGCGGCGCATCCGGGCTCAACTCATCAAAAGCGCACACGGCCCGGCCCCGGCGCGGCAAATCCTGGCTGAGCGTGGGCGTGAGCAGCACCCGGCCGCGCAGCTCCGGCAGTTCGGCTACGCGCTCGGTATAGGCCACCGCCAGGCCCTGGCGCAACAGCCGGCGGGTGCCGCTCAGCAGCACCTGGGCCAGCAGCGGCAACGGCCGCTTAAACTCCTGCCCGCTCACCGCCCGTACCTCCGCTTCCTCGGGTAACCGGTTCCAGGCGTAGCACAGCAGGTAGTACAGGTTCTGGATGGGAATCATGGGAAAATCGTCCGTTTTTAGATGTCAGTACAGGACTGTCATTCAGAGCGTAGCGAAGAACCTCGCGGGCAGCCGTTGAATTGAAGACAACATCAGCCCGCGAGGTTCTTCGCTACGCTCTGAATGACGGTCCTGTACCAACCGCTACAGCCCGGCCAGCAGCTTCTTTTTCTGCTGGGTGGCCTTGGCGGGCTGGTCAAGCCAATAGTCGTCCAGCAGCGGGCCGATTTCCTGCTCCAGAATCAGGCGTAGCCAGGTGGCGGCTTCGGTGGGGTTGGTGGGGGGCTGGCAGAAGTAGCTGTGGCCCACGCAGAAATCGGGGCCCAACTCGGGGTCGTCGGCAATGGCTTGGTTGAGGTCGAGGAGGCGGGTGGTGAGCAGGACGACAAGGTCTGCCGGTACGCCGTGGGCCGCCAGCAGTGCCCGCAGCGGCTCGCCGAATTCGGGCCGCAGACGCACGAAGGCGAAGCGGCGGCGCAGGGCGTAATCGAGCGGGGACAGACTGCGGTCGGCCAAGTTCATAGTGCCGATGACGAACACGTTTTCGGGCACGAAAAAGGGCGGGCTACCGGTCGGAGCGTAGGGCAGGCGCACGGCGTGGGCGGGGCCGCGCTTGTCGGCTTCCAGCAGCAACAGCAGCTCGCCGAAAATGCGGGCCACGTTGCCCCGGTTCAGCTCGTCAATCAGCAGAAAATACGGCTGCTCGGGCTCCTGCGCGGCGCGGCGGCAAAACTCCACCAGCAGCCCGTCGCGCAGGCGGAACCCGCCCTGGCTGTCGGGTCGGAAACCCTGCACAAAATCCTCGTAGCTGTAGCTCGGGTGAAACTGTACCAGTTCGACGCGGGCTGTATCGGTGCTGCCCTGTGCCAGCCAGGCCAGCCGCCGGGCCAGGTAGGTTTTGCCCGTGCCCGGCGGGCCCTGCAGCAGCAGGTTGCGCCGCCGCGCCAGGGCTGCCTGCGCCGCCGCCAGCTCCTGATCAGCCAGAAACAGCTCGGCCCGCGCCATTTCCGGGGGGTAGGGCATAGGGGCCGGCCGCTCGTAGGCTACCGGCGGCTCGTGGGCCTCGGCCGCTTCCGTAGAAACGGGTTTGACGGGTGCTTTTTTGGCTGGTGCGGTTTCGCGGGGCGAGCCAGTGTACAGGTCCTCCGCCTGCTGCTGGGCCGTTACGTCGCCGTCGAGCAGCGGCGAATTTTCGAGGGTGGGGCGCTTGGTGGCAATCGTGAAATCCAGCGCCTCCAAGGCTTGGTTGGTGGGCGCTCCTGCCCGTAGCGGCCACTGTGCTTCGGGCTGCCCGGTAGCCAGCCGGTAAGCCAGTTGTGCCACCTGCCGCGGAGCGTAGCGCCGGCCCCGGTACACGAGGTCATATACGGTGCTCAAGGGCATCTGCAGGCCGTTCTGGTCCAGCTGGCGCAGGGCCCGGAGTACTTGGTCGCGGGTTAGAAGGGAAGCGGAAGGAGTGACCATGCGGTTAAATGTACGGGCAAAACCACTTGCCGGCCCGAGCCACAGGTTTCTTGTGGGCTGTGTGGTGGTGCTAGTTTTTGAGTTTTCCTTGTACTATTCGGCGTTACGAAAAGATGAATAAAATACTATTTTTGCGATAGTCGTTTACCTGGCTTGCAGTCTGCAATAAGCCACTGGCTTTCCCCAATGTATCATTTGGTTTACACGAGTATTACCACTGTTGCCTTCAATCCTGCCGATTTGCAGCAATTTTTGGTGTGGTGGCGGGCCAATAATAGCCAGCTTGGCCTAACGGGAATACTGCTCTACAGCAGTCAGGGAGATATTATTCAGGTACTAGAGGGTGTTCAGCCACAGGTAGAAGCCCTGTTTACCAAGATCGAGCAAGACTTGCGGCACCGCCAGGTTATTAAGCTGGCGGCCGGCCCCATCGAGCAACGGCTGTTCGGCGAATGGTCTATGGGCTTCCGGATGCTGGATTCGGCCGCCTTGCACTGCCTGGCCGGCTACGCCAACCCCAACGCTCCCGATTTCCTGGCCGCCGCCCTCGCCAATGCCGACGCTGACAACGAACTGCTAAGCCTGTTGCGCGAATTTGCCGACTCGCGCCCCGATGAGTTACCGCACTGAAACCCTGCTGCTGCCCAAATAGCTCCTAAAAACAAGCGCCCCCAACGTATCAACGTCAGGGGCGCTCAGTTTAAATAGTGCCGAGGGCCGGATGGGCGCCACTCTCACGTGGTGGTTCCGGTCGCGCCGGTTCACGCATTTACCGCTTACTGATACTGAATGTAGAGTGGCGAAGGCGTGAGGGCAATAACCTCCGAGGGCGTCATGATGTGGTGGGGCTTGGGCCGGGCGTCGTACTCGTAGAATATTTTGAAACCGGTGTACTGCACGGGCTCGTTGGCAACGTACGCCTTGTAAGAGTCCTTTTTGAGGGTAGGCTCGCCGTGGCCGTCCATGTGCATCACCACCTGCACGCGCGGGTCGAGCTTGATGTTTTTGTAGTTGCTCACCATCTTCCGGGTGAAGCGGTGCACGGTGAGCACCTTGGGCGGGAGCTTGTTTTCGCTCACGATGCGCGCCAGGAAGTTGATGGTGAAGTTGATATCCTTAGCGTCGAGCGTGCCGATTTTCTGGTTCGGGCGCACGCCGGGCATGGTAGCCAGCGAGAATTCGGGGTCGATGCCCAAGTGAACCATGGGGTCTTTGAGGTACTGCTCCAGCTTGGGCAGCTCGGCCTGCAGGGTGCTGTGGCCCGGCTGCACATCGAGGAACACAATGACATTGTGCTCCTTGCCCCAGCTGATAACCTCCTCAATAGTGGCTTTGGAGTTCATCAGGCGCCACTTACCGTCTTTGCCGGGTGTGCCCTGGGCCGTGATGGTTACGTTGTGGATGGCACCCTGCACGGGGCGGCTGGGGTCGGCGGCCTGCCACTCGCCCAGCACCTTTTTCAGCTTCCGAAACATCTGCTCCTTGGGCTCGCGGCCCAAAATGCCCATGCCTTTCGAGCGGATGTTGCCATAGAAAGCCACAATGCGCTTGCCCGGCAGAATGGCACCCGGCAGCTGCCCGCTCACCTTCACAATCGAGTCGGCCTTGAGCGAGTCGCGGCGCATAGCCAGGCGCTGCATAGCCGCCGAATCGAGCGGAGCGGGCTGCTGCACCGAGTCGGCGGCCAGGGTGGCAGCTTCGGAGTCGGTGGCCGAGCGCGAGCCGCAGCCGGGTAGCGCAGCAAGGGAGAAAGCGAGGCCCAGAGCAGCCAGTGCGGGGGCCGTGAGGCGGGTAAGGGTCGAGAGGTAAGCCACTAAAACAACGGGAATTGAAGGCGAATGGAACTACGAAGGTGCGGCTTTTGCGGCTTACTTTCAATTTCAATTGAACTTCCAGCCAATACGGCTACAAACAAAACGCCACCCGAAGCATTTCGGGCGGCGTTTTGGGCTTCTTGGATAGCAGGATACTACTTAACTGAAAACGTAATGGGAATCGTGTAATACACGGGCACCGGCTTACCGTTCTGGCGGCCGGGCGTCCATTTGCCGGGCAGGTTGCGCACGGCGTTTAGGGACGCCTCGTCGAGCTGTTGGGCCAGTGCTTTAGAAACGCTGGGTTTGTCTTCCCCCGCGCCCTTCTGCAACTCAGCCGCCTGAATTATGCCATCGGCACTTACCACGAATTTCACGAAGGCCCGGCCTTCTACCTTGGCCGCCGCCGCGGCGGGTGGGTATTTAACCAACTTGCCAATGTCGGCCAAAAGCTGCTCCTGACCACCCGCATACTCGGGCATCTGCTCCACGTAATTGTAGGGGTCGCCCGGCTGATGTTGCGCTGCCTCAACAGTAGAAGCAGCGGAAATTAAAGCGGGAGGGGGAGGAGGTGGTACGGAGTTGTCCAGTTCCTTCTCGCAGGCAACCAAGGTGAGCAGCAGGCAGGCGCTTAAAGGCAGTGGCAGCCAGCGTTTCCAGCGGCGTAAGGGGGCGGAGGTAGTCAGCATACGGATACGGGTTAAGGTGAAGGATTGCGTGAACGAATGAGCGAGGGGTAAATCGGGCTGGAACTGGCCCAGCGCCAGCCGGGCCAGTAGCGTGGGGTAGGCTGCCGGGGCGGTTTCGTTGCGGCCGGCCGGGGTACCGGCAGTTGCCTGGATTGCCGCCGCGTCGGCCAGAAACTCGTGAATTTGCGCCAGGGCTGGGGGCAGCAGATGCGCGAAGGGAACCGGCCAGAGCAGCGCCCGCGCCACTTCCAGCAGCAGCCGCTCGTAGGTGTGGTGGCCGCGCACATGGGCCAGCTCGTGGGCCAGCACCGCCCGGGCCTCGGCAGCCGTCAGGGGCGCGGTTTCATCCCAGAACACCAGCCGGCCAAACGAGCTGATGGGCCGCCGCCCGCCGGTGCGCACCAGCACGTAGCCAGGCCGGTCCTCGCGGGGCAGGTGGCGGGTGCTGCGGTGCAAGTGAAGGAGTTGGCCAGCCAGCCGCAACAGCAGCAGCGCTACTCCGGCCCCGTACAGCCCCAGCAACCAGGGCAACGGCCCGGCTAGCGGTCCGCCGCTCAGCTCGCGCACTGTTATGGCCGGCAGCAAACCACCGTTCAGCAGCCCCGAACCACCGGGCGCAGACTCCGGCAGCCAACTGCTCAGCCACGTGCCCGGCTCCGTGGCCGAAAGCAGCGGTGGAATCAGCATGGCCACCCAGGGTAGCCCCAGTAAAAAGCGCCGGTTGAAGTCGAAAAACCGCTCCTGCCGCAGCGCGTAGCGGTAAAGTAGCCAGCCCGCGCCCAGTAGCAACGTGCTTTGCAGGCCCCAGCTAAGCAGGGCGGCCGTCGTGGTCGGAAGCAGGGTCGGAGGCATCGGGCAGGTCGTTGAGGGTGGAGGGTTGGGCGTGGCGCAGCAGCTCTTCCAGCTGCGCGGCGTCGAGGTTTTCTTCCTGAGCGAAAAACGATACCAGCCGGCTGAACGAGCCGCCGAAGTAGCCGCCCAGCAGCTTGCCCAGCGAGAAGCGCCGGTACTCGTCGCGGGCTACCAGGGCGTGGTAACGGTGGGTCCGTCCGAAGGCTTCGTGGCCCACAAAACCTTTCTGCTCCAGAATGCGGATGATAGTGGACACCGTGGTGACGGCCGGGCGCGGTTCAGGCAGCGCGGGCACCACGTCCTTCACGAAGGCGGGGCCTTGCTGCCAGAGCACCTGCATCACTTGCTCCTCGGCGCGGGTCAGTTCGGGAAAGGTAGGGTCGGGCATGGGTTGATTGTTGTTCGGTTCTCGTTTGCCGGTGGCGGTCAGGCTCGATGCCAGCGCACAGCCTCAGTATGGGTAGCAGGTAAACCAAATATGAAACTAAATTTTTAGTTATACAACTAATATTTTGGCTGAGAGATAAAAAAGCCCTGTCCAGCTGCGGCCGGAACACAGAGGCAGTGGGCGGCGTTGGATAGATTCGTTTGATAATCAACCCGCTTATTTGTGCTGAATAAATTTATCTCCCGTCTTACCGCGCCCGGTTGGGCCGTAGCGCTGCTGTGGCTGACGATGCTGGGCGTAGTACCCGGCTGCAACAGTAGCTCGCCCGCGCCTTCCGTTGTAGCACCACCCACTACTCCGCCGCCAGTGGCGCAGCCTGCGCCGGTGCTGGTGAGTAGCAGCCTGATTGGCGAGTACACCCCAGCCGTGTTGGCAGCGCGGGTAGCCGATATTCCGCTGGTGGGCGCGCTGGCCCGCTATTCGGTGAAAGTGTACCGGCTCACCTATACCACCCAAAACACCGACGGGCAGGCGGTAACGGCCTCGGGCGCGGTGCTGGTGCCGGTAGCTCCGGCGGCAGTGCCCGTCATCAGCTACCAGCACGGCACGCTGCAGCCCGACGAGGAAAACCGCTCTCCTTCGTACTACAGCTCCCGCAGCGAAATCTGGTCGGCCGTGTCGGTGCTGGCGGCCACGGGCTACGTGGTTTCGGCCCCCGACTACTTGGGTTACGGCGCCTCCAAGGCCCTGCCGCACCCCTACGAGCATGGTGCCTCGCTGGCCTCGGCCTCGGCCGATATGCTACGGGCCACCCGCGAGTTCTGCGAGCAGCAGAAAATCAACGTCAACCAGAAAAACTTCCTGCTGGGGTACTCCGAGGGGGGCTACGCGACCATGGCGCTGCACCAGCTGCTGGAAGAAAACTACGCCGCCACGCTGCCCGTTACGGCCAGCGCCCCCGGGGCCGGAGCCTACCACAAATCGGCCTTCGCCAAGTACATCCTGAACTCGACGGAGCCGCTGAATTTCCTCAGCACCTACGTGTGGGTACTGCGCACCTACGACCGGGTGTACCAGCTCAACCGCCCGTTTAGCTACTACTACCAGCAGCCCTACGCTACCCGCCTCCAAGCCAACCCGTTCAGCGCCGTGCCCCAGCAGGCCGCCGAGCTGTTCGCCCCTGCCTTCCGCCAAGCCGTGCTCACCAACTCCGACCCAGCCCTTTCGGCCTCGCTCACCGCCAACGACGTGTACGACTGGCAACCCCGCGCGCCACTGGCCCTGTTCCACGGCACCCAGGACGACTACGTGCCCTTTTTCAACTCGGAAGACGCTTACAACGCCATGCGCGCCCGCGGGGCTACCAAAGTCGAACTGCGCCCCATCCAGGGCGGCACTCACTTCAGCGCCGCCCCGGTGTACACCCTGCAAGCCTACGCGTTTATCTCGCAGTTTTGAGTGGATAAGGGAGAACGAGTCATGCTGAGCGCAGCGGAGCGGAGTCGAAGCATCTCTACCGCTTCATTGCTAAACTGACCTAGCGTCGGATTAGTAATGCGGTAGAGATACTTCGACTTCGCTCCGCTGCGCTCAGTATGACTCGTTTTTATTCCCTCACCCTCAACCACGCGCCGGCCAGGGCCGCCAGCCCGCCTACCAGCCCGGCGAGCAAGCCGCCGAGCAGCACCAGCAGCCAGGAGTTGCCGCCCAATGGCAGAAGTGTGGCCACGCGGCTGGCCAGCAGGCCCGCGCCGTGCCCGTTCAGCCAGGCGGCGGGTAACCACCAGCTGAGCGCCACGCCCAGCAGTCCGGCCACAAAGGCGGCCCCGGCCGAGCCACCCCGCCACGCGGCCAGCCCCAGGCATATCGGCAGCACCACCCACCACGGCAGCAGCAGTTGGGCCAGGCTGGCCAGCACGAAAATCAGCAGGAAGAGAATAAAGAACGATTTCATAGAGATTGGGCTGGCCTACTTCTCTAGCCGCCAGGCGGCTTGTAGGCGGGGGTGGTTTTCGTCGGCGGCCTTCAGGAACACCAGTTCGTCGAGCTGACCGGTGCGCCAGCTTTCAAGCATGTCGTCGTAGTACACCGAGGCCGGGTTGCCGCTCTGGCCGCCGGGGAAGATGCCGTAGGCCCGCACCGGCGTGGCTAGGTCCACCACCATGCGCCAAGAGGGGCCATTGCGCGCGCCGGTAGCATTCACGCTGCCGGGGCTGCCGCCGCTCCATACGTCGGCGTGGCCGAAGCCGGGTAGCTGGGCCAGGTGGTTGATGTCGGTACTTTTCTGGTTGGCCCAGGCCCATTTCGGCCCCAGCGGCCCAAACTTGCGGGTAAGCGAGTCCATGGTGATCTGCAACGAAGCCGTGAGCAGGTTGTGGACGTTTTCCTGCTGGGCTGTGCGTCGGTCGTCAACCCAGAAGCTGGCTCCTTTAAAGCAGTTGGCACCGTCGCCCGACTGGTAGAGCAGCAGCCGGTTGGTCCGGTCGCGGGAAGGATAACGCATATCTAGGCCAGTGACCTGCTTGCCGAAGTTGTCTTCCCAGAGCGCCCAAGTTAATTGCTGGTACCACAGCTCGAAGATGGTTGCCCCAATGGCATCGGCGGTATAATGAAATTTCCACTGGCCCAGCACACGCATGGCAACTGCCACGGACGAGTTTGGATGAGGATAGCTGTAACAGTCACTGCTTTCTTTGGTGCCTTCCAAGCTATAGAGCATCCAAGGCAGCATCAGTTGCGCGTTCAGCCCTAAATCGTCGTTCTGCAGCACCCGTAGCGTGTCGGCGGTGGCGCGGTGCATGTGGGCCAACTGCCCGTTGATGCGGTGGGCCCGGTCCCAGGGGGCGTAATCCCAGCCCAGATAGTATGGATAGCCTAGCCCGGCCGAGTGCTGGTTGGCCGACGATACGTAGCCGCGGGCCGGATTGAGCACGCGCGGCGTCTGGCTCATCGGAATCCAGCCCTGCCAGTCCTGGCGCGGGTCCGAGCCATCGAGAATGAACTTGCCCTGCTCGGCGTATTTGAGCGGGAAGCGGCCGTTGGGCCGGATGGCCACGTCGCCCGAGCGGCTGGCGAAAATAAAGTTCTGGGCCGGCGAGGCGTAGGTGCGCAGGGCCCGGTCGTAGTCCTGGTAGTTTCGGGCGTGGTTGAGCTTCACGAAGGCCAGTACCTCGTTGGCGCCTGCGGCCTCGTGGGCGGTCCAGCGCAGGGCGTGCCGCACGGGTGTTTGTTTGTTGAAAACGGTTTCGTTCTGGTCGTACACCACCGGGCCGTGGTGGGTGTACAGCACGGTGTCGAGCCGGTCGGGGCGGCCGCGCACGGATATTCGCTCCACCACCCGGCGCACTGGTTTCCAGCGCCCGTCGTGCCAGTACTCGCGCTGGCGGGCGTCTTTGAACTTCAGCTGATACCAGTCGAGCACGTCGCCGCCCACGTTGGTTACACCCCAGGCCACATCGGCATTGAAGCCGATGATAACAGCCGGCGCGCCCGGAATGGTCACGCCATACACGTTCTGGCCCGGCCCGTGCAGCTGCACCTGGTACCAGATGCTGGGCAGATTGAGCTGCAGATGCGGGTCGTTGGCCAGCAGTGGCTTGCCTGAGGCGGTGCGCGAGCCGGCCACCGCAAAGTTGTTGGAGCCCAGCTCGGCATCGGGCTCGCGGCTGGGCACCAGGCCCGATATGGCGGCGGCAAACGGCACGGGCGGCGCTGGTGGCACCGGCAGCGGCTGGAAATCAAGCGGCGCACCGTTGGGCACGACCGGGTCGGCGCGGAAGGGGAAGTTGGGAAACAGGTCGCGCGTGACCTCGGGGCCGTATTTGCTCAGAATGTTGCTCAGGCGCAAGTCGTCGGAGCGGCCGCTCAAGTCCCAGGCCATTAACTTAAGCAGCAGCGCCGATTTAAGCGGCGTCCAAGGCTCGGGTGCGTAATCGAGCATCTTGTACTCAAACGGATACTCGCGGGGGCTCAGTTGGCCGATATAGGCATTCACGCCCGCCGCATACGACTCCAGCACCAGCCGGGTGGTGTCGTTCTTCAGCATTTCGCGCAGCGAGTTTTCGGCCCCAAACGGCAGGCCCATGCGGCGCTGAAACCGGTCGTACTCCAGAGCCCGCTCGCCTACTACTTCCGAAATCCGGCCGGCCGCCACGCGGGTCATAAATTCCATCTGCCAGAGCCGGTCGCGGGCCGTGAGGTAGCCCTGGGCATAGTACAGGTCGTGGTCGTTGTCGGCGAAGATGTGGGGCACGCGCCGGTCGTCGAAGCGCACGCGCACCGTTTGGTGCAGGCCGGGCAGGCGCAGGGTTTGCTGGGCGGGGAAGTCGGCGGCCGTTTCGCCGTTTTGCCAAAAGCCGCTGTAGGGGCTGAGCAGTCGGGCCACGGGGGGCACGTCGCCCTGTTTGGTATTCAGCACCCAGGCAAGCACAACGGCCGTGAGCAGGGCCAACACAGGTTTCAGCCAACGCAGCATAAGGTATCCGGATTTTCAGGGAGCCGGAAGGTAGCAAATGCCGGGTATTGTTTGGGTTGAAAGAAAGGTCTGCTGGCCGCCCGCTGCCCCAAAGGCACAGCCTGTCGGCAGCAAACACGTTGTACCAAAAGCCACGAAGCCCCGGCAGGAGGGCACCAACCGTTTTATGGTCGGTGCCGTCCCGCCATGGCTTTGGCGCGGTAGCTGCAGAACAGAGTGGGCCGCTTCTGCCCGCGTCTCCGTTAGTTTCGGGGCAGGTAGATGCGGAAGCCCAGGTTGAGGCCCAGCGCGCCGCTGCCGAAGGTGTTCTTGTCGCCGCTGTTGAGTTGGTAGGAGAGCAGGCCCTCTAGGCCCACCGCCGGAGTGATGAAGTAGGAGTAGCCCAGTCCGGCTTTGGCCAGAAGGTTTATGTCGGAACTAGTGCGCTGATTCGGAAAGGAATCTTCCCAAGCGCGACTGCGGTTGTACACCCCACCCGCGCTCAGCTCGCCAAATAACCGGTGCCGGCTTTCCGAAGGCAGGTAATAGCGAAGCCAGGGTAACAGCCCAATCGTCAATCCGTTGTTCCGGAAATTTGAGAGGGATTTTAATTTGAAACTCGAGTAGCCAAGCTGCACGGCGGCCCCCACGGCCAGGTTATCGGCCACGAACACGCCCACCGACGGAATCACGGTCCCGGAAAAACTCTTGCTAAAGCCATTGCTCTGGAACGTGAAGTCGCCACCACTCAAACCCAGTACGCGGGTGCCTTGGGTGGTTTGGGCCTGGGCAACATTACCAGCCAGTAGGCCTCCCGCCAGAAGTGAGAGGAAAAGAAATTTACGCATTGGTACTATATAATAGAAGATGAATGGATGCGCGAATAACGGCACTGAAAACTATAAATTGCCCTGTTCAGAAGCCTGAAAGCCCGTTGCGCCACTTTCCTGAGGTAGGAGAGTGGCGCAACGGGCTTTCGTAGGTGGTACCAGTGGTGGGCTGCGGCTGCTACAGGTTTTCGGTTTGGCGTACCAAACTGGCCACCCCGGCGCGGGCCAAACGCAGGCGCAGGGCGTTGGCCTCGGCGGCGGTGGCAAAGCGGCCCACAACTATCCGGTTAAGCGTTTTGCCTTGGGCCGACGTGCCGGTGACCGTGGTGATGAACATGGCCGGCTCCAGGCCCTGAATCTTGTCCATCACGGCGCGGGCATTGCGTATGTCGCCAAAAGTGCCGGCCTGCACCACAAAAGAAGCGGTTGGCTCGGCCTTCAGGGCCAGGTCGGCGGCTTCGGTGTGGCCGGCGGCAATGTTGGTATGCAGTTCGGCGGTTTCAATGGGGTCGGCGGCCAGGGCCTGCAGGTCGTCGGGGGCATCGGTGGGGCCCAGGGGCGTGGTTTCGGGCACCACTTCGGCCACTACCGATACGGCACCCTGCGTGATGATACCCAGCGGGCGGGCGGCTACTTCGGCCAGATCGAGGATGCGCTGGTGACGGAACGGGCCGCGGTCGGACACGCGCACCACGACTGCCTCACCGGTTTTAGGGTTCGATACGCGCAGCCGGGTGCCGAAGGGCAGGGTTTTGTGGGCGCAGGTGTACTTGTTGCGGTCGAACCGCTCGCCGCTGCTGGTGCGGCGGCCCTGAAACTCGCGGCCGTACCAGGAGGCGCGGCCCCGCAGAATAGTGCTCTTTTTGGCGGTAGTGGCGGCTTTTTCGTCGTCCGTTGGGCGGGCGGTGCCGGCGGTGGCCGGTTGCAGCGTTGAAAGGGCCATCAGGCCAACTAGCAGCAAGCTTGATACATACCGTCGGTAGAGCACTTTCATCCGGGAACCAGTTGGTGAGTGCGACAAATCTATAAGCGTCTACCAAAGCGTCGCTATTAGGTCAAATCGTGTTGGTACACATTTGCATCATAATTTGTCTTTTTTTTATAAACGTTGTATTTAATTAATCTGGAATGAAGCCGTCAAATGAGCGTTTGTGTTTAGTTGATACACATTTTGTACTCTTTTCAGACGATGTAACAGTCCCCTGAAAAATGCGACTATCCGCTGGTGAAAAAAGTCGGGCTTCCGGCAGCCGAAGTAGTCGGCAGGGTGGTTGCAAATGTCCGGTAATTGTGGTAAGAGGAGTAAGCAGTTGGTGGGTTTCCGGCCTGTCATTCAGCGCTTCAGGAAGAATCGTGCATGCTGACACTACGACGACAAACAAACGGCAGCACGCGAGATTCGTCGCGGCGCGCTGAATGACAAGTTGCTCACTGGCAACCGCCAACTGATGCTTACCTTCGGGAATGGATTTTGGCCGCCTTTCCGACCTGCGCTACGTTGATTTCCGGCTGCCCGCCGACCACCCCGAAACGGCCGCCGTGCTGGCCCGCGCCCTACCCGCGCAGCCGGCTCCGCCGGCCGTGTACGTGGGCTGCCCCATCTGGACCAATAAGGCCTGGCTGGGCTCCTACTTCCCGCAGGGCATTAAAGACGCTGACTACCTGCACCACTACGCCCGGCAGTTCAACAGCATTGAGCTCAACACCACCCACTACCGCATCCCCGACGCGCCCACCGTGCGCAAGTGGCGCGACGCGGTACCCGAGTCGTTCCGGTTTTGCCCCAAAATCCCGCAAGTCATCAGCCACGACCGGGCTTTGTATAACGCCGACGACCTGACTGTGAGCTTCTGCCGCGCCATTGAGGGGCTGGGGCCCACGCTGGGCCACGCGTTTCTGCAGCTGCCGCCCACTTTCGGGCCCGAGCACCTGCGGCGGCTGGAGCGCTACCTGCTCGATTTTCCGGCCTTCGTGCCGCTGGCCGTGGAGCTGCGCCACCCCGGCTGGTTTTCCGATGCCGGCCTGCTGGCTACTGTCACTGCCATGCTCGAAGCCCTGGGCAAGCCGCTGCTCATCAGCGACGTGGCCGGCCGCCGCGACGCGCTGCACCAGCGCCTAACCACCCCCACCGCTTTCGTGCGCCTCAACGGCCACGGCCTCATCGACTCCGACTTCCGCCGCGCCGACGACTGGGCCGCCCGCGTGGCCGGCTGGCTCGAAGCGGGCCTACACACGGCTTACATCTTCATCCATCAGAAAGACATATTGCACTCCCCGCTGTGGGCCGAACACTTCCTGCGCCGCCTGCACGAACTGACTGGTATGGCCGTGCACCCGCCCCGCGTAATTCCGCAACCGGTGCAGGGTAGCTTGTTTTAAAGCGTGTTGATTGAGAGAAAATCAGATGAAAGACACGACGGCCCGCCGGGGCGAAAACGGGGATAAAACTGGGAAATACGAGCTGATAGCCCGGATTTACGATGCCAACATCGACCCCGGCGATACGGTAGTCGTCGATATTTACATCACGGGCTACGGGAAAATTGCCAATTCCAAGCTGGCCCTCTACCCGCCGGTTTCTATTCTGGACGATTCCGGCTCGGCCGTCAGCTACGGCTTCGATTACGGGCAGGAGCGGGTGCGTTGGGGTGGGCACACCACCCCTATATCGGAGCGGGGCATCGTGCTACCCACCATGGAATCTGCCGATGAGTCGGGGCCCGGCTATACCCGCTTCTTCGACGTGAGCGACGACCCGACGCCCAGCATCGTTACGGAAGCCTCGGAAGGCGAAGGCGGCACCGCACCCTACACGCTCAACATGCAACTTAGCTCACGGGCCAAACCCGGTGAGTATAAAACCACGCTGGTGTTCACCTACTTCAACGGCGAAACCTGGCAAACTTCCCGCGTCGACCCCAAATTCACTGTCCGCAACATGTTCGAGCGCAACGAGCGGGTGGTATCCATTTTAGGCATACTGGCCGCCATTGGCTCAATTCCGCCTATTTTCCGGGTTGGCTACAGTATCTGGGAGTGGCTTAGCAACTGAGGTATAAAAAACCGGGCGACGCTTAGCGCCCCGGCAGCTCATTTGTTGGTCAGGCTGATTTTGACGCCCAGCTCCAGGCCCAGGCTCAGGTTGCGCCGGTACTCGGGCATTGCGCCGATGTAGCTGTGGTAGGTGCGGGGGTTGGCCAGCCCGCCGCCGATGTAGGCATCGAGCAGGCCCCGGCCGCCCAGGCGGCGTTGCACGCCCCAGCGCGCCGTGAGGGTGCTGTAGTCGTAGTTCAGGTCGCTACGGGTGTAGCTGTACATAGGACCATAGTTGTAGGAAAAGCGGCGGTCGAAGTAATTGCCGAAATGCAGGGCCACGTAAGGACCCTGATAGGGGCCCGTCCGGCGGCCTTTGGCTTGGCGCTTTTCCTGGTGGTAGTAGTGGCGGATGCCCACATCGACTCCCAACTGCCGCAGGTTCAGCCCGTCGCGTTCGGAGGAGCCAAAGCCGCGGCGCTGGCCGATGTTCCAGAGGCTGGTGCCGTTGAGCGTAGCCGACCAGCCGGGGGCCAGCTGCTGCTCGGCGCCCAGCACCAGCGGTAGCGTCAGACCCCGGTAGTCCCCGAAACCCGCGCCGTCGGTAAGGCCCGTACCGAGCTTGAACAGCGGCCGGGGCCTCCTGGGCAAGGGCGGCCGGACTGGGTAGGAACAGGGCGGCCGCGGTCAGGCCGGCGGCAGTCAGTAAAGAATTACGCATAACGAATAGGGAAGGAAGAACTGATTTGACAGTAAGAGTTCAGGCAGATAGTGCGCGGTTGCACCGGGCAGCCAGTTGCGCTGCAAAACCAGCGTAAGCCCTGAAATTTAGCACGATGAAATGCCGTAATTTGACAGCCCGCCGGCCCAACTTTTCCCGTATGTATTCCGGTATGAAATTTTCCGATCTATTCCTTCTACCACTCCTGGCGTTGTCGCTGCCGGCTGCAGCCCAAACGGCAACTCCCAGTACTTCGGCTTCTGCCACCCATTGCCTGCTGGAACCGCTCGATCCCGCGCTCCGTGCTGCCCGCGCCGTCCGCATCGTGGAGGCCGTGGTGGTGGGTAGTGAGGGCGTGCAGGCTGCCAACGGCCACCTGTATACTCGCCACCAGCTGCGGGTATTTCGCCAGCTGAAGGGCACACCCGATTCAGTGCTGACGGTGTTTACGGAGGGAGGGACGTTGGGCCTACGCCGCGAGGTGCTTACTAACACGCTGCAGCTGGTGCCCGGCGAGCAAGGTATTTTTTTTCTGGAGCCAACTACTGTGCCCGCGCAAGCCAGTTGGCAGGTGTTTGGCAGCCAGCAGGGATTCATTCGATATAACCTAGCCAACCTGACGGCCGCCGAGCCGTTTCGGCGCTATGACAGCCCTGCTGCGGCCGTGGCTACGGTGGCGGCCGCGCCGCGCGAGGTGCAGCCTAACCCGGCCTTGGCGGCAGCGCGCTTGCGGCGCAGCCAGATGGCCGCTGCCCGGCCGCAGGTGGCGGTTATCAGTGGAATAGGGCCGCTGCGCCTGTCGGCCGGCACGGGTGCGGTGCTTACCATTACGGGCAGTGGTTTCGGCCCCAGCCGGGGTACGGGCACCGTGGAGTTTCGCAATGCTGATGATGGCGGTGCCACTTTCACCCGAGTAAACGACGACGATTATGTGAGCTGGACCGATACCCGGATTCAGGTGCGGGTGCCGGCCTTGAGCGCGACCGGCAACCCGGCCGGTACCGGGCCGGTGCGCGTAACGCCCGCCGGAACGGGCCAACTGGCAACGTTGAGCCTGCAAACGGTGCTCATCGAATTTGCCGCCACCAACGTGCGCGATACCAACACGGGCCAACGCGCCGTGCCTGCCCACCGCGACCAGAATGGGGCCGGGGGCCTCACGTTTCGCTTCGAGCCCGGCTTCGTGGCCAACGCTGCGGCCGCTGCGGCCTGGCAGCGGGCGCTTACCGGCTGGCGCTGCCAAACCGGTATCAACTGGGAGTTGGGCCCGCCGCGCACCACTACCGGCGTGGCCAACGATGACATAAACTCGGTGGGCTTCGATACCGGTGCCCAGCTACCGGCTGGTGTGCTGGGCCGCACTACCAGCTACTACGAGGGCTGCTACCGCCCCGATGGCACAGTGGCTTTCTTTGTGAAGGAAATCGATACCCAGTATGACGATGCCGCCGCCTGGCAGTTTGGGCCGGCCAACCCAGCCAGCACCCAGCTCGATTTCGAGTCGGTGGCGGTGCACGAGTTGGGCCATGCCCAACAGCTTTCCCACCTGATTATGCCCAGCGCCGTGATGCACTACGCCATTGCCCGCGGGCAGCGCAGCCGCACTCTGGCCCCGGCCAGCGACATAGCCGGGGGGCGCTACGTGCTGCGCGTCCGCAGCTTCCGGCCCGATGTGTGCGGCCCCACGGCCATGTTGCCTGCCCCGCTGATAAGTCAGCAGGCCACGCCTAGCCCCGCCGGTGTTGAGGTGCAGTGGGCCACCAGCGCCGAATGCTACCTGAACGGCTTTGTGCTGGAGCGCGCCCCGCTCGACACAACGGGCGGCTGGCAGCCCGTAGCGGAAGTGGCCGCCGGAGCCGGTCCGTACCGCGCCCTCGACCTGCAGCCGCTGCCCGGCCTGAGCTACTACCGCCTGCGGCTGAAGCGGCCCGATAGTTCGCTTGATGCGGCTCGGCCAATGCTGGTAAGCCGCGACGCCACCGCCCAAACCGGCCTGACAGTCTTTCCCAACCCCTTCGACCGAAACGGGCCGGCGCTACGCCTGCAGTACGGCGCCGGAGCTGCTGCCGGCTCCCTCACGTTGCGCTTCTATGATGCCGTGGGCCGCTATTACGGTGGCAGCCGTCTCGATTATGCGCCCGGCCTCAGCCTGCTGAGTCCCACGCTTTCCGACCTGCGCCCCGGCTTTTATTTGCTCCGCTGGACCGATTCGAACGGGCCCAGCGGCACTGTGCGGCTGCTGGTGCGCTAAGGTATGTGAGTGGGTAAGAAAGTTAAAAAAGCCGGACTTCAGCACAGCTCAAAGTACCGAAAGGCGCAGCGCCCCTGACTCCAAAATGAGTTCAGGGGCGCTGGTGTGTTCTGGCCTCATTAGTTCGAAAAGTCTGGTTGGCCTGTTGCGCGTAAGTGCTGGCTGATGCCCAGCTTACCGCTCCAGCAGCATGGCTCCGTAGGAGTAGCCGCCCCCAAAAACCGTAACCACTACTTGGTTGCCGGGCTGCAGGTCTGGCCAAGTGCTACCCAAAGCAATGGCCGCACCCGCGCAGCCGGTATTGCCCAGATCCTGGATGTTCGACACGGCACGCTCATCGGGCAGGCCCAACTGCTGCAGCACGTTTTTGGTGATGCGCAGGTTGGCCTGGTGCGGAATCAGGTAGGTTAGCTCCTCTACCGGCACGTTGTTCCGAACTAAGATTTCCTGGGTTACCCGCGTCATGTAGGTGCAGGCGTGAATGAAAACATCTTTGCCGTAGGGCATCACAATGCCCTTTTCCACGGGCTTGAGCGTCACCGATTCGTCGGCCTTGCCGATGTTGCCGGCCCCGCCGGTACGGATGTCGCGCACCCGCAGGTCGGCGGGGGCAAGGCGGTCCAGCGAAACCAGCAGCGCCGCCGCGCCGTCGCCCCACAGGTGGCCGGCTACGGTGTCGTCCTCGTTGTTGTAGGCCGTGTTGTGCTCACTCACAATAACCAGCGCCCGGCGAGCCTTGCCCATGGCGAAGTAGCCCTCCACAATTTCCAGCGCATTCAGCAACGACGAGCAGGCCGAGGAAATGCTCACCACCGGAATATCCGACACGTTGATTTCGCGCTGCACGGCGTGGGCCACGGTGTAAATCGTGTCGTGGGGCGTGTAGGTACCGGCCACAATTAGGTCCACGTCGGTGGCCACGAAATCGGGCGTCTGGGCCAGCACCCGGCGAGTGGCCTCGACGGCCATGGTGTTAGTGTTTTCGCCGGGAGCCGCTTTCCGGCGCGTCCGGATACCGGTGCGCTCGGTTATCCACTCACTCGAAAGACCGTTAAGGCGAGTGAAATGGGCATTATCGATGACTTCGGCGGGCAGGTAGGACGCGACCTGATGAATATACACGGGGGAGTGGAGCGGTAGGGGGCGGGCGAAAATAAAGGCCGCAAGTTACGTGGTTTGCACAGAGCACGACGTTATTGCGCCCTACCGACGTACTTTGTACCTCCTTGGTTGCCTCAACGCGCAGCCCTGCGCCGGGTTCAACTACCCCTTTATAAGATTATGACCTTTCCGTTTTTCGCCTGCCCGGCCCGGCCCCGCGCCGGCCTGTTGGCCGGCCTGCTGCTAACAACGGCTGTCGCTTTTCTGGCCCCATCGGCCGCTCACGCCCAGAAATACATTACTGCTGCCGGCCTCCGGGTAGGTGGGGGCCAGTATGGCCTCACGGTGCAGCAAAAAATTCTGCCCAAAGCCACGCTCGAGGGCTTGGCGCTGGTCAGCTCGCGCGAAATCAGCGGCACGGTGCTGGCCGAGCGTCACTTCGGTATTCTGGGCCCCAGCCTCAACTACTACCTCGGGGCGGGCGGTCACCTTGGCCACCACAAAGACGACGGCACGTTCGGCGGCTTCGATGCCATTATCGGGGCCGAATACAAAATAGCCTTCGCGCCTCTCGTCGTCAGCGTCGATTTCAAGCCCACCGTCGAAATCAATTCCGCCGACTGGGTCCGTTTCCCCACCGCCTTCTCGGTGCGCTACATCATCATCAAGGAGAAAACCAGCTTCATGGGCGGCATTTTTGATGGCAAGGACCAGAAGAAGTCCAAGAGCAAGAAGAAGGATAAAGGCAAAGGCGGCGGGTTATTCGGTCTTTGAGGAGGCGAGCGTATCGGCACGCTGTAGGGGCGGGGGCAAGCCCCGCCCCTACAGCGTCCTCCACAACCTCTGTTTTCTAATTCCTTACAACTTATGCACCCGGCCGCTGCCGGCCGTAGAGCTGCTTACGCGAGGGTTGCCGCGCACGTACACGCCGCCCGAGCCGGCCAGGCGGGCATCGAGGGTTTCAGTGGCCTGCACCCGGCAGCTACCCGAGCCGGCCACGCGCACCTCGCAGGTTTTGGAGGTCAGTGCCTCGGCTGATACGCCGCCCGAGCCGCTGATGCTGATTTGCTGGCTCGTGGCCGAGCCGCCGCCAATTTTGAGGCTGCCCGAACCCGCCACCGAAGAGTCGATGGTTTCGGCTGTTACGCTGGCCAGCACCAGGCTGCCCGAGCCGCCCACGGCCAGCCGCAGCTTCTCGGCCCGGATGGGCTCGGCGGCCCGCAAGCTGCCCGAGCCGCCCACGCTCAGGGCCGTAACGGTGGGCGCGGTTACGTAGATGGTTACTTTGCCCTTCAGATTGGACCATTTAAGGTTTCCTCCCGGCTTGGTTTGGATGCGAAGCTTGCCGTTTTCGACTACGGTTTCAATCTGAGCTAGATCCTCCGTGTCACCCTGCACTTCCACTTTCTGGGGGCTGCCCTGGCGGTACACGACCTGCATGGAGCCGCCCAGGCTCACGGCGGTAAAGGGCGCTACGGTGCGGGTTTCGCGGGTGTCGGCGGCGAAGGTCTGGAAGGCAGTCAGCAGCAGCGCGAGCAGCAAACCGGGCAGCAGGAAACGAAGGCTTTTCATAGCGTAGGGGTGAAAGTGGAAGACTTGCGGGGGTAGATGCAGGGCTGCCGCGCACAGTTGCCCGAGGGCGACAAATAAGTGGAGCAGATTTCGAAAAGCGACGACTACCAGATTTTCACCCGGGCCGAATCGGGCCGGTAGAGCTTGTCGCCGGGTTTTACACCGAAGGCCTCGTAGAAGGCGGGCACATCGGCGAAGGGGCCGTTGATGCGGTACTGGGCCGGCGAGTGCACATCGGTGAGCAGGGCCTGAGCCAGCCGCTCGGGGCGCTGGTGGGTTTGCCAGCCCAGCGCGTAGCCCAGAAAGTAGCGCTGGACCGGCGTCAGGCCCCCAATTTTCTCGCCCTTCTTGTACTGCTCGGTTTTCTTGAATGCATCGAGCCCGATGACGATGCCGCCCAAATCAGCAATGTTCTCGCCGGCCGTGGCCTTACCGTTGATGCGCAGCGAATCGAGCACCTGATAGCTATTGAACTGGCGCACAATGCCGCGCACGCGCGCATCGAAGGCTTTGCGGTCGGCCTTGGTCCACCAGCTGCGCAGGTTGCCCTTCTCATCAAACTGGCTGCCTTCATCATCGAAGCCGTGGGTGAGCTCGTGGCCGATGGTGCTGGCCCCGGCGTAGCCGTAAATAATGGCGTCGTCGGCCTCGGCATCCACCAAACCGGGGATGGAGAAGATGGCGGCCGGCAACACGATTTCGTTGTTGCTGGGGTTGTAGTAGGCGTTGTAGGTCTGGGGCGTCATGCCCCACTCGGTGCGGTCGACGGGCTGGCCCAGCTTGCGGGCCTCGTAGCGGTAACGCCACTGGTTGGCCCGCATCACGTTGGCGGCGTACGAGTCGCGCTTGATTTCGAGCGACGAATAGTCCTTCCACTTATCGGGGTAGCCCACTTTACGCGTGATTTTGGCCAGCTTCACCAGCGCCTTCTGCTTGGTCGAGTCGCCCATCCAGTCCAGCGCCCCGATGTGCTCGCGGAACGAAGCCGTGATGTTCTCGGTGAGCTGCTCGTAGCGCTTTTTGGTTTCGGGGGTGAAGTATTCTTTCACGAACTGCTGGCCCAGTACCTCGCCCAGAGCGGCTTCTTCGGCATCGAGCACCCGCTTCCAGCGCGGGCGCTGCTCGGTGGCGCCTTGCAGCACGGTACCATAAAACCGGAAGTTTTCCTGGTCGAACTCCTGGCTTAGCGTGGGGGCGTAGGTGTGCACCAACTGCCACTGCAGGTAGGCCTGCCAGTCGGCGAGCGGGGCGGTGCGCAGCAGGCGGCTGGCTTCCTGGTAGAACTCGGGCTGGCCCACAATTACGGTATCAGCCTTGGCAAAAGCCATTTCGGCCAGCCAGGGCTTCCAGTTGAGGCCGGGCGTGAGGGCGTCGAGCTGGGCCAGGCTCATCTTGTTATAGTTGGCGTAAGGGTCGCGCAGGGCTTCGAGTTTGCGCGAGGCCCCGGCCAGCTTGGTTTCCAGGGCCAACACGCGCTGGGTGCTGGCCTGGGCCGTGGCCGCATCCTGGCCCAGCAGCCCGAACATGGTGCTCAGGTGCTTCTCATACTCTTTCCGGATGTTGGCGGTGCGGGCATCTTTGTTGAAGTAGTAGTCGCGGTTGGGCAGCCCCAGGCCTGCCTGCCAGAGGTGAAGGGCCATTTTGTCGCTGTTCTTGGCGTCCTGCTGCACGTAGCCGCCCAGCAGCGCGTTCACGCCCAGCTGCTGCAGCCGCGCAATGGCCGCCTGCACGCCCGTTACGGTACTGATGTTCTGGATGCGCGTCAGCTCGGCCTGCAGCGGCGCTAGGCCCTGCTTGTTTATAGCCGCGCTGTCCATGCCCGTGGCCCAGAAGTCGCCGATTTTCTGCTCTGTTGAGCCGGGGGCGGCGGTAGCCTTGGCGGCGTCCTGGTTAAGCTTGCGCAGGCGGCCGTAGATTTCGTTCTGTACCTGCTTGCCGATGCCCCAGTTGCTTTCGGAGGCCGGAATCGGGTTTTGCTTGAACCAGGTGCCGTTGGCGTAGTTGTAGAAATCGTCGCCGGGCCGCACGGTGGTGTCGAGGTTGGCGCTCAGCAAATCGGGCTTGGCGGCGTCGGTTTTGCCGTTGGGGCCGCAGGCGGCCACGGCCAGCCCCAGCAACGGGGCCACCAGCAGGCCCGGACGAAGAAAGTGCTTCATGTTTTTCCGTTATTTATTTTCTGTGGCTCGTTATTCTTTTTCAGTGGAAAGGTAGCAGTAACGGCCGGCTAATCAAGTCCTGCCAAAACACGAAACCCGGCCCGCAGAAAAACGAATAACGAAAACCAAACAGCGAAAAGTGAATCATCTGCTCCTGCTCAATTTCGGCCTGGCGGCCTACCTCACCGGCCTCATCTGGACGGTCCAGCTCGTGCATTATCCCGGCTTTGCCCGGGTGGCGTCCGAGCAGTTCGCGCAGTTTCACCGCGAGCATTCTACCCGCATGGGCTGGGTGGTAATGGGGCCGATGCTGCTGGAACTGGGCGCGGCCGGCTGGCTGGCCTGGCAGGGCACGAACCTGAGTCCGGCCGCTCGCTGGGGCCAGCTGGCGCTGGTGGGGGTAGCCTGGGCCAGCACATTTCTGCTCAGCGTACCCTTCCACAACCGCCTGGCCCGCGACGGCTACAACTACGTAGCCATCGACGGCCTCGTGCGCACCAACTGGCCCCGCACCCTCGCCTGGACCGCCCGTTTGGGTTTGCTCGGCTATCTGCTGTGGTGAGCGGAAAACCGCCGCTCAGGATGACAGTATATTTACCTTCTCATTCCTCACAGTTCAACCCCATGCTGTCTCCCGCCGCCGACTTCCTGCCCGAATTGCAGTTCCAGACCAGCCGCAGCAGCGGGCCGGGCGGGCAAAACGTGAACAAGGTGGAAAGCCGCGTCGAACTGCGCTTCCGCGTGGCCGACTCGCAACTGCTCACCGACGAGCAGAAGCAGACACTGCTCGAAAAGCTGGCCTCGCGCCTCACCCAGGAGGGGGAGCTACTGGTAACGGCCCAGGAAGACCGCAGCCAACTGCGCAACCGCGAAACGGCGCTGCTCAAGTTTTATCAGTTGCTCGTCAAAACCCTGCACCGCCCCAAAACCCGCCGCCCCACCAAGCCCGGCAAAGGGGCCGTGCGCAAACGCCTGGAGTCCAAGAAAAAGCACGGCGACAAAAAGACCAACCGCGGCCGAGTAGATTTTTGAATCAGCTGCCAGCTACTTACTGCTCACTTGCCGCAATTGCGTACTCTCACCACCGGAAGCGCAATTATGTTAGGAGTAAAATCCTGATGGCCAGACTTCCCGGTAATGACTATTGGAAGGGCTCCCTGCGTTATTTGGGGCGTAAGCGGCGCTGATGTCAGCGTAGCGGCATCGGTAGTAAAAGAGCAAACCTCACCGCCGCGCTGGTCGACTTTAAATAGCCGAAAATGGTTGGGAGTTATACTGGTTGTCGCAATGGAGGAAGAGGAAAACAGGCTGCCTACGCCATACACGTAATTGCCGCCCGGGGCTACTACTTGGGGCAAATCCTTCAACAGGCCTAAGGTGTCGGCTTCCAGCGAGTGCAGTGAGCCGATAGGTTGGGCTTGAGCATCGAGCTTGCCCGCAAATGTTCCCTGGCCATCAAAATTATAAAGTTTGAAGCCGCGGCCCAGTAGTACTGTTTCCCCCTGCGGCGATACGGTAATACCCCCTTTCGATACCCTTAGGCCATCGTAGCGGTTGCTAAATAATAGCCGGCCGTCGATGTTGAATCGCAACAGCGCAAAGCTGGCGGAAATGGTTGGAATACCTAACTGTAATGATCCGTCGGGCAGCAAATGGAAGGCCATGAAGGTTGTGCCGAAATCGGGCACTGCAATTGTCTGGCTCCAGAGTGGCTGGCCGATTTCGCTGAAACGCGTTAGAAAGGTATTAGGGGCAACTACCCGGTCGCCTGCGATAACGAAGCTGTTATCTGGTAAGCTTATAATTTGCGCCGTGAAAGGTTGTTCGAACGGGTCCGTGCCATTGAGGGGGTATTTATACTCCCGCATCCACAGAACCTCACCGAGTGCTGACACGTGCGCTAGTAGTATTTGCTCTCCGTAGTCAACCCTGGTAGCACCTGCCAGCAGCACGCTGCCATCGGCCCGTAGCGCCAAGTCGTTGATTTGCACTCGTTGCGGAAAGTCGTACCCATATTCTAGCGTGTGCGCCCATACTACCGAACCGTCGGCCCGGAGGCGCAGCAGCTTATCACCTCCGCCAATCCAGCAGCCGCCATCGGCAGTCGCCCGTATTACGCTGGTCAAATTACCCGTATAAATGTGGCGGGCTAATACTACCTGGCCAGTGGTATCCAGCCGAACAAGGTTATTTTCAGACGGAAAAGATGGAGTAAAGTCACGAATGCCCAACCAAAGCGGCAGGCCTGGAGCAGCCGAGCTAAGGCCAACGTAACTGTCTCCTAACATCCCGAGTAACTTGGGCGAGCTTGGTTTGGGTGAATTGTAAATATAGCGAGAGCCGCTAATGCGCACGCTACTATCCGGACCGGAAGCGTCGGATTCGTCTTTAGTGCATCCCAGCATCAGCAAACCGCTTAGTAGTAATATTACGATACGAACCATAGAATGCGGGAATATGGAGTCAGGGTGAGTTTGATGCACCAACTGGAGCGTTAAAAGCGGCCTAAATTCAATAGAGAACCGTTGCGCAGAGCATCGCGTGTTAAGACATAAAAGTAAGGTTCGTTCTTCACTTGCCCCAACTAAACTTTGAACTGCTTAAAGTAGGATTATACTTCAGCAGCTTTACCCGGTAGTTGCCCCTGCTGTTGCACTGCTAAGGGGTACAAGCCGGCGATTTTTTGTCGCCGGAACGCGAAAAAGCCCCCGACCACTGCCATAACAGGCACAGCCGGGGGCTTCAATCTGCAACGACATTCGAGTTACACCCGCTGGAAGTGCGAGGCCTGGCGGAGTGTCCGCTCGCTGCCCGAGTTGGGGTCGTTGTAGGTGTAGTCGCCTACTTCTACCGACAGCTTCTTGCCGATGAGCTGCTTGGTGTCGAGGTCCTGGCCGGCTTTGGGCTCGATGCCGACTGTATCGTAGAGGCCCATGATGACAGGGCGGCCGGCGTCGGAGAGGTAGAAGCGCTGAAGCACAAAGCCTTCCTCGTTTTCCATACGGGCAGCGAAATAGGGAATGCCCTGATTTTCGCTCTTGCCCTCCTCGATTTCGGTGATTTCAACTGTATGACGGCCGTCAGATAGAAAGCCTTTCTCCTGACCTTTTTCAACTGGAATTTTCATGGCGATAATGCTGGGTAAGATTCAATATTGCTAACGAAAATGGGTAGCGTAAGGTTTGGCTAAAATTTATAGTAGCATCAGCTTCGAGTTGCCAGCTGGTAGTCGCTAGTCAACCCAGGTTGCCAAGTGGTTTGCTGGAACGCTGTAGGGGCGGCGGGTGGGCCCCCCCCCCCCGCCCCCCCCGCTCTCGGTCTTGGTTTTCCGCCATCGGGACGGGGGGGGGGGGGGGGGCGGGCGGCGGGCCCCCGCCGTTGTTGGTGGCCCGGGGGTGGGGGGTGGTGGGGGGCGCGTTGTGGAACACTTTCTTTTGGCCCCCCCCCGCTGCCACGTTTCGACGTCTCGAGGTGCCAAAGCCCAACCTTAACGACTTCGACCGGCCGGCCCCGCCCGACCG
>NZ_JABKAV010000031.1 GCF_013377905.1 Hymenobacter terrestris
GGAAAACGCCCCGCCCCTACCTGTGCTTACAGCTTCTCCGCCAAAAACTTCGCTGTGGAATTCGTGTCCTTGAGCTTAACGAACTGCTCGGGCGTTCCTTCGAACAGCAGGTGGCCGCCGTTCAATCCCCCTTCGGGGCCGAGGTCAATCAGCCAGTCGGCGCACTTGATGATGTCCATGTTGTGCTCGATGATGAGTACCGAGTTGCCCTGCTCGACCAGCGCGTTGAGGGCCAGCATAAGCTTGTTGATGTCGTGGAAGTGCAGGCCGGTGCTGGGTTCGTCGAAGATGAACAGGATTTTATCGTTCTGCAGCGTGTTGCCCTTGGTCAGGAACGAGGCCAGCTTCACGCGCTGGGCCTCGCCGCCTGAAAGCGTATTGGCCGACTGCCCCAGGCGGATGTAGCCCAGCCCCACATCATCCAGCGGCTTAAGGCGCTCGATTATTTTGTTCTGCTCCTTGAAGAAGTCCAGACTGTCTTCGATGGTCATTTCGAGCACATCATTGATGCTCAGACCCTGGAACTGCACGTCGAGCACGTCCTGCTTGAACTTGCGGCCCTCGCAGGCCTCACAGGTCAGGAAGATGTCGGCCATGAACTGCATCTCGATTTTCACCTGGCCCTCGCCCTGGCACACCTCGCAGCGCCCGCCCTCCACATTAAACGAGAAGTGCGAAGGCTTGAAGCCCCGGGCCTTGGCCAACGGCTGGTCGGCAAACAGGCTCCGGATGGCGTCGTAGGCTTTCACGTAAGTCACAGGGTTCGAGCGGCTGCTCTTGCCAATCGGGTTCTGGTCGACAAACTCAACGTGCGTTACCTGCCCGGCCGCGCCGGTGAGGCGGTCGAACTTGCCGGTGCTTTCGCCCGCGCCGCCACCGAGCTGCTTGAGCAGCGCCGGGGCCAGAATACGCTTGACGAGCGTGCTTTTGCCCGAGCCCGACACGCCCGTAACCACTGTCATCACGTTCAACGGAAACTTCACGCTTACGTTTTTGAGGTTGTTCTCGCGGGCGCCGGTCAGCTCCAGGGCGTTGCGCCAGGGGCGGCGCGTTTTGGGTACGGCCACTTCGCGGCGGCCGCTCAGGTATTCGCCAGTGTAGGTGTCGGAAGCCAAAACCTCGGCGTAGGTGCCCTGGAATTGCAGGATGCCGCCGCCGCTGCCGGCCTCGGGGCCGATGTCGATGATCTGGTCGGCCTGCTGCATCATCTTGTCCTCGTGCTCCACCACAATTACGGTGTTGCCCAGCTGCTGCAACGAGCGCAGCACGCCAATCAGCTGCTCGGCATCCTGCGGGTGCAGGCCAATGCTGGGCTCATCAAGAATGTACATCGAGCCCACCAGCGCCGAACCGAGCGAGGTAGCCAGCGAAATCCGTTGGCTCTCGCCGCCGCTCAGCGTGCTGCTGAGGCGGTTGAGCGTGAGGTAGCCCAGGCCCACCCGGTTGAGGTAGCCCAACCGATTCGTGATTTCGGTTACCAGCCGCTCGGCCACTTTGGCCTCGTGCTCGGGCAGATCCAGACCGCCAAAAAACGCCAGCGCCTCGCTCACCGGCAGCAGCACCAGATCGGTGATGCTGTGGTCGGCAATCTTCACGTACTGGGCGTCTTTGCGGAGGCGGCTGCCGCGGCAGTCGGGGCAGGTGGTGCGGCCCCGGTAGCGGCTTTGCAGCACCCGGTACTGGATTTTGTGGCTCTGGGTGCTCACCCATTTAAAGTAGTCGTCGAGCCCGTCGAAGTACTTGTTGCCCTTCCACAGCACGGCCTGCTCGGCCTCGCTCAGCTCATTGTAGGGCCGATGAATGGGAAAATCGAAGCGGATGCCGTTCTTGATGAGCGGCTTAAGCCACTCGCTTTGCTTGTCGGTGCGCCAAGGCGCAATGGCCCCCTCGTACACCGTCAGGCTCTTGTCGGGTATCACCAAATCCTCGTCAATACCCAGTACCGAGCCGAAGCCCTCGCAGGTCTGGCAGGCGCCGTAGGGGTTGTTGAAGGAGAAGAAGTTCACGCTCGGCTCCTCAAACATCAACCCGTCCAACTCGAATTTATCCGAGAAGGTCTTTTCAAGGAGCTGTGGCTGGTCGCCTTCACTCGCGGCTGGCAGCTGGCAGCTAACAACCAAACTCCCGTGGCCCTCGAAAAAAGCAGTCTGCACCGAGTCGGCCAAGCGGAAAGCCAAGTCCTCATCGCCGGGCACCATCACGGCGCGGTCGATCATGATAAACACCGGGCCCTTCACTTCGGGCTGGCCCTCGGTTAGCAGGTCTTCGATGAAGGCCATATCGCCACCGCCTACTACCACGCGGCTGTAGCCCTTCTGGAGCAGCAAATCCAGCTCCTTGCTCATGGGCCGGCCGTCTTCGGAGCGCTGCAGCGGGGCCAGCAGCGTCAGGCGCGTATCGGCGGGCAGGCGCATGAGGTCGTCCACCACGTCGGCCACGTTGTCTTTCTTCACCTGCTCGCCGCTGACGGGCGAGTAGGTGCGGCCCACCCGCGCAAACAGCAGCTTGAGGTAGTCGTAGATTTCGGTGCTGGTACCTACGGTCGAGCGGTTGTTCTTGATGCTCACCTTCTGCTCGATGGCAATGGCCGGCGAGATGCCCCGGATGTAGTCCACGTCGGGCTTGTCCATGCGGCCCAGAAACTGGCGGGCGTAACTGCTCAGGCTCTCCACGTACATGCGCTGCCCCTCGGCATACAGCGTATCAAAGGCCAGGCTCGACTTGCCCGAACCCGACAGGCCCGTAACCACGATGAACTGGTTGCGCGGCAACGCCACGCTGAGGTTTTTGAGGTTGTGAACCCGCGCGTTTTTAATGAGGATGAACTCGCGCGGGTCGAGCTGGTCAATCGGGTCGGCCGCGGGGGCGGTCAGTTGCAAATCGGAATTGTCGGCCATAGAAGCAGTAACAACGAGCCGCCCGGATTTGGTTTCGGCGCGGCTGAGGTTGGGGCAGGCGAAGATACGGCGGGATTAGGAGCGGCGGGGTATTGCCGGTCCGGGCATCACCGTTATCTTGCAAGTGCAATGCTGCCGTGCATCCCCGTTAGCGCGGTCTGACGGCCGTTGACATGTCCCCCAACCTCAACATCAAAGTTGCTATCCCCTGTTCTCCATGCTGTCATTGCTGCCCATACTGCTGTCTGTTTTTGGAATGATATTCGTGATTTTTGGGGGCTGGTACTTAATAAAGCTGATAGTAAAGCTGAATATATACGTGCAGCTGCTGATTGACAAGGAGCAGCAAGATTAACGGGCCAGTACCGGGTTTCGGCCTTCGGCAGCGGAGGCGGCGCTGCAAGGAAGCTCCGCTTATGGCCCAGGCAGAAATTGATGAACGCGGCTTGCCTCTGCATGAAGGCCGCGGCGGCGGCAGTGCGGCCAAAAGGTTGGGGTGTTGCCCTCGCCGGCCGGCCGGAGCGGGAATAGCTAGCGCTGCACCCTAGCCACCGGCCAGAATGGTTTCCTGCGAGGGTAGTGAAGGCACAGAATCTGCCTGGAATGAGCGCGCGTAAAGCCTTAACATTGCGGCTCGCCTCATCATGTCTCCCGCCATGTTTGCTCCCAGCCCGCTAGCCGCCCTGTGTACCGTTCTGCAAGCTGTGCGCGTCCGCGCCGACACTAACGCCCAGCTGCTGCGCAAAAACGAGGCCGCCACCCGCGCCGCCCTCATCGACCCAGTATTGCGGGCGCTGGGCTGGGATACGGCCGATGTGCGAATGGTGGAGCCCGAAAAAACGATTGGCGTCAAGCAGGCCCTCGACTACGTGCTGTATGACGCGGCCGGCGCTGTGTCGGTGGTGATAGAGGCAAAGAAGCTGGGTGAAAGCCTCGATAAGCTCGGGCACATCGGAGCCGCCATCGGCTACGCTTTTTCGCTTAAACCCAAAAAACTCCTCATCACCGACGGAATAAACTGGCATTACTACTCGCCCGGCCATTCCAACTTCCATCCGGTCGAAACCATTTCCCTCCTGAAAACGCCGCTCGTCGAGTCTGCGCTGCAGCTGGTACGGTGGCTGGACGCTGCCCAGAGCGGCCACGGCGTTCCGGCAGCTGAACCTACGGGGCCGATGGCAAACCCGTCGGCGGCAACTGGCGCAAAGGCCGTAATCAAAAGCCCCAACCCGACGCCTTGTCCTTACCCAAATCTTTTTCCGACCTCGCCGAGGTAACGCCAAGGCCTTTTCTCGCTGGCTGCCCCCGCTTGAAAAGCGGTAAACCGGATAGGCAACCGCGCCAAAACGCCCTTCCAGCCGCACGGCTGGAAGGGCGTTCGAGTTTTGGGTAAGGACAAGCCCGACGCTCCCGCTTCCGGCAGCCAACAACAAGCCCGCTTTCGTCGAGCTGGCACAGGTACGCACGTTGGTCCTAACGCCCGGCCAAAAACCCACGGCCCTGCAGCTGCCCGACGGTTCGGTGGTGCCCATCAAAACCTGGAAAGATGTGTTGGTGCAGCTCAGCCTTTATGTAATCCAGCAGCGTCCGTTGACCCCCATTCCTCATCTTGATAAAGCCGGCAAAAAGACTGCTTTGTTTAGCTGGAACAAACCAAAGGAGGGCATTGGCTACAAGGAAACCACCCTGCACGGCCGGCCGCTTTACATCCATACCAACTACAGCGCGGCCAGCTGCGTGGCCAACGCCCTGCATGTGCTCCGGCTACTGCCCGATACGGCAGTGGCGGCCGTTGCTTTTTAAGGACGTGTTTGGGAATTGTGGTGCTGAGCTTGCCGAAGCATCTTTGCCGCAGTAGTATATGATTACCGTTGCGGTAGAGATGCTTCGGCAGGCTCAGCATGACGGAAACACCGATTTAATAAATTCTCAAACACGCTTTAAGGGCCTTCACTCGCTTCCTTACTAGCCTCACCTGAAACCCCTGTTTCCCGGTGCCGCTGCCTGTGGCTGCCGGGCGGCCCGGTACCCAAAACGGCGGCTGACTGGCCCAAAGGCACAACAGTAGGCTGCGGCCGTGCCGATAGATGCCGGACGCTGCGAGCCGGCATGTAAGCAGCATGCAAAGCCACTGATTTAAGTTTTTTTTGGGCCAAACGGCTGATTTCGCAGCTTCGCAGCTGGTGACGCAACATCATAAGGGGAATCTACGTCAAATTCTATAATTTCAATTCGTTAGCCCTCTGTAAGCGGAGAAAACCACTTTTGAATTTGACTTTATGAAGAAGCTGCTACTCTTTTTTTTACTGTTCAGCTTAGTTAGTAGCCCGGTTTGGGCCGCCGACCCGCCTAAACTCAACGGCCAGTGGTCCGGCCCGCTGAAGGTGCCCGGCGGCGAGCTGAAACTCATCCTCACCATCGTGCCGCTGTCTAACGGCACTTACTATGCGGCCCTCGATGTGCCCCAGCAGCGCATCAGCCGCATGCCGGCCACGGCCACCGTAAAGGGCCTCGATATTACGGTGAGTATCGAGCAGGCAGGCAGCCGCTTCGTGGGCAAAATCCTGAAAAACGGCACGATGTTGCAGGGTGCCTGGAGCCAGCCGGGCCTCAAAGCGCCCCTCACCTTAAAGCGCCTCGAAACCCCCAAGCCGGCCACCGTGGCGGGCAAGCCACCCCTCACGCGGCCCTACCGCGAAGAAACCGTTAGCTTCTATAATAAGGAGGCCCAGATCCGGCTGGCCGGCACGCTCACCACACCCGCCGGGCCGGGCCCATTTCCGGCCGTGGTGCTGCTCTCCGACTCGGGCCCCCACGACCGCGACATGACCGAGCAGGACTACCGCCTGTTCGGCTCGCTGGCCGACCACCTCACCCGTCGTGGCATTGCCGTGTTGCGGTTTGATGACCGGGGCGTGGGCCAGTCGCAGGGCAGCCACTTCAATACCACCACCGCCGATGTGGTGAGCGACGCGCAGGCGGCACTAAGTTTTCTGCGCACCCGCCGCCTGCTCGATACGCGCTACCTGGGCCTGCTCGGGCACGGCGAAGGGGCCAACGTAGCCCTGCTGACGGCCGCCGAGCCTGCCTCGGCCGCCCCAGCCTTTGTGGTGGCGCTGGCTCCCTACGGGGTGCCAGGCCGCGACGTAGTCAGGCGGCAACAGCTGGAGATTATGCGCCTCATCGGCTCGAATCCTGCCCAGGTGAAGGCCGCACTCAACCTGAACCAGGAGATGATTCGCATCGTCCGCCAGACGCCCAACGACAACCAGGCCCGCGGCAAGGTGGCGGCCCTGCTGCGCTTCCACAACACCGACCTCGACCCGCACATGGCCCGCGCCCGCGCGGTGCAGCTTACTTCGCCCTGGTCGCGCTACTTTCTCGATTTCGACCCTGTGCGTACGCTATCGGCCGTGAAGTGCCCCGTGCTGCTGCTCGGCGGCGCCGACGATTTGCAGGTATCCACGAGCCAGAACCTGCCCCCGCTGAAAAAGGGCCTGAAGAACAGCGCAGCAACAGCGATGCGCCTGCCGGGCGTCAACCACTGGTTTCAGCCCCCCATGAAGGCCTGGCCGGTGGTAAATGGCGACCCGCAGCCCGTGTTCTCGCCCAAAGCTCTGGACGAAATCAGGGAGTGGGTGTTCCGCAAAACCGAGCGCCCCCGGCCGGCTCCTACCACCGGCGAACAGCAAAAAAAGCAGCTGGTAAAAGGCAATAGCAGTGGTAGCGGCGGAAAAGTAAGCCGGTAGCATGACGGGCTTCTGGCCCTCATACATAACCCCCTCTATTCCTTCACCGGCGTCATATCCAGCCGGCGCAGCTTATCGGCTTTCAGGGCGGTCAGGGCTACGACTATCAGCGTCATGGTGCCGCCAAACACTACCGAGGTAACCGTGCCCATCAGGCGGGCCGCCGCACCCGACTCGAAGGAGCCGATTTCGTTGGACGAACCGATAAAGATGTTGTTGACGGCCGATACGCGCCCCTTGATGTGCTCGGGCGTGAAGGTGTGCAGCAGCGTGGAACGCACAATAACCGACACTGAATCGAAGATGCCGGTGAAAAACAGCAGCACGAGCGAAAGCCAGATATTGGTGGAAACCGCGAAGCCAATGGTGGCCAATCCGAAACCGGCCACGGCCCACAGCAGCTTGCGGCCGGCGTGGCGGCGCAGCGGGAAGTAGGTGAGCAGCGTGGCCATCAGCACCGAGCCCACGGCCGGTGCGGCTTCCAGGTGGCCCAACCCGGCGGCCCCCACTTTCAGAATATCCACCGCAAAAACCGGCAGCAGCGCCACCGCCCCGCCAAACAACACGGCAAACAAATCGAGCGAAATAGCGGCCAGAATCAGCTGGTTGCCCCAGATAAAGCGGATGCCGCTGAGCACGCTGGTTTTCAGGTCTTCTTTGGCTCCCACCGGTGCGGGCAGCGGCCGTGGCGCAATACCGGCAAAAAGCAGCAGGGCAACTGCCAGCAGCACAGTGGCCGTGAGGTAGGCAGACGCAATGCCCAGGTGGGCAATCAGGTAGCCCCCGATGGCGGGGCCTACCACCGAGGCGGCCTGCCAGGTGGTGCTGTTCCAGGTAATGGCGTTGGCCAGATGCTCGCGGTTGGGCAGCAGCTGCGGCATAAACGAGAACGTAGCCGGCCCCATAAAGCCGCGCGCAATGCCGCTCACGAAAATAACGGCGTACAGCGGCAGCGTGTAAAAGGCCTCGCGGGCCAGTAGGTGCCCACCGGCCGGCGAGGCCAGCAGCCACAGGGCCACCGCACACAGCAGCAGCCCGCCTACCGTGGCCACAATAATGTTCTTGCGGTTCACCGAGTCGGCCACATGACCGGCGTAGAGCGATACGCCGATGCTGGGCACGGCCTCGGCCAGGCCAATCAGGCCCAGGGCCAGCGGGTCGTTGGTGAGCTTGAAGATCTGCCAGCCGATAACCAGCCCCATGATGCGGGTGGCCAGCGTGAGGCAGATGCGGGCCAGCAGGTAGCGCCGGAAATCAGGCAGCCGCAGCGCGGCGTAAGGGTCGTGCCGGGCGGTGCCGGAAGCGGGGGAGGGCATAGGGCAAATAGCCGAAAAAACGACGGCCGGACAAAGGTACGCGCCATGCCTCCGTCGGCGTATGCAATGAAGCTGTTTAGGAAGTCAGAAGACGGTCATGCGGAGCTTGTCGAACCATCTTTACCGCTTCGTCTGAATCGATACCACGAAGCGATAGAGATGCTTCGACAAGCTCCGCATGACCGTTTCATTGGTGTCACCGGGCTAAACAGCTTCGATGCCAGGCCTACTGCACCAGCAACCCGTTGCTGGCAACCCGGGCCCGGATTTTGTGCTGCTTCGCAGCCAGCAACCCGAAACCCGGCCGTACGCGTATCTTCCGGGACAAAATGCCGTTTGCTATCTATCAATTCTTCGTCTGCTATGCCCAACGCCCGTTTTCTGCCTCGCCTGTTTCTGGCAGCCGGCCTGCTACTGCCGCCTGCGCTTGCCGCCCATGCCCAAACTGCTCCGGAGGCTTTTCCGGCCGCTACCCAGCTCAAGGATGGGGCCTTCCGCCGCGCCGGCCAGACCTACCGGCTGCTCGGCGGCCAGCAAACCCGCCTCACCGAAACTCTGGCGCTGGGCAACGGCTTCGAGCTTCGCCCCGATGGCCGGCTCGTGCGTAACGGCGTAACCCGGCAACTGCTGCAGAACGGCCAAGCCGTTACAATGGAAGGGAACGTAGTGCTGCTGCGCGACGATATGCTCACGCCCGCCGCCATTGCCCGCGCCGATAAGGCCGCTACGGGCGGCAGTACCACTAGTATCAGTATTCCAGCCTCGGCCAACATGGCGGCGCTGGTACCGCAGTTCGAACGCACCGCCAGCCGTCTCGCGCAGCTACGGCAGCTAACCGCATTGCTGGAGCAGCGCACGGCCGCACTGGCTGGCGGCACCACTCCCGCGCCCGGCCTGGAAAAGGAAATTCAGGCTCTCAGCGCCCAGCTTAGCCGCTAAAGGTCTGCCAACAGATTTGTTCTTTTCCGGACTTCTGGGCCTCGCTTTTTTTGGAAGTGAAGCCCGGAAGCCTTGTTTATGCCCGGCCCATAGCCGGCGGGGCTGGGGGCCGGCAACGGTAAGCGCAACCCTGGAATATGGCCGATGGACAATACCGTAGTATAAGTAGATTGAAAAATATTTTGGCATTTTCGGTAGCAGGCCATTGTGAATGGCGGGGCGGTTCTTTACATTTGGATTCTGCCGGTTATTCATCACCCTTTCATCCGGCCCCGTTCCCCAGCTGCGCTCTATGGTTTAAAGCTCTACGTTTCAGATTTTTCTCGTAGTCTTTATCAACCCGTGGCCTTTATGGATACCCCGCAGCCGAGCGATTCCGCGCTCATCTCCCTCTACATTGCTGGTCAGGAAGGGGCATTTGCCCAACTGCTGGAGCGGCACAAGGCCCGCGTGTTTACCACTATCCAACTGATAGTGCGCGACCCCGATACGGCCGAAGACTTATTGCAGGATACCTTCATCAAGGCCATCCATACCCTCAAAAGCGGCCGCTACAACGAGGAGGGGAAATTTTCGTCCTGGATTTGCCGGATTGCTCACAATATGGCCATCGACAGCTTCCGGCGCGAAAAACGTAGTCCTTTAGTAGCCCTCGACACAACAAGTCATCACTTCAATTCGTTGTCGTTGGCAGAAGAGGGAACCGAGGCTATGCTTACGCGGGAAGAAACCCACGAGCGGCTGCGGGGCCTGATTCAGGAGCTGCCCGCCGCGCAAAAGGAGGTGTTGCTCATGCGTCATTATGGCGATATGAGCTTCCAGGAAATTGCCGATGCAACGGGGGTCAGCATTAACACAGCGCTGGGACGCATGCGTTATGCGCTCATCAACCTGCGGAAAAAGATGGCCGCGCAACCCGTTTTCTATGATCAAAATCTTTACCCAAGAGACCCTGCTCCGGTACGTGTACAACGAGTTGCCGGCTGATGAGCAGCGCGACGTAGAGCAAGCCCTGCTCCACGACCCCGAACTGGCCACTACCTGCGCCGACCTGCTTCTGGCCCAGCAAAGCCTCGACGAGTTGCGCACGACTCCCTCGGCCCGCACCACCGATACTATTCTGCACTACTCGCGCACGTTTCCGCAGCTGAAGTAACCCGGTTTTTTCTGCGCCACTGGCCCAAGCCGCGCTGCTGCCTTCATCGGCTGCAGCGCGGCTTTTGTGGTTTTGGGTTACGGCGGGGGCGGTGGTGTTCGGGTTTCTTCGTAATGTTGCCCCATGCGCAAAACCGAGCGGTACCGCCACTTCACCGACTACTTCATCACCCACTTTCCGGAGCCGGAAACCGAGCTGACGTTTGCCAACCCCTACGAGCTGATCGTGGCCGTGGTGCTCAGCGCCCAGTGCACTGATAAACGCGTAAACCTGGTGACGCCCGCACTATTGGCGCAGTTCCCAACGCCCGCGCATCTGGCCGCCGCTTCGGCCGAGGAAATCTTCCCGTTCATCCGCAGCATTTCCTATCCCAACAACAAGGCCAAGCACCTCGCTGGGCTGGGGCGGATGCTGGCGCAGGATTTCGGGGGTGAGGTGCCCGGTACCATCGAAGAACTGCAGCGGCTGCCCGGCGTAGGGCGCAAAACGGCCAACGTCATCGTGTCGGTGGTGTACAACCAACCGGCAATGGCCGTCGATACGCATGTTTTCCGGGTGTCGCATCGGCTGGGACTGGTGGCTAAAACGGCCACTACGCCGCTGGCAGTGGAGAAAGAGTTGGTCTGCCACATTCCCGAAGTCCTCATTCCTAAGGCCCACCACTGGCTGATTCTGCACGGCCGTTACATATGCGTGGCCCGCCAGCCTAAGTGCGCCCAATGCCCGCTTACCAGCTGGTGCAAATACTACGCTGACGTGGTAAGCAAGCAGGAGATAATTCCGGTAAAATCAGCTTCCAAAGCAAAGAAAAGCCAGATTAATAGCAAATCGGGTACAACAAAGTAAATAAGTAGTCCTAGGGAGTACAAAGATTAGTTGGCTCAGCCAGATGCTTGCTCCAGAATGTGTTGCATTGTTCTGCCGAGTTGTTTGCGGTCGAATTTGGCAACTGCCAACTCCCGGCCTCGTGCCCCGGCGGCCTGCAGCCGTGCCGGCTGAGCCAGCAACTCCGCCAGCAGCTGCGCCAGCGCCGGCGCATCGTCGGCGGGCGAGTACCAGCCGCAGCCGTGGCGCTCCAGCAGCTCCCGCGTCCAGCCCGGGTTGGTCACGATAACCGGAGTTCCTACGGCCAGACTATCGTAGAACTTGGCCGGCGAGTTGGTGTCGAGCACCGGCAGGCCCAGGAACGGCGCTATCGATACCTCTGCCAGCCGAAACCAACTGAACACCGCATGGCGCGGCTGCGGCGGTACCACCCGGATGGCCGGGGTGCGCCGGGCGGCGGCGGCCAGTTCCTCAGCATAAAACCCTAATCCCATAAACAGCCAGACCACGTCGGGCTGAGTGGCGGCCAGTGCCTCGGCCGCGGCCAGCAGCAGCGGAATGGCATTAGCCCGCCCAAACGTGCCGGCGTACAGAATCACGCGCTTGCCCTCCAGCTGCTGTTCGCGACGCAACGTGGCTACGGCCTCATCGGTGGCGCGGGCGGCTAGCTCCAGGTCGGTGCCGTTGAGACTGGTGTGTACTTTGGCGGGGTCGAAGGACCAGCGCGAGCCGGCGGCCTGGCCGACGTGGCGCACGTGGCGGCTCATATCGGGCGAGAGTGTAACAACGGCCCGCGCCTGCTGGTAGAGCCGGCCTTCAAGACCATAGAGGGCGCGCCGGGCCAGCGGGTTGGGCACCGCGCCCATGGCAATCGGGAAGTCAGGCCACAAATCCTGCACCTCAAACACCCAGGGTACCCGCCGCCACCGCGCTACCTGCGCCGCGGCCCAGGCGGCTGTAAGCGGTGTGCTGATGCCCCAGATGACATCGGGCTTAGCTATGCGCAACCCTTCGCGCAGGGCGTAGGCCGCGTACTGCGCGAAAGCCAGCCCGCGCCGGGCCACCCCCATGTGGTTCTCGTAGGCAATGTCGGCGGCGTGCAACTCTACGCCGGGTGGTACCCACGGAAACTCGTGGGTCAGGCGCTGCGGCTCCCAGGTGCGGGTGGTAATAAGCGTAATGTGGTGCGTTTGGGCCAGCTGGGCCAACAGCGAGTAGTGCCGGCTGGTAGCCGGACAGTCGGGGTTGGTGTGGTACTGGCTGAAAACGGCAATATGCATGGGTTGAGCGGTTAGCCCGTAGCAGCTATTAGCTGATGGCTTTTCTGCTGACAAAAGAACGTCATTCAGAGCGAAGCGAAGAATCTCGCGTGAAGTCGTTGGTATGATAGCTCAACGACTTCACGCGAGATTCTTCGCTTCGCTCTGAATGACGTTTTTCCAGTCTTTTTACCTCATTCTCTACTCGCCGACAGCCGGCTCGGCTACTAGCTGCTCAATCAGTAGAATCATGATGTGGATGGCCTTGATGTGGATTTCCTGAATCCGGTCGGCGTAGCCGGTATGCGGGGGGCGGATTTCCACGTCGCTCAAGCCCGCTAGCAGACCGCCATCCTTACCCGTGAGGCTAACCACGCGCATCCCGGCGGTACGGGCGGCCTCGGCAGCGCGCAGAATGTTAGGCGAGTTACCGCTGGTGCTGATGGCCAGTAGCACGTCGGCCGGCCGGCCCAGGGCCTCTACATAGCGGCTGAACACATACTCGTAGCCGAAGTCGTTGGCCACGCAGCTCATGTGCGAGGCTTCGGTGAGGGCAATAGCGGCCAGCGCGGGACGGTTTTGGCGGTAACGGCCGGTGAGCTCCTCGGCAAAATGCTGGGCGTCGCAGAGCGAGCCGCCGTTGCCGCAGGTCAGGATTTTGCCGCCGGCCCGCAGTGAACTAGCCATAAGGCGGGCCGCTTGTTCAATGGCAGCCAGGTTGGCCGGGTTCTGCACGAACTGCGTCAGCACCGTCTGCGCTTCGGTCAGCTCGGCGCGAATTTGTTCAGTAAGCGAAAGGGGAGAAATCACAAAAGCGGGGGCTTATAACGGCCGGGAACTGTCGTCGGCGGGCGGGATAATCGTGTTGGGTTGCTGCATCGGCGCGTTACTCAGGCTGGGGTCCGACTGCGGATACAGCGGCTGGTCGGGGTAGGTGGTTACGCCGGTGCGGGGCGAAACGGGCGGACGCTCGGCGGCGCGCTGCTGCTCCAGCTGGTTGTCGTAGAGGCGGGCTTTCAACTCGTTGATTTTGCGGTCGGAAGCGGCCATTTCGCGGCGCAGCAAGGTGCTGTCGAGGTTTTCGGTGAGTAAATGCAGGCTTAACAGCACCACGGCCACCGCCAGCAGCGTGTAATAAAGGCTTTCAGCTGAGCCAGCCATACCCACGAAGCTGGTCTGTACCGAAGGCAGCAGTAGTACCAGCAGTGCCAGCACCAGAAAAATCATGACCAGAATAGTAACCAGACGTTTGAGAGCAAGCATATCACAAAGGTAAAGCAGAGGAGAAAGGCGGCCCATTCATACGGTTAAAACGAATTGGCGGACTAAATATAGCATTTTACAAATAGGCAGCGAAAATCCTATGGTTGAACTTAGCTGGATTTGAGGGGTGCTAAATCGGTTCGCTGCCAGCTGCCTGCATCGTGCTCAGGCGTTGGTAAAGGCCGCCAGTTCGGCGCAACAGCTGCTCGTGGGTGCCGCGCTCCGCAATCCGCCCGTGCTGGAGCACGATAATCTCGTCGGCGTGCTGCACGGTGCTCAGGCGGTGGGCAATTACGAGGCTGGTGCGGTTTTGCATGAGGCGCGTGAGGGCCTGTTGCACCAGCTGCTCGCTCTCGGTATCGAGGGCCGAAGTGGCTTCATCAAGAATGAGAATGGGTGGGTTGCGCAGAATAGCCCGCGCAATGCTCAGGCGCTGCCGCTGCCCGCCCGACAGGCGCGAGCCCCGGTCGCCGATAACGGTTTGGTAGCCCTCGGGCGTAGCCACAATGAACTCGTGGGCGTTGGCAATGCGGGCGGCTTCCATTACCTCGGCCTCGGTGGCTTCGGTATTGAAGCGGATGTTGTTGAAAATGGTGTCGTTGAACAGGATGCTCTCCTGCGTGACGATGCCCATCTGGTCGCGCACCGAATGGATGGTGCAGTCGCGCACGTCGAGGCCGTCGATGAGCAGCTGGCCGCCGGTGGGGTCGTAAAAACGAGGCAACAGGTCGGCCAGCGTGCTTTTGCCGCCGCCGCTGGGGCCTACCAACGCCACCGTTTTGCCCTTTTCAATGGTTAGGTTGATGTCGTCGAGCACCGTGGCCTCGCCGTAGCCGAAGCGCAGGTTGCGCAGCTCGATGCGGTTCTGGAAGGGCGGCAGTACCTGCGCGCCGGGCGTGTCGCGAATCAGCGGTTCGGTATCGATGATGCTCAGCACCCGCTCGCCGGCCACCAGCCCGCGCTGAATATTGCCAAACGACGATGACAGGGCCTTGGCTGGCGTGAGCACCTGCGAAAATAGCACCACGTAGGTAATAAAGGTTTCGCCCGTTAGGTTGGATTGACCGCCCAGAATCAAGGTGCCGCCGAAATATAGCAGACCCGCAACGACGGTTACTCCCGCAAATTCGGAGAAAGGAGACGCTAGGTCACGGGTGTTGTCGATGCGGCGCGAGGTGCGGGCATATTGGTCGTTCTGTTCTTCAAACTTGCCTTCGATATAGTTTTGGGCGTTGAAGGCTTTTATCACGCGAATACCACCCAGCGTTTCATCAATCACTGATAACATGGAGCCAAGAGTGCTTTGACTCTGCTTGGCTTGCTGGCGTAGTCGTTTGGCCACGCCAGCAATTAGAATGCCCGAAATCGGCAGCAGAATCAGCGTAAACAGCGTTAGGGGCACCGACATGTAGAACAATACCACGAAAAAGGCGATAATCTTGATCGGCTCCTGAATTACAGCCGTCATGGTATTTACCACCGATGATTCCACTTCCTGCACATCGGCCGTGAAGCGCGACATCAAATCACCCTTCCGCTCGTCGGCAAAGTAGCCCAGCTGCAGCTGCAGGATGCGGCGATATAAATCGTGGCGCAGGTTGCGGATGACGCGGGCCCGCACCTTGGCCAGCAGCCGTAAGCTCAAGTAGCGAAACAGGTTGCTCAACAGCACTGACACTACCACGATGATGCACACAAAGGTTAGGGCACCCATGGTGCCCTGCGTGGCCAGCACATCGGCAAAGAAGTAATTAAACGTGTCCTTCACCCAGTCGAGGCTCAGATGAAAAGCCGGCAGCTGGCTGGGAGCCTGGGTGGGGACCTGGTCGGTTTTCTCGAACAGAACCTGGAGCAACGGCATAATCAAGGCGAAGTTGGCCACCCCGAAAATCGTGGTCAGTACAGTGAAAAGCAGGTACTGGGGTAAGAAAGCAGCCCAAGGGCGGGCATACTGCAGAATGCGGAGGTAGGTTTTCATGGGCAGCCGCAAAGGTAGGATATCCGGCGACCCTACGACCCGGCAACCAGCCAAGTCCAAACCCGACAGTTAGCCGTATCTTCCCTGGGGCGGGCAGCTTTGCTGCTCTGGCGTGAGTTACCCGTCAGTTTTTCCCTTCCAGATATGAATCGTAAGGATTTCATTCAGTTGTGCGTGTTGGGTACGGCCGCCGTGGCCACCGGCACCCTGCACAGCTGCGGCAAAGACGATGGCGTAAGCCCCGGCGGGAGTGCTACCCCGCCCCCAGCGTCCGGTAGCATCGATTTCACGCTCGACCTTACGGCTCCAGCCAACGCCCAGCTGGCGGCCGGCACGGGCTTCGTGTATGGGGCCGGCAACCAGGTGCTGGTGGCCAAAACCAGCGCCGGGGCCTACGTGGCATTGCAGGCCAGCTGTACCCACGAGGGCGTGATGCTCAGCTTCAACAGCGGCACCAACCAGGTGCAGTGCCCCCGGCACGGCGGCACCTACAGCAGCACCGGCACCGTGCTGGCCGGCCCGCCGCCCGCCTCACTCAAGCAATACACCGTGGTCCAAACCGGCAACTCGCTCCGTATTACGGGTTGAGAATTACCGGATCAAAAATGCAAAAGCCCCGTCGGTACGTAACCGACGGGGCTTTTTGGTGGGCGACAATGGTAGGTTAGCCAGCTCCGAAAATGCTGATAACCTCAATGCGACCCACTAGCTGGCGGTTGAACTCGGCTAACTCCTCGGCCGGCACAAGCAGCGCGTCGGGCTCCCGACTACCTACCTGCTCCACCGGCAACTGGGCGGCGTAGTCGGCAAACAGCGCAAAGCGTAGCAGGTAGCTCGAATCAGCGCCTGCTAAACCAGTTACCGATTCGGGTGGGGTGAGGTAGAAAACCAGCGGCTCCGGCTGAGCCAACGGAAACGCCAGCCAGTCAGAAGCTGCAATCCAATCCAGCTCGGCCTGAGTGACGGGCCGGTAGAGCAGCACTGTGGCCGGGTCGTGGCGCATGGTGGGGCGAATGCGTGGGTTGGTAAAATAAGCACGTCATGCTGAGCGGAGCCGAAGCATCTCTACCACAATGCTAACCCTAACGGTTGTAACGATGCAGTAGAGATGCTTCGGCAAGCTCAGCATGACGTGCTTATTCTAATCCCTGATTTAAAACTCGTGCAGGCGCTGGGCAATGTTCCAGCGCAGGGCCACTGAGGCCAGGGCCCCGTTGCCGGCCGTGTAGTAAGCAGGCGCGGGCGTGTTGCCGGAGAAGGTGCGGTTACGGTAAACGAACTTGGCGTCGAGGAACAGGTTGTGGGCGGCCTGGTAAGTGGCCGTCAGGTCGGAGTGCAGCAGGTAGGAAGTGATGCCGCTGCCGACGCTGAAGCCGAACTCGGCGGGGCGGGTAGTGTAGGACTTCAGCACGTTGGAGCCGAAGTTCTGCGTCCGGTCGGCATCGAGGCCCTGCTTGACCAAAAAGGCCTTGGCTACCACGTGCAGGCGGGGCAGGGGCTGGTAGCTGGCAATGCCGATCAGCTCCCAGAGGTTGGCGCCCATGGGGTGGGCCAGCGGCTGGGCGGCGTGCTGGTAGTCGCGGAACTTGTCGATGGCCTGGTAGGTGAAGGGCCGGATGAAGCTGAACTCGCCCTGCAGATCGAAGTTGCGGATGCCGGCCACGTTGATGTAGCGGGCCCCGAGCTGGGCGGCCTGCTTGTTGTTGGCCGAACCATTGCCAGCCCGAATCTGACTTATCAGGAACTCATCGAGCACGACTTGGCCATATAGCTGCACCCGATTTTTAATATTCCACTTGAAATCGAGGCCCAGCAGGGCGTTGCCGTCGCGAGAGCCCACGCTTTGCTCGATGGCCCGGTAGAAGATGATGGGGTTGAGGTACTGCAGCTCAAACGTGTTGCGGTTTTGCAGCTGAACGTTGCCATTACTATCAAGCACTGGTTTACGGTTCACATATACCGTATCGCGCCGCCGCGAGCCCGACAGAATGCTCTCGAACAGGCCGATGTTGAGGTTGGGCAGCACGTCGAGGCTCAGGTGGTGCATGGCCAGAAACTTGCGTTCGTACACGTCGTCCCTGTCGGAGGGGTCGGTGATGAGCTGGGCGAACAGGTTCTGGTACTTGAACTTCCATACCCGGGTCTGCACCTTCAGAAACAGGTAGGGCGAGGAGTAATCCGATAGAATGAGGCTACGGTAGCCGTTGCCGATCTGGTTACGGTCGTGGCCCAGCTGCAGGCTCACATGGCGGCCGGCGGCGTAGGTAACGTAGCCGCGGGCTGAGAGAAAGTCGTACTGGCCGGGCGTGGTTTTAAACGGTTTCCAGAAGCCCTCATGGGGGACGGCCCGGTCGCGCTCCACGCGCTCCTGCACGTAAAACGGCACAGCCATCTGGTTGTCGGCCAGAAATGCGTAAAAGCCCAGCCGCTGATCCACGGTGCCTTCTACTTGCACGCCGCGGGTGTTGAGGAATGAGTAACTCTTGGCCCCGTCGTTGTTGCCCAGGCTCAGGCCCGCCACCGGATTCACGCGCAGCGAGAAGTCGGGCGTTTCCACGCTGTACAAATCAGACTGTCGCTCATACAAAGCCCCCAGATAGGGCTTGGAGCGGGCGTTTGTCGCCGAATCAAGCTTGGTGTCGTGCCAGTTGTCGCGCAGGAAGTAGCGCGCATTGAAGCGGTCCTGGGCCGAGAGGCCGGCACTGGAGTCGGCCAGCATGCGCTCGGCCAGCCGGGCCACGGCCGCACGGGTGTACGGCCGCACCGACGTATGAATCTCGCCCAGCTCATCGGAACCCTGCAGAATGGCGTAGCGGTCGATGAGCCGATAGATGTCGTTATCGAGCGGCACGTACGTAGTGCCCATTGTAGTTTTCGCTACTGGCTCGACAGGCTTAGGCGGCTGGTCGTAGATGAGCCAGTTTCCCTGCCCGTCGGCGGGGCGGGTGGGGGGCGTGTCCTGGGCAGCCGCCGGGGCCGCCAGCAGCGCCAGCAACGGCAGCAGCAGGTAGGTATTTTTCATAAGTGGAAGTCCGCAACGCTGGAGCTGGTTGACGGGTAGCAAAACTACGGAGTTTCAGTGGGTGAAAGATTGATATGCTGCGCAATCTCTCATTCGCTCGTCTCGCGCCGCCTACCTTTGCCCCATGCCCCCGTTTCGCCTGTTACGCTTCTCGCAACTCGACCTGCCTGCCTGGGACGCCTGCGTGGCCGGGGCGCGGCAGCCGGTGCCATACGCGCATAGCTGGTGGCTGCAAGCCACGGCCGGCCGCTGGGATGCGCTGGTACAGACCGAGCCCGAAACCGGCCGCTACCTCAGCGTCTGGCCGCTGCCTGCAAAGTGGCGACCGGGCGGCCGGCAGGTGTACCAGCCGCCCTTCACCCAGCAACTGGGGCTTATTTCTGGTGGTGAAGATGCTCCCAACATCGGCTCCGAACTGCTCCGGCTGACTCAGCGCTATGCCCGCTTCTACACCCAGCTCAACGAGGCCAATGGTGTGCCCGCCTTACCTGGCCAGTTCGCTTTTGAAGCCCGACAGACCTATCAGCTCGACCTCAGCCCCGCCTACGAAAACCTGCGGGCCGGCTATTGCGCCGACTACCGCCGCCGCCTGCTGCGCCACGAAACCGCCGTCGCGCCGCTGGCCGTAACTGAGTTGCCCGATACAGAACCACTGCTGGCCTTGTTTCAGCAAACCAAAGGCCCCGCCGCCGGCCTGCACCCGCGCCATTACGCCCGCCTGCGCCGGTTGTTGGCCGAATTGCACCGCCGGCAGCTGCTCGAAGCGCGGGCCGTGCGCCAGCCCGAAACCGGCGCACTGCTGGCCGGTGCCCTGTTTGTAAGCTACCGCAGCCGCCTGATTTACCTGTTCGCGGCTGCTTCCGACGAGGGTAAAAAAGCCGCCGCGCCCCTGCTGCTGCTCGACGAGGCCATTCGTCGCCACGCCGGTACACCGGGGCTGATACTTGATTTTGAAGGCAGTATGCTACCTGCCATTGCCCGTTTTTTCGCCAACTTCGGGGCCGTGCCCGTCCCGTACGCGGCCTTATCGTTCACCTCCCAACGCCCCTGGTACCTGCAATGGATGCCCTAACGCCCAACTCTGCCGACTCGACTGCCGCTGCCCACGCCAATTCCCGCGTGCGGATTCTGTGCGCCCAACCCTCCATTGCCAACCACTTCCTGGCCGAACTGCGCGACGTAGATGTGCAGAAAGACTCGCTCCGCTTTCGCCGTAACCTGCAGCGGCTGGGCGAAATTATGGCCTACAACATCAGCGCCGGCCTCGACTTCACTACCAAAACCGTGCGCACCCCGCTGGGCGAATCCAGCAGCATGCACCTCTCCGATTTTCCGGTGCTGGCCACTGTGCTGCGGGCCGGCCTGCCGTTTCACCAGGGTTTTCTCAACTATTTCGACCAGTCGCCCTCGGCATTCGTGGCGGCCTACCGCATCGAGGGTACGGCCCAGGTGCAGGTGCAGGTTGACTACCTCTCGGCCCCCAGCCTCGACGGGCGGGTACTAATTCTGGTGGACCCCATGCTGGCCTCGGGAAAGAGCCTAGTGCAGACGTACCGGGCCATGCTGCGCTTCGGCACGCCCCGCCAGGTATATATAGCGGCCGTTATTGCCTCGCCCCAGGGCGTCGAGTACGTCACGCGCGAAGTGCCCGAAGCCACGCTCTGGCTGGCCGCCCTCGATGACGACCTCAACGACCAAGCCTACATCGTGCCCGGCCTCGGCGACGCCGGCGACCTATCGTATGGCAGTAAGCTGTAGCCTGCGCGTTTAGCTGCTGGCTGTTCGCTTTCGCTCTTGTATCTGGTTGATTAAAAAATCATTTGCAGCTGGATGGCGTTCTGCACCCCAACGCCCCTTCATGCGGTACCCCATTCACTTTCAATCCCGAAGCTAACAGCCAACAGCTGCCAGCTAATAGCTCCACCAACTTGCTTCCAGTCCTGCTGAAGTACGCCGCCGTTTTTGCTTTCGGCATGTTCAAGTTCGTTGGCGCGCCGATTACGGGCGTGGCGGCGGGCCTGCCGGTGACCGTTACCTGGGGCCTCACGGTGGCGGGTATGATGACGACGGTCATCCTGATTTCGGGCGTGGGGAAGGCTTGGGCACTGCACATGCGGCGGCGAAGGATCGAGAAGGGCAAACCGCTGTTCAGTCGCCGCACCCGCACCATTGTGCGCATCTACCGCCGCTTCGGCATGACGGGCATTGCCTTTCTGACGCCGATTCTGTTCAGCCCCATCGGCGGCACCGTCATTGCCACCCAACTGCACGTGCCACGCTGGCGCATCTTGCTGCATATGTCTTGGAGTGCCGTGCTATGGGGTTTTGCTCTTACCATGCTGGTCGTGCGCTTCAGCCACCTGCCTATTTTTCGGTAGCAGAGCAAAAAAGAACGTCATTCAGAGCATGCTCTGAATGACGTTCTTTTTTAGCTGAACTCCCATATCCCTAGTTACCGCCGCTTGCGTTTGTTTTCGACGCGGCCCTTGGCGGCGTTAAGGGCTTTGGCACCGGGGGAGGAGCCGCGGCCTTTGCCAGGGCTCACCTTGCTGCCTTTTTGGCTGCGGGTGGGCTGGGCCACATACTCGCGGCCCGTACGCTTATCGATGGTCACGCCGGGCTTCAGCCACTCCTGCCGCTCATGGAAAGCCCCTTTGAACGTGGGGTCTTCGCGCTGACGGCGCTCATCCTTTTCGCGGTCCATTTCCTGCTGCTCCTCAAACGAGGTGGGTACTACCTTCACCTCGGGTGGTAGCGGCAACAGCGGAATGGGCTGGCGAATCAGCTCCTCGATGCGCTGCATGTGGTGCATTTCGGCCTCGTTGGCAAACGTAATGGCAGCGCCGGTGTGCTGGGCCCGGCCGGTACGACCGATGCGGTGCACGTAGTCGTCGTAAATCAGCGGCACATCGAAGTTGATAACGTGGCTCACCTTGGGCACATCAATGCCGCGCGACGCTACATCGGTGGCCACCAGAAAGCGCACCTGGCCGGCCTTAAAGCCTTCCATGGCATTGATGCGGGTGTTCTGCCCCTTGTTGCCGTGAATAGCCCGCACCTCGCCGTGGCCTTTGCGCGCCAGGAAGCTGGCCACGTTCTCGGCGTTGGCCTTTGAGCGGGTGAAAATCATCACCCGGTGGAAGGTGTCCCAATCGAGAAAGAGGTACTCGAGTAGGTTGATTTTTGTAATGAGGTTAGGCACCTCGTAGAGGCTCTGGGTCACGTTCTGGGCCGAGGTAGCGGCCGGCGTTACCTCCACCCGCACCGGAAACTCCAGAAACTCCTCGCTTAGCGTGGTTACCTTATCGGGCATAGTGGCCGAGAACAGCACGTTCTGGCGCTTGCGCGGAATAACTTCCAGCAGCCGCCGGATCTGGGGCATAAAGCCCATATCCATCATCTTATCGGCCTCGTCGAGCACCAGCGTTTTCAGCTCTTTGAGCACCAGCGAGCCTTTCAGGTACAGCTCCATCAGGCGGCCGGGCGTGGCGATGAGGATGTCGACGCCCTTGGCAATGGTTTCAATCTGGGTTTTGGGTCCCAGGCCACCGTAGATGGCGAAAATGCGCAAATCGGTGTGGATGGCCAGCTTCTGCAGGTGCTTTTCCAGCTGCATGGCCAACTCCCGGGTAGGCGCCATAATTAGTGCCCGCGGGTGGTCGCCTTGGGCATATTTCACCTTCATGAGCAGTGGCAGGCCGAAAGCGGCCGTTTTGCCAGTGCCCGTCTGGGCAATGCCCAGCACGTCGTGTCCGGCCAGCAGCAGCGGAATGGTCTGCACCTGCACGGGCGTCGGCTCCGTGAAGCCGGCCTCGGCCACGGCCGTCAGCAGCTGCTTGTTAAGCTTAAAATCGGCAAAGGAAACGGGCGCGGGCGAATCAGACATGGTACGGGTTGTAAGCTGCAAAGGTACGGTTTTGAGGCCCGCTAGCTTCGTTGTTGTTCGCGATGCTCAGAAGAAAGGGGAGAGGAATGGACAAAAAAAGTGCGCGAAACCTTTGGCAATCCGCCGCAGTACGCTACTTTTGTGGCATCAACACCCAACACGGTAGATATAGCTCAGCTGGTTAGAGCGTCGGATTGTGATTCCGAAGGTCGTGGGTTCGAGCCCCATTATTTACCCATCCTGAAAAAAGGCCTCTCCGCTCTGGTAGAGGCCTTTTTTCTTTGCCGCCACGGGTCCCGTCGGGTCCTTTGCGGCCGTTGACGGGACAATTTCGGCCCGCTGGCTGTTGCCTGCCAGTGTAACTTCACCTATGAACCCTTTTTTCTCTTCTGCTCTATGAGTCTGGTAATTATCGGCACGGTGGCCTTCGACGCCCTGGAAACTCCCTTTGGCAAAACCGACAAAATCGTGGGTGGCGCGGCTACCTATATCGGCCTTTCGGCCTCGTACTCGGTGAAGCCGGTGAAAATCGTGGCCGTAGTCGGCGACGATTTCCCGCAGTCGGATATCCTGTTGCTCCAGGAGCACGGTGTCGATACCGAAGGCCTGCAGATCAAGGAAGGCGAGAAGTCGTTCTTCTGGTCGGGTAAATATTCCAACGACCTGAACTCGCGCGAAACCCTGGTGACCGAGCTCAACGTGCTGGCCGATTTCGACCCGGTGCTGCCCGATTCTTACCAGGATTGCAAGTACCTGATGCTGGGCAACCTCTCGCCCCAGGTGCAGCGCCTTGTCATTCAGCGCCTCGTCAACCGTCCCAAGCTCATCGTGATGGACACGATGAACTTCTGGATGGATATTGCCCTAGAAGAACTGAAAACAACCATTGAGATGGTTGACGTACTCAGTATCAACGACGAAGAGGCCCGCCAGCTTTCGGGCGAGCACTCGCTGGTGAAAGCAGCCAAGGTGATTATGGCCATGGGCCCGAAGTACCTTATTATCAAGAAGGGTGAGCACGGCGCGCTGCTCTTCCACCGCAAGGGCAATACCAACCACGTGTTCTACGCCCCGGCCCTGCCGCTGGAGGACGTATTCGACCCAACCGGCGCCGGCGATACTTTCGCGGGTGGCTTCATCGGCCACTTGGCCGCCACCGACGATATCAGCTTCGAAAACATGAAGCGCGCCGTGGTGCACGGCTCGGCAATGGCCTCGTTCTGCGTCGAGAAGTTCGGTACCGAGCGCCTGCTCAACCTGACAAACGAGGAAATTGAGGCCCGCGAGCAGCTCTTTGCCGACCTCGTGGCCGTACAGCCCGCTGTGGCTGTATCGCAGGACTAATAGTCGTTGCGGCTTATCGTAATTGAAGCGTCGCGTTGGCCAGCTGGCCGGCGCGACGCTTTTTTTGTGGCCCGAATGTTAAGGTCGGGGCATACAACCTTTCGGGCCGCGAAGGGGTAAATAGTAGGGTAGCGAATGTGAAAGCGTACGAAATGCGTTTGGTTTAGCTGATTAATAGCCCCGCGCATTTCCCCGTCTCACGCATTCGTTGCAGCATAGCAAGACCTTCTTTTCACTCGTAAAATCCTATAGTCATGAGCAAGGACACGCAGTACAAAGAGAACCCCGAGGTACCGAATCTGCAAAACCCCGATGGTAGCGGTGAAAACACGCACCCCGCCAATACCGACAGCAACAATTCGGTAGTGCAGAACCCGAGCCGCAACTCCATCACCCAGGATGGCAACCCCACCAAGGGCAACACGGCTGGTGGCAACCTCAACGAAACCACGCAGGCTCCTTACAACAAGCCCCGTAGCAATCCGCAGAACAACAAGCCTGCCTCCGTTGACGGCAACGCCAAAGCCGGCAAAGGCAGCGACAACAGCAAGGACCACTAGCTTTTGAGTCGTTAGCTAACGGGCAAATAATAGGTCAAGATGCTTAAAGAGAAGGCCCCGTACTTAGCCAAGTGCGGGGCCTTCTTCGTCTTCTCGGCTTACAGTTTAAGGAAGAACCTGCAGCCGGACTACCCGCGTGTCTACGTCGCCTTTGTCGAAGAAATCCTGCTCGAAAAGGATGGTGCGGTTGTCGAGCCAGCGCGGTTGGGTGCAGCCCCACTCGGTTTGCCGTTCCCAAAGCAAGCGCGGGGCGGCTTCATCGAGGCTCCAGAGCTGCAGGCCGCTGGGCTCGAAACGGGCCAGCACATCGGAGTTGCCGCACACGAAATGACGGCCATCGGGGGCAATAACGGGCGCGGCCATCAGCTGCGTGCGGCGACCGGTGCGCTGATCGACGAGCATAAAGTAGCCGCCTTCGTAAAGATGCACCGACAGCAGCCACTGCCGGATTTCGGGCAGATCCGCCACATACTCATAGGCAATATGGCTCTCGTCATCGACGGGCTTGTTGGCCAGCCGTAGCTCGGGGGCTTTACCGGGTCGCAGGTGCAGGGTGCGGCCAGCGCGCACTACGCGTGGACCGACCTTAGCCAGTCGCCGCCGCTCTTCGGCCGTGAAATCCAGAAAAGAGTCCTCTTCTTCCTCAGATGATACTGGCTTAGTTACCACCCAGGCCGGGCTGCTCAGCTGCTCATATACCGGGCGGGCAGCAGGGTAAATGCGCAAAACTCGCCCCGACATCTGCACCAGTGTATCGAGCCGCTCGAGCCGATAGATACGGGGTGGCGTAGGGGCCGGGGCCAGCTGTGCCAGCACCGGAACATTCGGACGGGCTTTCTCCGCCGGCTGCATCCGCAACGAACAGGCCGGCAACGCCAGTGCCAGGGGCAGGGCAGCGGCGGCGGTACGAAACCGGAACATGACGGGCAGGGTCGAGGTGATTCGGAAGACGCGGCGCTGTCGGGCGGACAGGAAGCGGAGGGACAGGAACAAGCTACTAAAGTGCCTAAAAGCCGGCGGCGCGGGGCGGGAGCCTCGCAGACAAAACTGAATTTCACCAGCCAGGCAGAATTCGTTCTGCAAAGGTACCAAAACCACCCGCTCGTTATGCATGGTACAGCCGGAAATCATGCGGATAACCCCAACATTTTCAATGCCTGCCTAGCCTAATCTGTTCCATTAGGCAAACAGCCGGACCGGGCAGGCAACTTAGCTATACACAACGCTGGTTACGTTCTGGCAACTACGCCGCAACCTAGGTTGCATAAGGCCATACGCGCAGATTTCAGGAGTTGGATGGGAGCTGAAAATCCTGCTTGAGCCACTGCCGAAAACTTGCCTGCTGCTCGGGCGTGGCTGTGGTCAGTTTTTCTACCGTAAACTTTTGCCAGAAACGGTGTCCCGCGTTGGCTTGCACTTCTACCGTCAGCAGCCGGTGCTGGCGGAACACGGTCAGCTCGTGGCGGTCGGCGCCGTCGGCGAGCAGGGTTTGCAGGTTCTGGGCCACGCGGCGGCCATTTACGGCTACTATTTCGTCGTCCACGGTCAGGGCCAGGGCGGCGGGCGCATCGGGCAGAATGTTGGTTACCTCGGTGCGGCCCTCGCGCAGCACGGCCTGGAAGCCGTAAGTGCCCTCGGCAGCCGAAACGTTTTCCTCCGTCAGCAGCCGGCAGCCCACAAAGCCCAGCACCCGGTTCAGCGGCTCTTCGAGCGGGGCCGTGCCATAGATGAACTTGTCGAAATAAGCCTGCATACTGCGCCCGGCAACCTCAGTTACCACCCGCTGGTAGTCTTCCTCGGTGTAGCCCGTGCCGGTCTGCCCAAACTCGGTCCAGAGCTGGCGCATCACGTCGTCGAGGCTTTTCTGGTGGCCCGAAAGCTGACGTAGGGTTAAATCGAGAAGCAAAGCCGCCAACGCGCCTTTGTGGTACACCGACACCTTGCGGTCGGGCACACCGGGCTTGTAGCCGTCGAGCCAGAGGTCCATGCTGGCATCGGCCACCGAGAGGTGGTAGCGGCCGTAGTCGTCGTAGTGCTTGCGCAACACCCCGTTCAGTTCTTGGAAATACTGCGCGGCCGAAAACACGCCGGCGCGGGCCAGCAGGTAGTCGCCATAGTACGTAGTGAGGCCCTCGGCCACGAAACAAGTGCGGAAGTAGTTTTCGCGGCTGAAATCGTAGGGCTGCAGCTCAATGGGCCGGATGCTCTTAATGTTCCAGACGTGGAACAGCTCGTGGCTGCTCACGCCCAACAGCTCCTTGTACAGCCCGTCGCTCATCAGCAGCTCGCCCGGCCCGAGCGTAATTACCGTCGAATTCAGATGCTCGACGCCGTGGTAGTGGGGGTAGGGCAGAATCTCGTTCAGGAAATGGAAATCCTGGGCCGGAAAGCCGCCGAACAGCTGCAGCTGCTCCTCGCTGAAGGCCCTGAAGTCGCGTACCAGCCGCGCCCAGTCAACCGGGCACTCGCCCTGAATCCAGATATAGAACGGGATACCCTGCACCTCATAGTTACGGTACTGTAGCGTGGGACTGGCAATCAGGGGAGAATCGGCGAGGTGGTCAAAGCTCTGGGCTTCGAGGAGCCGGGGGCCGCGCTGGGGAAGTCCGCAGGCAATCTGCCAGTCGTCGGGGATGTCGAGCAGTAGCTGGCAGGTTTCGTTCTGCCGGCCTTCTATGTACATAAAGGCCTGCACGGGGTTCAGGTACAGCTGACTCTCATCGAGCCAGGAGCCGCCGGCATCCATCTGGTGGGCGTAGAAGTTGTAGCGCACCCGCACCATCCGGCCCGCCGCGCCGCTCAGCCGCCACCGGTCCTTGGTGATTTTGCGGGCCTCCAGCGCCTCCCCCGACGCGGCATCTTCCAGCACCACATGCTGCAGCTTCTGGGCAAAGTTCTGCAGTTCGTAGCGCCCCGGCCGCCACGCTGGCAGCTGTAGCTCCAGTGGCTCAGTGGCCTCGGCGGGCACCTCAAACGTCATCTGAACCTGGAGGTAAGCGGTAAGCGGATTATCGAAAGAAACGTGGTAGTGCAGCATAAAGGAGGATTTGGAAAGGCTAAACGAAGGTAGGGGCTGGTTGTTCGGGGGACGAGTTGGATACTATAGAATATCATACTTCGACTCCGGCTTGTGCCTGCGCTCAGCATGACATTCACTTGCAGTAACCGGCTGTTCTCTGCAACCCATTTGCCGTTCTCTGATAAATCTGACCAGCAACCCGCACCAAAACTTGCCCGGCAACTTGTCTTTTTAAAATCAGTGCGCTACCTTTGCCCGCCCTAGTTGTAACTGAGTCAATCACCAATACCATGAAACGTACTTTTCAGCCCTCGCAGCGCAAGCGCCGCAACAAGCACGGGTTTCGCTCGCGCATGGAAACCGTTAACGGCCGCAATGTAATTGCTCGCCGCCGGGCCAAAGGCCGCAAGCGCCTGACCGTATCTGACGAAGGCCGTCATAAGCGGTAAGCTGCGCCTACGGGCCACTACGCCGCTGTTTCCGTTGCTGAATCATCTCGTTTCAATGCCGGATTCGCGCTCTTATTCGTTTCCGAAAGAAGAACATCTGTGCCGAAAAAAGCTCATTGAAGAGCTTTTCGGCCGGGGTTCTTCTTTTGGTTTATACCCCCTGCGGCTGGTGTGGCTGGCCGCGCCCGAACCCACTACGGCCCCGCCGCAGGTGCTGGTGAGCGTGAGCAAGCGCAACTTCAAACGGGCCGTCGACCGCAATTATCTCAAGCGGCTGATGCGTGAGGCCTGGCGCCTCAATAAATACCGGCTCGTGGAAGCCGAAGGCGGGCACCGGGTGGCTCAACTAGCCATTATTTACACTGGCAAGGAAATAAAGCCCTTGACGCTGCTCGAAAAAAAGCTAAATTCAGGGCTGGAGCGTTTACTGACAGATGCCGGTGCAACCCCCGGTGTCGGCAGCGGTTCCTAATGTAACCGACGCGCAACGGGCCAACCGGAACAATCCGGCAGTGCCGCATCGTTGTGTTGTTATTCAGCCCCTTCTATGCGCAAAAAGTCTATTCTGGCGGCCACTTTTCTGGGTGGAGCCGCCCTGCTCGTATCCTTCCGGCCAGCCGATAACGAGCGATATTTCGAAATTGCCAAGAACCTCGATATTTTCGCCACCCTGTTTAAGGAGGTGAATACCTACTATGTGGACGAGGTGCCGCCGGCCAAGCTGGTGAAAACGGGCATCGACGCTATGCTCAAGTCGCTAGACCCCTACACCAATTACATCGCCGAGGACGATATCGAGGACTTCCGCACCATGACGACCGGACAGTACGGCGGCATTGGGGCGGTGGTAAGCAAGCGCAACGGCAAAACCGTGGTACAGGCTGCCTACGAAGGTTATCCGGCTCAGAAAGCCGGCCTGCTGCCTGGCGACGAAATTCTGAATATCAACGGGGTAGTAGTCGAGAAGAAGTCGAACGCCGATGTGAGCAAGCTGCTGAAAGGCCAGGCCAACTCGGTGGTGAAGCTGCTCGTGACCCGCTTCGGCCAGGAGGCACCGGTGGAAATCAACATCACCCGCGACAAAATTCAGGTCGATAACGTGCCTTACTACGGTATGCTGACGCCCGAAATCGGCTACTTCCAGCTCAGCGGCTTTACCGTGGATGCGGGCAAGGAAGTGCGGCTGGCCGTTACCAAGCTCAAGGAGCAGGGCGCTAAAAAGCTGATTTTCGACATTCGCGACAACCCGGGTGGCCTGCTCAATGAAGCCGTGAATATCTCCAACCTGTTTGTGGACAAGGGCCGCGACATTGTGAGCACCAAGGGCAAAGTAGCCGACTGGAACAAGACCTACAAGGCCCTTGATACACCCTTGGATACCCAAATTCCGATAGTGATTATCACGAGCAACCGCTCGGCTTCGGCCTCGGAAATCGTTTCGGGTGTGCTGCAGGATTACGACCGGGCCGTGCTGGTGGGGGAGCGTACGTTTGGCAAAGGACTGGTGCAGGCTACCCGGCCGCTGAGCTACAACTCGCAGCTGAAGGTAACGACCGCCAAGTACTACATTCCGAGCGGGCGCTGCATTCAGGAAATCGACTACACCCACCGCGCCGACGACGGCACGCTGGGCAAAGTACCCGATTCGTTGCGTACGGCCTTTAAAACCCAGGCCGGCCGCGCCGTGTACGACGGAGGCGGCGTGGCCCCCGACGTGGCGGTGCAGGAGCGCGAAATTGCCGACATTACGCGGGTACTGCTCCAGAAAAGCTACCTCTTCGACTATGCTACCCGCTACCGCGCCCAGCACCCGAGCATTACGGCGGCCCGGCAGTTCAAGCTTACCGATGCCGATTACCAACAGTTCGTCGACTACCTAAAGGGCAAGGACGTCAGCTACGAAACCGAAACGGAAAAGGCCCTCACCAGCCTTACCAAGAGGCTTAAGGCCGAAAAGCATTACGACGACGTGAAAACGGAGCTGGAAGCCACGCGCCGCAAAGTCACGACCAACAAGGCCAACGACCTAACGCGCTTCAAGCCGGAAATCCGGGAGCTGCTGGAGCAGGAAATCGTGTCGCGTTACTACTTTCAGAAGGGCAGCATCGAGGCCACCTTCGACGACGACCCTAACATTCTGACGGCCCTGAGCGTGCTCAACGACCAGCCTCGTTACGCCGCCCTGCTGCGCACCGGCACCGAAGAAGCCAAAACCCGCCCCGAAGCCAAGCGCAACGTGAGTGGGAATGGAAGCGGGGGGCGGTAAGCTCACATAACGTCCTTTTGACTTTCTAAACAGTTTCTAATTACCCAAAAAAGCAGCCGCAAGTCGCGGCTGCTTTTTTAATTGATCGGTTTGACTGCTCGCAGGATTTCCTTTATTGTCGAACAGTAACTCCCGCTCCCAACGGCAGTGCCGCTACGCCCACGATGCGGTGGGAGGCCTTTTCCTGCACCAATACTACGGCCCGCAGGTTCTGCGTTTTCCAGCTGGAGTTGAGCTGCAACGGCGCAGTAGTGGTAAACGTGAAGTCGGCGGCCGGGGAGCCCAAGGGGCGCAGGAACCGGACCACAGCAGCGTGGTGCAGCAGCCGGCCCGCGTTTTCGCCCCGGCCCACTTGGCTGGAAAGACCGGTTTCGGTGAGAGCTAGTAGCACCTCGGTAGCAGCGGTGCCGGCGGGCAGGCTACTGACGCTGACGGCGAGCGTGCCAGCGGCAGGACGGCTGAGCGCCACGGTGGCACGCGGGGCCCGGGCGGCGCGGGCAATGGCTTCTACTAGCCTGGCGCGCTGGCTGCCCACGAACTCGTAACGGCCGTTTACCACGGCCTGAGGCGTGTAGGAGCCGGTGCCGAAATCCGCGGCGTAGTCGCGCTGGCGGCTAGTGAATTGCGCCGAAGAAAACGAATCCTTCCAGCCCAACCGGTTCCAGTAGTCCACGTGCTCGCCCAGGGCAATAACCTCCACACCGGGCACCGATTGGGCTATTTCCAGCTCCCGCAGCGCCGCATCAGCGGCCGGGCAGCTGGAGCAGCCCTCCGACGTAAACAGCTCCACGACTACTGGCACCCGGATTGTGGTATAGGCAGTGGCCAGCAGTCCGGGAGCGGGGTGGGAGCCTATGAGCAGCGCGGCGGTGGCCAGCGGGAGCACGGGAGTTAGTAAAAGCAACGCGCGTTTCATAAGCGAGGAAAATGGGGAAATAACCCGCCGCATAGGTGCCAAGGTGCCCGGCGGCTTGGTGAGGATTCGGGCATACCTCCAACCAACGCCGGCCGACAAGGAGTGGTTCTTGGGCCAACGCCGGCCCGCTTCAGCAGGCCTCTAAAGCGGCCCGAACACGTCGGGGCGGGCGTAATGGCCGGTTACGTCGAGGGCCATTTGCTCCTCTCGAATGCGGGTCAGGTCAATTTCGGCGGTCAGGATGATTTCCTCATCGAAGACGGGTCCGGCCAGGATGGTGCCATCGGGGCCGATGATGGCGCTGCCGCCGCGCAGTAGCAGGGCATTGGGGTCGGCTTGTAATTCCAGCAGGGGCTCTAGCTCGGCCGGCAGGTCGCGCACTGCCATCAGGGCCCCGGCGGCTATTACGAAGCAGCGGCCTTCGAAGGCGTAGTGGCGGCTGGCTACCAGGTTCATTTCCTTGACGTGGGGCCACGCGGCTATATGTACGTCCTCACCCGATTCGTGCAGGCGTTGGCGGGCCGGCGGCATCCAGTGTTCCCAGCAAATCAGCCCGCCCATGCGGCCCAGCGGCGTGGCAGTGGCTTGCAGACTTTGCCCGTCGCCCTGGCCCCAGATGAGGCGTTCGGTATAGGTGGGCATCAGCTTGCGGTGCATATGCAGCAAAGTCCCGTCGTCGCCGAATAGCAGCATGGTGTTGTAGAGCGTGCCCCGGCCCGGCCCGACTTCCACTCGCTCGTGCACGCTCATGTTCAGGACTACGCCGTGGGCGCGGGCCGCCGCCCCCAGGGCCTCGGTAACGGGGCCGGGCACTACCACACTGTTTTCGGCTAGGCGGCGGTACACCTGCTTCACGGCTGGCGAATCCCAACGGTTCACGTCGCGGCAGGAGTCGAGCCAGGCGGGGTAGCCGGGCAGCCAGGTTTCAGGAAACACCACCAGTTTCGCGCCCTGGGCAGCGGCCTGGGCAATCAGGGTTTCGGCTTTGGCCAGCGAGGCAGGCAGGTTGAGATAAATGGGGGCAGCCTGCACGGCCGCAACGGTGAAGCGCATAATGGAACGGGTTAAAAGTAGCTCCAAGGTACGCGCCGGCGGGTGGGCCCGCCGCACCGCCAGCTTGCCGGGCCGTACCTTTGCGCTATGTCTTCGCTGCTGCTGTCTTTAGAAACCTCGTCACCCGTCTGCTCGGTGGCCGTTCACCATCTCGAAACCGGCCGGCTGCTGGGGCACTCCGAGCTACGGCTCGAAAAATCGCACTCCTCGCACTTAAGCTTACTTATCAGCCAACTGCTGGAAAATACGCTTCACTCTTTGGCCGATGTGGCAGCGGTGGCCGTGTCCGACGGGCCCGGCTCCTACACCGGCCTGCGCATTGGGGCCGCCGCGGCCAAGGGGCTCTGCTACGCGCTCGATGTGCCGCTGCTGGCCGTGGGCACATTGCCCGCGCTGGCCCGGCAGGTAGCGGGCCGCACCGCCCGACCCGAGCAGTACCATTACTGCCCCATGATTGACGCCCGCCGCCTCGAAGTATACGCCGCCCTCTACCGGGCTGATGGTACTGAAGTGCTGCCCCCCGCGCCCCTGCTACTCGACGAAACCACGCTGGCCGAACAAATGACTGGCCAGCCGGTGTTATTCTTTGGCAGTGGGGCCGCCAAGTTCCAGCCGCTAGTAGCCGACCAGCCCCATGCTGTATTCCTGGCTGGTATAGAACCTTCGGCCGTGGCCGTAGGGGAGCTTGCCCGGGAGGCCTATCAGCGTCAGGAGTTCCGCGACGTCGCCTACTACGAGCCGTTTTACCTCAAGGAAGTGTACACAACAACACCAAAAGCGAAGTGAAAAAAGAGCGGTGAGTGCAGTTTAAAAGCGTTGAGCATCACCTTTCTTATTTCTCCTTTCGCACCTCTACTTATGGAAGAATTTATCAACCGGGTCGCGCAAAGCGCCCTCGTTACGCTCAACCTCGAAGAGTTCATCCACCCCGGCGAACGGGTGGTATACGACATCAAGGATAACCTGTTCCAAGGCCTGATGCTGCGCGAAAAGGACTTCCGCGCCTTTGTGAAGGACCACGACTGGAGCCAGTACGACGGCCAGAACGTGGCCGTTATCTGCTCGGCCGATGCCATTGTGCCCACCTGGGCCTACATGGTGCTGGCCGGCAAGCTGCAGGGTCACGCCCACCGCTACGTGTTCGGCGACCTGGCCGCGCTGGAGCAGGACTTGTTCCACGAGGCCATCCTCGCCATCGATGCCGAGCAATACCGCGACGCCAAGCTGGTTATAAAAGGCTGCGGCGAGAAGCCCGTGCCCACCTACGCCTACGTGGCCATTATGCAGAAACTGCTGTCTGTGGCCAGCAGCATCATGTACGGCGAGCCGTGCAGCACCGTTCCGCTCTATAAGCGCCCCAAAGTAGCCTCTGTTTAGCTGCTGGCTGACGTTCTGCGGGGTTGTTTTTTCAAGCATCACTTCCCACAAAAAGGTCCCGCAATGCAAATTGCGGGACCTTTTTGTGGGAAGTGACCTCTACTGATAATCGTTTTTCCTACTCACTGCAATCTGCCGGCTTGGCGTCGAGCATAACCGGTACGGAAACCACTTCCACGTCGGTGAAAGTGCGCAGGTAGGCTTCGATGAACGATTTGTGGGCCGCGCCGACAATCAGAAGCGCCCGGCCGCCGGCGATGGGCGCCGTGGCCTCGCGGATGGCTACAGCCATGCGCAGGTTTTGGGCTTCCCAGGCGGCTACGCGCTGCCGACCCACACGGCCCATCTTGTCACTGCGGAGCATGGCCAGCCATTGGGCTTCAGCATCCAGTTCGGCAAAGCGCGACGAGTTCCGCCACCTCATGACGGGCAGCACCTGGGCCGCCGTCCGCAGCTTCATGGTATCCTCAGGAATCGACTGGAAGGCGGGGGTTCGGTGATTGAATGAGTCGACCATTCCCGGCTCGGCAACAATGGCCGCATTCATGGCGGCATTGTCTGGCAGGGCCACGTCGCTCAGATGGTCGCCGGCGCCGTAGACGCGCTCCAGGCCTAAGTCGGCCGCCAACCGTACTCCAATGGAGGATATTTCGCTTCGTGCCTTGGCAAAAGCATTAAGTTGCGTGACCAGCTTGGGCGCGATGCCGTCGGTGGCTGTGCGCTCTGCCGGAGCCAAGCGTACCCACTGCACGGCAGCAGAAAACGGCTCGGCGGCGGCTACAAACAGGTGAGCCAGCTGCCGGCGCTGCCCCTCGGTGAGGTTGGGCTGACTGCTAAGTGCATTGGCCTGCACCAGCGCCTGGGCCGCCGTAAGCTTGAGGTCGGCCTGCGCCGTTTTGGCCATTTGCAGCGTCGGGCCGCCGTACTTGCCAGCATCGCCGTGGTAGGCGGCATAGGCCTCCAAGCCCATTATCTGTTCACCCGACATGGCTTCGGTCAGAATAACATCGGGCTTATACGCCCGCAGACGGCACAAAACAGGTTCCAACCACGCCACCTGAAAAGCCGGGGGAGCGGTATCAAGATGCTCCAGCCCGAACACCATTACCTGGGTGGGTGGGAGGGCGAATTGCCGCCTGGTGGCCGCCGGGTCGAGGCGGTACTCGCTCGTTGCGGGGGCGCGCTTAGCCGCATCGGTCCCCGGCTTGCCGGTCTTGCAGGCGGGCAGGGCGAGTAGTAAGCCTGCCAATAGCGCGTACATAGCGGGAGGCGCACAGTTGACAATGGAAAGCATAGGGCACGAAATATAAAGTGGCGTTTGATAAACCGGCCGGGCCGCATCGAAAACTAAAGATGCTCAGGAAACAGTAAAAGCAATATTGCTGGCAAGCGCTGCCTGTAGAGGTAGGCTGGGCGGGCTTGGGTTGAATTCCGCATCTTTGGCCCGCCAACTGCCCCTGCATGAGCCAACCCCATACTCCCACGTACAAAATCAGTGTCCTGACGGGCGTGTCGATAGTGGTGGCCAACATGGTGGGTACCGGCGTTTTTACCAGCCTCGGGTTTCAGGTGCTCGACATCCAAAGCGGGTTTGCGCTGCTGATGCTGTGGGTGGTGGGCGGCATTATTGCCCTGTGCGGGGCGCTGAGCTACGGCGAACTGGCAGCCGCCCTGCCCCGGTCGGGCGGGGAGTACCACTATCTGTCGAAGATTTACCACCCGGCACTGGGGTTTCTGTCGGGCTGGGTGTCGGCCACGGTAGGCTTTGCGGCCCCCACCGCCGCTGCTGCGCTGGCTTTGGAGCAGTACGCCGCCAGCGTATGGCCCGGCCTGCCGCCCAAGCTGCTGGCCGTGAGCGTCGTGTTACTACTTACGTTGGTGCACGGCATCAGCAGCCGCGTCGGCAGCCGCCTGCAGGTAGCGGTAACTGCCCTAAAAGTGGTCGTGCTAGTTGGGTTTATTGGCGTGGGGTTGTTGGTAGCCACTCCCCAGTCGCTGGCCTTCGTGCCTCAAGGTCCGGCCGACTGGAGCCTCCTGCTGAGCCCGGCCTTCGCCGTATCGCTCATCTTCGTTTCGTATGCCTACTCGGGCTGGAACGCGGCCGTGTACCTAACCGGCGAAATCGACCAGCCCCAACGCAACCTGCCCCGGATTTTGCTGACCGGCACCACGCTGGTACTGGTGCTCTATGTGGCCCTGAACTTTATTTTCCTGTATTCCACGCCCATCAGTGCCCTCAAAGGGCAGGTGGAGGTGGGCTTCGTGGCGGCTACCAGCCTGTTCGGGCCCGGCGGCGGCCGGCTCATGGGCGGGCTGATTGCGGCTTTGCTCGTATCCACCATCAGTTCCATGATTTTCGCCGGCCCCCGCATTGTGCAGGTAATGGGCGAAGACTTGCCGGCGCTACGGTTTCTGGCCAAACGCAGCGCGGCCGGCGTGCCAGTGCGGGCGCTGCTGTTTCAGCTGGCTCTCACGCTGCTGTTCGTCTTCAAGTCGTCGTTTGCGCAGGTGGTGGTGTACGCGGGCTTCATCCTGACCCTGTTTACTTTCCTGACGGTGCTGGGCCTGTTTGTGCTTCGGCTGCGGCAGCCGGAGCTGGTACGGCCCTACCGCGCCTGGGGCTACCCGCTCACGCCACTGCTGTTTCTGCTGCTCAACGGCTGGACGCTCTGGTACATCGCCCGCGACAAACCCACCGAAACCCTCTACGGCCTCGCCACCCTGGTAGCCGGCCTGCTGGTGTATGGCCTTAGCCGGCTGCGGAAAAACTAACAAATTCTCAACATCTATATATGATGCGCTTTTCAACAGCTCAACGCCTGCTGCCGGTCCTGCTGCTGCTGGCAGCCTGTAACGAACCATCTACCATTAAAACCGAGCAGCCCGCCACACCCCCAGTCGCTGCGCCCGATACTGCCGTAGCCGTGGCACCAGCCAAGCCCACCGTGCCCGATACCGCGGCCATCCACAACGTGGCCGCTTACCTTGCCGGTCTGCCCGTAAGCCGCGGTAGCGACCTGCAACAGCTAACGGCTCAGCCCGCCTGGCAAGCTTACGCTGCTGACGCCAACAAGAGCTGGACCCAATATCACGCCTCGCGCACAGCCAAAATAGAGGCTTGGGCCGCCACCGAGCTGGATACGGTCAGGGCGGCCAGCCCCACTATTTTCTATCCCTTCAGCGGCCCCGACCTGCTGAACGTGACCACCATGTTCCCCGGCAGTCAGACCTACGTACTGCTGGGCCTGGAGCCCGTGGGCACCGTGCCCAGCCGCGTCAACCTCGAAAACAGCAAGCTTTTCCCGGCCCTCAAAGAGTCGTTGTGGTCGATACTAAGCTTCAGCTTCTTCCGTACCAACTCAATGGCCGTAAACCTTAAATCGGTAGAGCTGGACGGGGCTCTGCCGCTGATGCTGCTCTTCGCCGCCCGCACCAACCACCAAGTGGAGGCCGTGCGCTACGTGCAGCTGCTGCCCGACGGCCAGCTCGCTGAGGCCGATTCGGCCCTTATCCGCAAGCCCGGCCCAAAAGCAGTGCCCGGCGTCGAGCTGAAACTCCGCTCCGCCAGCGGCCAGTCCAAAACGGTGCAGTACTTCTCGGCCGATATCAGCGACTGGAAGCTGGGCCAGACTCAGGAGGCGGCCCTCAAATACGTGCGCACCCTGGGCCCGCTGACCACCTACGTGAAGTCGGCTACTTACCTGATGCATAAAACCTACTTCAGCAAGGTTCGCAACCTGGTGCTGGAGCGCAGCAACTACGTGCTGCAGGACGATTCGGGCATTGCCATGAAGTACTTCCAGCCCACCGACTGGCAGCTGACCTACTACGGCACCTACAAGCGCCCCATCAACCTGTTCGCCAAGCAGTATCAGCCCGAAATGACGGCTGCCTACGCCGACGAGGACAATCCGCCCCGACCGCTGCCCTTTGGTACCGGCTACAACTGGCGCGAAAACGACTCCAACCTGCTGCTAGCTCGCCGCGCCAGCCCCGTAGCCGAGTAGGAGGCAGGCAGCATAGAAATACCAGCGCCGGGTTCCAGCAGGAGTCCGGCGCTTTATTGTGTATAGGATAAGGAGGAGTTTCCTGCCCTTTTGATGGGTATATTCCTGCCGTTGCCAAGCCAGCAGAGTCCCACCTTATATATAGGTGCGCCAAGTCGGGGAAAGCAACGGTCACGCTTTGGATCTTGCAGCGCAGTACTTTAATAGGAGAGGGGAACAGTTTTTGCCGACCTTTAAGTATATGATGCGCCCTCTTGCCCTGCTCGCGTGCGGCTTCCTCTGCACCCTCTTGTCTTATTCAGGTCCGGCTGCGGTGCCAAGCAGCCCCGCCCGTCCCGACAGCCCATTACTTGATAGCCTGCTACGCGCCGATGCTCGCCTGCTGCCTGTGGTGGAGCGGGCCGAGGAGTACGAGCTGCAGATTATCTACACCCAAATCAACCGCGACGCCCAGCAGCAGCCCACTTTCGTCGAGCACACGTATCGGCTCGATGCCAGCCAGTACTTCAACCCGGCCAGCCTTGTGAAGCTGCCTACCGTGGCCCTAGCACTCGAAAAGCTTAATCGCCTACACCAGCCCGGCCTCAACCGCCGCTCGCCCATGCGTACCGGCACCGACTTTCGCTGCCAGACGCCCGCGCCCTACGTAGCCACCGCCGATTCTGACCGTGTGAATACCGTCGGTAATTATGCCAAGCGCATGCTGCTCGTCAGCGACAACCAAGCCTATAACCGGCTCTACGAGTTCCTGGGCCAGCGCCCGCTCAACCAGCGACTGGCCGAGTTGGGCTACCCCGAAACCCGCATCGTGCGCCGCTTCGCTCCCTGCGATACCGCCGCCAACCGCCACACCAACCCTATAGAGTTCCGCAACCCGGCCACCGGCCAGATTAGCTACCAGCAGCCCGCCGCCGTCAACCCCCGCCTATTCGATTCCCCGTTGGGCCGCATTAAGAAAGGCCGCGCCCACCAGGCCGGCGGCCGCATCGTGCCCGGCCCCTACGATTTCACTACGGCCAACTACCTGCCGTTACAATCAATAACCAGCATGCTCCGGGCCCTGCTCTTCCCTGCAGCCTCGCTCGCCAACCAGCGTTTCCAACTCACTCCCGACGATTACAGCTTCCTGCGCTACTACCTGCACCATACGCCCCACGGCTCCGGTTACTCCCTCTACCGGCCCGCCCGCTTCTTCGACGCCTACAAGAAGTACCTCCACTACGGCCGCAAACCTACCTCTACCACCGATTCCGGCCTGCGCATCTATAATATAGTAGGCATGTCCCACGGCTACTTGTCCGATGTGGCCTACTTTGCTGATTCCACCAACCAGTCGGAATTCATGCTCAGCGCCGTGCTCTACGTGAACAAAAACGGCATTATCAACGACGGCACCTACGAATACGAAACAGTGGGCCTTCCTTTTCTAGCCGCATTGGGTCAGCAAATCCGCCATTATGAAGCCACCCGCAATAGGTCTAGCGCCTATCTACCGGCTGCATTATCGCAATCAGAAACTATCCGCTGAAGCTGCTTCCGAAAAGAAAGTGCCTGACGCAGTGGGTCGAAGGGGGGCTTAAACGAGTATTTTACCCTCCGGGTTTGCGTAATCCGGCGTAATCCCCCACTTTTGCATCCCCAACCGGAACGCGGTCGGGGTTGGTTCTTCCTCGGGAAAGCCGCTTGAAAATAAGTTACCCTGCGGGGTTGCGCAAGTCGGAAAGGTTTAGCTACTTTTGCAGCCCGCTTCCACCGGAAGCGCTTTCATCCTCGCTAGTCGAGTTGTCTGAAAAGGCCGCATACGCTAGCAGGAAGGCTGA
>NZ_JABKAV010000032.1 GCF_013377905.1 Hymenobacter terrestris
GTTCTGCAGCCAGCCGCTGGCCGGGTTCTTCACCTGCACAATGTCTTCCGCCTGATGCAGGCCCTGCCACTCGGTTTTGGGGTTGCTGCCATCTACCGGCTGGCTCCAGTTGAACTGCGGGTCGCGGCGGGGCATGAAGTTGCCGTGCCAGTAGGCAATAGTGCCTTTGCTATCGGCAAACACCGTGTTGTTCGAGGCATTGCCGTTCAGCTTCATCACCTGCTGAAAGCTGGCGTAGTCGGTGGCCTTGGTGCGCAGGTACGACTGCTCCAGGGCCGCTACCGGCGTGTCCATCATGCGTACCGTCAGCCACTGGCCGTCGGGCTGCTGGCCTACTACCGGGCCGTGGTGAGTGTGGTAGGTGGTGAACTCGCGGGATTTGGTGGTGCCATCGGCGGCGCGGTAGGCCACGCGCACGGGCTGCTGGCGCACGGGCCGCTGCTCGGCCCCGTAGCGGTAGGTATAGCGGCCATCGGGCTGCTGGGCTACGGTTTCGAGGTACTCATCCATCGAGTCGGCGTAGCTGGAGGTGTGCATCCAGCCGCAGTGCTCATTGAAGCCCTGATAGATGAAAAACTGCCCCCACGTAACGGCCCCGTAGGCGTTCAGGCCGGCTTTGCTGGTCATCTGCACCTCGGGCCGGAAATAGAACGAGGTGTGCGGGTTGATGAGCAGCAGCGGATGGCCGCTGGCGCTGAGCTGCGGCGCGATGGCAAAGCCATTGGAGCCCAGCGAAGAACGGTCCAGCAGGTCCTCTTTGGTAGGCAGCTGCGGGGGCTGCCAGCCAGTGCCGGGGGCCAGCTGCCGACTGTAAAAAGCCTTCAGGCGCTCTACCGGCACCACGCTTACATTGCCCCCAATGCTGCCTTCCGAAAACAGCAGTGGCATCCAGGGCTGGAAGCGGCGCAGCAGTTGGGGTTTGGTTTGGGGGTGGGTATGCAGGTAGTAGTTGGTGCCGTCGGCGAAGGCCTGCAGCAGCTGCCGCATCCAGTTGGGGCTTTTCTGGTAGAGCGCAATGGCCTGGGTGCTGTCCATGAACAGGCGGGCGCGTAGGTCGTGGTAGAGGGCGCTTTCACCCTCCACCTCGGCCCGGCGGCCCAGCGCATCAAGGTAGTTGGCTTCCACGCGCGCGAAATCATCCTCGCACTGGGCGTAGAGCAGGCCGAACACGGCATCAGCATCAGTCTGGCCACTAACGTGGGGTACGCCCCAGGTGTCGCGGGTGATGGTTACCTGCTTGGCCTGGCGCTGCCAGCGGGCAATTTCGGCGGACTGAAAGGCCTGGGCCCGCGCCCCGAAGGCGCTCAGCAGCAGGAGGGAGGCAAGGATGGGAAGGCGCATGGGTGCAAGATAAGCGCCTGCCGTTAGTTCCTGCCCTCGCCAACCAACAACCAACACCCTCGTACAAACATTACGCTCAACTTAAACCCTCCATCTGTATGGCCGACGAATTCAGCCAAGTGCTCAATAGGTATTGGGAACAACTCCTCTATATGCTACCGCGGCTGCTGATTGCGGCCGTTGTAATGGGGGTAGTGTGGGTGGGGGCCAGTCGATTGCGCACCTGGCTGGCAGCCAAGCTCAGCACCCACTCCGATGACCCGCTGCTAACCGACTTCCTGACCCAGGTGGGCCGCTGGGTGCTGGTACTGGTGGGGCTGGTGGTGGCGCTCAATATCCTGGGCTTTTCGGGCGTGGTAGGCGGTATTCTGGGGGCGGCGGGCCTGTCGGCTTTCGTGGTGGGTTTCGCCTTCAAGGATATTGCCGAGAACTTCCTGGCTGGCATCATTCTGGCCTTTAATCGTCCTTTTGGGGTCAACGACACGGTGAAGATTCAGGACATGTTCGGGCAGATAACCAAGCTCAACCTGCGCACCACCGAAATGGATACCTTCGACGGCCGCGACATCTCTATTCCCAATGCCATTGTGCTCAAGGAGCCGCTCATCAACTATACCCGCGACGGCTACATCCGCCAGGAATTTATTGTAGGCGTTGATTATGATGACGATGTGGCCGCCGCTATTGCCCTGATTTTGGAACAGGTGCGCCAGGAGCCGGAAGTGTTAACCGAACGCGAGCCATTTGCCATTGTCGATGAGCTGGCGGCCAGCACTGTAAACCTCAAAGTGTTCTTCTGGACCAACACCGACGATTACCGCCGGGCTACGCTGGAGCTGCGGAGCCGGGTAATGAACCGGGTGAAAAAGGCCCTCATGGCCGGCGGCTACGCCCTGCCACCCGATATTCTGGAGTTGCGACTGCCCACTAAAATGCCGGCCATACCTATTCAAGTGGCCATGGCCGAGCCCGGCACGCTCGCCGACCCGCCCGACGACCCCAAAAAGCCCGCTGCTGCGCCAGCCAATACCGGACTGGGCCCTAGCTAAGCCAACGGTTTTAATTCAGAAAGTATAGCATGGAAAAAATCTTCTTCTCTAACTGGGAAAACATCATCCGGCTGCTCATTACCGGGGTGTTGGCCTATGTGGGGCTGTTACTGTTGCTGCGGACCTCGGGCAAGCGTACGCTGTCGAAAATGAATGCCTTCGACCTGATTGTAACGGTGGCCCTTGGTTCGACACTGGCTTCTACGCTGCTCAACAAAAGCGTGCCCCTGCTCGAAGGACTACTGGGCATGGCCCTGCTCATTGGCCTTCAATTCGTGATTACCTGGTTGGCAGTGCGCTTTAAAGCCGTTGACCGGCTGGTGAAGGCTGAGCCCTCGCTGCTCGTGTACGAAGGTCATGTGTTGCCAGACGCCATGCGGCAGCAGCGCATTACGGAAGGCGAAATACTAACTGCTCTGCGCGAGAATGGCATCAACTCCCTCAGCGAGGCCGCTGCGGTAGTGCTCGAAAACAACGGTACCCTTACGGTGCTTGATAGCATCAGCCACGGGGTCAAATCGGCCTTAAACGACGTGCCAAGGGCATAACTGCCGGTATGGTCGTCCTCCTTTTCGCTTTCCTATGAACAGACTGAAGACCTGGTGGCTGGGCATCAACTCGAGCCTGTGGTTTGTGCCGGCCCTGATGGTGTTGGGGGCCTTGGTGCTGGCCTATGCGCTGGTGCTGCTCGATGCCGGCACCAGTAACAAATGGACTGACAACTATCCGCTGCTGTTTGGCGCCGGAGCCGATGGTGCCCGCGGGATGCTTTCGGCCATTGCCAGCTCGGCCATCACGGTGGCGGCCCTCATTTTCTCGCTCACACTCTCCACGCTGGCTACCGTTTCGGGTCAGTACACTTCGCGCATCCTGCGCAACTTCATGCGCGACCGGGCCAACCAGGTGGTAATGGGGTTTTTCGTGAGCATTTTCGTGTATTGCCTGGTGGTGTTGCGCACTGTGCGGGGCGGCGACGAAAGCGGGTTTATCCCGCCGCTGGCCGTGTCGTTTGCTCTGCTCATGGCACTGGTGAGCATTGGAATGCTGATATTCTTTATCCACCATATTGCTACCTCCATTCAGGCCGCCAACATTATTGCCAGAGCTGCCGAGGAAACCATTGCCGGTATGACGCGCATTTTTCCCCGGCAAGTAGGGGAGGAGGCCGGAGATGAAGCCGAGGAGCGGCTGCGCACCGCCGACCTTCACTGGCATGTGGTAATGGCCGACGCCAGCGGCTATGTGCAGGGAGTAGCCAGCAACGAATTGCTGGACTTTGCGGGACAACAGAACGCAGTGGTGCGCCTCGAACACCGCCTCGGCGGCTTTATAACCTTGGATACGCCCCTGCTTTCGGTAGCCTATTACGACTCGGGGCGGCCGCCCACCGAGGAGGAGGAAAGTAAACTTAATGGCCATTTCTCCATTGACACGCAGCGCAGCATCAACCAGCAGGATGTAGCGTTCGGCTTTCGTCAGATTGTAGATATTGCCCTCAAGGCCCTCTCGCCGGGTATCAACGACACTACCACGGCCATTATGTGCATCGACCGGCTGGGGGCCATGCTTGCGTTTTTGGCCAACCGCGCACTGGACCAGCCCCTGCGTGCTGCCGACGGCCAAGTACGCGTTATCGCCCGCACCCGCGACTTCAACGACTTCGTATGCCTGGCTTTCGACCAGATACGCAGTAACGGCGACGATAATGTGGCCGTTCTACTGCGCCTGCTGTCGGCCATTCAAACCGTGGCCCGGCGTACCGGCTCCTATGCCCGCCGCCAGAGCCTGCGCAAGCAATGCGACCTGATTGAGGACGCCACCGACACTATACTGACCCGCGAGTACGAGCAAAACCAGGTCCGTTACCGGCTGATGGAAGTGCGGGCTTTTCTGGCCCAGGCCCTGCTGCCACAGGTACCCCTGGTGTCATAGGAGCGAGCGGTAATATGCTATTTGCCTTTCGTGGGCTCACCAGAAAAAGTAAAAGCCTCCACCGATACATCGGGGGAGGCTTTCAAAATTGGCAAATCAGCGTTTGAAACTAAGCCAGCAACTGATAACTGTCAGCCAGAAACGTGAATTATGCCGAGAACGAAGAGCCGCAGCCGCAGGTGCTTTTGGCTTGGGGGTTGCTGAAGATGAAGCCGCGGGCATTGAGACCATCCTGGAAATCGACTTCCATGCCCAATACATACATAGCATGCTTTTTATCCATGATGAGCAGCACACCATCGATGTCGAAGGTTTCGTCCTGATCCTTGGGCTTGTCAAAACCCAGCAGGTAACTCATGCCCGAGCAGCCGCCGCCCTGCACGCCTACCCGCAGGCCATATTCGCCGGGTACAGCCTTCTCAACGAGAATATTGCGAACCTCCTCCAGGGCGCGAGGAGTGAGGGTGATGGGAGCAAGTTTGGTGGAAACGGCCGTTGCCATAATGCGTTCGGTTTAGAAGAAGTAGAGTGCAAAGATACAACGCCGTCGGTAGTCGGGCAGAAGTCCCGGCCAAAACATCCCGGCCCATCAGGCGGCAGGAGGGCGGCGTTTGAGGCTACAACAGCGGCTTGGCCCTGCCGGTTCACGCCTTATCTTTACCTGCGCAACGAGCCCCTCCCTTCTGGCCCGGCCCGCCGTTTGCTCCACCTATCTGCCCGCATGGACACTACCGCGTATATCTTCGACCTACTCAAAATTATTCTGCCGGCCCTCATTGTAGCCGGTGCCATCTATCTGCTGTTCCAGCAATTTCTGGAGCGCGAGCAGCAGCGCCGCCTGCTCGAAATGCGCCTGGAGGCCAGCAAAGCCACCTTGCCGCTACGCCTGCAGGCGCTGGAGCGCGTTACGTTGCTGCTGGAGCGCCTCAGCCCCCAAAATCTGCTCATTCGGGTGAGCAGCGCCAACCTACCGGCCGCCGATTACCACCGGCTGCTGCTCCAGGAAATTCGGGCCGAAGTGGAGCACAACCTCAGTCAGCAACTCTACATGCAGCCCGAAACCTGGGCGGCCGTGCGGCAGGCTCAGAACACTGTTAGCAACCTCATCAGCAGCCAGTTTCAGAAGCTGCCCAACCCCGCCGAAGCCCGCGGCTCCGAGCTGGCGCGCCGCATCCTTGAAACCATGATGAATGATCAGCTTCCCGACCCTACTGCCGCTGCTATTCTGGCGGTAAAGCGCGAGGCAGTAGCCATGTTTTAGGTGAGGCATTTGGTTACTCAGTTGGTAAAAAGAATGTATCCTGAGCCCGGGAGGGGTTGTGGCCATGTTTATTCAGGACTTAGTTATTTGTGGGTGGCAGCGCCGGGATAAGTGGTTTAGCCAAGAACTGCCGCAGATAGGACGCCTAATGCTGTTGATGAGCCCGAAATATAGTCTGGCCCATATGGCGGGCGAACTGGCGCGGTAACATTCGGGCTGAATAACAACAAGCGAAATGGTTGCGCCTGCGCCTGCCGGCACTAGTATTTCCCGGCTTCGGTTAACTGTTCGAAACTGCGAGGAATTCCTCTGCCAGTGCACGCGGGTAGTAGCTTTCACGAGGTGTGTAAGGCCTGGCAAGAAAATGTTTGGCAGAGAATATCAGGCGGAGGGCCGCAGAGTATCTTTACCTCACTAGCCTTTACTTACTCGCGGACTACAGCCACTTATCTGCCCCAGCCTGGCGTTGCGGTTGCTTGCTGATTCGGGAAGTTTTTTACTGACCCGGACTTTACCACGGCTTCATTACTGCCCGCCAATTTTACGTCTACAATTTTCCTTCATGGCCGATTCTCTTGCTTCCGTCGATTTTCAAGGTCTGTTTCGGACGCTGCCGGGTGCCTACCTGTTACTGTCCCCCGATGGCACCATCCTCGACAACTCCGACGAGCACGTGGCCGTGTCGATGCTGCCCCGCGAGCAGGCGGTAGGCCGCTATATTTTCGATGCCTACCCCGGCGACCCCCAAAGCCAGGCCGATCTGCTGGCCTCGCACGAGGCGGTGCGGCGTACCTTGCGGGTTCATGTGATGCCGCTGCTGCGCTACGATATTGCGCGGCCCGCCGCGCAGGGTGGCGGCACCGAGGAGCGGTACTGGCAGATTTCCCACCATCCCCAGCTCGACGCCCACGGCGAGCTGCGCTACATCCTGCAAGCGTCGGAGGACGTGACCGAGGCCATACTGGCCGCCCGCCACGCCGCCGAGGTACAGCGCGAACTCAACGAGGCCACCGAGCGCAACCGCTTTGTCCTCGAAAGCCTGCCTACACTGGTATGGACCACCCAGCCCGACGGCACCGCCGAATTTTTCAACGCCCGCTGGACTGATTTCACCGGCCGCTCCCTGGCCGATACCCTGGGTTGGGGCTGGGTGGCCGACCTACACCCCGACGACGTGGCCCCCACCACCGCCCGCTGGGAAACCGCCCGTCAGCAGGGCAGTTCTTACCAGGCCGAGTACCGTATGCGGCGGCGCGACGGCAGCTACCGCTGGCACCTGGCCACGGGTGTACCACGCCTTGGGCCCGACGGTCAGATTCAAATGTGGGTGGGCTGCAATGCCGACATCCATGAGCAAAAGCTTATGGTAACAGAGCTGTTGGAAGCCAATGAGCAGCAGGCCCTGCTCTCGGACCAGGCCTACGAACAGTACCAGCGGGCCCAGCAGCAGCGGCAAATTCTGCTGGACCTCTTTGCCGATGCCCCGGCCATGATTAGTGTGGTTCGCGGACCTGACCACCGCTACGAGTTTGCCAACACTCGCTTTAAGGAGTCGGTGGGCCAGCAAGACCTGGTGGGAAAAACCGTGGCCGAAGTGTTTCCCGAAATTGTGAGTCAGGGCATAATTGCCATACTCGATGGTGTGTTTCGCACCGGTGAGCCCATGGTAGGTAATGAGCTGTTGGTGCAGCTGGCCGGCCCCGACGGCCAGTTACGCGACTGCTACTTCAACTTTTTCTACCAGCGCTTTGAGGAAAACGGCCAGCCGGCTGGTATTACGGCCTATGCCTACGATGTGACTGAGCTGGTGCGCACCCGCCAAGCCCTGGAGCAACTCCGCGGCCGAATGTCGGACGCCCCCACCGATAGCGAGTTGGCTTTTTAGGCAAAGACCTGCCCGTGCTTCCTCATCTACCCGCTTTCTGTAATTCCTGGCATGCCTCTCTCTTCTTTCGACTTTCAACAGGCCCGCGTTAAGCAGGTACTTTTTAAGTCGCGGCTGCGCTCGGTGCTCTACGGGGTGCGCGAAGCTGAGCCGGCCCTGTTTACGTACGCCGAAAACCCGCTGGGCCAGTGGATTCAGATGGTTTTAAAGCCCGAATTGGGCAGTCAGCCCGCCGTGCAGGAACTGGAAAACACCCTGCAGCAAATGCTGGGTACCAGCTTCGAGCTGGCCAACCGCTACCAGCGCGGCCTCATCGAGGAGGCCCGCGCCGGCCTCGACCAGATTAACACCTTCGCCGACCAGATCGAAAACCAGTTGCTTTCACTGGAAAGCCACCTGTAACCCAAACCCCAGCGGCTGTTTGAACGAAGGCACTGTACAGCTTCAGTAGGATGTAGAGCTCGGACTGTTTTTGAGTCCAGCTTCGCGTTACAGGCTCACGGCCTTCTTTTGCGTAAATTCTATTTTTGAACGTTCACCGCCACTGCATCAATAGCGCGCTGATAGCAGTCTTCATAAAGAGGCACCACCGTATCGAGGGCGAAGGTTTCGGCGCGGGCGTGGGCAGCGGCCTTAAAACGGGGCAGGTTTTCGTCGTCGAGCACGTAGAGGGCGTTTTTTACCATGTCGGCCACGTCGCCTACGTTACTGACCATACCGGTTACGCCGTGCTCATTCAACTCGGGGATGCCGCCGGCGTTGGTGCTGATAACGGGCACCTCACAGGCCATGGCCTCCAGGGCCGCCAGACCGAAGCTTTCCTTTTCGGAGGGCATCAGAAACAGATCGGCAATGCTGAGCACCTCCTCCACGGCCTCCAGCTTGCCCAAAAAGCGGATGTCCTGACACAGGCCGATGTCGCGGCAGAGCTTCTCGATGCGCGGTCGATCGGGGCCGTCGCCAACCAACAGTAGCTTGGCGGGCATCTGGGCGCGTACACCGGCAAAAATATGCACCACGTCATCTACCCGCTTCACCGAGCGGAAGTTGCTGGTGTGCACCAGCAGCTTTTCGCCTTCGGGCGCAATAGCGGCCTTAAAATGGTTTTTGGCCTGCTTCTGAAAACGCTCCAAATTGACGAAGTTGGGAATTACCTCAATTTCCTTCTCGATGGCGAAGTACTCGTAGGTTTCGCGCCGCAAATCGGCCGACACGGCCGTTACGCCATCACTCTGGTTGATGCTAAAGGTTACCACCGGCTCGTAGCTGGCGTCTTTGCCTACCAACGTAATGTCGGTGCCGTGCAGCGTAGTGACCACCGGAATGCGGATGCCGCGGGTAAGCAGAATCTGCTTGGCCATGAAAGCGGCCGAAGCGTGCGGAATGGCATAATGCACGTGCAGTACATCAAGCTTCTCGTTCTGGGCAATGTCCACCATTTTGCTGGCCAGCGCCAGCTCGTAGGGCGGAAACTGAAATAGTGGGTAAGGGGGGATATATACCTCGTGGTAGAACAGGTTCTCGTTGAAGAAATCCAGGCGTACTGGCTGGCTGTAGGTGATGAAGTGGACACGGTGCCCACGCTGCGCCAGGGCCTTTCCCAATTCGGTGGCTACGACGCCCGAGCCGCCAAAAGTGGGATAACAAACGATGCCGATGTTCATACTGAGAGGGACCAGATAGGCGTAGCGCTACGCGAAAAGACAGAAAAACAGGGGACAAAAAAACCGGCGGTGAGTTGCTCCTGTCTGGAACGCCTCACCGCCGGTTGCGGAATCAAATAAACGCAAATGTCGGACAACAGATCATGACTTTTGCAGTGCCTTGTAAATCACATCATGGATGCGGGTGCGGATGTTGTACTGCACCAGCTTCTTATTGCCGGCGTCGGGGTATACGCGGTTAGAAAGAAAGATGTACATGATTTTGTTTTCCGGGTCCATCCAGACGCAGGTGCCGGTAAAGCCGGTGTGGCCGAACGTGCTGGCCGGCGACAGGTTGCTGGTGGGCCCCTCGGGCTTGCTTGGGTCGCCCCGGTCCCAGCCCAAGCCCCGGCGGCTGCCCTCTTCAATGCCGCGGGCAAACTCGGTTACCACGGGCGTCTGGAAGAAGCGCTGCCCGCCGTAACGGCCATTCTGCAGGTTCATTTGCATGAGCACGGCCAAGTCGTTGGCATTGGCAAACAGGCCGGCGTGGCCACCTACGCCCCCCACCAAGGCGGCGGTCTGGTCGTGCACGCTGCCCTGCAACAGGGTGCGGCGGTAGTAGGTATCGTTTTCGGTGGGCGCAATACACGACTTTGGGAATTTGTCGAGCGGGTTGTAGGTCATCGAGTTCAGGCCCAGCGGGCGGTAGAACTGCTGGGCCAGAAACTGCTCGATGGGCTGCTTGAGAAGCTTTTCAGCCAGCCGCTTCATCACTATAAAGCTCAGATCGGAATATTCGACCGGGTACTTGCCCTTCACCTTGGGCAGCAGCGCCGATTCCTGCACCCAACCCCACACCGCGTCGTCGGAGGATGCGGCACTGAACAGGTTGGGCGTTACCTCGCGCGAGAATTTGGGCGACTCGGTGCTGGCGTAGAACTCGGGCTTGGGGCCGCTGCTGGTAACGGTTCGCTCCCAGGTAGCAATACCGGGCTTGAGGCCAGCGTGGTGCATAAGCACGTCGCGCACCGTCATGTCTTTTTTATTGGTCGTCTTTAGCTCGGGCAGGTAAGTCGCCACCTTCTCATCAAGGCTGAGGCGGCCCTCATCCTTTAGCCACATAATGGCCTGGAGCGTGCCGGCAACTTTGGTTATCGAGGCCAGGTCGTAGAGCGTGCCGTTGTTGACAGCCTGCTCCTTGTCGTAGGTGTAGAAGCCGTAGCTTTTGTCGAACACCACCATCCCGTCTTTGGCTACCAGCACCTGGCAGCCGGGGGCAGCGGCGTAGGCCACGGCCTCCAGGGCTACATTGTCGATCTGGGCCAGAATGCGCGAGTCAAGACCAACCTCCTCGGGTGTACCGTAGCGCAGGCGGCGGAAGTCGGGGGTGGGCAGGCCCTGGCCGGCTTTCAAGTCTTCGGACACCGTAACCGGCAGGCGGCCTCTGGCGGGTAGCGCCCCGAACAGTACCTGCGGCACAACCAGCTGTGAGGCGAAATTGTCTTCGTAACCGCACACCAGGTTGCGGCTGGCTTCCACGTTTTTGAGGGCGTAAGCGTTGCCGAACATCACCACCACCGTTTTCAGGCGCGGGTTGGCCTGCAGCGTTTGCAGAAACTTCAGCGCCCCGTCGCCGAGCCCATAATTATGGACCGGCGTGTTGTTCATATTGTGCAGGCTCACCACCACTACATTGTAGGGGGCCAGCTGCCGGCCAATGCGGCTGAAAGTGGAATCGGGGGCGTAGCGGTTGGGCACGGCGTACACCGGTCCGTTCTGGTACTTGCCCATCGTTTCGCGGTAGGTCTCCGCCTGCGAGCCAATAGTGATGGAGGCAATGCGCAGCGTGTCGAGGCGCTGAAAGGGCAGAATGTCGTCGTCGTTCTTAACTACCGTTACCGCGTGCTCATATATCTGCTGCTGTACCATGCGGCTCAGAGGCCGGTTCAGGTTGGCCATCAGGTTGGGCACATCTACCGGGCGGTAGTGGTTGAGGCCGGCCCAAAACTTAGCCCGTAGCATCTTCCGCACCCGCGAATCCACGTCGGCCTGCGCAATTTTACCATCCGCAATGGCTTCCTTTATCTTCTGAACGGCCATGGGCACATCCTCCGAAAACAGTAGCACATCGTTGCCGGCCAGCAAGGCCAGCGCATCCAACTCGCCGCCCTTGTACAGGTCCGATACGCTCTTCATGTTAAGTGCATCGGTGAACACGAGCCCCCGAAAGCCCATCTTATCCTTGAGCAAACCAGTAACCAGATTGGGCGAGATAGTAGCCGACAGCGTGCGGCTAGTATCGAGCAGCGGCACGAATAGGTGGCCCACCATCACGCCCATCACGCCCTGGTCGATGGCGCGGCGGAAGGGGTAGAGGTCGATGTTGGTGAGCCGGGCCAGGTCGGAGTTGATAACCGGTAGAGCCACGTGCGAGTCCACATCGGTGTCGCCGTGGCCGGGGAAGTGCTTGACAACGGCCATCACGCCGTGGTCCTGCAGGCCGCGGATGTAGCGCACGCCGCGGGCCGCTACCTGTTCCTTGTTCTCCCCGAACGAGCGGTTGCCGATAACCGGGTTGCTGGGGTTGGAGTTGACGTCGATGACGGGCGAGAAACTGACGTGAACGCCCAGCGTTTTGAGGTTGAGCGCAATTTCGCGACCCATCTGGTACACGTACTCGTCGTCGTCCATGGCACCCAGGGTCATGCCTTTGGCGAAGTGCATGCTCGAATCGAGGCGCATATCGAGGCCCCACTCGGCATCCATGGCAATGAGCAGCGGCACCTTGGAGGCAGCCTGGTAGCGGTTGGTGAGGTGGGCCTGCCGGCGCGGACCGCCCTGCAGAAACATGAGCCCGCCAATGGCATAGTTCTTCACCAGAAACTCGGTGTACTGAACGTGCTTACGGTCTTTGTTGGAGTAGGCGGCCACCATAAACAGCTGGCCCAGGCGCTGCTCGGGCGTGAGGCCCGCAAATACGCTGTCGACCCACTGTTGCTCGGCGGCTGTCATGGGCCGGCCCATGTCGGCCGCCGGTGGAGCGGAGGAAGAAACAAACAGGCCGGTGAGGGCCAGGACCAGCAAAAAAAGCCCAATCCTAAATTCTTTGCGCATCGGCCCCGGTAATTCTGACTAAATTGGTACTAGTGGATGACGAGCCGAAAAAAAGTAATTTTGCTCCTTCAACCAAGGTCTGGACAATAGTTAGCCGCATGTTACGCAACCGCTACCGCCTTTACAACCCGGCCACTCACCCCGCCCAACGCCGAAGCTAGCCGAATGGTGTCGGCACGGCCTGCCAAAGTTGGCTGCAAACTTACGGAGAAATTCCCGACGCCGGTTGTTATCAGGCGGATAGAATCAAAATGCCAACCGTAAAAAGGGCAAAAAAAGAACGTGTTATGCTGAACGTAGCGGAGCGCAGTCGAAGCATCGCTACCGCTTTGCTTCACTATTAATTCAACGAAGCGGTAGGTATGCTTCAGCTATGTGGAAGCCAGATAAGGCGTAAAAAGGTCCTGCCATCCCTATGCCTCCTGTCTGCTACCTGTCTACCTCCCGTACTCTAGCTCCCAACTCCTCGCTTCCCCTAAAAATGCCCGATATTATTCAACTGCTGCCCGAGTACCTGGCCAACCAGATTGCGGCCGGCGAAGTGGTGCAGCGCCCGGCTTCGGCCGTAAAGGAACTGCTCGAAAATGCCGTGGACGCCGGTGCCACCCAGGTGCAGCTGATTGTGAAAGACGCCGGCAAGCAGCTGGTGCAGGTAGTGGACAATGGGGCCGGCATGAGCCCGACCGATGCGCGCATGAGCCTGGAACGCCACGCCACGAGTAAAATCCGCACCACCGACGACCTGTTTCGCATCCGCACGCTGGGTTTCCGGGGCGAGGCGCTGGCCTCCATTGCCGCCGTGGCCCAGCTGGAGCTGCGCACCAAAACCCGCGACCAGGACACCGGCACACTGCTGCTGGTAGAAGGCTCGCAGATTACGAGCCAGCAGCCCGTGGCCTGCCCCGACGGCACGAGCATCAGCATGAAAAACCTGTTTTTCAATGTGCCGGCCCGCCGCAACTTCCTCAAAAGCAACGCCGTGGAAATGCGGCACATTCTCGACGAGTTCCAGCATGTGGCGCTGGCCAACCCGCAGATTGCGTTTTCGCTTTTTCAGAACGACTTGGAGGTGTTTAACCTGCCGGCCGGTAAGCTGGGCCAGCGCATTGTGGCGCTGCTGGGCAATGGCTACAAGGAGCAGCTGGCGCAGGTGGACGAGGAAACCCCGTTTCTGACGGTGCACGGCTTTATTGGCAAGCCCGAGTCGGCCAAGAAGAGCCGGGGCGACCAGTTCTTCTTCGTCAACAACCGCTTTATCCGCTCGGCTTACCTCAACCACGCCGTGCTCACGGCCTACGAGGGCCTGCTGCCCAAAGACACGCATCCGTTCTACGTGCTGTTTCTGGACCTCGACCCCAAGAGCATCGATATCAACGTGCACCCCACCAAAACCGAAATCAAGTTCGAGGACGAGAAAACGGTGTACGCCATTGTGCGCTCGGCCGTGAAGCAGAGCCTGGGCCTGCACAACATGGCGCCCTCGCTCGATTTCGCGGGTGATGTGAACTTCGGGGCCATCCGGCCGCTGCAGCTTTCGGGCAACGAGCGGAACCCCTTCGACGACAATGCCGGCCGGCCCGATGCGCTGGCCGCCGCCGCCAGTGCCGCCAACAACTTGGCTAACCCGCGCTCTGCCAGCCGAACCGCCAGCGCCTTCGAGCGGCCCCTTACGCCGCGCCCCACCGAGCAGGCCAAGCAGGAGCTGGAAGATTTCTACCGCAGCCTGAGCCGCGTGAATCTGCCCGACGTGGAGCACGAGGCCACCGCCGCCGGCGTAACCGTGCCCAAAGTGCCGGTGTTGCCGCCGCCTACCACGCCGCCCACCGCCGAAACCGTGGATCCCGAAACCGGCGAAGTGCTGCCTGCCGCCCCGGCCGAATCAACCCCGCCCGCGCCGGAAACGGAGCTGCAACCGGCCGCCCCGCTGCCGGCTACGGCCGCCGCGCCCGAGCTACCGTTGCTGGAGTCGAGCACCGGGCCGGGCAACAAGGTGCTGCAGCTGCACCAGCAGTATTTGCTGGTGCCGGTGAAGTCGGGCGTGATGCTGATTGACCAGGTGGCCGCCCGCGAGCGAATCCTGTTCGAGCAGTACGCCCAGGCCCTGGAGCGCGACGTTAGTGCTTCCCAGACGCTGCTGTTCCCGCGCACCATCACCTTTACGCCCCAGGATTTTGCCGTGCTCCGCGAAGTGGAGGACGCGCTGCGGGCCCTGGGTTTCCGCTTCACCGATTTCGGCCGCCACACCATTGCCGTCGAGGGCATTCCGGCCGATGTGCCGGCCCGCGACGAAAAGGAGCTTCTGGAAGGCCTGATTGAGCAGTTCCGCAATGGCGGCCCCGTGAAGCTCGACCGGCGCGAGCAGATGGCGCGCGCCCTGGCCCGCCGCGTGGCCGCTAGCGCCGCCGGAGCCCGCCTCTCGGAGCGCGAGATGACGACTATCGTCGATAAGCTTTTCGCCTGCACCGTGCCCAACTACACCCCCGACGGCCGCCGTACCATTGTGATGCTGGAGCTGAGCCAGCTGCGGGAGTTGTTTGGGTAGGAGGGAAGGCGGCGAGGTGAAAAAAGAGCGTCATGTCTCATCTGGCGTCCGTACACTCGAAGCATCTCCACCGCCTCTTTGTAAACAACGGCTCAACTAAGCGGTAGACATGCTTCGACTCGGGCTGCGGCTTCGCCCAGCATGATGTTCCTTTGTATTGTTGTTCTCTGCTGCTCGCTCTGCATTTCCTGCTTGCAGTTCCTTCCTTCCCGTTTCTAGCTCCCTCTATATGTTTCAACTCACGCCGACGGTCCGCAATCTGCTCATCGCCAACGTGGTTTTCTTTCTGCTGGCCAACACCCTGCCGGGTGGGCTGGGCTTGCTGGCACTCTACCCGGTGGGTTCCGAGTTCTTTCAGCCCTGGCAGTTTCTGACGTATATGTTCATGCACGGCGGCATCGGGCATATTTTCTCCAATATGTTTGGTCTGATGGTGTTCGGGCCGTTGCTGGAGCAGCGCTGGGGCGGGCAGCGCTTTCTGATTTTCTGGCTTGTTTGCGGGCTAGGGTCGGGCATGCTCTACTCGGGGCTGCGCTACTACGAAATCAATAAAATGCGTCAGAACATCGAGGCTTTTCAGCAGGACCCTTCGGACCTTCACTTGCAGGATTTCGCGGACGAACATGCTAAGCAATACAACCCAGGGGCCTTCGATGCAGTGGTTCGCCAGCTCCATGCCACGCCCGACGACTCTGGTTTAGTGCAGGGCATTCTGAATTCCATGCAGGAGCTATATAACCGCAGCCTGAACATGCCCATGGTGGGAGCCTCGGGGGCACTGTTCGGAGTGCTGTTCGCTTTTGCCTACCTGTTCCCCAACACCACGCTCTTTATTTTTCCGCTGCCCGTACCCATTAAGGCCAAGTACCTAGTACCCCTATACGGCCTCTACGAGCTGTACAGCGGCGTCAACCAAACTCCCGGCGACAACGTGGCTCATTTTGCCCACGTGGCCGGTTTGCTGGTTGGTTTCGTACTGGTGATGCTCTGGGAACGGAACCGCAAGCAGTTTTACTAGTATTTCGGTTGTAGTTGCTCGTTTTTTGCTTTCCGTTGTTTAAAGAATTCAGCGGAAAGCCGCAAAGCCCAACGAGCCACCGCCCGCGAGAAACGACCAACAAGAAACGACCAACGAGATGAGTGTTTTCCATGATATCCGCACCGCGTTCAGCCGCCGCGACAATGCGCTCAACCAACTGCTGCTCATCAACGTGCTGGTGTTTGTGTTTCTGGTGCTCACCGAGGCCATTATGCGCCTCACCAGTACCTATGCGCAATATTACCCCAACCTCATCCGCCAGTTCCAGCTGCCCTCCGACCTGCCGGGCCTGCTACGCCACCCCTGGACGGTGCTTACTTACGCCTTCACCCACGAAGGCTTTCTGCACATCCTCTTCAACCTGATAAACCTGTACTGGTTTGGGGCCCTGGTGCGCGAGTACCTCGGCGACCGACGCCTGGTGAGCGTGTACATTCTGGGGGCGCTGGCGGGGGCGTTGTTTTTCGTGCTTTCCTATAACCTGATTCCGGCCCTGCAGCCGGCCCTTGGTATTCCGCTGATTGGGGCTTCGGCGGGTGTTACGGCTATTATCATGGCCGCCGCCACGCTCATGCCCGAGTATCAGTTCAACCTCATTCTTATCGGGCCGGTGCGCATCAAGTACATTGCGGCCGTGGTCATTCTGCTGTCAATTCTGGCCATCAACCAGGGAAACCCCGGCGGTGGCATTGCCCACATCGGTGGGGCAGTGCTGGGCTATATCTTCATCAGGCAGCTGCGCGCCGGCCGCGACCTGGGCCGCCCAGTGCAGGCCGTGGGCGACTGGGTGGGCCGGGTGTTCTCCAAGCGTCCCAACCTGCGCGTCACGCACCGCACCCCTGCCGCAGCTTCCGTTGCTACCGCCAGAGGTACCGCACCAGCCGCCAGCCGCAAAACCAGCAACACCCAACCTGCCGAAGACGAAATCGACCTCATCCTCGACAAGATTTCCCACTCCGGCTATGAAAGCCTGTCCAAGGAAGAAAAGCAGAAGCTCTTCAAAGCCAGCCAACAATAAATCACAGAAGTTGCAGCTGATTGGATGTCGCTGATATCTGATCAGTAGTTAAAGCCAAACGGCCGCCCTGCAGGATGCAGGGCGGCCGTTTGGCTTTATGGAAAACCAGAAAACTGGTATATCTCTAGGCGTTAGCCTTGTTCATTTTGTCCAGGGCGTCCATTACTTCTTTCACGTGGCCGCGGGAGGTTTCGAGCAGCGCTTTCTCGTCGTCGTTGAGCTGCAGCTCAATTACTTTCTCGATGCCGTTCTTGCCCAGGATAACCGGTGCGCCGAGGTACACGCCGTCCATGCCGTACTCGCCTTCGAGCTTCACGCACACGGGGAACACGCGACGCTGGTTGCGTACAATGGCTTCTACCATCTGAGCTGCGGCCGCGCCGGGCGCGTACCAAGCCGAAGTACCCATCAGTTTCACCAGCTCGCCGCCGCCGACGGCCGTGCGTTGCACAATGGCGTCAAGCTCTTCTTTGCCGATGAGTTCGGTAACGGGAATGCCGCCCACGGTAGTGTAGCGGGGCAGGGGAACCATGGTGTCGCCGTGGCCACCCATGAGCACTGCCTGAATGTCTTTGGGGCTCACGTTGAGCGCCTCAGCCAGGAAAGCGCGGTAGCGGGCCGTATCGAGGATGCCGGCCATGCCGAATACCTTGGTGCGGTCGAGGCCGGAGGTGAGGTGGGCTTGGTAGGTCATCACGTCGAGCGGGTTGCTGACGATGATGATGATGGCGTTGGGCGAGTGCTTCACCACCTGCTCGGTCACCGATTTCACGATGCCGGCGTTGGTCGAAATCAGGTCGTCGCGGCTCATGCCGGGCTTGCGGGGCAGGCCCGAAGTAATCACAACCACCTCCGAACCGGCGGTGCGCGAGTAGTCGTTGGTTACGCCCACCGTGCGGGAATCGTAACCGATAACAGGGGATTTCTGCCAGATATCGAGGGCTTTGCCTTCGGCGAAACCCTCCTTAATGTCAACCAGAACAATCTCGTTGGCAATTTCGCGGGTGGCCAGTACATCAGCGCAGGTCGCGCCTACATTGCCGGCTCCAACTACGGTAACTTTCATTGAGCGGTGGAATTGGGTGTGAATATTGGGATGCGCGTAAAGTTACGGCGTAGAGTTTAGAAGTGAGGGGTGCGTACAGAGAAGTGAAACGGGGGAGGTGAGAAGGAAGAGGAAAGAACAGTCATTCTGAGCGCAGTCGAAGAATCTCTACCGCTTGGTTGCCGCCGGCTGGGTTACCATTGTAGTAGAGATTCTTCGACTGCGGCTGCGCCTCCGCTCAGAATGACGTTCCTTTTCTCACTTCTCCAACTCACATTCGCCGTATCACCAGCACGCGCTCGGTTTCTTCGGTCACCTTGAACCGGTCGTCGGGGCGGTGGCCGATAACCCAGGCAATTTTACCGTCGGCCGACACCAGCACCCACACGCTGTCTTTCAGGTTGAGGGGTACTTTCTGGTCGATGAGGAAGTCGGAAAGCAGCTTCTTACCCTTCATGCCGATGGGCATAAACCAGTCACCTTCCTGCCAGGGGCGCACCGTGAGCGGGAATTTGAGCGCGTCGGCATCGAGGGCGGCCAAGGCTTTGCCGCGGGGCGGCTCGTAACCTTCCGGCACTTCGAGTAACTCGGTACGCAGGTGTAGCCCGTCAATTTTAAGCACTTCCTGGCCCGCTTGGAGCTGGTAGGTGCCGAACTGACTGAGCCGACGCGGCGTGATGACCAACTGCTCGCGGTCCTTCACCAGCAGGTGCGTCGGCGACTCGAAGCGGCGGCCCGGCTCGGCCCCGAAGCTGCGCACGATATCCTTTACCACCGGGTAGGCAAAGCCGAAGGGCCGCAACAACTCGTGCAGCACCAGGGCCGTGGCGGCGGTGTTTTGTAGCAGCCGAATGTCGAGGTAGGTGGCCTCGGGTTCGGTGCGCTGGGCCTGGGCGGCGGTGTCGGCCACGTAGCGGCGCACTATTTCTTCGGCCCCGCCCACCCGCTCGGCCGTAGTGCTCATGGTGTGGTCGAGGTTGGGGTTGATGTCGCGCAGTACCGGTAGCACCTCGAGGCGCAGGCGGTTGCGCTGGTACACCGGCGAGTCGTTGCTGGCATCCTCGCGCCAGATGAGGCGGTTTTCCACTACATAGTCGAATAAATCGGGCTTGCTCACGGCCAGCAGCGGCCGCACGAGGTAGCCGGTCTTGGCCTTGATGCCGTGCAAACCCGCTAGCCCGGTGCCGTGGGTGAGGTTGAGCAGCATGGTTTCGGCCGCGTCGCGCTGGTGGTGGGCGGTAGCAATGGCGGCGTAGCCCTGCTGCTGGCGCACCCGCTCGAACCACTCGTAGCGTAGGGCCCGTGCCGCCATCTGGGTCGAAATCCCTTCCTGCTCAGCGAACTTCTTGGTCTGGAAGAACTCGGCGAAGTAGGGCGCCTTGTACTGCTGGGCCATCTTGCGCACAAACTCCTCATCGGCATCGGCCTCTTCGCCGCGCAGCCCAAAATGGCAGTGCGCCACGGCAAACGGCTGCTCCAACCGGTGGAGTACATCGGCCAGCACTACCGAATCGAGCCCGCCACTAACGGCCACCAGCAGGGTGTCGGTGGGGGAGAAGAGGCTGTGTTCTTGAACGTAGGCTTGAATCTGGTCGAGCATGGAGGAGTAGTTAGCGGCGCAGGTTGCGGCGTATTCTGCCAGCATAAGTAGAGGCGGGGCTGGCCCCCGCCCGGCGTTGAACGGTGCAAGTCGGTTTCGTTCAGTGGCGGGCGGGGGGGCGGCCCCCCCCCCCCTCCCTTTTTCTCCCACATTTCGCCAAGAAAAACGATAACCCCCCCCCCTTCCCCCCTTTTTTCCCCAAAAGCGCCGTCTCAGGTTGTTTTTTTTTTTTTTTTTCTGTGGGTTCCGCCTCCTGGGGGGGGGGGGGCCCCGCCCCCCCCCCCCCCCCCCCCCCACCACCCAACCCTCCGCCGCGGGGGGGGGGGGGGGGCCCCCCCCCGCCCCTACAACGTTCTGAGCAGTATGACGTCTCTTCACTAACCAATAATCAGCATGTGGTTACAGTATCTCATCATCGCGTTACTCTTTGCGGGTGCGGCATTTTACGTAGGACGCATCTTCTGGCGGGCTTTTGATAAGCGCCAGAGCGGCTGCGCCAAGGGGTGCGGCAGCGCCTGCTCGGGTTTCGATGTAGACCAGATTCAGCGCACGATTGACCTGGCTCAGCAACGGCAGAAAGCGGCTGGCTAAGGTTAAGCTTGCTTTTCGGTATTTCGATATAACCTGCCCCCGTACCGGCTACGTATAGCCCGGCACGGGGGCAGTAGTATTAGCCGCCCTCGTTATTCCTTTCCTGTACTCTCTCCGACACCTAATCCCCTGGTCATGCAAGACAACGAAAAAGAACGTAGCCTCGTGAATGTGGAAAGCAAGCTGAACGCCGACGGCTTCACGGCCGATTTCCGGGTAACCGACGGCAAGCTCTTCCCGCTCAGCGACGATAACAGCGCCCGCGGCTACATGCCCGAAGAAGTAACCATCGTGGATTTCTACCGCTTTGAAGGTGAAAGCAACCCCGACGATATGTCGATTCTATACGCCATTGAAACCACCGACGGCGTTAAAGGGACCATTGCCACGGCCTTCGGAACCTACGGCGACACGAACGTGGACGAATTCCTGAAAACGGTGGAAGACCTGGGCAAAAACCTCGACAAGAACCACAAGTAGCGGCTCACGAAGCTATTTGCCCTAAAGCCAACATTCCGACCTCCCGCTTACTGAGCGGGAGGTCAGAATGTTGGCTTTAGAAGCCTTTCAATCAGGTGGTTATTGTTGTTGCTGTTCCTGTTCCTGTTGCTGTTCGGGCGCGCGGCCCAGCCCCCGGCCAAGCTTATCGAGTAGCTCGGGCGAAATGTCGAGGGTGCGGATGGGAAACGGAATGGAGATATCGGCGTGGTCGAAGGCGCGCTTGATGCGCATCATAGCCTCGCTCTTGGCACTCACGTAATCGGTCTGGCGGCGGTACGGAATCCAGAAACGCAAAGTAAAGTTGATGGAGCTTTCGCCAAACTCAGTGAACATCACCTCCAGCGGCCGTTGCGTGAGCATGCCCGGGAAGTCGTGCATGCACTCCAGCACCACGGCCCGCACCTGCTCCAGGTTGGCATTGTAGCTCACGCCGCAGGGCACATCGACCCGGCGTTGCGTGGTTTCGGTGAAGTTGATAACCGAGCTTTCGAACACCTTACGGTTGGGCACGCGCACCAGCTCGCCCGTTACCTGGCGCAGATCGAGCGTACGCAGGTTGATTCGCTCAATAGTACCAAAATAGGTTTCGGTCTGGATGACGTCGCCCACCGTAAAGGGCCGCTGCACGGCAATGAGAATACCGCTGATAAAGTTGGCCGCAATATCCTGGAAGGCAAAACCCAGCGCCAGACCAATAATGCCGACACCGGCCAGCAGGGAGGTAACCGTTTTGTCGAGCTGTAATACTTCGAGCGTGAAGAATAAGCCGATCAGCAGCACGGCCACATGTATAATGGTGGCAATTAGCTGGTTGAGCGTAATGCTGGGCGAAACTCGGGTCAGCAGCCGCTCCACAACGCGGTGGACCAGCTTGGCTACGAAGTAGGTAACCGTGAGAATAAGGATGGCGATGAGCAAGTTGGGCAGTAGCAACAGCACCGCCTGTGCCCAGCGCGCCAACTTATCCGAAATAAGCTCAAAGGCTCGTTGAAAATCTGTTGTTCCGAACATGAAAAAGTTCTAATATTCAAGGCAGAGGCAAACCGATGCCGGACCGCTGGAAGCAAAAATTATACTTGTTTTCTACCCCCAGACTTTAGTGCCTTCTGAGCAGTTGCGGCACATCTCAATCTGGTCGCGGCCTTTAAGCAGCGAGGCGCGGAACTGCCGGTACTTGGGGCCGTGCCAAAGCTGGCGGAAAGTCTGGGTCTGCAGGTCCCCGAGGCGGTATTCGGCGTCTTTGTCGAAGCAGCAGGGCACCACGAGGCCGTCCCAGGTTATCACGCACGAGTGCCACATCTTCCAGCAGTGGTTGAGCAGCTTGTTTTTGAGGTTCCAGGTACCGTCGCCCTGGTTTTCGTAGCGCGAGTAGTAGTCGATGGTCGGGATGAGGGGCGAGCCGTTGTGGTGGTCGTAAATCTGGGCCGTTTTAAACCACACGTCGTCCACGCCCAGCTCGCGGGCCAGCGTGCGGGCTTCATCCAGTTGGTGCTCGTTGGGCCGCACAACCAGAAACTGAAACACGATGCGCGGCGTGCTCGATTTCAGCTCCTTGCGCCACTTCACTACGTTTCGGGTACCCTCCAGTACCTTATCTATCTTGCCGCCTACGCGGTACTGCTGGTACACCTCTTGGGTGGTGCCATCGAGCGAGATGATGAGCCGGTCGAGGCCCGATTCCACGGTGCGGCGGGCATTGTCGTCGTTGAGGTAGTGGGCGTTGGTGCTGGTGGCCGTATAGATGCCCTTGCCGGCTGCATACTTCACCAAATCGAGGAAGTTGGGGTGCAGGTAGGGCTCACCCTGGAAATAGAAAATCAGGTACCAGAGCCGCGAGGCTACCTCATCAATGGTTTTGCGGAACAGCTCGTCGGGCAGCATGCCGGTGGGCCGCGTGAAGGAGCGCAGGCCGCTGGGGCACTCGGGGCAGCGCAGGTTGCAGCTGGTGGTGGGCTCGAAGCTGAGCGCCACCGGCAGCCCCCAGTGCCGGGCCTTGCCGGTGGCCTTGCTCAAAATGTATCCTCCTACCACCTGGGCCCCGTTCCAGAGGCGGCGCGGGGTGGCTTTAGACAGGAAATTAAGCGAATCGGTGAGCAGTGAGGACATAAGTGGGGCAAAGGTACTGCGCTTGTGGGGAGTCATTAGCTGAACGTCATTCTGAGCGGAGCGAAGAATCTCGCGTGCTGACGTCGTATGACTATTGTTCAACGAAGCACGCGAGATTCTTCGCTCCGCTCAGAATGACGGTCGGTTTTCAGGTTTTTTAAAATTTCGTGTGGAATCCACGCCGGCCGCGCATCAGCTACTCAGAACCCGGCCGGTTCATGATGGTTCCACCTTCTATTCTTTCTGCTGATGCACCGTTTCCTCTATCTCGCGCTGGCGGCCGGGCTGTTGCCCGCATGTCCCGCTGCGGCCCAAACCAGTTCGGCCCCGGCCACCGCCGTGGCTCCGGCCACTTACATCGTTACCGGCCGCGTAACCGACCGCACCACTGGTCAGGGCCTGCCCGGCGTCACGGTCGTGGTCAAAGGCACCTCCATCGGCGTCAGCACCCAGGCCAATGGCACCTACCAAATTGAAGTGCCCAAGTCAGGCAAAGCGCTGGTATTTAGCTCAATTGGATTTGCTTTGAAAGAAGTGAAGCTCAATGGCCAGCAGGTGGTAGATGTAGGACTGAGTGCAGATTCGAAACAACTCAGCGAAGTGGTCGTGACGGGTACGAAAGGCCGCGCCGCTGGCATCCGGATTCGCGGGTCGGTGTCTAAAAGCCCGTCCGCCGATATGGCCGCTTATGGCCGCCCATACTTCCCGCAGCCCGAGCCCGGTGCGGGCGACACCTACGCCAGCGTGGCCGAAAACGGTTTTCGCTCGGCGCAAAAGGAGCCGCTCAGCACCTTCAGCATTGATGTGGACGCCGCCAGCTACAGCAATGTGCGCCGCTTTCTGCAGCAGGGCCAGCTGCCGCCGCCCGAGGCCGTGCGGGTCGAGGAAATGCTCAACTACTTCCAGTACGATTACCCCCAGCCCGCTGCCACGGCCGCCGAGCCGTTCCGTGTCATCACCGAGCAGGCCCAGTGCCCTTGGAACCCCCAGCACCAGCTGGTGCAGGTGGCGCTGCAGGCCCGCCGCCTAGCCACCGACAAGCTTCCGCCCGCCAACCTAGTTTTTCTGATCGATGTGTCGGGCTCAATGGACGGTCCTGACCGGCTGGGATTGGTGCAGCAGGGCCTGAAGCTGCTGGTGCAGCAGCTGCGCCCCCAGGATAAAGTGGCGCTGGTTGTGTACGCCGGGGCCGCCGGCATCGTGCTGCCACCCACCGCCGGCTCCGAAAAAGCCACTATTCTGCGAGCCATTGATAACCTGAGTGCGGGCGGCTCGACGGCCGGCGGCGAGGGCCTGCGCCTGGCTTACGATGTGGCCCGCCAGAACTTCAACGCCCAGGGCAACAACCGCGTCATCATCTGCACCGATGGCGACTTCAACGTGGGCGAGCAGAGCGACAGCGCCATGGAGCGCCTCATTGTGCAGCAGCGCGAGTCGGGCGTATTCCTGACGGCGCTGGGCGTGGGCCGCGGCAATTACCAGGACCAGAAAATGGAGCTGCTGGCCGACAAGGGTAACGGTAACTATGCCTACCTCGACAACCTCGACGAAGCCCGCCGGGTGCTCGTCAGCCAGTTCGGCGGCACCTTGTTCACACTGGCTCAGGATGTGAAGCTGCAGGTCGAATTCAACCCCGCCCGGGTGCGCGAGTACCGCTTAGTGGGCTACGAAAACCGCCTGCTGGCCGCCGAAGACTTCAACAATGACCGCAAAGATGCCGGCGAGCTGGGCTCGGGCCACACCGTTACAGCCCTCTACGAAATCGTGCCCGTGGGCGCGCCTACCACCGTTGATGCGCTGAAGTACCAGCCCGCTCCGGCCACGACTCCGGCGCTGGCCTCGGCCGAGCTGCTGACGGTGAAGCTGCGCTACAAGGAGCCGCGCGGCACCATGAGCCGCCTGTTGGCGCTACCGCTCTCCGGCGTAGCCCGGCCCTTGGCTGATGCCAGCGAAAACCTGCGCTTTGCTGCCGCCGTGGCCCAGTTTGGCATGCTGCTGCGCCAGAGCGAGCACCGCGGCACCGCCACCTACGAGGCCACCGCCCGCCTCGCCGACGGCGCCCGCCGCTTCGACCCAGAGGGCTACCGCGCCGAACTGGTGCGCCTCGTGCGCCTGGCCCAGGGCCTGCAGCCGGCTCCGGTAGTAGGTGCCCGCTGAAAACCGTCGGCGCGGCAGTTACCGCAAAAGGCCTCGCAGCTTGCGGTAATCATTAAAATAAATGCGGGTTCGGGCCGTTAGCTTGCAACTTAACGGAGCCAGCCGGTGCTCCTGCTTACAGCAGATAGCTTGGTTGCCGCCTGCAAGCTCCTCAATGCCGGCCCCAGCAAATCCGGCCCCCATATTCCGAAGGCGGTCCACCTCACTCACAGACGGCGGGCGCAGTGAGTTGCAGCTCCTGTGTCACCCACGTCGCCGGGCCGCCTTCGGTTTTTTATTTTGTACCAAGAAGTATGTATTGGATAGTGAGATGCCGTTCTACTGACCCCAATAGGCTGGTAGAACGGCATCTCACTATCCAATACGCACTTTCTCAATACTTGCCTTAAAAGGAGTAGTTCAGCGAGGCTTTGATGACGCGGTTCTGAATATCGAAGTTGTTGTTTTTGTCGAGGGAGACCAAGCCGTAATCATAACCGGCGTTCAGGCCGAAGCCGTTCTGGAACTGGTAGCCCAGGCCGCCCACTACGGCAAAATCCAGTGTCTGCAGCCGGTTCTTTATATCAAAATCGTTCTGGTAGGCCGTAAACCCGAAGGCGCTGGCCTTTACCCGGGCTTTGCCCGAGAGCAGCAGCGAAGCCTGCGGGCCCGCGTACACGTAGAGGCCATCGGTGATGTAGGCTTTGGCCAGAATCGGAATATCGAGGTAAGCCAGGCGGGCGGTACCGTCGAGCTTGGCGTTGAGGAATTCGAACTGCTCGAACGGAATGCGGCCGTTCAGCCTCACCCCCTTCTCGGAGTACCCCAAGCCGGGCTCGATGGCAAAGCGCGGCCCCAGCGGCAGCGTGACATATAGCCCGGCGTAAAAGCCGGGTTTCATCTCCTGGGTGAGGGCACCGTTGCCCAGCGCGGCAAAGTCCTTGAATGTATCCACGGCGTCGCCCGAAAAGTCGGCCACGTTTACGCCGGCCCGGATGCCGAACTTTACGCCATCGGTAGCCGACGAGGAGGAATAGGTGGGCGCGGGCCGAACCGGAACGCGGCGTACCTGTGCTTCGGCGGCGGTAGTCAAACCAGCAACAAATAGTGTAGCGGCGGCGAGGCGAGCGAATAGCTTAGTAGTAGTCATGAGCGGAAAATATGGGCGAAAGAAGGCCTGAGAGGCAGTTGTGAGGGGGATATGGCAAAACCGTGCCAGATTGGGCGCTGGTCTCAGTCAGGCTAAGCGCAATGCATTGAACTTAAGGCCGGATGTTGCAGCAGGAGAGTTGGCCCGCCGAGGCAATTGTTGACCAGCACAGGCGCAGCACCAGCCGAATCGACTACCGTTCGTTAGGATTTTTTTAAGCGTTAGATTTGGAATTGCCAGTTTGCTGCCCCACCTTGTCGCCATGCTTCAGTCTGCCGCCCGCTTTTATTCCAGCTTTTATTTCTACTGCTTCCCCAGCAGTCGAGCGGCCGTTCTGTAGTATTTCACACCGAAATTTTCAGCGCCTCCCGACACTCTCGGGAGGCGCTTTTTTTGTGCCCTTGGTCACGCGCCTCAAACACCAAACTCTCTATTTCATTACCTCACCTCATGGTTGCTATTCAGGGTTTTGAGGGCTTTTTCCATCAGATTGCGGCCCGTCGGTATTTCGGGCTGGCGTTAGCCGTGCCGCCGACCGGGCCGCACCTGGCACTGCTTTCCACTCCGGCCTGGAGTTCGACGAGCCATCCCAGCTCGCGGCCACTCTCGCGGCCCTAGTTCCGCTCACCGATAGCCTGCAGAGTGGGTGCCTACTGCCGGGAGGCTATGGAACTTGAGTTGAATGAAAGAGTCGCGCTTACGTTAAGCGTATCGGAGCGGCTGAAGCATACCGTAGTTGCCACCCCAAAAACCGTTGTGGCAGAGCTGGTTTGAGTTGACTCCCGGCTCAATGCAATCCACCGTTCGTCCTAATAGCTAAAACACCAGTCAGATGCAAGTTGCCAGCCGCCTGCAGCATACCCAGGAATATTACTTTTCGCAGAAGCTGCGCGAAATTGCCGCGCTCAATCAGTCAGGAGAACCCGTGATTAATCTGGGTATTGGCTCGCCCGATTTGCCACCCCACCCGCGCGTGGTGGCGACCCTGACGGAAGCCGCCCAGCGGCCTGACGCCCATGCTTACCAGAGCTACCAAGGCGTGCCCGCTTTGCGGCAGGCCATGGCTGGCTGGTACCAGCGCCAGTACGGCGTAACGCTCGATCCGGCCACCGAAACACTGCCCTTGCTGGGCTCCAAGGAAGGCATTATGCATATAAGCATGACTTTTTTGGAGTCTGGCGACGAGGTGCTACTGCCCAATCCCGGCTACCCGGCCTACCGTGCCGCAGCCCAGCTCAGCGGTGCCACCCCCCGCGACTACGACCTGACGGCCGAAAACAACTGGCTGCCTGACTTGGAGGCATTGGCCCGCCAGGACTTGCGCCGGGTGAAAATCATGTGGGTCAATTATCCGCACATGCCCACCGGCACCCCGCCGCCCCCCGGCTTTTTCGAGCGGCTGGTAGCGTTTGCCACCGCCCACGATATTCTGTTGGTGCACGATAACCCCTATAGTTTCATCCTCAACGAGCAGCCCGCGCAAAGCCTGCTGGCGGTGGCGGGCGCGCGCGAGGTGGTGCTGGAGCTGAACTCGCTCAGTAAGTCGCACAACCTGGCGGGCTGGCGGGTGGGGCTGCTGGCCGGCCGCGCCGACTTGCTCCAGCAGGTGCTACGCTTTAAAAGCAACCTCGACTCGGGCATGTTTCTGCCGGTGCAGCTGGCGGCCGTGGTGGCCCTGGGCCTGGACGACAGCTGGCATCAGGAACTGAATGCCCGGTATGCCGCCCGCCGCGAACTGGTGCTGGAGCTGCTGGCGCAGCTCGGCTGCTACCCCATACCGGGCCAGGTGGGCCTGTTTGTGTGGGCTGCCGTGCCGCCCGCATACGCCGACGGTTACGCCCTAAGCGACGCGCTATTGCATCAGGCCCGCGTGTTTCTGACACCCGGCGGGATATTCGGCAGCAACGGCAACGGCTACATTCGCGTGAGTTTATGCCAGCCGCCCAAAGTGCTGCAAGCGGCGCTGAAACGGGTGCAGGCAGTGAGCTGGTAAGCAGCGCACACAACGCCAGTATCATTCCTTCTTACTCCACACATTATACATAGTAAAAGTATGGTTGTCAGTATCATTGGGATTGGGTTGATTGGCGGTTCGCTGGCCCTTGGCCTGCGCGAAACCGGGTTGGCCCACCATATTATCGGCCTCGACCACAGCCCCCAAAACCTGGCGCAGGCCCTGGCGCTGGGGCTGATTAATGAGCCGGCTGATAACCTGCCTGAGGCCGTGGGCCGGGCCGATCTGGTGGTGGTGGCGGTGCCCATGGATGCCATGCTCACGGTGCTGCCCCAGGTGCTCGACGTGGCCACCGACCGGCAGGTAGTTATTGATGTGGGCTCGACCAAGGAGCTACTGCTGCGCCAGGTAGCCGACCACGCCAACCGGGCCCGCTTTGTGGCGGTGCACCCCATGGCGGGCACCGAGCACTCGGGACCCGAAGCCGCGGTGCCGAAGCTGTTTGAGGGTAAAACCTTGGTGGTGTGCGACGCAGCCGCCAGTGCGCCCGACGCGCTGGCGCGGGTAGAGGCCGTGTTCGGGCGCTTGGCTATGCAACTGACGTATATGTCGGCCGCCGCCCACGACCTGCACGCTGCGTACGTGTCACACATCTCGCACATCAGCTCGTTTGCTTTGGCGCTTACGGTGTTGCAGAAAGAGCAAAGCGAGCAGCAGATATTCGCGCTGGCCAGCGGCGGTTTCGAATCGACGGTGCGGCTGGCCAAAAGCTCGCCCGCTATGTGGGTGCCCATTTTCCGTCAAAACCGCGACAACGTGCTGGATGTAGTAGATGAGCACCTGCGCCAGCTTCAGCACCTGCGCGACCTACTTGCCGACGGCAACGACGCCGGCCTCTATGAGCAAATCGAGCAGGCCAACCGGATTAGGAAAATTTTAAAATGAGGAGACAAAGGGGCAAGGTCATCATGCTGAGCCCTATACCATCTCCAAACCCTCAACACATTCATTCCCCGAACTCATGCCTCAGACAGAAGCCCAAACGGCTGTTGCCACCAAATTTCCCAGTAAAAAGCCGCTGATTATTTCCGGGCCTTGCTCGGCCGAAACCGAAGAACAGCTGCTGGCTACCTGCACGCAACTGGCCGCTACCGGCCGGGTCGATATGCTGCGGGCGGGCATCTGGAAGCCGCGCACCAAGCCGGGCATGTTTGAGGGTATTGGCACCAAAGGACTGCCGTGGCTGCAAAAGGCCCGGCAGCTAACGGGCCTGCCAACTACCGTGGAGGTGGCCACACCCAAGCACGTAGAGGATGCGCTGGCCTTTGAGGTGGATGTGCTCTGGATTGGGGCCCGCACCACGGTAAACCCCTTTTCGGTGCAGGCGCTGGCCGATGCGCTGCGCGGCGTGCAGGTGCCGGTGTTCATCAAAAACCCGGTCCACCCCGATTTGGAGCTGTGGCTGGGGGCAGTGGAGCGCCTCGCCAAGGCCGGAGTGAAGGACATTGGCCTGATTCATCGGGGCTTCGCCAGCTACGGCAACACCGAGTACCGCAACGCGCCCATGTGGCATCTGCCCATCGAAATGCGGCGGCGCCTGCCCGATTTGCCGCTCATCTGCGACCCCAGCCACATCTGTGGCAACCGCACCGGCCTGGCTGCCGTGGCCCAGCAGTCCATCGACCTGGGGTTCGACGGCCTGATGCTCGAATCGCACATCGACCCCGATAATGCTTGGTCAGATGCCAAGCAGCAGGTGACCCCGCAGCGCCTGGCCGAACTGCTCGATGGCCTGATATGGCGCCAGGAAACCACCGACCAGCAGGAGTTCCTGACAGTACTGGCCCAACTGCGCGAGCAAATCAACCAGCTCGACGATGAAATTCTGCACCTGCTGGGCCAGCGGATGCAGGTGGCCGAAAGTATTGGCCGCTACAAAAAGGAAAACGACATCACTATTTTGCAAACCAGCCGCTGGAACGAAATTCTGGAGCGCGGCATCCGCAAAGGCGACCAACTGGGCCTCACCGCCGACTTCATTCGCAAGTACTTCGATGCCGTGCACCTCGAATCCATCAACCGCCAGAACAGCGTGATGAACAAATGAGGTAGCGCCAAGATATCCGGCAAAAAAGCGTCATGCTGAGCGCAGCCGAAGCATCTCTACCGCAGTAGTATATGATTACTGTTGCGGTAGAGATGCTTCGGCTGCGCTCAGCATGACCGGTTTTTTGCCGGCTGTGCATTCACGCGGGGGAAGTCCGTTAGCCTTTCAGCTAGCCCGCCGCAGGCCCGCTCACTGCTTCACAGACTCTTTTTCGGGCTTGCTGAGCTTCTTTTTCTGCTGACTAGCTGGCTGTGCGGTGCTCTTGTTAGGGCCGGCCTCTTCGACCTGAGCCGACGCAGGAGGGTTTGTGGAAGTTGTTGTTGCTGATGGCGCTTTGGCTGCCTTGGGTTCTCCGGTAGCCGCCGCTTTCTTCGCGCCTTTGTCCTTCGAAGGCTTACTGCTTTTCGCCGGCTCGGTCTTCTGAGCCTGCGTTGGTTCGGCTTTCTTAGGCTCGGCCTCCGGCTGCCCCTTTAGTACGGGCTCGTCTTTAACTGCATCAGCATCAGTGGGCGGCGATAAAGCCTCGGCGGGCGGGGCTGCTCGGGCGGTATCGGGTGCTACTGTCGGGGCAGTGGGGACTTCGGGGTTGGTTTGCCGGATGCGTTCCTCTATTTCTTTCAGCAGAAAGCCGGCATCCTCTTTCCGGTGGGCATCGGGGAAGAACTGTCGGGCAAGGCGGGCCTGGCCGCGGGCTTTTTCCAGCTCGCGCAGCTCCAGCAGCACAAAGGCCATATTCAGGTGCACCGTAGGGTTGCGCGGACGCAGTTGCAACGACCGCTCGAAGGGGGCCAGACTGGCCTGGAAACGGCCCAGGCGCTGGTAGGCGTAGCCCAGCGCAAAGTAAGAAAGGTAGTCGCCCTGGCCGTGGGCATGGGCCTGCTGATACTCGTTGATGGTACGCAGAAACACCTCGTCTTCGCCAATGCCTGCTTCGGCGCAGTCGCACTGCTGCACGGTGTAGTAGTAGTCGCCCAGGGCCCGCGAGAGGCGGTAGTTGGCAGGGTAGCGGCGCTGCAACCGTTCCAGCACCTGCCGCACCGCAAAGCGGTAGCGCAGGCTGTCGAGGCCCAGTTGGCGCAGGCTGTCGGGGGCCAGGTCGAGCAGCTTCAGGTCGCGGAAGGCAAAGCGCCGGAGCTGGTCGGTATTGGTGTAGTAGCGCAGGGCCAGATCGGCTTTCTCGATGACTACGGCGGGGTCGGCGTTGCGCGGATCGAGGCGGGCCAGCAGCTGCCAGGCGCTGTTGTAGCGGCGCTCCAGCACCAGCTGCCGGGCTTGCCGCAGCGTGGCGGCCTGGGTAGGAGCGGGGGCTGGCGAAGGGCCGGATTCGAGCGTATCGGAGGCTACAGTTTGGGCATGAGCAGCCACCGGGCGCAGCAGGCTGCCGGCACTCAGCAAAAAAAGCAGCAAGAAAAGCAGCAGCGAGCGGTTCATAAGGCGTAAAGATGCGCGACCCGTCGCAAACTACTGTCCAAGCTATCCGAAAAGTCGGAATCTGGTGAATTGTGGTTTGGCTGCCGGCTCGGCAGGCGGCAACTAGAGCCAATAAACAACTACCGGTTTCCGCCAAAAATCTACCTTTCTTGTAGCCATGCTTTTCTACAATGTCATGAAGCCCCTGGTGCAGGTGGCGTTGCGCGTTTTCTTCCGTCGGCTCGAAGTGCGCAACCGCGAGCGGCTGCAAGGGCCGGGGCCGCTGCTCATCGCCAGCAACCACCCCAACACGCTCATGGACCCGCTGGTGGCCGCCGTCAACCGCCGCCAGCCCATTGCGTTTCTGGCCAAAAGCACGTTTTTCCAAAACCCGATTCTGCGCGCCATTATGGAGTCGGGCAACTCCATTCCCATCTACCGCCGCCAGGACCTCGAAACCGGGGCCGAAACGCTTACGTCGGCTCAGCTCGAAGCCCAGAACGAAAAGGCCTTCGGGCGCTGCTACGACTACTTCGACCGCGGCGGCACCATCATGATTTTCCCCGAAGGTACCAGTGTGTCGGAGCGGCGGCTGCGGCCCCTCAAAACCGGAGCCGCCCGCATTGCTCTCGGGGCCGAAGCCCGTCGTGATTTCCAGCTGGGGCTGCGTATTCTGCCCTTTGGTATCAACTACTTCGACCCCCAGCGCTTCCGCTCCGACGTGTTCATCAACCCGGCCGAACCCATTTTGGTGGCCGATTACGCCGCGCAGTACCGCCAGGATCCCGAAGCCGCCGCCGAGGCCCTCACCACCGAAATCCGCACTCGCCTGGCGCAACGGCTCGTCATCACGGTTTCCGATGAGGAGGATGAGTTGATAACCCAAGTGGAGCGCACCTTTGGCCAGCACCTGATTCAGGACGACGAAGAAACGCTCTACGACAATTTTCAACTCAGCCGCACGCTGCTGAGGGCCAGCCGCTACTTCGGGCAGCACGATCCGGAGCGCCTTGCCGAGCTGCGCCAGCGCCTGCACGCCTACCTGCAGCAGCTGGAGCAAATGGGCCTCACCGACGATGCCCTGGCTGCCCGTGGCCCGGCCGGCACCCGCGCCAGCCGGGCGCTGCTGGCATCGGGGCGCCTGCTACTGGGCCTGCCGGTATATGTATACGGGCTGCTCAACAACTATCTGCCCTACATTATTCCGTCGTGGGTGGCGCGCCGGGCCACCAGCGAAGCCGAGTTCGTGGCCCCCATTATGCTGACAGTGGGCATGATTACGTTCACCGGCTTTTACCTGGGCCAGACGGCCCTGGTGCAGCACGTCACGCAGGACTGGCGCTGGACGCTCCTCTATTTTCTGAGCCTGCCGGTATCGGGCTTCTATGCGCTCGGTTACGCCGGCACCCTGCAGGAGCGGCAACAGCGCCTGCGGGCCTTGCGCCTGTTTGGCAGCCAGCGGCCGGTCATGGAGGCCCTGCTGCGTCAGCGGACTACCCTGCTACGCCTCCTGCGCGAAGCACGCGAGGCTTACTTAGCGCGAACCCGTTAAACTTCGGCGCTAAAACAGGCTGTTTCCGGTTTTTTGGCCGGCTCCTCGCGCAGCAGCTCGTTGTGCAGCATGGCCTCGGCGTAAGGCGTGAGCTTCTTTCTTTTTATAGCGCGCCGCTGCTGCCAGGTAAGCTTGGGTTCGGCTACGCTGGTGGCTGCAATCTGGCCGTTGTTGGCTGGTTGCCCGTTCGCGGGCTTAAGGCTACCGTTGGCCACAGGGCGGGTAGTGGGCTGCTGCGCATGGGCAGGAGTTACCAGCGCAATAGATCCTGCCAGCAGGAAAAACGATACCAAGATTTTCATAATGAAAGAAGTTTAATAGCAGGAATATTTAGTCGTAGGCGGCCAGATCAATCTAGACGGGCAGTTGCATGACTTGGGTCTTAAGCAAGTATTTATATTGCTTGTGCAAGTATATGGATAAAATATTATTGATAAAAGTATATTTGTAAGTACTTCACATAAAAAAGCCTCCTCCCATCGGGAAGAGGCTTTGCTTTTGCTGCAAACCACGGCTGGTCTTCCTGTTGCGGGTTACTGGGTATTGTGGTCTTCGAGGGCCTCAGCCGTCTTCGATATGGCAACAACAGCCACGCTGGCCAGCACAGCAATGCCCACAATAATCTGAACGGGAGTAAAGCGCTGCGAGATTTTGCGCAGTAGCGAGCTGCCATGCTTTACCATATCGTCGAAGTGCTCCTGCTCGCCGCGGAACACCCGGTAGCCGCTTTGCAGCGTGTTGATGATGTCTTCGGGTAGAATTTTTTCTACTTCGGTGGAGAGTTGGTTGCTCATAGTAAAAAGGCAGAATCAGCTGTAAAAGAAGTCTGGGGCTGCCCAAGCGGGCTGCCTTCGAAGCTGTACGCACATCAGCCGATTTTGATACCTGGATTTGCAAAGAAACCGCTACGGACGGGCTTAGCAGGGCAGCGGCCCTACTCCACGACAGCAACAGGCTACTGCTGCGCAGGTCTTCGCTTACCTGGCAGTGGTAGGCTCCGGCTGCCAAGCTGCTTAAATCAACCGGCAACCGGTGGGGATCCATAGCCATAGTGCGGTCGAGGGCGTGGCGCACCGTATTTAGGCGGCCACGAGTCCGGACAAAGATTTGCGAAGAAAAGTGCGGCGGTCCATGAGGCTGATGGGTTGGTGAAAGAACAAGAACGGAGTAAGCTATTAGGGAGAAGTGAACTAAACAGCCAACCCTACACCATGCTCCGCAACCTCTGTTGGCTAAAAGACAAGCGGCCGGGCCCCAGTTTTAATATTGGATACAGAATAGGGTGTGATTTTCTTGGTGCGCTATCGGTTGGCCCGGACATGTGAACGTAGAAGTTTAAACATCAATATGTTGGGTTGTTATAGATCGGCAATTCGCACAAAAAAGCCCTACTGCCGAGGCAGTAGGGCCGGAACGTTTAGCTTGCAGCCAAACGCTTATTCGTACACTTTCACCACGAACACATAGTCTTGGAGCTTGCGGATTTGCTGGGGGCGCGTGGCGCCGCCGAGCTGGTTGTAGCGGGGCAGGTTGTAAGGCTTGCCCGCACCGGCGGCGCTCAACGAGTCCACCAGCCGCATCAGGTACGACGATTTGGTGGCGAAGGCGGCGCTCTGCACGTCCATCTGCCGTCCGCTTACTACCCCAATCAGGTTGCCGCGGTCATCGAGTAGCGGGCCGCCCGAGTTGCCGGGGTTCACCGGAATGCTTACCTGATAGAAACCCGTGTCGCCTTCGAAACCCGAGCGGGCGCTCAGCGAGCCGTCGTTGAATACCAGGTCTTCGCGCGGGTAACCAAGGGTGTATACCTTCTCGCCCAGCTCCGATTGTCCCCGCTTAAAAGCGTAAGGCAGGCGACCAAAGCCGGTGAAATCCTTGTCGGTAATCTGCAGAATGGCCAGGTCGTGGGCCACATCGGTAAACACGGTTTCGGCCCGGAAGCGCTGCTGGCCCCGCTCAATTAGCAGCGAGTCGGCCCCCTGAATAACGTGGTAGCTGGTTACGAGGTAGCCATCAGCGGTCAGGGCAAAGCCTGTGCCGCTGAACTTGCCGGGGTTAAGGCGTTCGGCGGGTGCGCCCGCATCTATCTGGGTGATGGCGCGGTTCATGCTGCGCTGGTCGCGCTTAATGCGCTCCACTTCGCGGCGCAGCATCGTGTAGCCATTGCGCGACGAGGAGGTTTGCTGGGAAGTACGGTACATTTCCAGGCCTAGCAGGGTCGTGAATACGGCCAGCACGGCCACGGCGGCGGCCACCATCATGGTGGCGCGGTGGCCCTGCCAGAAGGCGCGTAGTTTCTGCTCGGTACGCGAAATACGCAGCATGGGCCGTGGGGCCTGCCCGGAGGCGAACTGCTCGCCCCGCTCGTCCTGCTCGGCCACTTTAGCCAAATCGAGGCGAGGAGCCTGCTCGGTCACCATATCGGCATGGATGGCCGCCAGGCGCTGGCGCAGTGCCAGGCGCCGCCCGTAGCCGGTCAGCGTACCGGTCAGCTCCTCAAATTCGGTCAGGCGCTGGGCCAGCGCGGGGTCGGCGGCCAGCCGGTGCTCCAGGGCCGTCCGTTCCGCATCCGCCAGTCCGCCGGCGCGGTAGGCTTCGAATAAGGCGTAGTAGTCGGCTTCGGTTTTCATTGTGTACAGCTTAGAGCCTCGTGGTTAGTGCTTATTAGATAGGACCTCGTGTATCGTTCGTGGTGCTTGGCAGAGTCAGCAGGAAAATCCTGAAAACTGTCCGGTTGCATCCTACGGCCTAAACACTGAGAACTAGGTTCTAAGCACTAATTAGATTCCTGGTACTGATTGAAAAAGAGCTTTTTCAGGCGTACCAAACACTTGTATTTCTGGTTTTTGGCGTTGTCGGCGTTGGTGTAGCCAAACTCGTCCGTTAATTGCTGCATCGACTTATCGAGCAGGTAAAAGCCTTCGAGCAGCGAGCGGCAGGGCTCCCCAATCAGGTCGAGCGACTGGGCCATAGTGCCCAACTGCCGTTCCTTTTCCTCGGCCCGTTCCAAGTCGGCCTCGGCACCGGTTTCCAGGAAGGGCTCATGGTCGTCGAGGCGGCCGCCGAAGCGGGTTTTCTCGGCGAGCCGCTTGAGCCACAGGCGGCGGCAGACCGCGTAGAGGTAGGTTTTGATCTGGCAGCTGAGCTCTAGGGAGCCGTCGCGGACCTTCTCGTAAAATACCATTACGCCCTCCTGGTACACGTCCTTGGCTTCGTCGTCGGTGCCGCTGTTTTGCAGCACGTAGTGCGAAATCATAGGAAAATGCAGCCGGTAGAGCTGGGCCAGCGCCCGTTCGTCGTCGCGGCGGATGGCCGCCACGAACTCCTCATCGGTGTAGGAAGGTTGACCCTTACCCATTCGCTTTGTTGCTTAATACGTGGAGGAGGGTTGGGTAACCCGCCGAAAATTTATTTTTCGACAGCAGGTTACTATTGGCCGGTTTACGGATGAACCGCGTTTTTCGGATCATATATTTCCAACCAACCCCCAACATGAAAAATTTCCTGAAAGCTTCGGCCCTGGTAGCCGTTTTCGCCGCCGCCCTCACTTCGTGCGAGCAGAAGGCCGTTGAAACCACCACTACCACCGACATGACCACGATGGACGCCACCACGACCACCATGGACACGACGGTAACGACGACCGAAGTTGCTCCAGTTAACACCGAAACTGCTCCCGTAACCACGGAGGCTTCTTCGACGACCACTACGACCACCACTACGGAGGAGGTTAAGTAGTAAGTGCTGACCGGCCCCGCCGGTTTGCCATAGCAGCCCGGGTTCCGCTAATGCGGGGCCCGGGCTGTTTTTTGGCCGAAACGGGCTGTAAGATAGGACTCCGCTGCAGGAGTTAGTGCAGTTTAGTAGCCAGCCGCTGACTACCAATTAGATAGTGTTTGGGTGACTGCCGAGCTACAGCTTCTCCTCCAGCCAGAGCATGCCCGCGCCCATTACCACTAAAACGTAGCCCCACCAGCGGGGCCAGGCTTCGCGCCCAGCCATACCACCAGCGCCTAGGCTCTCCACTGTTGCTGGGGCTACGGTTGGGGCGGCCGCCGACTGTGCGGCAGCTAACTGCCAGTGCGGCTGCTCGGGCCCACGCCATTGCCCGGAGGCGTAAACATAAAACCACTGCCGCGCCGCGCCTGTCCGGGCTTCGTGCCAGCCGGCCGCTGCTGGCCAATAGGTGGCAGTGCTCCACTCAGGTACCTGGGCGTCGGGGCGCAGGGTGGCCGATACGGCTGTGCCGGTGGGTTCAGTAATGGTAAGCGGGCCGGTAGTCGCACCGGTGGTGCGCAGTTCCAGCGGCGCGTTGGGCCGGGGCCAATGGCTGAGTGGCGCTATGCTAAGCGCGGCGGGCCGGGGCGGGCGAATGGCCCCGAGTAGGCGGCTCCAATAGGCCTCGTACACCGCCACTTGGCCGCCTAACTGCCACGGAAACGTTTCGGTAATCGTACTCACCGCCACCGTGCCCAGCCCCAGGCGCCGTGCCGCCGCAACTGCCTGCCCGCCCGCGCCGAGGCTGACGAGGGGCCGCAGCCCTTCTGTGGGCCGCAACGTGGCCGGTACCAGCGCTGTAGCGCCGGCCGGGGCCTCGGGCCAGCGCAGCCCTTGGGCCATAGCGGCAGCGGCTGCCGGGCGCGCCTGCAACCCGAAGCCCGCCCCGGCAGGCAGCTGGCGGGGAAGAGTAGGCGCATCGGCTAGTAGCAGCAGGCCGGCAGTGCCATTGTCAATGGCCGTGCGCAACGCCGCTGTTTCGCCCCCCCCGAAGCTGGCCAGCGTGGCCGCGTCGGTCAGTACTACATCGAAGCGGCCGAGCAGGGCAGGGGTCAGGTTGCCCAGGGCAGGCGGGCTGGGCAGGTTGAGAAACTCAGTTTGGGTGAGGCCCCGGCTTAGTCCGGTGCGCAAAGCCACCGCGTACTGGCGGCCGGCCAGATAGTTTTTTAGAAACCGCAACTCGAACGATGGCGCGGCGGCCAGCAACAACACCCGCAACGGCTCGGCGGCAAGCACCTCTACCGGAACCGGCTCGCGGGCCACGGGTTGGTCGTTGCCACGGGCTTCCAGCGCGTATACCGCCCGGCCCGCTACCCGCGGCGTAAAGCGCAACCGGAATTCCCCTCTACCCCGCGGCAGCCGTACTGAATCACGCACGGTGCCGGCCGCGTGCAGCCGCAGCCACACCGGCCCGGCTTCGGCCGCCACAAACGAGCCGCTCACCGTCCAGACTTCGCCCAATGTGGGCCGCGCTTCCCAGGCTGCCTGCCGGAAGCCAACTATTGGCGCGTCGGTGTGGGCTTCCAGCGCTGTGCCCGCCAGCGCGGCTACATCGGCAGCCGGCAGGCCCTGGCCCAGCACGTGCAGGCGGCGCAGTCCCGGCAGGCCAGCCCGAATGGCGCTGGCATTGTGAAAGGTGGGCGTATCGGGGGCGGCAGTGGTTGTGGTGGGGGCAAAGCGCCACAGTGGGGTACCCGGCCCAAGGCGAGCCAGCAGTGATGCCAGCGTGTCGGAAGAGTATCCGGGCGTGAGCAGCACCGCCGTGGTGGCTCCTGGGGCCGCGGCCGGCCGGGCACGGGTAGGTGGCAGGGCGGTCAGGGCCAGCCCGGCCGCGGCCAGCAGCCCGGCCGCCACGCGCAGCCCCCGCCGCCGCGTATCGGCCCGGCGCAGGGCCAGTACGGTAAGCAACACAGCCAGCAACAAGGGGAGCAGGTAGAGCATTTTTTAGTGCGTAGAGCTTGGAGCGTAGAGCTTAGGTGCCTTTGAATCGATGTAGCGTGCAGATCCGGCTGCGCTTAACGTTAAACGAAATCGTTCGGGAGTCAGCAACGACACGCGAAGCTGGAGCTTCGCGCTACATCAGTTCAGTAAATCAAAATAGCGGCGGGGGAGGTGGGGGGTGG
>NZ_JABKAV010000033.1 GCF_013377905.1 Hymenobacter terrestris
CCTACACTGGGCTACTATTCTCTTCCAATTTCCTGGGTTTCTTTCACCGAGGCAAAATCACTGATTTCGCTCCGTTAGGCCCCGCTTTGCCCATATTTTTCTCCTCCTCAACCCCTACCGCCATGAACAAGCAGCAACGTATTTCCGCCATTGAACAGGATTGGGCCACGAATTCGCGCTGGCAGGGCATCGTCCGGCCTTACACAGCTGAGGACGTGCTGAGGCTGCGTGGGTCGGTGACCATTGAGTACTCGCTGGCCCGCAACGGGGCCGAGCGGCTGTGGCAGCTGCTGCACTCCGAGCAGTACGTGGCCGGACTAGGAGCCCTCACCGGCAACCAGGCAGTGCAGGAAGTGCAGGCCGGCCTCAACGCCATTTACCTCTCGGGCTGGCAGGTGGCGGCCGACGCCAACAACTCGGGCCAGATGTACCCCGACCAGAGCCTCTACCCCGCCGACTCGGTGCCGGCCGTGGTGCGCCGCATCAATAACGCCCTGCTGCGCGCCGACCAGATTCAGAGCGTATCGGGCGAGGGCGACGTGCATTGGCTGGTGCCCATTGTGGCTGATGCCGAGGCCGGGTTCGGGGGCAACCTGAATGCGTTTGAGCTGATGAAGATGATGATTGAGGCCGGGGCCGCCGGCGTCCATTTCGAGGACCAGCTGTCATCGGCCAAGAAGTGCGGCCACCTCGGCGGGAAGGTACTCGTGCCCACCCAGGAGGCTATCAACAAGCTGGTAGCCGCCCGCCTGGCCGCCGACGTGATGGGCGTGCCCACGCTGGTAGTAGCCCGCACCGACGCCGACGCCGCCGACCTGCTCACCTCCGACATCGACCCGCGCGACCAACCCTTCGTGCTGGAGGAGGCCGAGCGTACTTCCGAAGGCTTTTTCCGGGTGCGTTGTGGCTTGGAGGCCGGTATTGCCCGCGGCCTGGCCTACGCCCCCTACGCCGACCTCATCTGGATGGAAACCTCGCACCCCGACCTGGAGCAGGCCCGCCAGTTCGCCGAAGCCATTCATGCCCAGTTCCCCGGCAAGCTGCTGGCCTACAACTGTTCGCCTTCGTTCAACTGGGCCGCCAAGCTCAGCGTGCAGGAAATGGAAACCTACCGCGAAGAGCTGGCCGCCATGGGCTACAAGTTCCAGTTCATCACGCTGGCCGGTTTCCACGCGCTCAATACGAGCATGTTCGAGTTGGCCACCGCCTACCGCGAGCGGGGCATGGCCGGCTACTCGGAGCTGCAGGAGCGCGAGTTTGCCCTCCAGAAAAAGGGGTTCAAAGCCGTGAAGCACCAGACCTTCGTGGGCACCGGCTACTTCGACGCCGTGCAGAACGTGGTAACGGCCGGCCGCTCCAGCACTGGCGCCCTGGTTGGCAGCACCGAAGAGGCCCAGTTCAACCACTGATTATCCGTACCCCAAAGAAACGCCATGCTTCAGCTGGCGTCTGCTTACCGAACCATTTCTACTGCGCCGTTGGCTGCCATGGCAACGATGCGGAGGAGATGCTTTGGCTTCGCAGACGCCAGCTGAAGCATGGCGCTTCTTTGTTGTACGGCTACTCGCGCCCCTGTCCGTAACGGTCCGCAGTAGGAGCGCACGGCAACCTGCGTCACTGAATTTTTCCGTTCCTGAACACGGGAACCAGGTCGTATTCGTCCTGGCGGATGCAGAATTCCATGTCCTGGTGGGCTTCGAGGCTGTTGAGGCGGCGCACGTGGGCCGAGCGGAGCAGGTAGCCCGCCAGATCGGGCTCGGCGGTGGCCCAAAGGTCGAGGGCGGCCAGGGTGGCATCGGAGCTGGTGGTGTCGAAGTCGGGTTGCAGGCGGGCGGCCAGGGCCCCACCGAAGAGGGTGTCTTCGAGGCAGAAATGACCCTTCCAGCCGGCGCATACCACTATCACATCCTTGTTCAGACGGCGCAGATGCTCGGCTACGGCCCCTAGGTTAATAAAGGCACCAACCACAATTTCATCGGCGGCGGCCGAGAGGTGCAGGGCGCGCGTGCCGTTGGTGGTGGTGAGGGCCACAGCCCGACCCCGCACGGCTACTTGGCCATCGAGGTAGCCGAAGGGCGAGTTGCCCAGGTCCACGCCTTCGGCCTGGCGGCCGTCGCGCTCGGCAGCCGTCAGGTAGCCGTGCGCCGCCTGGGCGCGGCACTCGTCCAACTCGCTGAACGGCACCAGATGGCTTACGCCCGCGGCCAGCGCCGTGACGATGCTGGAGGTAGCCCGCAACACATCAACCACCACCGCCACTTTGCCTTTCAGGTTATGAAGCGGCAGTAGTTCGGGCGAGAAACATATATCTAGGTTGGGCATGAATCAGCTGTAAGTATAAGCACGATGTAGGGGCAAGCCCCGCCCCTACATTGTTCTCGACAACAATTATACTTCCTCTGTGCCGGGCACGAAGGGCAGCTTTATCACCGTGGCGGGCAAATTCTTGCCGCGTACCTGCACGAAAATCGAGGTACCAGGCGTGGCCAGCGCGGTTTGCACGTAGCCCAGACCCACGCCCTTGCTCAGGCTCGGCGACTGGGTGCCGCTGGTTACCTCACCGATAACCTCGCCGGCCTCGTTCACCAGCGGGTAGTGGCTGCGCGGGATGCCGGCCCCGTCCATCAGGAAGCCGACCAGCTTGCGCTCCATGCCGGCAGCCTTTTCGGCCTTCAGGTTTTCGGAGTTGGTGAAGTCCTTGGTGAACTTGGTAATCCAGCCCAAGCCGGCTTCCAGGGGCGAGGTTTCGTCGGTGATGTCGTTGCCGTAGAGGCAGTAGCCCATTTCGAGGCGCAGCGTGTCGCGGGCGCCCAGGCCGATGGGCTTGAGGCCGTAGGGCTGGCCGGCTTCCATCACGGCATCCCAAACCTGCTTGGCGTGCTCGTTGGGCACGTACAGCTCGAAGCCGCCCGCGCCGGTGTAGCCGGTGGCCGAGATGATGACATTCGGCGCGCCGGCAAACGTGCCCTGCACGAACGAGTAGTACGGAATAGCGCTCAGGTCGGCATCGGTGAGGCTTTGCAGGGCGGCGGCGGCCTTGGGGCCCTGCACCGCCAGCAGGCTCATCTCCTCCGATACGTTCTGCATATCGGCGCCGTCGGTGTTGAACTGCTTGATCCAGTTCCAGTCTTTTTCAATGTTGGACGCATTGACGACGAGCAGGTAATCTTCCTCGGCCAGCATGTACACCAGCAGGTCGTCTACCACGCCACCGGTCTGGTTGGGCAGGCAGCTGTACTGGGCCTTGCCGGGCACGAGTTTGCTGGCGTCGTTGCTGGTTACGCGCTGAATGAGGGCCAGGGCCTGAGGGCCGCGCACCCGGAACTCGCCCATGTGCGATACGTCGAACATGCCCACGGCCCGGCGCACGGTGTGGTGCTCGTCGAGGTCGGAGGAATAGCGCACGGGCATGTTATAGCCAGCGAAAGGCACCATTTTGGCGCCGAGTTGCTGGTGAACGTCGTTGAGCGGAACGGTTTTGAGCGTGTCGGACATGAAAGTGAGGTGGGAAGGTGGAACGTGCCGGCCGGAGGGGGCATATTGGGGCCATCCGGCGGTGGTGCGAAAGTAGCCAATTATGGCCGGCTGGTCCGCCGCCGGTTGGTTACCTTTGGCTTTGCGCCGCCCCAGCTGCTGGTCTGCCGCGCCGGTATCCAACTGCTTTGCGGCCTCTTTTCCTGAATGAACGACGACCTGAAACAAGAATTTGATGCGGCCCGCATCCGACACCTGCTCTTCAAGTCGAAGCTGCGCTCCTTCCTCTACGGCAGCGACACGGCCCAAGGGCCCATCCGCGACCCGGAGCAGTGTACCATGGGCCAGTGGATAACCCAGCGCGCCCTGCCTGCGTACGGCCATCTGCCCGAAACCCACGAGCTCGACCGTCTGCACCGGCTCATTCATCTGGAAGGCAGCCGCCTGATGGACCTGCGCCTGGCCGGTCAGCCCGACGCGGCCACGGCCGGACTAAGCCAGATCAATAAGCTCGCCGATGATATTGTGGCATTGCTGCACACCATAGAAACCCGGGTGCGGGCAGCATAAGCCGCCGGCCACCTGTTCTCGTTCCCTCCCCCACCCATGAAATTAAAGCTCTCTACCAAGCTCTTTGCAGGGTTTCTGGCAATTTCGGCGCTTTTCGCGGGCGTGGTATTTCTCAACTACCAGCTCTCGCGGGCCGTGCTGCGCAACTCGCAACGGGTGGCCAACTCGCAGCGCATTACCAATGAGGCTACCTCGCTGCTGCGCAACATCATCGATATGGAGGCCGGCTTTCGGGGCTACCTGCTACTCAACAACGAAGTGCTGCTGACGCCTTACTACGAGGGCGAACGAAAGCTGCTGGGCCGCTTTGCCAGCCTGCGCGACGAGATGCCGGTGGTCGGGCAGCAGTTCCGGCGGCTGCAGCAGGCGCAGCGGCTGTTCGAGCAATGGAATTCCTATTCGCACCTGCTTATTGGCGAAAAGCGACAAGCCCTGCGCAGCAACCCCGACCAGATTGGCATCAGCGGCCTTGAGCACGCCAACCTGGCTTCCGACCTTACAGGCAAAGTGCTCATGGATCAGGTTCGGGTGGTGTTTGTCGAATTTGACCAGTCGGAGGCCCTATCGCGCCGCCAGCAGCGCCTGCGCCTGCAGGCCAGCATCCGCGAAACCCGCATTCTGTCGGTGGTCGTAACGCTCTTTACTATTACGCTGGGGTTGCTGTATGCGGCGTATCTGGTGCGGCAGCTTTCGCAGCGCATCGGCGGCATGGTAGGCCAGGCCCAGCGCATTGCCGGCGGCGACTACGCCACCCACATTCCGGACACCGAGCAGGACGAGCTGACCAAGCTGGCCACGTCGCTCAACACCATGACCGACACCATCAATACCACCATCCGGCAACTGGAGCGCCGCAACCAGGAACTCGACCAGTTTGCCTACGTGGTATCGCACGATTTGAAAGCGCCGCTGCGGGGCATCGAAACGGCTTCGCGCTGGATTGAGGAGGACTTGGGCCAGGATGTACCGGACCACATTCGCGAGTTTCTGATGCTGATGCGCACGCGGGTGCGGCGCATGGAACACCTGATTACCGGCATTCTCGACCTGGCCCGGGTGGGGCGCACACCCCAGGCCGACGAGGCCGTGTTTGTACGCCAGCTGCTGCGCGACATCATCGATTCGCTGGAGCTACCGACCGGTTTCGAAGTGGAGCTGCCCTTTTATCTGCCCACGCTGCACACCAACCAAATTCAGCTCGAACAGGTATTCACTAACCTCATCAGCAACGCCGCCAAGTACCACCACGACCCGGCGCATGGCCACGTGGCCATCGGCTGCGTCGAGATGCCCGATCATTATACCTTCTCGATAACCGACAACGGGCCGGGCATTGCTGCCGAGTACCACGAGCGAATCTTTATCATCTTCCAGACTCTGACCGAGCGCGACACGCTGGAAAGCACCGGTGTAGGTCTGGCCATCGTCAAGAAAATTGTGGAGCGGCGGGGCGGCACCATTCGCGTCGAGTCGGCCGAAGGGGCCGGAGCCAGCTTCATTTTCACCTGGCCCAAGCGGGTACTTACCCGCCCAATGCCCCCTTCGGAGCCAGTTGCCCGTATAGCCAAGTAATTCACTGCCTTTATCTGCTCTGCCTGCCCATGCCCCTCTCCTCTCAGCAACCTACTATTCTACTTGTCGAAGACGACCAGCTCGACATCATGAACGTACAGCGCGAGCTGCGTAAGAACAACGTGAACGTGCCGCTGCATGTGGCCCGCAACGGCCGCGAAGCCCTGGATTTGCTGCGCGGCGAAGGCGGCCAGACCCGCATTCCGCTCCCGCACGTAGTCATGCTCGACCTGAACATGCCCCGCATGAATGGGCTGGAACTCCTGGCAATTCTGCGCGCCGACCCCGAATTCCAGGACCTAAACGTGTTTATCACCACCACTTCCGACCTGGAAACCGACCGTCTTAAAGCCCAGCAGCTAGCCGTAAGCGGCTACATCATCAAGCCCCTGAGCTTCGATACGTTCGGCGAAGGAGGTACCACGGTCGACGGCTTCAGCCTGTTTCTGGATCTGCTGAAGCTAAAAGACTAACCGTCGAATCCATTGGAAAGCGGCAGAGCGGCCATCAGATACGTCTGGTAGCCGCTTTGCCGCTTTCTGGTGACTTACCACTTATTCGGGCCGGTGCTTTACAGAAGCCGGAACCCCATGCGGTGGTGTTCGGTGGGGCCGTGCGCCCGAATGGCGGCGCGGTGCGCGGCAGTCGGATAGCCGGCATTTTGCTCCCAGCCGTAGGCCGGGTGGGCAGCCGCCAGCTCCTGCATCCGGTCGTCGCGGAAGGTTTTGGCCAGCACCGAGGCCGCCGCAATGTGGCGGTAGAGGCCGTCGCCGCCTACTATGCAGGTGTGGGGCAGCGTAGGGTGCGGCCGAAATCGGTTGCCATCGACGAGCAGGTGAGTGGGCATGGGCCGCAGCTGGTCGGCGGCCCGGTGCATGGCCAGGTAGCTGGCCTGCGCAATATTGAGTGTGGTTATTTCGGCCACCGAAGCTTCGGCTACGGCCCAGGCAACGGCCTCGCGGCAAATTTCAGTGCGCACCAGCTCGCGCCGCCGCGCCGTCAGCTGCTTGGAGTCGTTAAGAAACTCGGACTTGAAATCGGGCGGCAGCAGCACGGCGGCCGCAAAAACGGGCCCGGCCAGGCAGCCACGCCCGGCTTCATCAAGTCCCGCTTCGAGCGGCTCGCCGGTATAGGAAACCAATAGCGTTTGCGGGGCAGGGCGCTTCATGAGCAGGACGTAAAACTATTCCAGCTGTTAGCCTGCCAAACAAAGGCCTCACTCGGCTGAAACAGCCACAAAGATGGTTGTTTCAGCCGAGTGAGGCCTTTACTTACCGGTTATAATTACCGGAAACTCTTGACTCTGGTCGTTGTTAGTGCGTGCCGGCGTTGGAACCTTCGCGGCCGGGGTTCTGCTCGCCACGGCGGGTGCCCTGGCTGTCGCGGGGGCCGTTGTCGATGTTAGACTCCTCGGCTTCGGTCATGTACACGTTGGTCGTGGGGCCGAGGCCGTCGTTCTTCTCTGCCAGGGCCGACTCGGCTTCGGCGTGCTTGAGGTTGAAGAGCGGGTCGCCTTCCTTCAACGACTTATCGGTCTGCTTGTTTTCGGGCTGCTTGTTGGGTTGGTTGGCCATTGTAGGAATGGTGCCGGGCGGAATGTGAACGGCCGGCAGTAGTAACCTACGCACCACTTTGGCGAGAGGTTGGCCCCGGTTGCGCGCCGAACCCCTAATCAGCCCGCGCCCAGCCAGAAAAAAGGGCAATAAAAAAGCCGCTACCCTAGGTAGCGGCCTTTTCGGTCATACTGGCTGGCAGCGGTTCATTCATCCACCCTACTAATTGCTGCCATGGTGCCAATACTACGCGGTAAGAGCCTTCCTTTCCATAAACCTTACCAGCGCTGAATAATTAGTAGGTCAAAAGTATACGAACTGCGTGGGCCGAATGGATTTTTTGGCCCAACGGAAAGTTTCACCCGCTCAATGGGCCTTTTTACCCGGCGGGCCATTCGGTGGGGTTGGGCCTTCTCCTGCCGTCGTATCTTTGTCGCTTTCTGCTCCCTCACTTTTCCGCTATGGCCAACCCTGCCGCTGACTTTGACGAAACCCACAATCCCTGGCAGACGCAGGCCTCCGAAATCAAGTACCAGAACCCCTGGATCCGGGTGCGCGAGGATCAGGTGATTACGCCCGGCGGCACGGCCGGCATCTACGGCGTCGTGACCATGAAGAACAAGGCCCTGGGTATTGTGCCGGTTGATGCCGAGGGCAACACCTGGCTGGTGGGCCAGTACCGCTACCCTCTAAGCGAGTACAGCTGGGAAATTCCGATGGGTGGCGGGCCGGTAGAGCTCGACGTGCTCGAATCGGCCCGCCGCGAGTTGCGCGAGGAAACCGGCCTGCTCGCCCACCGCTGGACCAACATCATGCGCCTGCATACATCCAACTCGGTAACCGATGAGGAAGGCTTCGTATTTCTGGCCCAGGAGCTGGAGCAGGGCGACACCGAGCCTGAAGAAACCGAGGACCTGCGCCTCTGGAAACTCCCGCTGGCCGAAGCCGTGCAGCTGGTAATGGACGGCCGCATTACCGATGCCGTGAGCGTGGCGGGCCTGCTGAAAGCCAGCCGCCTGCTGGGCGTATAGGCGTGGCCATTCCGGCAGTGCCTACACGTCATTCCAAGCGACGTGAAGAATGACGGGCATTCTTTACCCAGCTATCCACCTTACTTTCGCGGCTATGATGCACCTGCTTCGTTACATCGGCCAGCGCCTGTACACCAGCTGGGCGACCTTCTGGTTTGCGGTTCCGTTTTTGGTTACCTACCCGGTGCAGTGGGGCCTGAGCCACTGGCCGGCGGGCTGGCCCTACCTACGGGCGCTCAACAAAGCTTGGTCGCGGTTCTTCATTCTGATGTGGGGCGTACCGGTGGAGACCATACGGGCCACCGAAACAGTGCCGCCGGGCCAGCCCTGCCTGTATTTGGCCAACCACAGTTCCCTCATTGATATTCCGCTGCTGTTTCGGACCCTGTCGGGCGGACCGAACGTGCTGGGCAAAAGCTCGCTGGCTAAGATTCCGCTTTGGGGGCCAATTTTCGGGCGCGCCTACATTACCGTCGACCGCAACAGCGCCGTGAGCCGGGGCCGGGCCATTGTGCGGGCCCGTCAGGAGCTGGCGGCCGGTCGCTCGGTTATCATCTTCCCCGAAGGCCAGATTTCGAGCCAGCCCGGCCAGCAACTGGAGCCTTTCAAGGAGGGTGCTTTTCAGCTGGCCATTGCCACGGGCGTGCCCATCGTGCCCATCACCATGCCGCTCAACCACCGGTTTCTGCCCGATGTGGGCGGGCTGCGGGTGCGCTGGGCCCGGCTGGCCATCGTGGTGCATGCGCCCATCAGCACGGCGGGCCTTACCGCCGCCGATGCGCCCGCCCTGCAGCAGCGCGTATTCGAAGTAATCACCAGTGGCCTGCGGCCCGAAGCAGGCGGCATTCCCGGCCCTGGCAGCTGGCGTCCCCAGGCGGCCCGGGTCGAAGCGGCTTCTACTGTTACTACTACCCAGCCCGAACCGGTTGGCTGAGCAGGGCACAACCGGCCGAAGGGCCGTATCTTGCGGCTACCAACTGCTTTTTTCACCTCTGAACTCCCCGCTCCCATGAGCACCGACCTGGCTACTCTGCGCGGCCTGGCCCATCTGGCCCGCCTCGAATTCGACTCCACCAACGAGCAGCAGGTGCTCGGCGACCTGAACAAGATCCTGGACTGGGTGGACCAGCTCCGCCAGCTAGACACCACCGATGTAGAGCCACTGGTACACTTGAGCCAGGAAATAAACGTGCTGCGTTCTGACGAAGCCCACAACACCGTCGGCCACGCCGCCGGCCTGAGCAACGCTCCACGCAAAGACTCCGACTACTTCCGGGTACCGAAGGTGCTGGAGTAGATCTGTTAGCTAAAAGAACGTCATGCAGAGCGAAGCGAAGCATCTCGCGTGCTGACGTTGCCAAAGTAACCGCAACGTCAGCACGCGAGATGCTTCGCTTCGCTCTGCATGACGTTTTAAAAACCTCACCCCACTACCCCGCCCCGCTTGATTTCGCCCGTTCCCTCCCCGAGCACCCGCCGCTGGCCCTGGCCGCTACTGCTGCTGGCATTGTGCGCCGCGCTGGCCGTTGGGCTGGCCGGCTGGCACTACTTCACGGCCGAGAATATCGTCCAGCCCCTGCAGCCCGTAACCCAGCTGACGCCGGTGCCCACCACCGTGGCCGAGGTGGCCGTGGGGATGGCCCGGCTGCCGGTGCAGGTCAACGGCTACCTCGTTACCCAGACCTACGACGTGGCCGGTCCGTTTCTGCGGCCTGGGGCGGCGCTGGGGCTGGTGGCGTTGCTGGGCGTGGCGCTGGCCTACTTCCTGGCGGCCGTTAGCCCCCTGAGCCGGCTGTACTTCGTGGCGGCTATGGGTATGGTGATATTCCTGCTCATGTCGCTGAACGCCGACCTGCTGGATGTGTTTGAAACCGGCAGACAGTATGTGCTGGTCCTGAGCCTGGTACTGCTGGTGGGGCCAGCGTACTACTTCCATGCCTTCCGAACTGAAACCCCTTTTATCACGCGCCTGGGCACGTTTGCCGCGCTGGTGGCGGGCCTGGGGCTACTAGTGTTTCTGCAAAACCCTAACCCCGCCGATTACACGGCGCTGCACCTAAGCGCCTATTTCACCCAGGGCGGAGCAGTGGCTTTCGCGTTGCTGGTACTCTGGGTAGCATTTGAGAATGTGCATGGCCTGCTGTGGGTGAACACGCAGGCCGCTACGCCTGCCGGCCGCTATGGGCTGTGGGCGTTCCTGCTGGCAGGTGGCCTGTACCTGACTATTCTGCTGCTTTACTACCTCAACCAGAACCAGTTGCTGGTGCTGCCCGGCATCCAACTCGACCCCTACCTGCTGCTGCTGCCCGCTGTAGCCGTGGCCTGGCTGGGCCAAAGCCGCCGGGCCGCCACGTTGCCGGCCGGGGTACCGCCGGGCGCTGCGGCAACCCTGCTGCTGGTGCTGGTGCTGTTGGCCGCTGGCACGCTCGGCTACGCCCTGGCCACCGCCAACGACCCACTGCTACAGGCCGGCCGCGACTTTACGGCCCTGGCCCTGCTGGGCGTGGGCGGGGCGTTTTTAATCTATGTGCTGCTGAATTTCGGGCCGCTGCTGCGCCAGAAGAAGGAGGTTTATCGCGTGGTGTTTCAGCCCCAGCGGTTTCCGTTTTATGCCATGTACGCGCTGGGTATAGTGGCCGTGGTGGGCGTAAGCATGCGCAACAACTTCTTCGTGCTCGACCAGGTGCAGGCCGGCGCTTACAATAACCTGGGTGATTTGGCCCGGCTGGAAAGCGAGCTAACACCCGATGATATGTCGCGGGCACTGCTGGCGGAGCGTTACTACGCCGAAAGCGACGTGCTCGACCAGCACAACCACAAGGCCAGCCTGGGCCGGGCCGCGCTTTACCGCTTCCGGCTGCAGCGCCAGAACGAAATCAATATTTTGCGCCGGGCACTGGAACGGCGACCTTCGCCCCGCATCTCGTTGCGCCTAGCCGCCCTCTACAACGAGCAGCAGGACTTTTTCGACCGCCTGGCCGTACTGCAGGAAGGGCTGCAAGCCAACCCCACCAACGCCGCCCTCAACGCCGACTTGGCCCAACTCTACTCCCGCTCGGCCCTGGCCGACTCGGTAGCGCACTACCGCGCCCGCGCCACTGCCGCCACCGGCTCCGACGACGCTATGCTGGCCTCCAACGAGCTGGCCTACCGCATCCGGCAGCAGGACTGGGCCGGCGCCGCCACGCTGGCACAGGAAGCCCACACTACCGACCCCGATAATGCCGCCCTGCAGGCCAACGTCCTGCTGCTGGCCCGGCTTACCGGCAATTCTGCCGCGGCCCCCACGCCCCTGCCCGACACTACCCGGACGCTCAACGAAGCCCGCTTCGCCCGGCTTTACCACGACGCCCTGGGCCGCGCCGCCCGCCACGACACCACCCTGCTGGCGCTGCTGCCCGCCCTGGTCGCCAACCCCGACAACGGCCCGTTTCTCGACCAACTGACCCTGCTACGCGCCTTTACGCACCACTACGGCGGGCAGCCTGTGGCGGCCCAGCAGGCTTTACTGCCGCTGGCCAGCGGCTCGGGTACCGGCGCAGCATTTTACCAGCAGCTGCAGGGCCTGTGGCTGCTCGACCAGGGCCTGCCCGCCCCGGCCGCTGTCAAGCTCCAGGAAGCCCGCGAAAACAGCCCCACACTACCCACGCTACCCCTGGCCTACGCCCTAGCCCTGAGCGGTCAGCCTGATTCGGCCCGGCAGGTAGTGGCCCGTGCGCCAGCCGGCGCAGCGGTCCGGCTGCTACAAACGGCCCTGCAGCCCGAGTTGCGCGAAACCTACAGTATGGCGGCTGATTCAGTGAAAACCCAATACCTGGTGCTGCGCGGCGACGAGCTACCGGCATCGACCCTGTTACCGGCGGCGGCTTCCGTAACAGCGGGCCCGCTGCAGGCCACCGCCTTGCTGGCCCAGTTGCCTCGCGCACTAGAGGCCGGCCAGCTCGATGCCGTGCGCACTGCGCTGGCGCAGGGCGGGCTGCCCATTGGAGCTGCGGGTGCTTCGCCCTGGAACGTGTTGCGTGGCGAGCTGTACGTGCGCGGGCAGCAGTGGCCCCAACTGCGCGAGTTGGTGCAGAAAGGCACGTTCACTGGGTTCGAAACGTATCAGCGGCTGTATTTCCGGGCGGCGCTGGCCGAGGCCGATAAGCAGCCCGCCGAAGCCGGCCGCCTCTATGCCCAACTGGTGCAGCAGGCCCCCTTTGCCGAAAACGGGCTGGTTGCCGCCGCCGCTTTCTATGCCCGGCGCAACGAGTTTCCGGCCGCCTATGATGTACTGCTGCGTGGGGTGGAGTACAACCCCGAATCGGTGGCGCTGCTGAAGGCCTACGTGCTGGCGGCTGTGCCGGTGGGCCTGATGGAGTATGCCCAGGGTCCGCTCTACCGGCTCGGCACGTTGCTTTCGGCGGCGGATTATGGTACCTTTCGCGAGGAGTACGACGCGGCCCTGGCGGCCCGTAAAGCCTCCTGGAATTAACCCTTAGCTCCCCATTCTATGCAGCCTCCTATTATCCAGACCGATGATATTTCCAAGGTGTACCGTATGGGAGCCGAGGAAATTCACGCGCTGCAATCGGTATCCATTACCATTCAGCGGGGCGAATACGTGGCCTTTATGGGTCCGTCGGGCTCGGGCAAGTCCACGCTCATGAACATCATCGGCTGCCTCGATACCCCTTCGGGCGGCAGCTACGTCCTCAACGGGCACGATGTAAGCAACATGAGCGACAACCAGCTGGCCGACGTGCGCAACCGCGAAATCGGCTTCGTGTTCCAAAGCTTCAACCTCCTGCCCCGTGCTACCTCCCTCGATAACGTGGCCCTGCCCCTCATTTACGCCGGCTATGGCAAAAGCGAGCGGCACGAAATGGCGCGCGAGGCCCTGCGCAGCGTGGGCCTGGCCGACCGCGCCATGCACAAGCCCAACGAGCTGTCGGGCGGCCAGCGCCAGCGCGTGGCTATTGCCCGCGCCCTGGTCAACAACCCCAGCATCATCCTGGCCGACGAACCCACTGGCGCCCTCGACACCCGCACCAGCCACGAAATCATGGAGCTGTTCGAGGCCCTCTACTCCCGCGGCAACACCATCATCATGGTAACTCACGAAGAGGATATTGCCATGCACGCCCATCGCATTGTGCGCCTGCGTGACGGCCTTGTGGAAACCGACGAGGTAAACGAAAACGTGGTAAGCGGCCAGCTGGCGAAGGGGTGAGTGGTAAATAGCGCGTCATTGCGAGCAACGTGAAGCAATCTGGGGTAGCAAAGTTCTAAACCTTGATGCGCTCAAAGCCTTTACGTGTGTACACTTATGTTTTGCGCTCAATTCAGCTTCGCGTTTTGCCCCACGGATTGCTTCGCGCTGCTCGCAATGACACCCTTTTTCCTTCCTACTCTCCTTCTTCCACCCACATGAAAATTTATACCAAGACCGGCGACAAGGGCCTTACCTCACTTATCGGCGGTACGCGCGTGCCCAAATCCAGTCTGCGCATCGAGTGCTATGGCACTGTGGATGAACTGAACTCTTATATTGGCTTGGTGCGCGACCAGCCCGTAAACGAGGCCCGGCGCACGTTGCTCAAGGAAATCCAGGACCGCCTGTTTACGGTGGGTGCCTCGCTGGCTTCCGACCCCGAGAAGTCGAAGATGAAGATTCCGGACCTGCACGCCGAAGACGTGGAGTTGCTGGAGCAGGAAATGGACCGCATGAACGAAACGCTGCCCGAGCTGCGCGTTTTTGTGTTGCCCGGTGGCCATCAGTCGGTATCGTTTGCCCACCTGGCCCGCTGCGTATGCCGTCGGGCCGAGCGGCTGGTAATTCATCTGAACGAAGACGAATTCGTGGCCGAGCTGGTGATTATGTACCTCAACCGGCTGTCCGATTACCTGTTCGTGCTCAGCCGCCAGATGGCCCACGAGCTAAATGCCGAAGAAGTGAAGTGGGAGCCCCGGATGTAAGGCAATGACTTGGCGCTGCCTTACGAGCGTTTGGACGTTCAGCTAGAAAAGCTGCATCTTTAAGTGTTTCGATTATGGCAGCGAGCTAATTAAATTGCACAGCCGCGCAACAGATGTCTGATGGTCAACACAACCCGTATTTCAGCTAAGTAATTTCTGTTGTATCGGCTCTTTACTATCCCTGGAAACCGGGCCACCACCCAGCCGTTTTCCGTTTGATAGGCTCCCACTCCACCTCCCATCCCACCCCTATGCTCGACACCCTGACTATTTCTACCCAGCGCACCACTGCGCCACGCCTGCCGGGCATCAACTTTGCCGAGCTCGAATTCGGTAAAACCTTCGCCGACCACATGCTGGTAGTTGATTACCACGACGGGCAGTGGCAAGAGCCGCATATTGTGCCCTATGGCGATATGAGCGTGAGCCCGGCCAACTCGGCCATTCACTACGGCCAGTCGATTTTTGAGGGTATGAAGGCCTACAAGAATCAAGACGGCGAGGTATCCTTGTTCCGCCCACTCGACAACTTCAACCGCTTCAACGCCTCGGCCCGCCGCATGTGCATGCCCGAGTTGCCCGAGGAAGTTTTCATGCAGGGCCTGCTACAGCTCATCCGCCTCGACAGCGGCTGGGTACCGACCGATGCCGGTAGCGCCCTCTACATCCGGCCCTTCATGTTCGCCACCGATGCCATGCTGGGCGTGCGGCCCTCCGAGTCGTACCGCTTCATGATCATCACCTGCCCCGTAGGCCTTTACTACGTCAAGCCGCTGCGAGTGCGTTTCGAGGAAACATACGTACGCTCGGCCGAGGGCGGCGCGGGTGCAGCCAAAAACGCCGGTAACTACGGCGCGGCCATGTATCCTACCAAGCTGGGCCAGCAGGAAGGCTACAACCAGCTCATCTGGACCGACGCCTCCGAGCACAAATACGTGGAGGAATCGGGCACGATGAACGCCATTTTCATCATCGCCGGCTGCGTGGTTACGCCCGCCCTGAGCAGCTCCATTCTCGACGGCATCACCCGCCGCAGCGTGCTGCAGCTGGCCCGCGACTGGGGAATGCCGGTGGAAGAGCGCAAGGTGTCAGCCCTTGAAATTCTGGACGCCCAGCGCAATGGCACTCTCGAGGAGGCCTTCGGGGTCGGCACTGCCGCTACCATTGCCTCCATGGCCGTTATCGGCTACCAGGGCCACGACTACGAGCTGCCGACGCCGCCGGCCGATGCCTTCTCGCGCCGCGCTACTGCCGCGCTGGCCGCCATCCGCAGCGGCGAAGCGCCCGACCCGCACGGCTGGGTGGTGCGCGTATAGCTGCGGGCTGCTTTTTCCGTAGCTCTCCGCCGCGGGAGCTACTTCGGCGTAGAGCCGGTCTCCGGCTTTCGGGTGGGGACCGGCTCTGTTGCTTCCCACGGTAGTATTTTCACGACCTTTACCCTTAGGCCAGCCTCTGTGCCGGCTCTTTTCTTATTTTAGTATTCACACTTTTTTTCCTATGACCCACGACCAGGTGAAGGAATTGAAGGGCCGCGCTGAGGCCCTGAGGAGGTATCTTTGACTACGATGCCCGTAAAGAACAGGTAGAAGAAATTGAGGCTCAGACTACGGCCGCCGGCTTCTGGGACGACTCCAAACAGGCCGAAGCCACCATGCGCGAGCTGAAAGGCATCAAGGTCTGGACCGACGACTACGAGGCCGTTGAAAAGCAGGTTGATGACGTGGAGGTACTCTATGAGTTTCACCGCGAAGGCGACGTGCCCGAAGCGGAGATGCAGCGTGAATTCGCCGCCGCCGAGCAGTCGGTGGAGCGCCTGGAGTTCAAGCGCATGCTCTCCGACGAGGAAGACCAGCTTTCGGCCGTCATCGACATCAACCCCGGCGCCGGCGGGACCGAAAGCCAGGACTGGGCCGAAATGCTCATGCGCATGTATATCATGTGGGGCGAGAAGCAAGGCTTTACGGTGCGCCAGCTCAGCTACCAGCCCGGCGAAGGGGCCGGCATCAAGTCAGCCTCGCTCGAAATCGACGGCCAGTTTGCCTATGGGTACCTGAAAAGCGAAATCGGGGTACACCGGCTCGTGCGTATGTCGCCCTTCGACAGCAGCGGCCGACGCCACACCTCATTCGCCTCGGTTTTCGCCTACCCCGTCATTGACGATACCATCAATATCGAAATCAACTCCGCCGACATCAGCTGGGATACCTTCCGGGCAGGTGGGGCAGGCGGCCAGAACGTGAACAAGGTAGAAACCGCCGTACGTCTCACGCACGCGCCCTCGGGTATCATCATTGCGGTGCAGATTGAGCGCAGCCAACTCATGAACAAGGAGCACGCGCTCCGCATGCTCAAGTCGCGCCTCTATCAGATCGAGATGGACAAGCGCAACGCCGCCCGCGACGTGGTGGAAGCTGGCAAAAAGCGTATCGACTTCGGCTCCCAGATTCGCAACTACGTGCTCCACCCCTACAAGCTCATCAAGGACTTACGCACCGGCATCGAGCGCACCGACGTACAGAACGTGCTAGACGGCGACCTGGAGGAGTACATTAAAGGCTATCTGATGCAGAGCTAAACACGATGGAGGAATTTAACTCCCAAGAGCTACGCAGTTTTCTTCTTATCAGACACAAAAAAAGGCTGCCCGATTGGGCAGCCTTTTTTGGCTTAAGGAAACAGGCGGTTAGTCTACCACGTCCCAGAAAATCTTCATGAACTGGTCAGTGTCTTTCGGTACGTTAGCCTGGTTCGTGCTTATTTCACTCTGAGGATAAATCAGACGTACTGCACGTTTAGTGGCAACGCGCAACGAAAGGGGGATGTTAGGCAACCCCGTACGACGATAGTCATCCCAGGCCTCAGTGCTGGCCACAGTGTTTTCAGCCAAGTACTTCTGGTAGATAATTACCTGCTGACGACCCAGGGTCCCATTGATAGGCGCGAGCTTATAGTTAACCAGCGGGTTGGTCAGGTTGGTACTGATGTAGGTGTTGTACTGGCTGATACCAGGCGTAGCGGCTGAAGCAGCTGCCAGCGTGGTAGGGGCGGTTCCGGCAGCGCGGTAGGTGAACAGGAACGACGCCTTGATGCCGTCGTTGAAGTCAGCCTCGGCAGACGTAGCACCACCAGTGAACAAACCACGCGAATGGGCCTCAGCCTTCGAGAAGTGGTGCTCAGCTAGTAGCATCAGCACGGTAGGCGCATTGCCACCGCGCAGGAATGTACCGCCCTGCAGGAAGCGCGAGCCAACCGTTGAGTTCGTAGATACGAAAGTAGGCGGGCTGGGCTGGCCCAAAATACCACCCACATAGGCCGGATTATTTTCACGCTTACCTACCCGGTAGAGCTCCGTGATCCGGGGATCTTTGTTGCTTTCGTACTGGTCGATAACGTACTGCGTCGGAATGACGAAGCTGTACTCGTTGGTAGCATTGATAGCACCAACGGCGAAACCGTAGCGGTTGTAGAAGGGATTCTGCTGACCCGAGTTGGACGCATAGCCCGGCTGGGCGACAACATCGGCCGTGATGAAGCCCGTGGTGCCGGCAGAAGCCTGCAGCGTGGCCATCTCGGTGGCAACATAGGTATTGAGCGCGGCATCATTGGTTTGCGACTCGCGCAGCAGGATGCGCAGGCGCAGGCTGTTAGCGAACTGCTTCCACTTCGTCATGTTGCCCTGGAAGACAATGTCTTCAGCGCCTACCTTACGACCGGCAGTAGCGGCATCGATGTCGGTTAGTGCGCCTTTCAGCTGCACCACGAAATCCTTGTAGATATCTGCGGCTTTGTCGTAGGTCGGCGTCGTATTGGCCGCTCCTTGCAGCGCCTGGCTGTACGGAATGTCGCCGTACTGATCGACCAGCAGCAAGAAGTTATACACCTTCATGATGCGGGCAATGGCCGCATGATTGGGGAAGCCTTGAGCCGTACCGTTTTCCTGAATGATGTTGTAGTCAGTCAGGTTGTCGTAGGTATTGCTGAACAGGCCCTGGTAGTAAATGTTGGTGTAGTTGTAGGTCTGCTCCTCGTTGAAGCCGCTTACCGTGCCCGATTTGGTCCAGTGGCCTACTGCGAAGCTCGAGTACGTGTTGTAGTTGGTCGGGCCACCATGGTAGTTGGCAGCCGTAGTAGCCAGCGCCGAGGCCAGCATGGCATCCGGGGTTACCGAAATGGCTTGGTTGGGGTTGTCGTTGATATCCAGGAACGACTCGCAACCAGTTGCACCCGTCGTGAGGACGGCCGCAAGTAGCAACTTAGCAAATGATTTCATCAGGCGGTATAATTAAAGAGTTACGTTAAGGGTAACCCCGTAGAATTTGGTAGGAGGCGTCTGCAGGAAGCTGTTGATACCAATTGCGTTGCTGCCATTGGCGGCGCCGCTAAACTCGGGGTCGGTATAGATGTTCTCCTCCGGTACCCAAGTGAAGATGTTCCGGCCGAAAACGTTTACCGAAGCACCCTTGATGGCGCCAAACTTAGACGTAATGGAAGCGGGCAAAGTGTAGCCCAGCGATACCTCACGAATCTTAAAGAATTTACCCGACGTTACGTAGTTCTCCGCAACCGAACGGTTCCAGTTCGGCGTGTTGGCCCAGAATTCCGAACCACCTGGCGTCAGCCCCTCCGTGTTGGGCACGTAGGTCACGTTGCCGCTGGCATCGGTTTGTGGAATTGCCGAGTTGGGGTATACGAAATCCATACGGCCGTACTCTGCACTGCGCTGACCGGCACCCGTGAAGTCGAGGTTTTCGCCGATCGTGTTGTATACTACGTAGCCCGTGCGGAGTTCTGCCTGGCCAGACAGGGTCAGGCCCTTGTAATTGATATTCGTGTTGAAGCCGTAGCGGTACTTAGCCTGGGTGTTACCGAACAGCTTGGTGTCGGTAGCCTTCAGCGGGAAGTAGCGGATTTCTTTGGTAGTAGGGTCTTGGGTAGTGCCCATCTTCACGCGGCCATCGTCCGTGCGCTGGTAGTAAGAACCCTGCAGCATGGGGAAGGGCTGGCCTACTACAGCCACCAGATCAGCGTTGGCGCTGGTCCGGCCGCTGCCGCCCAGCGTGAGCTGGGTCAGGCCCGTAGGCAGCGAAATCACTTCATTGTTGTTGTAGTTGAAGTTACCACCTACCGTTACGGTCAGACCGTTGTCGTTCCGAACAGGCGTGATGTTCAGGTCAGCTTCTACACCCTGGTTCTGCACTTCACCGGCGTTGAGTAGCAAGCCGCCATAACCGGTTGCAGCCGAAATGCTGGTGTTCACTGTCTGGTTGTTACTCTTCTGCGAGTAGTAGGTTACCCCACCACCGATGCGACGCTGCAGGAAGCTGAGTTCAACACCCGTCTCAAACGAACGGGTTTCCTCCGGCTTCAGGCCGGGCTGTACCAGTCCGCCGTTGGCAGTGAAGGAGGCCAAGTTGCCGAAGGGGAAGCCCGAGCCCAGCGAGTACGTAGAAGCCAGCGAGTAAGCACCACCCGTCTGGTAAGCGCCGAAGCTACCGCCGCCCAAGTTCACTTGGCTAACCTTGGTCAGACCGGCACGCAACTTACCGTAGTCGATAAACGACACGTCTTTCAGGGCCGGAATGGCGTTGGTGAAGATGAACGACACATCGACGCCTGGGTAGAAGAAACTGCGGTTGGCAGGGTCCAGAATGGAGATATTGTCGTTACGGCCCGAGCCGTGCACGTACAGGTAGTCTTTGTATCCCAGCGTCAGGTCAGCATAGAACGCGTACACGCGGGTACGAGCCATGGCATCAGCCCCCGAAAGGTTGCCAATCCGGTTGCTCAGGTTAAACTGATCCGGCACAGCTAGGGCAGTCGAGGCCACATAGTTATAGCGACTGTCGAGCTGCTGCACGTTGTTACCTACGATAGCCTGTACGCTGACGTCGCCGAAGGTTTTATCCATGGTAGCGAACAGGTCGGAGTTGAGGCGGGTCAGTTCGCTGCTCAGGTCCTGCACGAAGCCTGGGTAGCTGCCAATCTGCTTAGGCGAGCCGGGAGCCAGCGAGAACTGGTTCTGGGTAGCAAAGCTACGCTGACCAGTGCTGGTCGTACCCAGGCGGTAGTTCAGCTTCAACCAGTCCAGTACCTTGTAGCTCAGGTCGATGTTGCCTTGTACCGTGTTCCGACGGTCCTTGGTGCGGTTGGCATCGAGGATGAAATACGGGTTGTAGTAGTAGGCGTTGTAGTAACCGAAGTTCGGCTCGGCGAACGGGTTGTTGCGGTAGTCTTTGTACGAGGTGAGGGGGGCCATCACCGTGGTATTGAACACGTTCCAGTACACCGACGTGTTCTGGTCCTGGTTCGAGGTCACGTCGGCTACCTGCTGCGAGTAGGATACGTTGAACCCGACGTTCAAGCGGCCAATCTCACGCGATGCGTTGAAACGGAAGCTGTTGCGGTCGAACTTGTCCTTAGGGATGATACCATTGTTGCGCACGTTCTGGAAGGACGTGAAAAATTTGGTCTTCTCATCGCCACCCGAGAACGAAACGCCGTTCTGCATCTGGTAGCCCGTATCGAAGAACTTACGCTTCTCATCCGGCCGCGCTTCGTACGTAAGCATCTGTACACTTCCATCGGCCAAAGGCTGACCAAACGGGCGGATAGAACCATCAAAACGGGGGCCGTACTGCTGGTTCTCGAAACCCTGGTACTGATAGTGGTAGTCAGAGTCGACGTTGTTGTCCGGATCGAACGCTGGCAGGCCCGAGTTGGTGAAATAGTCGGGAGAACCCGGACCGAACTCCTCCTGAAACTCGGGTAGGAAGGAAATCGATTCGAACTGCGAGGTGTGCGAGAAATTCACCCGCGGGGTAGTGCTACCCTTCTTGGTAGAAATGATCAGGGCACCGTTAGAAGCCTGCGAGCCGTACAAAGCGGCAGCGTTAGCACCCTTCAGGATATCAATCGAAGCCACGTCATCGGGGTTCAGCGCGCCCAGTACATCGTTGGTGGAAATCACACCGTCGATTACAATCAGGGCTTCGTTGTTACCCGTCAGCGAACGGCTACCACGCAGGGTTACGCGGGGGCTGGGGTTTACTCCGTTGTTGAGGGTTGAGATCTGCAGACCCGATACCTTACCGGCCAGACCGTTGGCTACGTTAGTTACGCGGGCCTGAGTCAGTTCCTTAGTATCGAGCGTAGCGGTGGCATAACCAACCTGCTGCTGCTGGCGCTGAATGCCGAGAGCACCGGTGATTACAACCTCACCCAACTGCTTGGAATCGGTCGAAAGGCCAATATCGATGCTGGAAGCCGTGCCAATAGGGCGGTCAACGGCAACGAATCCAATGGAGGAGAAGGTAAGCGCAGTTGCAGAAGCAGGGGCGCTAATGGTATAGGAACCGTCGGCGTTGGTAGAAACGCCAATCGTGGTACCCTTAACCAGCACCGTTACCCCGGGAAGACCCTGGCCGGAAGCGCGGTCGGTGACCCGCCCGGAGATTTGCCGGTTCTGAGCGGCCGCCTGCTGCAACAGGACGGGCGCGAGCAGAGCCGCAGTTAATAAAATTTTCCGCATGTGAGTGAAAAAAGTTTGGTGGATTTGGAAAGGGTGGCAAAGTGAGCTGTACTACTAAATATTAAAAAAGCAGCCAACACTCATCTTTCGGTTAAAAGTAAGCAACTGCAATAACATTTATTGCAGTTAGTGTAAAATAAGCCAGGCTGTTGTTTGTCCTTACATTAAAATTCTATTAAAAATTATATCATTATATCCATAAAATTCAATCACGTACCATTCATCGGGGTTAATAACCGGTTAGTCCCCGTGCCAACGTCCGGTCGTTACTTAGGCGAGGCACTTTGTTCTGGCCTCCCAGCTTGCCTAAAGACTTCATATACATCTGAAAAGCCCCGGGCGATAGTGCAGTTAGCTGCAGGGCAGCCAGAATATTACCCGTGCGCAAGTCGTTGTAGTAGGAGTTTCGCTGCTGCAGGCCGGCATCGAGCGCGGCAGCAAAGGCCGCTGGGTTGTGCGGGTGGCGGGCAAACTCAATCAGCCACTCGTGGCGCGAGGGCGTGGCCGGGTCGTTGCTGACCAGTGGGGCCACGGTGAATTCAATTACCTCGACCTCGGGGTGCGCCGACAGCGCCGCACGCAGGCTCTGCTCCACTTCCTCGCCGATAACATGTTCGCCGAAGGCCGATAGGAAGTGCTTGATGCGGCCCGTTACGACCACCCTAAACGGGTAGCGGCTCACGAAGCGCACGGTGTCGCCGAGGCTGTAGCCCCACAGGCCGGCGTTGCTGGTGAGCACTACGGCGTACTGCTGGTCGAGCTCGACTTCGGCCAGCGTGAGGCGGGGTGGGTTGGGCTCGAAAAACCGCTCGGCGGGCACAAACTCGTAGAAAATGCCCGCGTCGAGCAACAGTAGCAGGCCGGGATTACCGGGCTCATCCTGGAATGCCAAGAATCCTTCGGAAGCCGGGAATAGCTCCAGGCTATCGACGGGCCGGCCAATGGTTTCGAAGAGCTTGCGGCGGTAGGGCTCGAAATTGACGCCGCCGTACACGAATAGGTCGAAGTCGGGGAAGACCTCCCCTACCGGCCGGCCGGTGCGGGCTACTATGCGGTCAAAATACATCTGTACCCAGGGCGGAATGCCCGAAATGAGCGTCATCGGGGCGGGCAGCGTTTCGTCCACAATTCGCTCCAGCTTCTGCTCCCAATCCTCGATGCAGTTCGTGTGGTAGCTGGGCAGCTGGTTGCGGCGCAGGTAGGCCGGCACATGATGGTTGACGATGCCTGACAGCCGGCCGACGTGAATACCGTTAAGCGTTTCCAGCTCCGGCGAGCCCGACAGAAACATCAGCTTGCCATCGAGGAAACGGCTTTTGCCAGTGCGCTGCACGTAATGTAGTAGCGCGTCGCGGGCCCCATTGAGGTGGTTGGGGATACTGTCGCGGGTGAGCGGGATGTACTTGGCGCCACTGGTGGTGCCACTGGTTTTGGCCAGGTACAGCGGCCGGCCGGGCCAGAGCACGTCGGCCTCGCCGGTTTTCATGCGCTCGAACCACGGCAGTAGCCCCTCGTAGTCGCGGACGGGCACACGGGCGGCCAAATCGGTGGCGGTGCGGGCGCCGGCCAGGTCGTGCGCCTGGCCGAAGGCGGTGCGGGCGCCCTTAGCCAGCAAGTCGCGCAGCACCCGCTGCTGGGTGCCAATGGGGTCGTGGTGCCAGCGGGCATACTGGCGGACGATGTAAGCGGCCAGCGGCCGGCTCAAAGTGGCTTTCAGACCCATTGGATAGACTTAAACAGAAAAATTACAGTGTACTGTGCGGCAGTCATCCAAAGATACCTTTCGCACCTATATATAATAGGAGTAGCCGGCACCGTCCATCCTTTCGCCCCCGGCCCGCGTATGGGGAGCTACTGATTTCATACTTCAGCTTTCAAACCCACAACTATGACCAACCAACGAGGCACTGCCGTCTGGAACGGCGACATTAAAGGTAGCGGCGAAATTTCGACCCAAAGCGGCACCGTACAGGCCCCCTACTCTACCGGCGCCCGCTTCGAGGGCGAGAAGGGCACTAATCCCGAAGAACTTATCGGGGCTGCCCACGCTGGCTGCTTCACCATGTTCTTGACCAGTATTCTCACCAAGGACGGCAAGCAGGTAAAGCAAATCAAAACTGAGTCGAAGGTCACGCTCGATACGTCGGGCGAAGTGCCGAAAGTCGTGAAAATTGCGCTCAGCACCGAGGGCGAGGTGGAAGGCCTCTCGCCCGAAGAATTTCAGCAGTATGCCGAGAAGGCCAAGGAAAACTGCCCTATGTCGCAGCTCCTGAAGGCCGTACCCGAAATGGAGCTGGCTTCGGCGAAGCTGAAATAGGCGGTACCGGCCGGCGCGGCAGGCTACCCGGCCGGCCGCGCCGGTTTTTTTTGGCTCTCGAGTGGTTGGCATCGGCCTGAGCACTGAAGCCGAAGTGGCTGGCCTGATACCGGAAGAGTTTCAGCAGTACGCCGAAAACGCCAAGGAAAACTCTCCTATTGCGCAGTTGCTCAAGGGCGGCCTCAATTTGCAGCTGGTGGTAGCCCGGCTAAAACAGGTCCCAAAGTCGGGCAACTAAAAACAACTTCTTACTTTTAGGGCTTCCTTCGGCTCTCTTCCGCCCCCTATGCACCCCAACTCTACCCGCGTCCGTCTCCGGCCCGCCAATACGCAACGGATTCCCTTCTGGGGCCAGCTCTTTTTGGGCCTGATGTGGGTGGCCTACACGATTTCACTGATTATAACCGACGCGGGGGCCACCGACATGTATTTTCTGCACTACGTGTTCCTAGTCTTTAGCCTCGTGTATCTGGGCTACGTGCTGGTCCATAACGCGCCTATTTTCGGCACTCAGAGCTACCTGGAGTTCACGCCGGGCTACATTGTGCATAAGGAAGGACTGTTTAAGGCCAAGCAGGCTTTTGCCGCTGAGAGCATCCAGGCACTCGACTTGGGGGGCCAGCAACTGCGCCTGCGCTTGGCCGATGGCAACTCACACGCCCTGAGCCTGCGCCAGGTGCGGGGCCTCAAACGCCGCCGCCTCATGCGCGACCAGGTGCAGGCTTTCGCCACTAGGCACAACATTCCGTTGAAAGATTAAGCTGTTAGCTGAAAAAACGCAGAAGGCCCCGCACTCGATTGAGTAAGGGGCCTTCTTTGTTGGTGCTATCCGGACCTTTCTGAACGAGAGCTAATAGCTAGCAGTTCTCGGCTAACAGCTTGAAAAAGACTATCTGCCGGCGAACTTCTTGCGCAGCTCCACAATGGTACCGCGGAACAACTTGTCAGAATCGATGAGGTCAGAGACGGTTTGCACCGAGTGGATGACGGTGCTATGGTCGCGGCCGCCGAAGTGGTGGCCGATGCTCTTGAGCGAGTGACTGGTGTGCTCCTTGGCGAAGTACATGGCCACCTGCCGCGCCGTTACCACTTCCTTCTTGCGGGTTTTGGCCTTTAGCAGCTCCAGCGGCACGCTGAAATACTCGGCGCAGGTTTTTTGAATGAAGTCGAGGTTGACTTCGGCTTCCACTTCCTCGATGATGTGGCGCAGGGCCTGCTTAGCCATTTCGAGGTCGATTTCGCGACGGTTGAGGCTGCTTTGGGCCACCAGCGAAATCAGTACGCCTTCCAGTTCACGCACGTTGGTGTTTACCGAATGGGCCAGATACTCCACCACCTGTGGCGGAATGTCGATGCCGTCCTGCTGCATCTTATTCTGGATGATGGCCATGCGCGTCTCGAAATCGGGACTCTGCAAATCCGCCGTTAGACCCCACTTGAAGCGCGAAAGCAGCCGGTCTTCGAGGCCCACCAAATCGCGCGGCGGTCGGTCGGAGGTCATCACAATCTGTTTGCCGGCTTGGTGCAGGTGGTTGAAGATGTGGAAGAACATTTCCTGCGTCTTGTCCTTACCCGACAGAAACTGCACATCGTCGAGAATAAGAATATCGACCAGCAGGTAGAAGTTAGCGAAGTCCTGTACCTGGTTGGAGCGCAGGCTTTCGATGAACTGGTTGGTGAACTTCTCGGCCGACACGTAAAGCACGAACTTGTCGGCGTTGGTGGCCTTGATGTGGTTGCCGATAGCCTGCACCAGATGGGTTTTGCCCAGGCCCACGCCGCCGTAAATCATCAGGGGGTTGAAGCTGGTGGTGCCGGGCTTATTGGCCACGGCCAGCCCGGCCGAGCGCGAGAGGCGGTTGCAGTCACCTTCGATGTAGTTTTCGAAGGTGTAGGTGGCGTTGAGCTGCGACTTGAGGTAGTCGCGGTCGATACTTTTGCTGGCCTCGAAGGGGTTGCGCAGGATGTTGGGGGCCGGCGCGGGCCGCACAGCGGCGGCGGCCTCGTTGCGGGCCGACGACGCCTGGGCACCATAGGCCAGCGAGGCGCCCGCAGCCGTGTTCGAGGCGGTTGGCCCGGCCGCCCGGCGAGCAGTAGGCAGGTTGAGTGTACGCGGCTTCTGCTGGGCGTTGCCCTGATCTACCACGATGCTGTACTCCAGCCGCCCTTCTACACCCAGCTCCTGGTGGATGGCCCGCTTGAGCTCCTCGACGTAGTGCTCCTCCAGAAACTCGTAGAAATAGGTACTCGGCACCTGAATCAGGAGCACATTATTGTGCAACTGCACCGGCACAATGGGTTGAAACCATGTGCGGTAGCTCTGCTCACCAATCGTTGATTTGATGACGCGAAGACAATTAGCCCAGACCGTATGGCAATCCTTCGACATCAACTAAACAGGGCAAAAGCAACGTGAGTGCGGGTGAGTACAGGACAGATTGTGCGGGTGCCGCTACGCCGCATTTTTTTGGAGGGAGACAAAAATGTGGAAAACTCAGGAGACAAAAAACCCTGGGCAGGCTTGTATTTCAACCCATTTTGACACGTCTCTAATCTGGGCCTTAAACTATGCCACCGAAACCGGGAGCACAACGGTAGCGGCCACCGTGGGGCGGCGCGATTTGCGGGCAAACGCGTAGTCGATGCGGCCCACGTTGATGCCCGCCCAGCCCACCTGGTTGACGAGCGTGGTGTGGCCGTTAGGACCGGCCACGGGCTCGGGTTTATCAAGAAACGTGTGCGTGTGGCCGCCCAGTATCAGGTCGATGCCCTCCACCTGAGTGGCCAGCTTTATATCGTCGATTTTGGCGCTTCCGTACTTGTAGCCCAGGTGCGAAAGGCAGATAACCATATCGCAACGCTCGGCCTCACGCAGGCGCGCCACCATGTCGCGGGCTACGGCCACGGGGTCGAGGTATTTGGTGGCCCCGAAGTTCTTGTCTTCCACGAGGCCGGCCAAATCGAGGCCCATGCCGAACACGCCAATGCGTATACCCTGCTTTTCGAACACCTTGTAGGGCTGAAAGCGGCCGGCCAGCAGCGTATCGGTAAAGTCGTAGTTGGCGCTCAGGAACGGGAACGTGGCGTTGGGCAGCTGCTTGTGCAGGCCCTCCAGGCCGTTGTCGAAGTCGTGGTTGCCGAGGGTGCTGGCGTCGTAGGCCATCTGGCTCATGAGCTTGAACTCCAACTCGCCCTGGAAAAAGTTGAAGTACGGCGTGCCCTGCCAGATGTCGCCAGAGTCGAGCAGCAGCACGTTGGGCTCCTGCTGGCGCACCTGCGCTACCAGGGCCGCGCGCCGGGCCATGCCGCCCATACCGGCCCACTGGGCGGCATTGTCCGGAAACGGCTCGATGCGCGAGTGCATATCGTTGGTGTGCAGAATGGTCAGGCGCACCGTTTTGTCATCGGCAGCAGCTACGGCCGGCACGGCGGCCGCCCCCATTACGCCCAGTGAGGCTACGCCCAGGCCGGTATACTTCAGAAATTCGCGCCGGTTGATCATAATCACAGATGTTGCAGATGAAGCCGAAACGCAGCTGCTGGCATTAGCTCGCAACGCGCAACAGGGAAACACAGTATTGAAAATCAGCAGGCAGGCAATTTGCCGCTGCCGCAGCTACACCACCTGCGCTTAACGCTTGATGCGGCCTTCGATGGCAGCCTGAACAGGCTTGCCCTGGGCCGTTTGCTCCTTGATATAGTTCATGATGGCATTGCGCAGCAGCACGCCGGTGCCTTCCGGCTTGAGCGGCTTGAAGAAGGCCATGGCGTCGCCGCCACCAGCGAGGTAGTCGGAAATAGCAATGGCGTAATTGCGGGTGGCATCGAAGGGCTGGCCGCCGATGAGAATGGCTTCAGGCTTACCTTCGGGCGTAATGGTGAATGTAGCACCCGAAACGGCCATTTTGGTGCGGGCGGCGAAATCGAACAGCTGCTGCACCACAGTACCGGGCGCATCGAGCACTACCAGCTGGTTTTCAAACGGCATCAGCTCGAACACCGTGCCTACCGTTACGGGGCCGGCCGGAATAGGAGCCCGCAGGCCGCCGTTGGTCATCACGCCCAGCGGAATGGGCCGCCCTAGCGCCTTTTCGGCCTCGATGCGCTGCAGGTCGCCCACAAAATTGGACAGCAACGACTCGCCCGACTGCTTGGTCAGGGCCACTTGAGCGTTGCCCAACACGGTCGTCATCTGCGACACCACCTTTTCGCGGTAGGGCGCAATGGTAGCCACGGCGCGGGCATCAAAAGGAATAGACTGGCTTACCGGTTGGGCCGTAACAGAGACCAGCCGGGCCTGGGGCTGATACACGGCCCGTTGGCAGCTTGGCGCGAAGGCAACAGCCGCCAGCAGGCCCAGAGCAGCAACAGAAGAACGAAGAATACGCATAGTAAGTCGGCCGCAGAAGGCGAAAGCCGGCCTCAAAGGTACGCCAATGCGGCCGGAATTGAGCCGCTCCGCGTGTCAGTCTTGGAATGCAGGGGCCACAAAAATTCTGACTAAGCAGGTGGTTGCGGTGGGCATTAGGGCACTTGAAGTTTATGCCTTCATCAATTCCCGCTTTACCTGCGCGCAACTGTTCCCGTATTCTGGCCAACCACACGGTTGATGGCATTCGCTGCATTAATAAAGAACCGGTGAATGCACTTCCAACCCGATTTCCGGCCCCTACCCCCTATCTTTAAGCCGCGCCTCCGGGTGCGCTATTTCCCACCCCACCCCGCTGCCTTATGGCCGATTCGCCGCAACCCGTGCCGGTTTCCTTTCCCGAATTCCAGCCCCTGACCACCGCCAAGTGGCAGGAGCGCCTCACCCGCGACCTAAAGGGCCAGGACCCGGCTACACTGCGCTGGCAAACGCCCGACGGCTTTGCCGTGGAGCCATTCTACCATCAGGAGGCTCTGGCGGAGCTGGGCGGTGCGCCCGCGCCGTTGGTGCGGGCTGCCGGGGCATGGCGCAACGTGCCTACCTACGTAGTGCCAGCCGCCAGCCGGGGCCACGAGGCCATCGACCGGGCCGCGGCGGCGCTACAGCTGGGAGCCGAAGGTGCCCACTTCGTGCTGGCCCAGGCCGATGAGTTCGATGCCGATTACCTGGCGCAGCAGCTGCCACTGGCCGACACCTACGTGGGCTTTACGCTGCGGCGCGGCGCGGCCGGGCTGCTGGCGCGGCTGGCCGCTACCGGCGCGGGTTCGTTGCGCGGCTTTCTGGTCCTCGACCCACTCACCCACCACGTGCCCGACCTGGCTACCCAGCTGCAGGAGCTGCGCGGGGTGCTGGCCACCAGCCGGGCGTGGCCCGAGTTCCGGGCTCTGGGGCTGGACGTGGCTTACTACGGCAACCGTGGAGCTACTACCACCCAGCAGATTGCCTTTGCCCTCAACACGGCGGCGGCCTACCTAAGCAAGCTGCCCAACGAGGAGCTGTCGGTAGCCGACGTGGCGGCGGCCCTGCATTTGCACGTGGCCGTGGCGTCCAACTACTTCTTCGAAATTGCCAAGCTCCGGGCATTCCGCCGACTGTGGGCCACGCTGCTGCACGCCTACGGGCTGCCGGCCGAAGCGGCGGAGCACCTCACCATTTTCGCCAGTACCGCCACCTGGAGCCAGACCACCCTCGACCCGCATACCAACCTGCTGCGCCATGCCACCGAGGCCATGAGCGCCGTGCTGGGTGGGGCCGATGCCGTGAGCGTGGGCACGTTCGACAGCCTGTTCCATGAGCCCAACGACTTTGCCGAACGCCTGGCCCGCAACCTGCCGGTGCTGCTGCGCGAGGAAGCCCACCTGGGGCAAGTGCAGGATCCGGCTGCCGGCTCCTATTACCTTGAAACCCTCACCGATACGCTGGCCCGTGAGGCCTGGGCGCTGTTTCAGCAGCTCGAAGCGGCCGGCGGACTACCTGCCGCCACTGGCCAGGTAATGTCGCTGCTGCACGAGGCTGCCCAGGCCCAGTTCCGGCGCATTGCCACCGGCCAGCAGGTGGTGGTGGGCACCAACCGCTACCAGAACGCACAGGAGCAGTTCGATTTCAACCCTAAGCGCCTGCTGCGCAGCCCGGGCTTCGACAGCACCCGGGCCACCTACCCCACCGAGGTGCTGCGGCTGGCGACGGCCCTGCACTTCGAGCGGCGCGAGCTAAAGAAGAAGCGGGCGGCGCTGGTGCTCCTGGGCACGCACACCAACGAAATCATTCTTGAGTCGTTTTTGCAGACGCTACCTAAACTGGAACGGCCCGAATTGCACCACGCCCATCCCGAGGGCACGCTTTCGGTGTTGTTTTCTTCCTCCGAGCAGGCCACGCTTATGTATGCCACGCCCGAGCAGTTCGGCCAGCTGGCCCGCACCGTTAGCGGTGTGCCGCTTGACGAGGCCGGCTTTATGCCTCCCACCCTGCTCACAGCCGATCTGGCCACCATGCAGGAAGCCGTACAGATATTCGGCCTGAAAGAATTTACGGTGGAAGGCTACAGCACCGAAGCCGTTTTGTCGCGTTTGCAGGGGCGGGATGCCTCGCCCGGGGCTGCCGCAGCCTCCGAAGCCGAATAACCATTCATTTATAGGATCCTTTTCCTTAGCGGGCGCGTGCAATGCGCCCCAACGTGCCCGGCGGCCACCCCCAACGGACGCGTACAACGTGCCCCTCCATGCCCGACTTCTCCCAGATACCCTACGACGCCGCCCAGTTGACCGCACCGGCCGCTGCGCCCACTTCCGAGCCTAACACGACGCCCGAGGGTATCACGCTCAAGCCCTACTACACCGCCGCCGATGTGCAGCACCTCGACCACCTGGGTTTTGGGGCGGGCGTGGCGCCGTACCTGCGGGGGCCGTACAGCTCGATGTATGTGCAGAAACCCTGGACGGTGCGCCAGTACGCAGGTTTCTCGACGGCCGAGGAAAGCAACGCTTTCTACCGTCGCAACCTGGCCGGCGGGCAGAAGGGTCTGAGCGTGGCCTTCGACCTGGCCACTCACCGGGGCTACGACTCCGACCACGCGCGGGTGCAGGGCGACGTGGGCAAAGCGGGCGTGGCCATCGACTCGGTGGAGGACATGAAGCTGCTGTTCGATGAGATTCCGCTCGACCAGATGTCGGTGAGCATGACCATGAACGGGGCCGTGCTGCCGATTATGGCCTTTTACATTGTGGCGGCCGAGGAGCAGGGCGTGAGGCCGGAAAAGCTGGCGGGCACCATTCAGAACGACATTCTGAAGGAGTTCATGGTGCGCAACACCTATATCTACCCGCCGCTGCCGAGCATGCGCATCATTGCCGATATTTTCGAATACACGGCCGCGCACATGCCCAAGTTCAACTCCATCAGCATCTCGGGCTACCACATGCAGGAGGCCGGCGCCACCGCCGACCTGGAGCTGGCCTATACCCTGGCCGACGGCCTGGAGTACGTACGGGCCGGTTTAGCGGCGGGCTTGAAGATTGACGATTTCGCGCCCCGGCTGTCGTTTTTCTGGGCCATTGGCATGAACCACTTCATGGAGATTGCCAAGCTCCGGGCCGGCCGGCTGCTGTGGGCCAAGCTCATCCAGCAGTTCAACCCCCAAAACCCGAAAAGCCTGGCCCTGCGCACCCACTGCCAGACCTCGGGCTACTCGCTGACTGAGCAGGACCCGTTCAATAACGTGGCCCGCACGGCCGTGGAGGCCCTGGCGGCTGTGCTCGGCGGCACCCAGAGCCTGCACACCAACGCCCTCGACGAGGCCATTGCCCTACCCACCGATTTCTCGGCCCGCATTGCCCGCAACACCCAGCTGTATTTGCAGCACGAAACCGACGTAACCCGCGTGGTGGACCCCTGGGGCGGCTCCTACTACGTGGAAACCCTCACCCACGAGCTGGCCGACAAAGCCTGGGCCCTGATGGCCGAAGTGGAGGAGCTCGGCGGCATGGCAAAGGCCATTGAAACCGGCCTGCCCAAAATGCGCATTGAGGAAGCCGCCGCCCGCAAGCAGGCCCGCATCGACTCGAACAAGGAAATTGTGGTGGGCGTGAACCGCTACCGCCCCGCCGAGGAGCAGCAAATCGACGTGCTCGACATCGACAACGACGCCGTCCGCGAGTCGCAGATTGCCCGCCTCAAAGCCACCAAAGCCGCCCGCGACGAAGCGCAGGTACAGGCGGCGCTGGCGGCCCTCACCGAAGCGGCCCGCGACGAGAACGGCAACCTGCTGGCCCTGGCCGTGGATGCGGCCCGTTTGCGCGCCACGCTGGGCGAAATTTCAGATGCCTTGGAGAAGGTGTACGGCCGCCACCAGGCCACTATCCGGGCTATTTCGGGGGTTTATTCGCAGGAGATGAGCTACGACGAGCAGTTTGCCAAGGCCCGCGCGGCCGCCGATGCCTTTGCCGTGCGCGAAGGCCGCCGCCCCCGCATGCTGGTGGCCAAAATGGGCCAGGACGGCCACGACCGGGGTTCCAAAATCATTGCCACCTCCTTCGCCGACGTGGGCTTCGACGTGGACATTGCGCCCCTGTTCCAGACCCCCGACGAGGTGGCCCGCCAGGCGGCCGAAAACGACGTGCACGTAGTAGGCGTGAGCAGCCTGGCCGCCGGCCACAAAACCCTGATTCCGCAGCTGCTCGCGGAGCTCAAGCAGCTCGACCGCGAGGATATCCTCGTCATTGCCGGCGGCGTCATCCCGGCCCAGGACTACCAGTTTCTCTTCGACGCGGGCGTGGCCGGCGTTTACGGCCCCGGCACCGTCATTGCCGTGGCGGCCCAGGAGATTCTGGCGAAACTGGGGGAGTAGGCATTTTATTTAAAATAGTATTTTCCTTTAACTCAATTAACCTCAACGTTACTCAATTATAGTGACATATGTCTGTTCTCAGTATCATATTAACTAGTTCTGTAGTATCTGATATACTTTCAGCACTAGTCTCTGTTTTTATTTCAATAAAATCTAAAAACTTAGATTATAAATACAATTATTATAAAGAAATAATTACAAAAAGGTTAAATGCTTATCAATATTTGGAAGCACAAGTAACTCTTTTAAAGAACACAGTTCTTGACAGCTCTGATGGACGCCCTTATCATGATATATTTTCCCACGGGAAAGGCGAATTCATAAATTTTCAGCAGAATCTCTTTTTATCTATGTCAAATAGTATATGGATAGATGAAGATACAGTCAATTTAATGCAAGAGCTAAATGACATATTTTACAATATAAACATCAAGATAGAAAATGAGGAAACATCATCTAAGATGATAAGCGTAGGCAAGTCTTATTACGCTCACCTTTCCGCAATAAGGAAGGAATTAGAACACAACCTTAGGAAGGATTTATTCGATTTGCACAATATGAAAAGGTTCTTTAAAAACAAGACGAGTGGAACAAGTCGATTAATAAAAATTTATAAAGGACAGAATCAATAATCAGTTATCAATGCTCATTCCCGACCACGACCAAATCGACGCCGACATTGACTATTTCGCCACTGACACTAATGGCCACATTCTGCACGTGGCTTCAGGCGGCGGGGTGTTGCCGGCCTCGGTAGCCGCCTCGCAGACCGATTTACTGGCGCTGCACCAGCACTTCCTCACGCGGCCGGAAACCGGGGCGGCGCAGCTGGCGGAAGGCGTCGATATGGCCGAAGCATCCGGCGCGGCCCGCTACGCCCGGCGCGGCCTGTTCTCGTTCGCCAAAATCAACCTGCACAACCGGGCCGATTCGCACTACCAGCTGGTAGCCCGTCCGGCGGTGCCGCTGCTGCTGGCCGAACTGCCCCCGGAGATGGCGCAGCTGCTGCACCGCACGCAACTGCCCGGTTCGGTAGCTACTCTCGACCAACTTGACGCGGCAGCTATTGCCTGATTACCAAGCTACCGCTGAACAGTACACGCCAACGCCCCGCCTCCCGGCAAACCCGAGGGCGGGGCGTTGAGCGTTTCGGGAACGGCTGGTCGGTACTACTCGGGCAGCACCGTCAGGGCGTGGTCGTTGCCTTTTTGGCGGGCCAGGTCGCGGGCCGATTGGCCTTTGTTGTCGCGCAGGGTCGCGTCGGCCCCGGCTTGCAGGAGCAGGTCGAGGAACTCGTGGCGGCCGAAAAGCACGGCGAACATGAGGGCCGTGTTGCCCTCGCCGTTGCGGGCGTTGAGTTCGGCTCCGTGGTCGAGGAGCAGCTGGGCCATGCCGGTGTGGCCTTTGAACGCGACGCCCATCAGCACGGTATTGCCGCCGCCGACGGGCTGGTTGGGGTTGGCTCCGCCGACGAGCAGGGCGCGGGTGGCGTCGAGGTGGGCGTCGTAGGCGGCCAGCACGAGGGGCGTGAAGCCGCGGCCGTCGGGGGCGTTGGCGTCGGCGCCCTCGGCCAGTAGGCGCGTAATGGCGGCCGCATCGTTTTGGCGGACGGCGGCAAGTAGCTGGTCTTCGGGGCTAGAGGAAGTGGAACTCATAAATGGTGGTAATGGGAGGGTAATGAGAACGGGCATGCTGAGCGAAGTCGAAGTATCTCGTATGTAATGGTACTAGCGCAAGTTGCGGAATACATCTATCAGCACGCCGTAGGGGCGGGGACAAGCCCCGCCCCTACATCGACCTCCGCATCTTGGAATAATAGCTCAATCGTTAGGGCTCGTTCGCTGTTATTTCACTGCTAAACCCGGTAACCGGGGTAGTGTTGCAGCGAGGGATTAGCTTGGCGGTAGAGATGCTTCGGCTGCGCTCAGCATGACCGTTCTTTTTGCCTCCATTACCTCATCACCCCATCCACCAATTACGCCATTGCTCGCACCAGCACCCGGCGTAGCGGGGGCCACTGGGCGGCTTTAAACGCGCCTTCGACCAGCCAGGGCGCGCGGGCCAGCAGGCGCATGAGGCGGTAGCGGCGGGCCAGGTCGCGGCCCAGGCGGTGCTGCACGGCGGCGGCGTAGGGCGCGAGGGCCTCGGAGCCGAACGTGTTGGCGGCGCAGCAGCGGGCGGCGTGCTCGGCGGCCAGCAGCCCACTAATCACGGCCGTGTCGATGCCGTGGCCCTGCAGCGGGTCGATGAGGGCGGCTGCGTCGCCGCAGAACAGGGCGCGGGGGCCGGTGAGGGGCCGGGCCGAACCGCCCAGCGGCAGCCCGAAGCCCTGAATGGGCGTCAGCTGGCGGGCACGGGTGAAGCGCGGCACAAGGTGCGGGTGAGTTTCGAGCAGCTCCTGCAACACCAGTTTCAGGTTGAGCTTCTGGCGGGCCACATCCGAGGAAAGCATGCCGAAGCCTACATTGAAACGGCCCGCGCCCACCGGAAACACCCAGCAGTAGCCGGCCCGGTAGCGCCCCAAAAACAGAAAGTCGCTGGTGGTGGCGGGCACGTCGTCTACGTCCTCGAAATAGGCCCGTACGGCGGCGCAGTGCCGGGTCCGGTCGAGGGGCGCGGGAGCCAGCGCACGGGCCACGGCCGAGTGCGCCCCGTCGCAGCCGATGAGCAGGCGGGCCGTGAGCCGGGTGCCGTCGGTGAGCTGCACCGCCGCCCCATCGGCATCGGCCGTTACGGTTTTTACGGCGCTGTTTTCGCGGATGCCGGTGGCCGTGTGGCGGCGCACGAGCGTGAGCAGGGCGTCATCGAAATGCAGGCGCGGCGAGTTGAACGCCGGGGCCTTCCAGTGCACACTCACGCCGGTACCGGCCGGCGACACGAGGCGGCTGGTTCGCATATCGGTGCGGTGGCCGGCCGTGAGTTCGCGCAGTTCGGCTGCCCAGGCGGGGTTGAGGCGCGTGAGGGCCTTGAGGGCGGGGCTGGGAATGGCGTCGCCGCACACCTTGTCGCGCGGAAATTGGGCCTTATCGAGCAGGCCCACCCGCAGGCCGCTGCCGGCCAGCCCCAGCGCGCAGGCCGTGCCCGCCGGCCCCGCTCCCACTATCAGTACGTCGTAATCGTAGGGCATTTGGGAATAATGGGGTGAGGGCAGCAAGGGTTATTGGTAATGGAGCGCAGACAAAGAACGGTCATGCGGAACGAAGGCGCAGCCGGAGTCGAAGCATCTCTACTGCAATGGCAACCCTGACGGCGGGTTTTTGTGGCAACGAAGCGGTAGAGATGCTTCGACTACGCCTCCGGCTTCGCTCAGCATGACTGTTCTTTGCCTTGTCACACCCTCACCTCATTATCTCCTACTCCCCTTTACCCCTCCACCGCGTCGCGCAAAAAATCGGAGAACGGGCGCATGGTGCGGAAGGCGGCGGGGGCGTACTCGGCCAAGTTGAGCTGGCGGGCCGTGGCATCGGGCACCGGATGCGACACGACGAAGCTCTTGTGTTTGAGGTACTCAACATCGGGATGTTCGGCAGGGTAGCCGGCGGGCGGGCGCTTGAGTTGCTCGCCATCGAGGCCGGCGTAGAGCTGGCGGAAAGCGGGCGCTTCGAGGATGCGGTGCAGGGCCGGGCCGTTGTAGTCGATTTCCTGGCGGATGCGAGCCAGTTGCTCTTTTTCGGGCTGGTAGATGCCGCCGGCCATCATCGTCTGACCTCCGGGCCCGAGCTGAAAATAGTAGCCGGGGCCGAGGCTATGCTTACCGCCCACGGAAAAGTAGGCGCTGAAGTGGGTTTTGTACGGGTCTTTGCGTTTGGAAAAGCGCACGTCGCGGTAGATGCGGAAGATGCACTTCTTGGCTTCCAGGGTCGCCAGTGCTGGTTCCTCGGCCGCCAGCGCGTTCAGAACCTGCCCGACCAGCACCTCAAATTCGCGCCGTAACTGGTCGTAGGTGGATTTGTGCGACTGAAACCACTCCCGGTCGTTGTGTTGGGCGAGGTCGGTCAAGAAGTCAAACAGGGCAGACTGGTTCATGAGGGCAAAGGTAGCGGCAGTGGTTGGTTGTCGGTCATGAGAAAGAGCGCCATTCAGAGCGTGTTGCTGACCGTTCACTTGACCCGCTTCATTTCCTGGCGGCGCATCGGCATGCCATCAATGGTGGCAAACAAGGCGGCGGGGGCAACCGGCTCCGTATCGCGCCGCTTTACGCCTCCGTCTTTGCCGATGAGCAGCACCCGAAACGAATCTGGCGACCCGCCCAGTTGGCGTAGATAGCTTCGGTCGGCTTCCGGCAGGCTGGCCCAGGGCAGCTCGAGCACCAGCAGGTCGCGCTCGGTGAGGCCGGCCCCGGCAGGCTGCAGCAAGGCCCGCTGCTTCTGCAGCTGGGCATCGGTAGCAGTGGGCGCACAGATGAGAAGCACCCGCTGCCGCCAATGCGCTGCTTTTACGGTACTGGCCAGAGAGGCGGCCGGGGCAGTTTGGGCTTGGGTGGCGGCAGGCAACAGCGTTACAGTCATCAGCAGAAATGAGAATATTCGGATCAGCATACGCCTCTAACGCCAGAGCACCCGGCGTGGTGCCCGGTTTTTTAGGTAGGATAAAACGGAACTCCATGTCTCTGGCTTTTTTACCGAGGTAAAGCGGCCCTTCAGCCAACCTGTTCAGCCAGCCAGCGAAACAGCGCCGCATAAGCAGCAGCTCGTACATCAGGAACCGACAGAAAGACGTCGTGTACGGCGTTGGGAACAGCTTGCAGTGTTATGTGCGGCCCCAGGCGGGGTGCGAGGCGACGGATGTCAGCCACGTTGAGCACGATGTCGGCGCGGCGGAACTCCTCGCGCCACTGCCGGCCGCCGGCACTACGTTCGGAGTGCAGCACCAGCACTGGTAGCGGCAATGCCAGCCCATGTCGCACCTGCCGCTGCCCCCGCAGAATAGCGCCCAGCCAGCCCATATTCACCCCAAAAACGTGGTTGGGCTTCCAGGCCAGGTTGTAGTCCCACTCGCCCCGATACGCCTGGTGCAGGCTCTGACCATACGTATCGGGCAGGCCGGCGGGCAGGGGCAGATTGGGCAGTACCCGGCCCAAGGCCCCGGCCAGCGGCGCGGCTACCTTGCGCCGTAGCCACGGCTGATTGAGGGCCAGAAACGGGCTGTTGAGTACCAGCGCCGCGAAACTGGTTGGGTGGCGGGCCGCGTACAGGCCTGCAATAAGGCCGCCGGTAGAGTGCCCACTAAGTACGAGGCGCGTATGGCCGGCAGCCCAGATTTCGGCCAGGGCCGCGTCGAGGTCGGCATCATACTCGCGCAGGTCGCGCACGTTGTTGGGGCGCTGGTGGGGCAGCAGGGCCCGGCCATATTTGCGCAGATCGAGGGCGAAGAAATGATAGCCGTGCGCAGCGTATTGCGCGGCCATTTCGCGCTGAAAAAAGTAGTCGTTGAACCCGTGCACGTAGAGCACGGCCCCGGCAGCTGGCGCGGCGGGCGTGGGCAGGTAGCGCACCAACATGGCCTGCACATCTCCTTCGTAGTCGGGCGGCTGGGGCAGTGCCAACTGGTCGAAATCGGAGCCGAGTGGGTCGGGCTGGTAGGGAGGCTTCATGTGAGCAGTGTACGCAGAAACAGCCACTCCGATATTTCAACTCAAGGTGCAACGCAGGTCCAATAGCACGTCGTAGGGGCGGGGGCTGCC
>NZ_JABKAV010000034.1 GCF_013377905.1 Hymenobacter terrestris
CTGGCCAAGCTGAACTAGCTCACCCAAGTTGCGGAGAGCCTGCTAGCCAACCGCCGGCAAGCCTAACGACGCGCGCCGAGGCGCAGCGTCAGGCAGGAATCGGACTGTACCAACACGGTTGTCTGGAAACTTTGCTGCCAAGCCTGAGCGGCTTTCTGGCCACATACGGCTACCGCCTCGCCGGGCTGGGCTTCGTCGCGCTGCCAAGGAGCCAGCCGCCGTACGCGGTGGCCGTGCTGGTATTCGGCCGCCAGCCGATAGAACTCCGGTGCATCATTAAACGAGCCGTCGGTGCCGATGAGGTAGTCGCGGAGCTCGGGTAGCTGCTGCCACTGCTGGCGCAGGTGGTGGCCGTACACCAGCTGGTGATTTTCGAACCGGACTTTGGAAAGCTGGCGCAGGTACTGCAGCTGGTTCAGATAAGGAAAAGCCGCCAGTGCCAGCACCCCACCCAGCCGGGCCGCGTAGCCTATCGGCCGTCCGGTAGCAGCCTGCGCCAGCCGGAAAGCTTCGGTGAGGCCCGCCGCCGCCAGCAGGGCCAGCAGCGGATAGGCCGGCGCATCGTACCACGCCAGTTTGGTTTGCGAGAGCGAGAGCACCAGGTAAAACGAGCCGGCTACGGCCGTTACCACTCGGCTCAGCCACCAAGCGCTGCTTCCGCGCGGTAGCCACCACCCCAGCCCAGCCCCAGCCAGAGCCGGCAGCAGCCAGAGCGCAAACTTGCTACCGGCCAGCAAATCGAAGTAATAGCTGAACGGCTCATAGTGGCCCTCCAGCTGCTGGCCTGCTGGTCCGCCCACTTCGTATTGCCATACGGCCGCCAAGTACCCCGCAGCAACCGCTTCGCGCACTGTGTACCAAACGGCCGCTACCACCAGCACCAGCGCAGCCGCCAGCCAGGGCGCAGGGCGCCGTAGCCGGTGGCCGCTGCCCGCCAGGACCAGGGCCAGCAGCAGCCCGGGGCCGAACATAGCACCGGCAATGCCCTTGGTTAATACAGCCGCAGCGAAGGCGCCGCCTGTAGCCCAGGCCCAGCGTGCCCGGCCCGTGCGCAGGTAAGCCAGCCAGCTCACCACTCCCACGGTCGTGGTCAGCGTCAGCAGCGCATCAAAATCGGCGGTGCGGGCTACATGAAAGGTTATGTAGCCGGGGCTGGTAAGCAGCACCAACCCAGCCAGCAGGCCCGCCAGATGGCTACGCAGCCAGTGCGTAGCCGTTGCGTACACTATGCCCACGGTGGCTAGCGCCGCTAACGCCGCCGGCAGCCGCAGGCCCAGCTCGGTGGGCCCCAGCAGCCGAATGCTAGTGGCCAGCAGCCAAGTCCAGAGCGGAGGTTTGCTGTTCCAGAGGTCGGGTTCGCCCATATAGCGCACTACCAGCCAGTCCTGATGCACCAGAATGCCCAGCGCGTCGAGGGCCGTACGCGCCTCATCCCACTGCTGCACCGGAAAGGAAGTGAGCTGCCAGAACAAGGGGAAATAGGCCAGCAGCAATAGCAACAGCAACGGACCGTAGCGCTGCCAGGACCGTAGCGAGGAAGAAGAAGCAGGAGAAAGCACCGGGGAATATAAGCGTAAATGCTGCTCGAATCCGTCAGGCCGGCATGGGGCTTTTAGGCTTCCTCCGACACGATGTAAAGGGGCCGCTGGCGCACATTGGCCGAGAGGCGCGAAATATACTCACCGATGATGCCCACCGAAATCAGCTGGACGCCGCCCAGAAATAGGATGCTCACCATCAGCGAGGCCCAGCCCGGCTGGTAATCGTGGCTGAATAGGCGGGCGTAAAGTGTGTAGAGCATTACCACAAAGGCCAGACCCGATACCACAAAACCGCTGATAGTGGCCATTTTCAGGGGCACATCGGAGAAGGCGGTGATGCCGTCGAGGGCCAGATGCAGCATTTTACGGTAGGTGTAGCCGGTAGCTCCACCGGCCCGCTCGGCCCGATCGTACTCCAGGTAGGTCTGGCGGTAACCGATCCATGAAATCTGGCCCCGGATAAACTTGTTCTGCTCCGGCATCTGGCGCAGGGCCTCCACCACCTTGCGCGAAACCACCCGGAAGTCGCCCGTATCGACGGGGATGGAAATGTGGGTAATACTCACCAGCAGCCGGTAAAACAGCTTGGCCGTAAGCTTTTTGGCGGCGCTTTCGCCCTGGCGGCTCCGGCGCTTGGCGTACACCACTTCGTAGCCTTCGCCCAACTTCTGGTGCAGCGCCGGAATCAGCTCGGGCGGGTCCTGCAGGTCGGCATCAATAATAACTACGGCCTCCCCAGTGGTCCGGTCGAGGCCGGCCGTCACGGCAATCTGGTGGCCGAAGTTGCGGCTGAAATCCACGTAGCGCACCCGCTCGTCGCGGGCGGCCAGCAGCCGGATAAGGGCCAGCGACTGGTCGCGCGAACCGTCGTTGACGAAGATCAGCTCGTAGCCGCCGGGCAGCGCCATCGGGTCGAGCACGCCCCGCAGCCGCTCGTAGAGCGCCGCAATGTTGGCTTCCTCGTTGTAGATGGGGATGATAACGGACAGATCCACGGCGGGAGTAGATGATGAACTAATGAAACGGAAGACCTATTTCGCGGCCGTAGCGCTGGCAAATACGCTGACGCCGAACGGCACCGCTACCTTTTTACTGAGCTGATTTTCCAGTTTCAGCAGGTTCAGCAGCAGCTTGTTGGTGGTGGGCGGCAGCGTCAGTAAGTCGCCCTGGGGGCGGGGGGGCAGTACGCGCTGCAGCAGCCGCACGGCGGCCGTTGGGAAGTACAGCAGATTGTTCCAAAAGCCTAGGTGCTGCACCCGGAAGCCGTTGGCTTGCAGCGCCTCGCGCAGGTGGCGGCGCGAGTAGCGGCGGAAGTGGTGGTTTACCACATCGTGCTGGCTCCAGAGGTAGGCGTGGGCCGGTACGAACACCAGCAGTTGCCCGCCAGGGCGCAGCACCCGCCGCCACTCCTTGAGCGCGGCCTGCTCGTCGGCAATGTGTTCAAGCACATCGGAAGCAATAACCAGGTCGAAAGACTGGTCGGGGAAGTCAAGCCGGGCCCCGTCCATTACGTGTACATCGGGCAGGCCCCGCTCCTTGGCCAGCGCAATGGCCGGCTCGCTCACATCAATGCCAGTTGCGTGGGCATAGCCAGCTTCGCGCAGCTGCCGCAACAGCGGCCCGCCCGAGCAGCCAATTTCCAGCACGGCGGCCGACTTCGGGAGCTGTAGCTGCTCAATCAGCTCCCATACCATGTGGCGGCGGCCCGCAAACCACCAGTTCTGCTCTTCCAGGCTGTGGTACTGGGCTTCGTAGTGCTTGTCCATCAGAAATAGGCGGGTACCAATCAGGAAAGCGGCCGGCCCGATTGTCCGCCGGCCGCTTAAGTAGGCAAATATAGCGGGGGCGGAAAAGGAAATCTTTTTTCTACAGAGCGCCGGCATTGGCTTCCGGTGGACGAGTAGCGCACGCCCGGCAGGCTGCCACCTTATCCTGGCAGGAGCCGTGCATCTGGTTTGCGCCTGTCCGGGCCGTGGCGGCGGCTAGCTGGCAGCGCTATTCGCGGGGCTGGCTTACGGGGCTGACCGGCAGCACCGGCGGAGGCCGCCGCACTATGCGCAGTAAGTTATAACCCTCGCGCAGTAGCAGGCCTAGGGGCATGCGGCTGAAGACGATGCTGGGCCGTAGCTGCACCGGCACGGGCCGCACCCGCAGACCCGGCACCCGGGCAGCCCAGTACAAAAACTCCAGATCGAAGAGGTAGCGGTCGACCTGCGTTTGCAGAAACAGGGCTTTTCCAGCCTGGTTGAAGCCTTTCACGCCGCACTGAGTGTCGGTAACGGGCAGGCGTAGCAGATGGCGGGTGCAAAAACGCAGCGAGCGGGAAATAACGGTTCGTACGGCCGGTACCTGCTCGTAGTAGCTCTCGGTGCGGGCCCCCACGGCCACATCGCACTGGTCAGTCAGCAGGGCGCGCACCACATCGGCCACGCCCTGCGCCTCGTACGGAAAGTCGATGTCGGTGAACAGGCAGATGGGGTTCCGGGCTGCCGCTATGCCGTGGCGCAGCGCGTAGCCTTTGCCGTGGTTCTGAGCGTACGACGAATAGTGGAACCGGGGCAGCTGCGCGGCCAGCAGGTCCAGATCGGACGGCGTGGGCGGGTGAGCCGAACCATCGTTGACCACGTGCACCGTAAATTCCACCTCCGGCAGATACCCCTGTAGCGCCGTCATGCTCCCGATCAGGTTAGCGGCCCAGTCGGCGGGCGGGTTGTAGCAGGGCAGCACTAAATCGACTGGAACGGGCATAAAGCAGCGAAAAGAAAGTGCCGGGGCAGCTTAATCTTGTAAAGGAAAGTTGTTTTTAAAGGTCCGGCCGGGCACGGGCTGGTCGTACACATCGGTGTAAGCGGGCCGGATGAGCAAGTTGGCCGCCTCAAACGGCTCATCGCCTTCCAGCGTCACTTCCAGCCGGTTACCCGGCTGCTGCGGCCGCAGCTTCACCGCCGTTTGTACCCAGCCGCGGTACACTTCGAGGCTGTGCCGGGGCAGACCATCCTGCTCACTTACCGGCTGCCCGGTTTGCGCGTCCAGCTCCCGCACTTTCAGGATGGGCAAGGTGCTCATGCCCTTCAGCCGGACCCAGACCGACACCGCATAGTGCGTGGTATCCTGAGCCTGCGGAATCGAACCCTCGAAAAGCGGTACCAGGCCGCGGCCTTTCAGCGAGCCGCCGCCGAATGGGGTGAGGGCCGCCGGCTGGGCGGCGGGCCAAGTGCGCCGCAATACATCGGGGCGGGCAGGGGCAGTGGCGGCGGCGTCGAGGGCTGCGCGGCGGTAAGGGGCGGCATCGAAGGCCGCCAGAGGCAAGGAGTACAGCCGCACCGCCTCATCCTGGAGCAGCAGCCGGCCCAACGACACCAGGTGCTGCTCGGCCGGCGTCAGGTTTTCGTTGGTAACGAGCAGCAGCAGGGGCTTGCGCGAAGGGAAGTCGCCGATGATAGTTTTCGGAATTACGGGAGCCGACAGCAGCTGGGCCGACGCCAGGCCCTGCGCCTGGGAGGTGCGCGACATGGCCGAGGCCACAATAGGCAGGCCCGAACGCAGCGAAGCCCGCATAGATTCGTAAGCCGACCCCGGAATGTCGTTGGTGCCGAACTGCTCGGGCCCCAGCAGGAAATACGGCAGGGGCAAAATGGCCTGGTAGTCGCCGTAGGGCAGCTTTTGCCAGGCCGTAAACCGGATGAACGGCTCGGGAGAATGCAACAGGGCCTGGTAGGAGTAGCGCGGGTTCTTGTTGGTGTCGCGGATTCGCTTGGTCCAGGTGGCGAAGTTGGTGCGGGCTTCCCAGGCCCACACGACCACAATCAGCAGCAGAAAAGTGCGGGCAAACCGACCAGCCCCATGCAGGCGCAGGTAGCGGCCCAGCTGATAGAGGTAGAACACGGCGTACACCGTGAAAAAGTAGTAGAATATCCAGGCGAAGCGGCCGATTGAGCGGAACTGCTTGAGTGGTTTTACCCAGTCCAGCAGTCCTTCGAGCCCAAAAATAAAGGGTACTCCACACGCAAACAGCAACGTGAGCAGGCCCGCGTACAGGCCAATGCGCAGTGGCTCGGGCAGCACCGGCACCAGTACCAGCCGCAGCCGGCCGCGCCGCAGGTAGCCCAGGACTTTAACAGCCGTGAGAACCAGCACCAACAGCGCCACTAGTCCCACGTAGGCCCAGCCTTCGCCCGTAGTTTCGGGGGTATGGAAAGCCACGCGCCAGAACGAGGCCAACGGATCGAGGTTGGGGAAGAAGACGCTGGCAAAGCTGGCGCGGTATACCAGAAACCCGTAGGGCGTGGAAGGTCGGTCGGCCACCGAATCGGTGAGGGCCATGAACACCTGGAACAGCACCACGGGCAGCACGGCCGCCACCGCCACCCGCCCGATAAAGGCCAGCGGGTAGCCGCCGGCCCGGCGCTGGGCCAGGGCCACCAGCGCGTAGGCCAGGCCCAGCAGTGCCCCCAGTAGCAGAAAATACGGGTGCAGCAGCCCGGCCAGTAGCCCTACGGCCACATAGCCCAGCAGCGGCCCCCAATTGCGGGGCGCATCGAAGGCCCGCACCAGCGCATACCAGAGCAGGGGCACCACGCACAGGTAAGCCAGCCCGTAGTGGCCCATCCAGCGCATGAGCTGGGGCGAAAGAAAACTGATGAGCAGCGCGCCCACCACCGCCGGAGTGGCCGGTAGCAGCAACCGCCGCAGCAGCAGGTACACCACCACGGCCGTAACCACCAACGACAGGTACAGCAGGCCGTTCGTCAGGCCCAGGGCCCAATCGGCCGCGGGAAGGCCCCAGCCCTGCAGCGTGGCCAGTGGCACACCCAGCAGCGGCTGACCATCGGCATAGGTCAGGTGCTCGCCATAGGGGTACAGCATCCCGGTAAAGTGGGTGCCCTGCCCATAGCGGGCGTGGTAGAGCAGCGTGTAGTAGTTTTTGGTGGCGTCGCCGTCGCCGGCAAACACCGTTTGGCCCGGGTGCAGCAGCAGCGGGCCCAGGGCCCAGTACATCAGCCCCAACGCCAGCAGCACCAGCACCAGAATGGGCACCAGATGGGGCCGTTTAGAAACAAAAGCGGGCAAAACTACAGGGGGCTATAAATAGAAGGCAACAACGAGCCAAATATAAGGCTGCCCCGCACAACTAACCGGCCCAGCGGAGTTGGGGCAAAATGTTCCGGCTAATCTGGCGGCGCGCTTCCTATCTTTGGCCGGCCAACCGCTCGCGGGCGGCGCGCTCCTATCGGCCTCCTCCTATGCCCCCGTTTTTATGCTGACTCTGCGCCGTGCGGGCACGTCGTTTTTCTGGCTGCTGCTGGCCGCGCTGGTGCTCATCAGCGCCGGCCTCTACAACGGCTTCCCGCTCGTCACCTCCGACACGGGCACCTACCTCAACAGCGCCATTCATTTCGATGTACCCGACGACCGGCCCCTGACCTACGGGCTGTGGACGGCCGCCACGGGGCTGCGCAAAAGCCTGTGGCTCGTGATTTTCGCGCAGGGCCTGCTGCTGGCTGCGCTGCTGTGGCGCACCACGGCCGTGTTTGCGCCCCGCCTGCAGCACCCGGCGGGCCGGCTGGCGCTGGTGGCCACCGTGACCTGGCTCACGGGCGTAGCCTGGTACTGCAGCCAGCTGATGCCCGACATTTTCACGGCCGTTGGTCTGCTGGCCCTGGCCCTGCTACTGCTAAGCCGGCCAGCCTGGCCCGAGCGCTTGGCCTTGCTGGCCGTGCTGCTGCTGGCGGCCATCATGCACTCTTCCAACCTACTCACGCTGCTGCTCACGGTGCTGGCCGTGGGGGTGGTTGGCTGGTGGAAGCATCTGTTTGAGCGTGGCGTGCTGCATCGGCCTACTTGGCTGCTCACGCTGGCCGTGGCGCTGGCCGGCTGGATAGTGCTGCCGGCTCTGCACGCGGGCTTCGGTGGTGGCTTCACGCTGTCGCGCGCTTCTTCGGCCTTCCTGATGGCGCGCCTCTCCGAAAGTGGGGTGCTAGAGAAGTTTCTGGCCGACAACTGTGGCCCCGGCAACCAGTACCGGCTCTGCGAGTTCCGCGACCAGTTGCCCAACGATGCCATTACGTTTATGTGGGATGCCAGCAGCCCGCTTAACCGCACCGGCGGCTGGAGTGCCAACCAACCCGAGTACCAGCGCATACTCCGCCAGATAGCGCTTTCGCCCCGCTACTACCCGCTACTGATTTCCGAAACTGTGCAGGCCACGCTGCGCCAGCTCACCCATATCGGCCACGGCGACGGCCTGACACCCTTCCGCGAAAATACCAACCCCTACTGGAAGGTGGGCGAGTACGCGCCCTACGAGCTGAAGGAATACATGTCGTCGTTGCAGAACCGCGACCAGCTGGACTTTACCACCCTTACCGAGCGCAGCTATAGAGCGCAGTTGCTGGCCCTGCTGGTGCTGGGCCTGGGGCTGCTGGGGCCCGCCCGGAGCCGGGTAGCCCCGGCCCTAGTGGGCTTCGTGGTGGTGTGCGGCCTCGGTATTGTGGCCAACGCGCTGGTAACGGGCGGGCTGGCCAACGTGCTCGACCGGCTGCAGGGCCGCGTGGCGTGGCTGCTGCCCTGGGCGGCGTTGCTGCTGCTGGCCCAGCACGTGCCGCTGCCCGCCCGCTGGCTGGGTTCACTGGCCGGGTCGGCGCGGGCCTAGCCGGCGCGGCCCGCCGCCAGGTTGCTTTTATTTTCTCTTCGTCCCTTTTTTCTTCTTTGTATGAAACCCCTCTTTTACCTCGGCTTGGCCCTGAGCCTGGCAGCTTGCTCCAGCCCTTCTTCCGATACCGCCGCCACTGATGCCGGAGTGCTGGCCCACAACGATTTCGAGTCGCTGGCCGGCTGGCTGCCCGACGAATCGGTCCTGACTAAAGATCAGGCGCGTTCGGGCAAATATGCCATTATGGTAGACCCAAACCACGAATTCAGCCTCACCTACAACACGCTGCTGGGCAACCTGAGCGAGCACAAGCCACGGGGCCTGCTGGTAGAAGCCTGGGTGTACCTGCCCGACGACAAAGCCACGGCCCAGCTGGGAATGCAGGTAGTGGACCCCGACAAAAACAACGAGCCGACTTTCAGCGACGGGGTTGCCCTGGCCGAGGTGGTGAAGGAATACAAGCAGTGGACGAAGGTGAGCAAGGAAATTGTGCTGCCCCCCAACGCGACGTACAACCAGCGCGTCAAAATCTTCCTCTGGCGCTCCAACGCCGCTTCGCCGGTGTACCTCGACGATCTGACGATTAAGGTGCTGGAATAGGCTGCGCAGCCCGGCCGGGACTACCAGACCAGCCGGGTTTTACCGCTTGCTTTCCGTCATCATTCCCCGCACTTATGAAGCTATTGCTCTCCGGCCTGCTGCTGCTCACGGCCGCCTGCTCCTCCGAAACAAAGCCGGCTGCGGCCGACCCGACCCTCATCACTCACAACGATTTTGAGGCCGCCCTGGGTTGGGCCGCCGACCCGGATGCCGTGAGCAAGGTGCAGGCCCATTCGGGCCGGTATTCCATCTTCGTTGACCGCACGCGCGAGTTTAGCCTGACGTTCAACGCGCCCCTGTATCGCACCGTTTCGTTCCGGCCGCGCAGTATAGCGGTGGAGGCATGGGTGTACCTGACCGACGACAACTCGACCGCCCAGCTGGGGGTGCAGCTGGTCAAATCTGCCACCGATAACACGGAGCTGTTCGGCGACGGCATCAAGCTGCAGGAGGCGGCCAAGGTGCACAAAAAGTGGGTGAAAGTGAACAAAACCATCGTGCTGCCCGACAGTGTAAAGCCCACTCAGCACCTGAAAGTATTTCTGTGGCGCTCCAACGCTACCTCGCCGGTGTACGTGGATGATATTACCCTAAGGGCTGTTGAGTAAAGACAGTTCAGACCCCAATAAGCTGAATGAAAAAGGGCCGCTATGCAGTGCATAACGGCCCTTTTTCATTCGGCTTAATCGTTACCGTTCAGTCCGTTACTTCCACCGGAAAGCGCAGCTTCACTGGCCAGTCGCGGTAGTTTTGGCTGATCAGGCTGATTTCGAAGGTGTAGCGGCCGGGCCGGGTCGGGGTTTGCAGCGCCAGGGTCTGGGTCCAGGGGTGCCACACGTCGAGCTCCAGCGGCGTGGGCACCGGCGCGGCATCGGCCGGCCAGTCGCCGTTGCGGTAAAAAGCAGTGCGCAGCATGGTGGGGTGCTCAATCCAGGTTGCCGAGTGCAGCGGCTGGTTGGCCGCCGGCACGGCAACGCGCACCCGAATAGTGTGCTGCTGGTCCGCCGCCCAGCCCGTTGGCGTTGCATCGGGCAAGCTGAGCGTTACACCGCGGTTGGCCTCAATGTAGGCAGTCAACCCGGCGGCATCCTGCGGCGGCGAGGAGTTGAGCCGGCGGTAAATGGTGTTGGTCGGGAAGCGCACATAGCGGGCAGACATTTCGGCTGCGGGCAGCGCCTCAAAGGGGCCCAGCAGCATGCCGGGCTGGCTGCCCTGCTGGGCCAGCGCGTCAATATCCCAGCCCACCTGAATGGTCTGCACCGCGTCGGGGCTTTGCTGGGCGCTGCGGATCAGGGTTTCGCTGGCCAGCGCCCACCAAGGCCAGCCCGCCCGAATCTGGTGCGGGTCGATGTTGTTGGGGTAGAGCAGGAATTTGCGTTCGGGAAACTGCTTGGTGTAGGCCAGCACGTGCGTAATCCACTGCTGATACGCCGTGTAGGGTGGGTGGCGCTGCCAGATCAGGTTCAGGCGGGCTACCAGCACCACGGCCAGCACCACCGCTATGGTGGCGGGGGCCCAGCGGGGCCAGCGCAGCTCCAGGGCCGGCAGCAGCTCCAGGGCCAGAGGCACGGCCACAAACAGCGTAAGCGGCAGGTAGAAGTTCCCCAGGTAAGCCAGTTCGGTGTAATCGGGCCGGGTTACGCTGATGATGAACACGTAGCCCCCTACAAACCCCCACATCAGCAGCAGCCGCAGCAGTGCCAGCCGGGTGCCCCGCCGCAGGTAAAACACCGTCAGCAGTACCAGCAGCACGGGCAAAGCCACAAATTCGGTGCGGCTCAGCTCCCAGAAGGTATCGAAGCTGCTCAGCGAAAAGTAATCCGGAAAGTACCGCTTCAGGTTTGGCCCGAACGTATTCTGGGTGGTCTCGTACGAGCCGGGCGGTACAAGCAGCGCCCGTAGGCCATAGCTAAGCAGCCCCAGTAGCAGCAGGCCATAATACAGCGGGTCGCGGAATCGTTGGTTCAGCAGCCAGTCGTAAGCCCACAGAAACAGAAAACCCAGCAGCAGCAGCGGGTGGGCAAAAATGGCCACCGGAACAAGCGTGGCCAGCGCCAGCGTACTAAAGCGCCGCTGCAGCGGTGCCTGCCGCGAGATACCAGCGTAGTAGAGCAGCAGCGCCACCAACCCCTGCGGCAACTCCGACTGCGCCCAGTAAAAGGTGCGCGAAGTGAGCAGCACAAAGCACAGGGCCACTACCAGCGCCACCTGCTCGTTACGAAACCAGTAGGCGCAGGCTAGCAGCACGGCCAGGTAGTAGCCCACAAACGCCACTGAATACACCCGCATCACCGCATCGAGCGGCAGCCCGGCCTTGATGGCCAGCAATGTGGGCAACTGCGTGACAATGGCCACAAACCGGCGATTCTGTACGAACACCCCCTCGGTTTTCAGGTAGTAAAACAGGTGGTAGGCCAGGTCGTAGTAGGCCGTGCGCTCCACGTATAAATGCCAGGCCAGCACCAGCAGGGCCAGCATGGTGGCAATGGCCAGATACAGCGGCAGGCGGGTAGCATAGCGTTTAGATAGCAGCATAACGGGAAGGGAGCAACAACAGAAAGCCACCGGGTGCGGCGGCTGGTAACACATCGCAAAAGCGAACGGGCCGGCAGACCTTACGCGCCCAGCAGCCCGTACTTGACGATGCAGTAGATAGCCCGGACTCCGTCGCGCCACCCAATTTTTTTACCCTCGGCGTAGGTGCGGCCGTAGTAGCTGATACCTACCTCGTAGATGCGCACGTTGGGCACCCGCGCCACCTTAGCCGTTACCTCGGGCTCGAAGCCGAAACGCTGCTCCTCCAGCTTGAGGCCCTGCACGATGTCGCGCCGGAACAGCTTGTAGCACGTTTCCATATCCGTTAGGTTCAGGTCGGTGCAGGCATTGGAGAGGAAGGTGAGCACGGCGTTGCCGATGCTGTGCCAGAAGAACAGGATACGGTGAGGGTTGCCGCCCATAAAGCGCGAGCCGTACACCACGTCGGCAAACCCGCGTAGCACGGGCTTTATCAGCAGGTTGTACTCTTCGGGGTCGTACTCAAGGTCGGCGTCCTGAATAATAACGTAGTCGCCGGTGGCCTCGCGGATGCCCGTGTGCAGAGCCGCGCCCTTACCCTTGTTCACCTGGTGGCGCAGCAGCCGCAGCCCCATCTCAGGGTATTTAGCCGCGTAAGCCTCAATTGTGGTCACCGACTGATCCGATGAGCAGTCGTCTACCAGGATTATCTCCTTGGTAATATCGTTCACCAGGCGCAGCTCACGCAGCAGATCCAGAATCTGGTGGATGGTACGGGCCTCATTATAAACGGGAATAACAATAGAGAGCGTGCGGAACTGGACCAAAATAGGAGCGGACAGGTGGCAGATGCGCCAAAGATAGCGGGGACAGCTAAAAAGCAGCTTATTTTTTGCCGTTCCCGCGCCCTTGCTGGGTCAGGCAGGGCACCAAACCGATACGCCCCCGGCCCTGCCGGCCTATTTTTTGTTATTTGCCACCGAGGGCCCCACCCCTGCCTGCATCCCGAAACTTCCACTACTCTCTCAGCCCCGCTACGCATGCCCATCGCCCGCCCGTTCAACTTTCAGCAGTGGATTGACGACCACCGCCACCTGCTCAAGCCACCCGTGGGCAACCAGCAGGTGTTTAAGGACAACAAGGATTTTATTGTGATGGTAGTGGGCGGCCCCAACGCTCGCAAAGACTACCACGTGGACGAGGGAGAGGAGCTGTTTCTGCAGCTCGAAGGCGACATGGTGGTGAAGATTATCGAAGACGGCCAGCCTGTCGACATCGAGATAAAAGCCGGTAGCATGTTCCTGCTGCCCGGCGGCGTGCCCCACTCGCCCCGCCGGCCGGCCGGCTCGGTGGGCCTGGTGCTGGAGCGCTACCGCACGGCCGGGGAGCTCGACGGCTTCCAGTGGTACTGCGAAAACTGCGGCCACCAGCTGCACGAGGAGTTCGTCGAAATCACCGACATCGTGGCCCAGCTGCCGCCCATCATGGACCGGTTTTGGGCCTCTGATGAGAAGCGTACCTGCACCGTATGCGGCACCTACATGGAAGCGCCCGCCACTGCGCCGTAGTCCATACGCACTGTCTGGCTCGCTTCACCTGCATAAATCTGTGCCAAGCAGGAGGCCATAATCCTGCGGGCGGGCGGCTAGGCGGGCGGGGCTAAGGGTGGTATCTTTGCCTTGATGACGTTTGAACCCACCCTCGCTTTCGCCCGCCAGCTCGACGCCCAGGACCCACTGCGCGACTTCCGGCAGCAGTTTCTGATTCCGCCCGGCCCCGACGGGCAGCGCGAGTGCCTGTATTTCTGCGGCAACTCGCTGGGCCTGCAGCCGCGCACGGCCCGCGCCGCCGCCGAAGTGCAGTTCGCAAACTGGCAGAACCTAGCTGTGGAAGGCCATTTCAAGGGCGATTCGCCCTGGCTGCCTTACCACGAGCGGCTACAGGAGCCTTCGGCCCGCATTGTGGGCGCCAAGCCCCACGAGGTGGTGGTGATGAACAACCTCAGCACCAACCTGCACTTACTGCTCATCAGCTTCTATCAGCCTGCTGCCACCCGTTACAAGGTGCTCATGGAAGGCGGCGCATTTCCCTCAGATCAGTACGCGCTGGAAACCCAGGTGAAGCTGCGCGGCTTCGCGCCCGACGACGCCATTGTGGAGCTGCAGCCCCGCACCGGCGAGCACACACTGCGCACCGAGGACATTGAGGCCAAAATTGCGGAACTGGGCGATTCGCTCTGCACCATCATCATGGGCGGCATCAACTACTACACCGGCCAGGTGTTCGATATGGAGGCCATTACCCGCGCTGGCCACGCCGTGGGAGCCATGGTGGGTTTCGATCTGGCCCACGCGGCCGGCAACGTGCCCCTGCAGCTGCACGACTGGGACGTGGACTTTGCCTGCTGGTGCTCCTACAAATACCTCAACTCGGGCCCCGGCGGAGTGGCCGGTGCCTACGTGCACGAGCGGTTCGCCGACCAGCCCGAGCTACTGCGCCTGGCCGGTTGGTGGGGCCACGACGAGAAGGAGCGTTTTCAGATGAAAAAGGGCTTCAAGCCCATGCATGGCGCGGCCGGCTGGCAGCTTTCCAATGGCACTGTTCTGTCGTTGGCCGTGCACGAGGCCGCCCTCAAAATTCACGACGAAGCGGGGGGCATGCCCGCACTACGCCGCAAAAGCGAGCTATTGACGGGCTACCTGGAGTTTTTCATCCGGCGTCTCGGACTGGGTACCGACCGGCTCGAAATCATCACACCCCAGGACCCCGCCCAGCGCGGCTGCCAGCTTTCGGTGCTGGTGCATCAGGGTGGCCGCGACTTGTTCGAGCACCTGATGGCCGTGGGCGTTATCGGCGACTGGCGCGAGCCGAACGTCATCCGCCTGGCCCCTACCCCGCTCTACAACACCTTCGAAGACGTGTTTCGGGTAGGCGAAGTACTGACCGAATGGGCTAAATAAGTGTCAGTACTCAGTTGTTTGTTGTTGGTTTATTCAGGTATAAGCCAGACTGCTGACAATCAACTTCTGAGAACCAACAACCGATAACAGATATATAGGCATCAAATCATGGCGGAAGATTTCCTGGCGAAAATGAGCCGTAAAACGGTGGCTGAGCTGCGCGAATACGTGGAGCAGCGCTACCAGTACCGCGAGGAGGCCGTGCTGGCCGCCCTTGCGGAGCTGGAGAGCCGCGGCCTGCCCGAGCCCGGCGCGGAGGCCCTGATAACGGAGTTGCGCGCTGGCCAGGAGCAGACCGAGCGCCGTGATGCCGTAGTACGGGCCGAGGCCGACGAGCAGGCGCAGGCCCGCCGCATATCGCGCGGCGAGGCTTCGCCCGAGGCCGCCGAAGCCACCGGCCCCCAACTGTTTTCGCTGGGTGCTATCACCATATTCTCGGTGCTGTTCAGCATGATTGCCGGCGGCGTGATGCTGGTGCTAAATCTGCGGGCCTTGCAGCGCAACCGGGCTGCGCTGCTCGTAATTGCTTTTGTTGTGGCTTACGTATTTGGCGGCGGCTACCTAGTGCTATGGCTGAAAAGCCTGTACGGCGAGCAGGTGAACTGGATGGGCTCGTTCTTCAACCTGCCGGCTATTCTGGTGTACAACCTGTTTTTCTGGCCTCGCTACATTGGGCGGCAACCCTATCGCAGCCGCTCCTGGGTGGCTCCGCTGCTCATTTGCGGACTGCTGCTGTTGGGCCTTTACTACCTGCTCGTGCAGTTGCACGGTGCCATGCCCGCCGGCATGCCGGGCACCCTCTAGTTCCGGCCGCTGCTTATGCCTTTGCAGCCTCTGCCCCTGCCCGCCGCTGAAGTACTGCTGGATCCCTCCTTCCTGACTCCGGCCGAAGCGGCGGCCCTGCTGGCCGAACTGACGGCGAGCGTGGCCTGGCAGCAAACGCCGATAAAGCTGTTCGGCAAAGACATAATGCAGCCCCGCCTGACGGCTTGGTACGGCGACCCCGAAGCCACCTATACCTACTCGGGCCTGCGCTTGGAGCCGCTGCCCTGGCTGCCTACCCTGCAGCAGTTGCGGATGCGGATAGAGGCAGCCACGGGCACCCGCTTCAATAGCGTGCTGCTTAACCTCTACCGCTCGGGCCAGGATAGCATGGGCTACCACGCCGACAACGAGCCCGAGCTGGGCCCCGCGCCCGCTATTGCCTCCCTCACGCTGGGCGCTACCCGCACGTTCCGGCTGAAACCCCGCCCCGGCGTGCCGGCTCAAGCGCTCAGCCTGCCTCTTACTGCCGGTAGCCTGCTGCTGATGCGCGGCCCCACCCAGCAAAACTGGCTGCACGCACTACCCAAAACAGCCCGCCCCGTTGGCCCCCGCCTGAATCTCACGTTCCGGCTGGTGATGGGAGGCTAACGGGCAGTGGCCGGGCAATGCGGTAATCCGTCTCTTCTCACAACAAAAAAACGCCCCCGCAACAATTGTTGCGGGGGCGTTTACATAGCGGTTAGCTGCTTCTTACTTTACGTCCAACTGCAGACCCAGGTACAGCAGGCGGCCAATTTGTGGGCCGCCATACACCTGAATATTGTTGGCATTGAAGATGTTGGAACCTCCGCCCTGGAGCGTGAGCCCTATTTTGGCGAAGCTGTAGCCCAGGTAGGCATCGGTTACGCTGTAGTCGGCGAGCTGGCCCACCGCGAAGGGCGTACCGTACTCGTGGCCCTGCGCCCAGCGGTAGTTGAGGGCGTAGCTCAGGTTGCTGACGACGGTGCCGCTGGCGCCTACGTTGTACTTGTGCTTGGGCGTGTTGAAATAGGTCTGGAAGTCGGCGTTCTGCACGTCGGTATCGTCCTGCACGTTAAGCGTGTAGTTGGCCGCCAGTTTCAGGGCGGGCGCGAAAGCGTAGGTCAGGCCCAGGGCTGCGCCCTGAGTGTTCACTTCCTGGTCAGCATTGGTCCACACCTGTAAGATGCGGCTGCCGGCTGCCCCAAACGAAGCCGGACGGCTGCCATCGGGGTTGCCGTTGAAGCGCTGGGCTCCGATGAAGTCGTTGTAGGAGTTGCGGTAGTAGTTCACATCTACGGCCAGCTTCTCGCCAATGGCGCCTTTGTAACCTACCTCATACGTGCTCAGGCGCTCAAGCTTCAGCGAGGCAACATCAATAGCCAATGGCCCGGCAGCACCCACTCTCGTCAGGCTGTAGCCCTGGAAACCGTTGTCTACGTTGCCCAGCAGCAGCAGCTGGCCCACATCGAGCCGGATGTACTGGTCGAGCTGCGTGGGCGAGCGGAAGGCGCGGCCGAAGCTGGCCCGGAAGTTATGCTGGCGCGTAGCACCTGCCGAATATACCACCGAAGCCCGGGGAGAGAAAGCCGGATCGAAGTTCTTGAAAGCATCAACCCGACCAGCCAACGCCACCTTCAGCCGCTCGTCGAGCAGCTTCTTGGTGAACTGGGCGTAGCCACCAAATTCGTTGTTCTGAATCCGGTCTTCAATGTCGCTGAACAGGTTGCCGTTGGAACCCAGACGGAATTTGCGGTAGGCCGCGCCCACAATCAGGTCGGCCGTTTCGGCCAGCCGGAAGTTGTACTGGGCGTTGCCTTCGTTGAGCAGCGAGCTGGGGTTGAGCCGCGCACCGCGACCGGGCGTTGCGTCGCTGATGATCTGGCTGCGCAGGTTGCGGAATTCGGCCGAGTTGGGGTCGAGCTGGAAAGCGCCCCCGTTCACCAGCGAAAAAGCCGTCTGTTGGGCCTGTTCGTTGGTCTGGCCCTTGCCACGCGAAACGGCATACTCGTTCAGGTAGGCCCCGAAGTAACGCTGGGCATACGTGGTGCCAGTGCCGGTAGCAATGGGCGAATTCTGGATAAACGAACCCAGCAGGTTCAAATCGTAAGATTCACCTCCAAAATCCTGCACCGACTGACCGCGCACAAACCAGCGGCTGCCCTTTATTTCGCCGTGGTACTGGTTGGTACCGAAGTCCTTGAACCGGTAACGACTGGAGCTTTGGTAGCTGGCCGTGCCGCGGCTGTAGCTGCCGCCTACAGTAACTTTAATGGTATTGGTAAGCAGATACGAAAACGACGGCTGCACCTTCAGCGACTTGGCCCGCTCGTCGGTTCCTACCAGCGTTTGCTCGGCAAAACCGGGCATGAACAGCGTTTTACCGCGCAAATCGGCAATTGGGTAGCTTGCCGGCACCGTAAAGGCCACGTCGCCGTAGTTGTTTACTGCATCGTAGCCCAGCGTCGAGCCCTGGTCATTGTTGCGGCTCTCTACCCGCCGGTCGGTAGCCGAGTAGTTATTGGCCAGCCAGTCGTCGGCCGTCAGGTAAGCACCCGTGACCTTGAAGGCAAACTTCTGGCCGATACGCTTAGCGTAGCGCAGCTGGCCGTCGAAAAGCTCACGCCCGCCGCCGCGCACCCGCAGCGTCAGGCCTTCGGTTACGAAGGGGTCTTTCGAGTTCTGAAGCAGTACGCCGTTGAAGGCGTTGGCACCGTACAGGGCCGAAGCCGGACCGTGGATTATTTCGATGCTTTCCGTGTCGATTTCGGGCAGGCCCTGGAGGTTGCCCGAGTTGATGTTGAGCGACGGCGACTGGGTGTCGAAATAGTCAATCAGCTGAATCAGGCGCTCCGATTTGGGCGAGTTGAAGCCTCGGGTACTGAGCGAGTTCATCAGCATGCTCGTGCCGTTCACGTCAATGCCCTTGAACTGGTTCAGGCCCACCTGCACATCGGGCGGCGGCAGGCGCAATACCTGCTCCGAGGTCACCTTTTCCACCGTTACGGGAGCCTGCAGAATGTTTTCCTCTTTCCGCGAAGCCGAAGCAATTACTTCCGCCGCCTGAATGGGGTTGGGCTTGAGCGTCACCTTGATACCGTTGTCGGGCTTGCTCAGCGTCAGCTCCTGGGTTACGTAGCCCACAAACGATACACTCAGCACGACCGGACCGTTGCTGAAATCGGTGCGCAGCTCAAAGCCACCGTCGCGGCTGGTGCTCGTACCGATAAAGGTGCCCTTGATAAAGATAGTTGCTCCGGGCAGCGGCTGCCCGGCATCCGTTAACACCGACCCGGTTACGGGCACTGCTTCCTGGGCACTGCTGGCCAGGCTCTGCCCCATCAGGAGTAGCAACAAAAGCAATAGATAGTAGGGTTTTCGCATGTAAGAAGAGAAAGTAAAAAAATACAAAAAAGCCCCTTCTGCCAGAAGGGGCTGCAAATATATAGTAGGCGTGCCGAATAACCTATCTACAAGTAATTGATTGCGAAAAGGTTGCACTTCGTTAATTAGTATTTATACGCGTTTTTTTTATGCGGAAAGGATATAGTCGGCGCGAAACTAGTAGCGCATATCGGATGGCCCGTAAAGCCACGGGCAGTCCTCGGCGCCCACCATATAGTAGCCGATGAGTACGACCTTACCAAGGTCTTTTGGAGCAGCCGGCACCCGCTCGCGGGCCGGTTGCCGCGCTAAATTGTAAACAAACGTGAGCCTTACCAAACGCCGCCGCTGCCGGGCCCGACGATGACGGGCATATTTCGGCTGTATTCCGCATAAAACTAAAGTGGGAGCAAGTATCATTGAAACGCAACACATAGTCAGGTACTTCTATTTATAGTCCAAAGTACGGGTGGTATCAGGTGAGCGGATTTAAAAAAAAGCCCCGTTGGGGAACTTTGTCGCTCAACACGCCGAATTACTCGACCAACGTCCGGGGCATTTATTGTTCTGCGTCCCTATACCAGCGCAATGGAGTACCTTCGGGGCCTTGTTTCGCTTTTCCCGCCTACCCTTTTGCTCATGCTTCCTTCTTCCCCCACCAACCCGCAGCAGCCGGCTGAAACCCTCACTGTAATGGGCGCGGGGCTGGTGGGCTGTTTGCTGGCACTGTACCTGGCCCGGCACGGCCACTCGGTAGAAGTGTTTGAGCGCCGGCCCGACATCCGGGGCGAGGCCAAAGTAGAGGCCCGCTCCATCAACCTGGCCCTCTCCGACCGGGGCTGGCGGGCTCTGGAGGGCGTTGGCATTGCCGAGGAGGTACGCGAAGTGGCCATTGCCATGCGCGGCCGTATGATGCACGGCGTGGACGGACAGCTCACGTTCCAGAAGTACGGGCAGGATGGACAGGCCATCTACTCAGTGTCGCGGGCGGGCCTGAACCGGCGGATGCTGGATTTGGTAGAGCAGCAGCCTGGTATCAGGGTGCAGTTTGAGCAGCATTGCCAGCGCGTAGACCTACGCCAAAGCCAGCTGGAAATGCGCGACGAAACCACCGGCCAGACCCGCACCCAGCCTTATCAGCGCCTGTTCGGATCTGATGGGGCTTACTCGGCCGTGCGTGGGGCCATGCAGCGCACCGACCGGTTCAACTACTCGCAGCAGTACCTCGATTACGGCTACAAGGAGCTAAGCATTGCGGCGGGACCCGACGGCAGCTGGCCCATCGAGAAGCACGCGCTGCATATCTGGCCCCGGGGCCAGTACATGATGATTGCGCTGCCCAACCTCGACGGCTCGTTCAACTGCACCCTGTTTTTCCCTTATGAGGGGGCCAACTCGTTTGCAGCCCTGCAGACTCCGGCCCAGGTACGCACCTTTTTTGCCGAGCATTTCGCCGATGCGCTGCCGCTGATGCCGGACCTGGAAACGGAGTTCTTCGCCAACCCCACCAGCTCGCTCGTTACCGTGCGCTGCTTTCCGTGGAGCTACAACGACGACGTACTGCTGCTCGGCGACGCCTCGCACGCCATTGTTCCCTTCTATGGCCAGGGCATGAACTCGGGCTTCGAAGACTGCGCCGTACTGGCCGAGCTGCTGGAGGAACACGGCTCCGACTGGGCGAACATTATGCGCCAGTTTGAAGCCATGCGCAAGCCCAATACCGATGCCATGGCCGACCTGGCCGTGTACAACTTCTATGAAATGCGCGACCGGGTAGCCGACCCGCGCTTCCTGCTCCAGAAAAAAATTGAGGGCAAGCTGGCCGCCCAGTTCCCGGCACAATGGCAGCCCCTCTACTCGCAGGTTACGTTTTCGCAGCTGCCCTATGCCGAGGCCCTGGCCAATGGGCAGGCGCAGGAACAGGTAATGCAGCGACTGATGCCGCACATTCAGGCCGAGGCCGATTATGAGCGGGCCGAGGTGCAGGCACTGGTGGCCGCCGAAATGGCTCTCCGTGGCTAACCTCACTGGCATGGCCAAGCTTGGCTGATTAACCCAAAAATGTTAGCTTAGCCAGCCAACTACTACGCTACGCCACCAGATAAGTCCCTTTTGGGGGCGGCTCCGATAGCGCGAATTAGCGGTGGCAGCCCGGCTTTCTTCCTCTTTATCCCTACGCTACCATGCCTACTATTCTCACCTGTGCGATTATCGATGACGAGGAAATCAACCGGCTGACGCTGGAACACTATATTTCGCTCACCAGCTCGCTAAAGCTGGTTGAGTCGATGGACGACGCGCTGCAGGGCCTAAACTACTTTCGGGCCGGCAACCGCGTCGATGTGCTGTTTCTGGATGTGCAGATGCCCCAGCTCAACGGCCTCGATCTGCTACGCATTCTGCCCGACCCGCCCATTGTCATTCTCACCACGGCTCACGAAGACTTTGCTGTTGACGCCTTCGACCTGCGCGTAACCGACTACCTGGTGAAGCCCTTCGATTACGCCCGCTTCAGCCGGGCAGTGCAACGGGCCCTACTGCAGCACGAAGCGCCGGCCGCCGCGGCCGTGGTTCCGGCCCCGCCCATGGCCGTCCCCGATAACGACCTGTTCGTGAAGGTGAACAGCAAAATGGTACGCATCAACTTCGACGACGTGCTCTACATTGAGGCCCTGTCGGACTACGTAGTAATTGTTACTGAGAAGCAGAAGTACATCGTGTATACTACCATGAAGTCGCTGGATGCGCGCCTGCCCTTCGAGCATTTCGTGCGCGTACACCGCTCCTACATTCTCAACCTCAAGCGCATTGAGGCCATCGAGGACGGTGCGGCCGTAGTACCCGGTGGTCAGCACGTACCTATTGGCAAATCCTACCAGGAAGCCTTTTTCAGCAAGCTGAACCGCATATAGCAGGTGCTTATTCCATCCGCACCGTACCGAGCTGTTCGACGACGGTGGTGAGCGTTTCGGCCAGCGCAAAGGTGGCGTTCAACAAGGTATCGGAGTCGGGCAGGACATCGGCAGTGGGCCGCGAGAGAGGTTCGAGCAGGGCAATGGCTTCCTCGGTGCTACCGATGCCCAGCAGCTGCAGCGAGGGGCGCAGCTTGTGAGCCAGTGCGCCCACGGCAGGCCAGTCGGCAGCGGCAGCGGCTTCGCGCAACTGGCTCACAACCAACGGCGTGTGCGTGCGAAACGAGCCAATAATTTTCTGCATGAAAATGCTGCTGCCGTGAGCCGTATCACGCAGCCGGGTGAGGTCGAACAGGGGTGAACCGGCCTCGGCCAGTGCCGCTGCTTCCGGCTCGGGCTCGGCGGTGGCTACGGGTGGGGGCAGCGCCGGAAGCATTTCCAGATCGGCAACTGCCACGGACCGCAGGTTGGCTTCGAGCTTATGAAACAGCTCATCTTCCTCGAACGGTTTCGACAGATAATCGAGGCCGGCGTTGCGGTAAACGGCGGCGTCGGAACGCATAACATTGGCCGTCAGGGCAATAACTGGAGTTTGGGCGCGGGTCGGGTCAGGGTTTCGGCGCAGCTCCTGGGTTACATCCAGGCCACTCATGCCAGGCATCTGAATGTCCATCAACACCACATCATAGAGGCGGGCTTCGAGCTGCTGCAGGGCCTCGGGGCCGTCGGAGGCCACGTGTACTTCAACGGCCCAACCCTCCAGTATCAGCAGGGCCAGCTGCTGATTAACAGGGTGGTCTTCAACCAGCAGCACCCGCCGCCCCCGGAGCAGGCCGTAGTCGGGCAACGGCCGGGGCGCGGGGGCCGAGGCCAGCCTGGCCGCCTTGGGCAGTGTGAGCGTGAAATAGAACGTACTGCCCTGCCCTTCGGCGCTTTCCACCCACATGCGGCCGCCCAGCTGCTCTACCAGCCGCCGGCTGATGGTGAGGCCCAGGCCCGTGCCGCCGAAGCGCCGCGAAATATCGGCGTAGGCCTGAGCAAAGTTTTCAAAGATGCTTTCCTGTTTGTCGGCCGCAATACCGATGCCGGTGTCGCGCACGCAGAACTCCAGGGCCAACTCCGCGTCGGTTTCGTGCAACAAGCGGCCGCAGAGCTCCACGCAGCCCTGATGGGTGAACTTGAGGGCGTTGCTGAGCAGGTTGAGCAGGATCTGGTTGAGCCGGCCAGGGTCACCTACCACCAGCGGATGGGCCAGGTTGAGAGGCTGTATCCGGAAATCAAGGCCCTTCTCTTCGGCCCGGTAAGTCAAGGTCTGCACAGCTTCCTTTACCGACTGGCAGATATCGAACGGCACCCGCTCCAGTTCCAGCTGGCCGGCCTCCATCTTGGCCACATCGAGCACATCGTTGATAACGGTGAGCAGGTGGCGGCCTGAACTGCGCAGAATCCGCAGATGCTCCTGCTGGGTTTCGTTGAGCGGCGTTTTGGCCAGCAGCCCGGCCATACCCAGAATGCCGTTGATGGGCGTGCGAATTTCGTGGCTCATGTTGGCCAGGAAATTCTCCTTGGCCTGGGCGGTATTTTCCGCCTCCTCCTTGGCCCGGATCAGTTCCTTTTCGGCCAGCAGGCGCTCGGTTATTTCCTGGCCGTAGGCAATTACGTAGGGCTCCTCGCCGGGCTCCTCCACCCGGTAGTTGTCGTAGATGAGGTGATGGAGCCGGCCATCGGGGCCACTGAGCGTGAGCAGGCCCGTAAGCTGCTGCTGCTCGTGGGCCAGAAGCAGGTACTTCACAAGCTCATCATGGAAGCTTGGATCGAGAATTTCGCCTAGCATGCGGCCCACCAGCCGTTCGGGCGCGGCACCCACCAGTTGGGCCGCAGCCGGGTTTACCGACAGAATCCGGCCCGACAAGTCGTGGGTGCAGATCAGGGCCTGGGAGTACTGCATCAGGTCGCGGTACTGCTTGGTACTTTTCTCCAGGGTCTGCCGGGCATTTTTCATCTCCGTGATGTCGGTGCTTACCCCCAGCACGTTCACGCTGCCGTCTGCCCGCATCAGCGGGCGCTTCACGGTTTGCAGCCACATGGTTTTGCCATTGCGCAGCGTGAAGGTATTCTCATGCACCAACTCCTCCCCTGTGCGTAGCACAAACTCATCGGAGGCAACAAATTCCTCCAGTTCCCGGGCAGCCATACTACCGAGCTCGGGGCTCTGGCGGTGGCTGCTGAGTTCAAGTAATTCGTTGAAGGTTCGGTTGCTAAACAGCACATTTGCCCGACCATCAGTGGCCCAGATAGCGCTGGGCGTCGTATCAACCACGGCCCGAATAAACGCCTGGTTTTCGCGCAGCTCGGCCTCGCGCTGGCGCAGCAACTCCTCGGCGTTGTAGCGGTCGGTTATATCAATGCCGTAGCCAATAACCATGCGCAACTCGCCGGCCGGCGTAAACACGGGGGCCATATGGCGCAGGGCCAGCCGCGGGCCGTCGGGGCCCGTCAGATGCTCTTCCCAGGCCTGCGTAGTGCGCTGGCTTACCACCTGCTCGAACTGCTGGCGGCGGTGCCGGGCCTGCTTGTCGGAGCGCTGGCGGTAGGCCGCATACTCAAAATCGTCGTGGCCGATAATCCAGCGGCGCAGCTCGTTATTGCGGATGGCGGCCGGGTTAACGAACTGGTAGCGATGCCGGGCATCAAACACGGCCACATCGGCGGGCAGCTGGTTGAGCACTGTTTCGTAGAACTCCTGCTGCTCGGCCAAGCGCTTTTCGGCTTCCTTAAGCGGAGTAATGTCGGTCAGGTAAAGGTTGGCGTACTGGTCTTCGGGGAAGGGTGTGATGGCTAGCTGAAAGCAGCAGGGCCCGAAGTTCACCTCCAGCTGCACCAGCTCCTGCGTGCCAAGGGCCTGGCAGGCGGCCGCGTACAACTCACCGGCCAGCGCCGGCTCGGCCTCGGGCTGCAGGTATTCGAGGCGTAGCGCCTCGGCTGCCGGATTGCTGTACAGCAGCCGGCCATCGGCGTGCAGCCGCAGAATCAGGTTGGGGTCCTGGCCCGGAATGCGCGAGAGCGAGTGTAGGTACTGCTCGGCCCGGCGCGCCTGTGTTACGTCGCGAAACGAGAGCAGATAGCCGGCCGCCACCAACTCATCGGGGCCGCTGAGGGGTACAAAGTCCAGTTCGAGCACCGTCCCGTCGGCCAGCTCCAGATCCTGACCCAGCACCCGCTGGTTGGCTTGGCGCAGCGCATCGAGGCGCTGGCGGGCCAGTTCGGGCCGGGCCGCGTGGGCCTGCAGACTTTCCAGCAGCGGCTCTACCGGGCAGTCGAGTTGGCCCAACGGCAGGGCTTCGCTGATGCCAAACAGGTCGCAGAACTCCTGGTTAAGCAGCGCAACTGTACCGTTCTGGTGGGCCACCAGCACGGCCACGCGCAGGTTTTGGGTTAGGCGCGTAATGCTGTCGGTGAGCCGGCCAACGGTGCGCTGCGTGGAGGCTAGGTGACGGCGCAGGCCGGCCACCTGGCCTTCGGCAACCTGTCGAAGCCGGCGTTCCTGGGCCAGCTCGGCAGCCAGACTTTCGGGGGTAGGAGCAGAATCGGTAGTAGCAGCCATGGCACGAATAAACAGACCCCGAAGATACGCCGGATTCGCCACCGGCACCGGGCCACCAGAGTAGCCGCCGGTGGCTGCTACTGCTTACCGAAGCAGGTGCGGTACATGTAGCCCGACTCAGTTTTGCCGGCCGCCGTTACGCGCACTTTCACAAAGTAGGCACTCACCGTATCCATCACCTGTACTTCGCTGCCGGCAGCCAGGGTCGTCAGCTGCTTGGAAGATTTGGTCATGCCATCGTAGAGAATGCACTCGACCACCGATGTATGGGCCACCGGGGCAGCGTCGGGACGGCGCGAGCGGGAGTCGTCGCGCGAGGAGCTGCAGGAGGCAGATACCAGGGCCAAAGCGCCCAGATAGAGTAAGGTTTTCTTCATGAGTATCAAATCAGGAAACGACAATTTCGACAAAAGATAACCACAATTATAGTCGCGGGGCAACTTCGGGCGTTTATAATCTGCATTCCCACCTCGGGAGGCTGTACCGAATCCCGGGAACGTCTGGATGGCCGGGGCTGTTGTTTATCTGTACCGATACACGGCTTTAGTTGAGCCCGCAGACGGTTTTTTTACCGCCATTTTTTCTTCTATGAATCGTATATCCCGCTTTCTGCTCCGCCCGTTGGCTTACTCTGTCTTGGGCCTGAGCTTGCTGTTGGGTGCCACCAGCTGCACCACGGCCGCCCGCGTGGGCGTCACCTCCGACTACGACCACTCCGTTAACTTCCGGGCCTACCGCACCTGGGCTTGGTATCCACAGCAGCCCACCGACACGGAAGGTGGCCCGGCACAGGGCTACGAGTCGTTTCTGGACAAGCGCATCCGCTCGGCCGTAGAGCAGCAGCTCGGCGTGAAGGGCATGACGATGGTAGAAGCCACGGCCACGCCCGATGTGTACGTAGCCTATAGTGCCCGCGTCGAGGACAAGCAACGGGCCGTCGGCTCGCCATATGGCCCTTATGGCAACCCTTATTATGGCTATGGCTACGGCTATGGCAGCCTCTACAACCGGGGCTACGTAACCGAATACAAGGCCGGCACGCTCATTCTGGATTTCGTGGATGCCAGCCGCAAAGAACTGGCGTGGCGCGGCCAGGGTCAGGCCCAGGTTGATAACCAAACCATTTCGGAGGTCGAGGTGCAGCGCATCGTTACCAGCATTCTGGGTAACTATCCGCCCCAGGACGGCCGCCCCACTAGCCCGCAGGCCTACCGCGAGTAAGGCGGTAGGTGCTCTTCTGGTCGAATGAAAAAAGCCCGCTCTTCAAAATGAAGAGCGGGCTTTTTGGCTTCTGCTGCTTAGCAGTGAAACTTAGATTGGTACATTAACGTGACGCTCGGCGTGGTAGCTGGAGCGCACCAGCGGGCCGCTTTCCACGTACTTGAGGCCCCGGCGCAGGCCCTCCTCGCGGTAATGGGCAAACAGGTCGGGGTGGATGAACTCGGCTACCTCGATGTGGCGCTTGGTGGGCTGCAGATACTGGCCCAGCGTGAGGATGTCGAGGCCGTGGGCCACCAAGTCGTCCATGGCCTGGTACATCTCGTCCTTGGTTTCGCCCAGGCCCAGCATAATGCCCGACTTAGTGCGCTTGCCGGCCTGCTTGGTCCGCTGGATTTGCTCCAGGCTCCGGTCGTACTTGCCTTGGGGGCGCACGAGGCGATAGAGGCTACCTACGGTTTCCATGTTGTGCGACACCACTTCCTGGCCGCCGGCAATCATGGTATCGAGGGCGGCCCAGTTGGCCTTCACGTCCGGAATCAGGGTTTCGATGGTGGTAGTGGGGCTGAGTTGCTTGGTTTGCACCACGGTTTCGTACCACACGCTGGCCCCGCGGTCCTTCAGCTCGTCGCGGTTTACGCTGGTAAGTACGGCATGCTTTACGCCCATCAGCTGGATGGCCTCGGCTACGCGGCGGGGCTCATCCAGATCAAGCTCGGAAGGCCGGCCGGTGGCCACGGCGCAGAACGAGCACGAACGGGTACAGATGTTGCCCAGAATCATAAACGTGGCTGTGCCCGCGCCCCAGCACTCGCCCATGTTGGGGCAGTTGCCGCTTTCGCAGATGGTGTGCAGCTTGTGTTCATCAACGAGGCGGCGCACATTGGCATAAGCCGGGCCTACCGGCAGCTTCACGCGCAGCCAGTCGGGCTTGCGGGCCTTGGCAGGGGCGGCCGTTTCGGGCTGAATAATGGGCAGAGTCAGCAACAAATCATCCATGACACAAAGGTACGAGGAATGGGGGTGAGGATAAGGCATGAATGATAAAAGCATAAGGGATAAAAGGCCGGGTTGTTTTGGCCTTTCTCCCTTATGCTTTTATCATAACCCACTAAAAGGGGCGTTTAGTGCCGGCTGCCTATGTAAACCGTCAGGTACACCGAAGGCAGAAAACGGTCGTTGATGTCACTGTCTTCCGTGAGTTGGTTGCGGATAATGACCGGGGTTTTGGCGTAGGCCTCGGCCAACACGCCCACCTCAACGCCGGTTACCGCGTCGCGGTAGCGGCCGAATTCGAAGCTGAGCGCCCCGCGTATGTGGGCTCCCACCAAGGGCTTGGTTTCGCCAACGCCAGCAAAAAGCGGAGCGCGGTCCAGAATAGCACCACCCCGGCCCGTATGCTTGGCCGGATCGTACTGCTCGGCCCGCACATCGAGGGGGCCACCGTTGGGGTCCTGGTAGTTGTAGTTGATGTAATAAGGCATCAGCAGGCCAATAGACGGACCGCCGCCCAGCAGGCCGTTTACCTGCACACCCGCGTCGGGCGCTTTGCGGAACAGCACGCGCTGCAGGCCTACGCTGGGCCGGGCCACAAAGAAGTAGTTGCTTTTGCCCGGCACAATGGTTCCCGTTATGCCAACTGCCCGGTTCGATATAGTTGCCTTCTCCTCCTTCGGGTGCTTTACCTCTACCAACTCCAGGCTCCAGAACCGGGCCCAGTCCTGGTTGAGCAGGCGAGTGGAGCGTACGGCCACACCGCCCAGCAGGCCGCCGCGGGTGTTAAAGTTGACGCCGTACGTAAATTCCTTGCTGTAGGAAGCCTGGTCGTTGCTGATGCTGGGCTTGGCCGCAGCACCGGCTTTCGGCTTGCGCTGCGCCTGCGCCTGCGGAGCAGCCAACAGGGCCAGCAACAACGTGCTGCCCAGACAGACGACTGTACGTACGGGTCGGGAATGCATAGAGAGTCGGTTGAAAAACGACGGGGCCGGCTGCCGCTGGCTGCTAACCCCTTCGAAAGTACGTAAATTAGCCCGCATACTTCGCCTGTTTACCTGTTTCTTATGAGCACTATTTCCGCCCGCTACGCCGGCCAGCTGCGCACCGAAGCCACGCATACTGCCTCGGGCAACACCATTCTGACTGATGCCCCCACTGATAACCAGGGAAGAGGCGAAGCGTTTTCGCCCACCGACCTGGTATGCTCGGCCCTGGGCTCATGCATGATGACTATTATGGGCATCGTGGCCGAGCGGCATAGCCTCGACCTGAGCAGTGCCAGCTGGGACACCACAAAGCACATGCTCAGCGACCCGCGCCGCATCGGGCAGATTGACCTGACGTTCCGGCTACCGGCGTCGCTGCCCGAAAAAGAGCGCACCCTACTTGAACGGGCCGCCAAAACCTGCCCGGTAGCCCTTAGCCTGCATCCCGAGATAAAGCAGCAGATTCAGTTTGAGTATAGCGCTTAGTAGTCAACGAACGTCATGTTTCGGCCCCGCTCAGCATAATGCCCGCTGACTCTCTGGAACAGGTTGCGCAGAACGGTGTAGGGGCGGGGCTTGCCCCCGCCCGCCGTTGAACGATACACAATACGACCGTTCTGGCGGCGGGCGGCGCTTGTCCCCGCCCCTACACCGTTCTGCGCAGCTACTAAATGGCCTGCTTCACGTCGCTCAGGCGGATGCCGTTGTGCGAGGCGTGGTAGGTGCATGCGCCATCCTGAATAAGCAGCAACTGGGGCGACTCGTGCTGCACCTTAAACTGCTGGGCCAGCTCCTGCGAAATGGGGCGGTAGTTGAGCAGATCGAGGTAATATAGTTTAGTGTTTTCGAGGCCGGCGTCGGCCCACTGCCGCTCAATCTTGCTCTTGGCCATGGCACTGATGGAGCAGGTAGTGCTATGCTTGAACACAATAACCGGCTGTTGGGCCGATTCGCGGACGATTTCGGAGAGCTGCTCGGCTTGGGTAAGGGGTTGCCAGGGAGTCATAGGGGGTGGTGAAGGGGAACTGGAAAGAATGGGCGCTACTGTACCGGAGCCGCGTTGGGCTTCTTACGACGAAGACGCAAATTCATCTTCGTTGGTTCGCTTACGCGGGGCGTGCCGTCGCGGCTGAATTTGTAGTCGGGCTGCCCGGCTGGGGGCGGCAGCGTGGCTAGGCGGCCAGCAGCCTGCATCCGCAATTCCTTTTTGCTTACGGCCAAGTGCGACTCTTTGTAGCGCGCCTCTACTTTGCGGGCATCGCGCAGCGCCTTCCGACTGGCCGCCCGCTGGCTAGCCGGGCTGCTCGACTCCAACTGTGCCTGCGCCTCGGTGGCCGACAAAGCCAGCAGCAAGGCACCAATAAACAGATAACGCATAGTTTTGAACAGTAAGAAGTAAGCGAAAGTCTCAGCAGTGCAGCTGAAAGCCCTCCTGAAAGCTACGCATTCCGGGCCACACCCACCCTGGCTCCCGGCTTAGCGGGAACCGCCAGGCCTCCGGGCCAATTAAAAGGGCAGCACGAACCCCAGAAACTTGCGCTGCCCGACTTTGCGTTTCAGCCGCCGCCGCTCGTGCTTGGGCTTTTTCACCAGCCCCTGATTATCGAGGCGGTTTTTCGGCATTTTCACGGCCTCGCGCTCCACATCCAGCACCCGCCCGTCGGCCGACTCGTTGCCGGGGGTGCGGTTGCGTTTTACCTTGGCTATGGGTGGGCCTTTGGGGTCAGGAATGCGGTAGGGATGGCGCTGACAGGCCGGGGCGGCCAGCAGCAGTGCGGCCACTAGTCCCATACTCAGCCACCGGCCGCTGTTACAGATACGCTTCATGCTGTCAGAAAATCAATAGCTGCGCATTTTCTCCACCGCTTCGCGCAGGCGCTGGCGGGGCAGGAAATCCTGCTCCAGCGTGGGCGCAAAGGGCACGGCCGTATCGAGCGAGGCCACCCGCATAACAGGTGCATCGAGACTACGGAAACAATTTTCGGCCACCCAAGCGCCTATTTCGCCGCCCAAGCCGCCAATCAGCGTGTCTTCGTGCAACAAAATGAGGCGGCCGGTTTTCTCGACGGTGCGACGCACGGCCTGCTCGTCCCAGGGCAGCAGGGTACGCAGGTCCAGCACGTCGCAGTCCAGGTTAAGCTCCTCGGCCAGCGCCAAGGCCCAGTGCACGCCGGCCCCGTAAGTTACGATGCTCATTTCGTGGCCTTCGCGAGCCAGCGCCGCCTTGCCGATGGGGGTGGTGTAATACGCGTCGGGCACCGGGGCCGAAATGCTGCGGTACAGCAGCTTATGCTCGAAGAACAGCACCGGGTTGGGGTCGGCCAGGGCAGCGCAGAGCAGGCCCTTGGCATCGTGGGGGTTGCTCGGGAACACCACTTTCAGGCCCGGCGTGTGGGTAAACCAGGCTTCGTTGCTCTGACTATGGAAAGGTCCGGCGGCCGAGCCGGCCCCGGTGGGCATGCGCACTACCACGTCGGCGTTCTGGCCCCAACGGTAGTGGCTTTTCGCCAGGTTGTTGATGATCTGGTTGAAGCCGCAGGTTACGAAATCGGCGAATTGCATTTCCACCATGGCCTTTTTGCCCCGGATGCTCAGCCCCAAACCGGCCCCCACAATGGCCGACTCGCAGAGCGGCGTGTTGCGCACCCGGCCCTTGCCGAACTGCGCTACAAAACCGTCGGTAATCTTGAACACGCCGCCATACTCGGCAATATCCTGTCCCATCAGCACCAGCTCCGGATACCGCTCCATGCTCTGCCGCAATCCGTCGGAAATGGCGTCGATGTAGCGCTTCTCGGTTTTAGCGCTTAGTGCGTCGAGCTTAGAGCTTAGCTTTTCGTTCTGATGCTCATTCTCGTCTCCCTCCTTATCTGAAACCTCCTCGTCTCTAACGTCCGAACCATCGGCCCTAAGCTCTAAGCTCCATGTACTAGCCTCTACAGGCGCGTACATATCGGCCAGCTCGCGGGCGGCGTCGGGGGTCGGGGCGGGGGCGGCATCGGCTTCCTTGAGGCCTTCCTCGATTTCGCGCTTGATGGTCTCGCGGTAGCGCATGCGGGCCTCCTCGTCGAGGATGCCTTCCTGGAGAAGCCACTTTTCGTAGTTCTCCACCGGGTCTTTGGCGGCCCATTCGGTGAACAGCTCCTGGGGCACATATTTGGTACCGCTGGCCTCCTCGTGGCCGCGCATCCGGAAGGTAAGGGCCTCCAGTAGTACGGGCCGGGGGTTCTGGCGCAGGTCTTCGGCGAGGCGCTTCACCGTGTCGTACACTTCGAGCACGTTGTTGCCATCCACCTGCACGGCTTCCATGCCGTAGGCGGGGCCTTTATCTACGAAGTAGCGGAAGCGGAACTGTTCGTTTGATGGCGTGCTGAGGCCGTAGCCGTTGTTTTCGATGATGAAGATGACCGGCAGCTGCCACACGGCGGCCACGTTCAGGGCCTCGTGGAAGTCGCCCTCCGAGGCCCCACCGTCACCGCTGTACGTGACGGTTACGCGGGGCTTCTCGTCGAGTACATCGGCCAGGGCAATGCCGCCGGCCACAGCCAGTTGAGGCCCGAGGTGCGAAATCATGCCCACAATGTGGTGCTCGTTGGTGCCGAAATGGAAGCTTCGGTCGCGGCCTTTGGTGAAGCCGGTGGTTTTGCCCTGCCACTGCCCAAACAGCCGGCCTAGCGGCACGTCGCGGCCCGTAAACACGCCCAGGTTGCGGTGCAGGGGCAGAATGTACTCGTTGGGCTCCAGCGCTAACGTGCTGCCCACCGAAATAGCCTCCTGCCCTATACCCGAAAACCACTTGCTGACCTTGCCCTGGCGCAGCAGAATCAGCATTTTCTCCTCAATCATCCGGGGTTTGAGCAGGTGATGATACAGATGCAGCAGGGTATCGTTGGAGTAGTCCTTGCGGTCGAATTGCATAGCGAAGAGGCCAGTAACAGGTGGGGGAAGCCAAAAGTACGGGTTTGGGTTGGAAGGGAAATATTTAGGGCTGGTTTATGAAATCTGCCTGCCTTCCGCATCTACCTTTAGGGTTGCTTTTATGCCTCCCGTATCCATTATGCTCCGACTCCTACCCTTCGGTTTCCTTTTCTCGCTCCCGATTACCGCCCTGGCCCAGCAGCCCGACACGCTCCGGCCGCGCCCGGTGGCCGTGCAGGTGCCGGCGGTGGACTCATTGGAGCAGGCATATTTCTCAGGATCAGCAACCGTGATGAATCGCCTCTCCTGCATCGGGGTCGGTATTCCTATCAGAGCGGCTTCAAGCCTTCTAACTATCCTCCCCCTCCAAGACCAACTCCGGCAGGTGGCCGGGGTGCAGGCTACACCCTATTCGGGGGCACCAGGCGCCCAGGTAGCGGTGCGGATTCGGGGGGCCGCCAGCCTCTCGGGCAATGCGCAGCCGCTGTACGTGGTCGATGGGATACCCGTGTTCCAGCACACGTTTCGGCAGCCCCAAACTGATAATTCAGGTTTTAGATTTGAGCCGGCCGAAACGCAGGAGCTGGACCAGAATCCATTGCTCAGCATTCCTACGCAGGACATTGAAAGCGTGGAGGTGCTGAAAGGGGCCTACGAAACCGCTCAGTATGGCTCGCAGGGCCTTAATGGCGTCATCCGCATAACTACCCGCCGGGGCCAGACGGGCAAGCCGAGCCTGAGCTATACCGCCCACGCCGGCTTGCAGCGCGTGGGCCGCCGCTATGAACTGCTTGATGCCCGCCAGTACGCCGAGCTGCGCAACGACATGCAGGCCAATGCTGGACGAGCGCCCGAGTTTTCGGCGGCCGAGCTGGCGGCCCTGGGTCGGGGAACCGACTGGCAAAGCGAGGTGCTACGCACGGCCGCCGTGCAGGAGCACCACTTAGGCCTGCGCGGCGGCACGGCCGCTACCCGCTACTACGTGGGGGCCGATTACCGGGGCCAGCAGGGCGTGGTTATCAACTCGCGCCTGCGCCGCTACGCCTTACGGGCCGCCCTCGACCAGCGCGTTGGCGAGCGGCTGCAGCTGGCAGTTACCGGCGGCTTTAGCCAGACCGAGCAACGGCTTTCGCGCTACCCGTTTGAGGCGGCGCTGCTGGCGTTGCCCACCACTTTGCCGGACACGCCGCCCACCGATGCATTCATCAACAACCCGGTGCGGGAACTGAACGACAACTACCAGACACCTCAGCAACGCCGGCTGCTGGGCCAGGCCGAGGCCCGCTACGCCCTGCCGGCAGGCTTTATGCTACACCTGCGTGGCGGCTTCGAACAGGCCACACTCAAAAGCCAAGCTTACCGAACACTTTTCAGCCAGACTGTTTACACTAAAAACACCAACCTCAACAACACGTACCGCCAGTGGGTGCTGAACCCGGCCGTGCGCTACGCCGGCAGCTTTGGGGCCGAGCGACACGTGGTAGCGGCCAGCCTGGAAGGCCAGCTGCAACGGCGGCAGGAAACCGGCGAGTTCGAAGAAGCCGCCTATTTCAATGGCTCTCCTGCTACTTTCTCGAGAGCCACCTTCGAAACCACCAGCACCTTCCCGGCCCTGCAACTAACGGCCGACTACACCTTCGCCGGCCGCTACCAGCTGCGCGGCACGCTGCGCCGCGACGCCGGCAGCACGTTTGCAACGGCCGATGAGCAGCAGTTGCTGCCGGGGGCGCAAGTGGTATGGCATGCTTCGGAAGAAAGCTTCTGGAACCTGAACGGTACCCAGCTGAAGGCTTGGGCAGGCTGGGGCCGCACGTCGGGCATGGGGATGGCGGGCCGCAACTACATCGGGCTGATGCTCCCTACAGGCGGTAACATGACGCAACGCGTACCGGCCTTTCTGCCCGACCGCACTCAACAGCTTGATGCAGGTCTGGAAGCTGGTTTTTTTAACGACAAGCTCACAACTACACTCCAAGCCTATTCCCGAGACACCCGTCAGCAGCTAGTGCTACTCGGCCCGGCCGGCGACGAATTCGGCCGCATCCGCAACGCAGGTTTGGAGCTGACGCTCGGCAGCCACTGGCAGGCGGGCCGGCTGCGGGGCAACAGCGGGCTGGCGGCGGCGGTCAACCGCAACCGCTTCACGTCGGAGGGGCCGTTGCTGCTGGGTACGTCGTATCAGCAGTTGCGCGACGGGCAGCCGCTGAGCACGTTTTTTGGGCCGCGCTACCTGGGCGTAAACCCCGCCAATGGCCGCCCTCTGCTGGCCGACACAAATGGCGACGGGCAAGTGAACTATGACGATAATGTACCGCTGGGCAGCGGGCTTCCTCAGCAGCTGCTCAGCTTCCAGCAACGGCTCGCGCTGGGCCGCTGCGAGCTGCAGCTGCAGGCCGACGGAATGTTTGGTTACCAGGTGCAGAATACCGCCTTGCAGTACCTCGATAGTCCATCGCCCTTCCCCACCAATGCCTCCACTCGCGTACTGGACCGCTGGACTCCTGCTAACCCCCGCGGCAGCACGCCCGGCGCGGGCTATGAGCCGCCATTTTTCAGTAGCTACACCTTACAGTCGGGCAACCACGTTCGGCTGTCGGCCGTCAGTTTCAGTGTGAAGGTGTGGGAGAAAGCCCAGCGCAATATCCACATCTGGACAGCCGGTCAAAACCTGTTGGTGCTAAGCCGCTACCGGGGCTTCGACCCCAACGTCAGCTCGGCCGGCTCCGACAACCGCCAGGCCGGCATTGATGCCAGCACCTACCCTATCGCCAGAACCCTGCTGCTGGGTGTGCGGGCCACGCTGTAGTGGCGGGCCCATCCGAAACTTCTGTTTCGGGCGGCTGGTTAGGTAACTTGCTGGCTGGCCACAGTTGGCCCTTCCTCTCGATTTCTACATTATGATTCAGTTCGAAGAATTTACCCTCGATAACGGTCTGCGCTGCATTGTGCACGAAGACCACACCTCGCCGCTGGCCGTGCTCAACGTGCTCTACAACGTGGGCTCGCGCGACGAAACGCCCGACCAGACTGGCTTTGCCCACCTGTTCGAGCACCTGATGTTTTCGGGCTCGGTGAACATTCCCAGCTACGACGAGCCGCTGCAGCTGGTGGGCGGAGAAAACAACGCCTTCACCTCGCCCGATATCACCAACTACTACCTCACGCTGCCCGCCGCCAACCTCGAAACCGGCTTCTGGCTCGAATCGGACCGGATGCTGAATCTGGCGTTTTCGGATAACGGCTTGGAGGTACAGCGCAAGGTGGTGGTCGAAGAGTTCAAGCAGAACTACCTTAACCAGCCCTACGGCGACGTATGGCTGAAGCTGCGGCCCCTCGCCTACCAGCACCACCCCTACCAGTGGGCCACCATTGGCAAGGAAATCAGCCACATCGAAGATGCCACGATGGCGCAGGTGCGGGCCTTTTTCGCCAAGCACTACGCCCCCGCCAACGCCATTCTGGTAGTAGCCGGCGATGTAACCGTGGCCGAGGCCCGACGGCTGGCCGAGAAGTGGTTCGGACCCATTGCCGGCGGCACCCGCTACGAGCGGGAGCTACCCACCGAGCCTCGCCAGGAGGAAGCCCGCTTCCTCGAAATCCACGCCGAAGTGCCGCTGTCGGCCCTCTACAAAGTGTACCACATGCCCGGCCGGGGCGAAAACGGCTACTACCCCGCTGATTTGCTGTCCGATGTGCTGGGCCGGGGCAAGTCGAGCCGACTGTACCAAAAGCTAGTGAAGGAGCAGGAGCTATTCAACTCGCTCTCCGCCTCCGTGATGGGCTCAGTGGAGCCGGGCCTGCTCGTCATCAGCGGCAAGCTCAACGCCGACATCACGCTGGAGCAGGCCGATATGGCTCTGGAAGCTGTGGTGGCCGAACTGCTGATTACCGAAGTACCCACCGAGGAACTGGAAAAGGTAAAAAACCAGGCCGAAGTAAGCATCGTGTTCAGCGAAATCGAACTGCTGAACCGAGCCATGAGCCTAGCCTTCAGCAAGCTGCTCGGCGACGCCAACCTGGTAAACGAGGAAAGCGCGAAAATCCAGGCTGTAACGCCCGTCCAGGTGCAGGCTGCCGCCCGCGAAGTGCTCCGCCCCGAAAACTGCAGCACCCTTTACTACCGCGCCACGCCCATTGCCGAACCGGTACTGGTAGAGGTAGGGGGCTAAACTTCGCGTCAGCAGAAACGAACAAGCAGAAGATGTAGTACGGGCCCAAGTTGCGGCGGG
>NZ_JABKAV010000035.1 GCF_013377905.1 Hymenobacter terrestris
CGATTTCCTGCACGATTACCGCCTGGGTTGGGAAAGCCGCCACGCCTCGCTGGCCGGCCGCAAGGAGGTGTTCATGGGCAAGGCTAAATTCGGCATATTCGGCGACGGCAAGGAGCTGCCCCAGCTGGCCATGGCCCGCGCCTTTCGGGCCGGCGACTGGCGCGCCGGCTACTACCGCGACCAGACCTTTATGCTGGCCATCGGCGAGCTGACGCTGCAGCAGTACTTCGCTCAGCTGTATGCCCACCCCGATGTGGAGGCCGAGCCCGCCACCGCCGGCCGCGCTATGAACGGCCACTTTGGTACCCGCTTTCTCGATGAGGACGGCAACTTCCGCCCCTCGGCGCAGATGAAAAACTCCTCGGCCGACATCTCGCCCACCGGTGGCCAGATGCCTCGCCTTGTGGGCCTGGCCTACGCCTCCAAGCTCTACCGCCAGAACCCCGAGCTGCACCAGTTCTCCGATTTTTCGGTGAACGGCAACGAGGTGGCATTCGGCACCATTGGCAACGCCAGCACCTCCGAGGGCATGTTTTTCGAGGCCATCAACGCGGCCGGCGTGCTCCAGATTCCGATGCTCATCAGCGTTTGGGACGACCATTACGGCATTTCGGTGCCCGCCGAGTACCAGACGACCAAGCAGAATATTTCCGAAATCCTGAAGGGCTTTCAGCGCGAAGGCGAGGGCCAAGATGGCTTCGAGATTTACCGTGTGAAAGGCTGGGACTACCTGGCCCTGCTCGAAACCTACGAGCAGGCAGCCGAGGTATGCCGCACGCAGCACGTGCCGGCGCTGGTACATGTGCAGGAAGTGACCCAGCCCCAGGGCCACAGCACCTCGGGCTCGCATGAGCGCTACAAAAGCACCGACCGCCTGAGCTGGGAGCAGGAGCACGACTGCCTGCTGAAAATGCGCGAGTGGCTGCTGGCCGAGGGCCACGCTTCGGCCGACGAGCTGGACGCCATCGAAAAAGCGGCGCAGCAACTCGTGAAAGAAGCCCGCACCGCCGCTTGGCAGGAGTTCTTCAACCCCATTAAGCAGGAGCGCGATGAGGTGGTGGACTTGTTGAACAAGCTGGTAGCTGAAACCGGCACCGAAAACCAACTCCACGAAATGGTGGAAGCTCTCAAGCACAACACCACGCCCATCCGGGCCGACCTGGTGCGCACCGTACGCCGCGCCCTGCGCCAGGTGCGCGAGCAGCGCAGCGCCGGCCGCCGCGAGCTGCAGAACTGGCTGGAGCAGGCCCTGGCCGACAATGCCGACCGCTACAACTCCTACCTGTTCAGCCAGAGCGAGGAAGCCGTGGGCAACATTGAGGAAGTAGAAGTTGCATACGCCGACGATGCCGCTTCCGTGGATGGCCGCGAGGTGCTGCAAGCCTGCTTCACGGCCAACTTCGAGCGCGATGCACGCATCTTCGCCATTGGGGAGGACGTGGGCCGCATCGGCGACGTAAACCAAGCGTTTGCGGGTTTGCAGGAGAAGTTCGGCGAGCTGCGTGTAACCGACACCGGCATCCGCGAGTGTACCATTATCGGGCAGGGCATTGGGGCCGCCATGCGCGGGCTGAAACCCATCACCGAAATCCAGTATCTCGACTACCTGCTCTACGGCATCCAGACGCTCTCCGATGATGTAGCCTGCCTGCAGTACCGCACCAAAGGCGGCCAGAAGGCCCCGCTCATCGTGCGCACCCGTGGCCACCGCCTTGAAGGTATCTGGCACTCGGGCTCGCCCATCCAGATGATTCTGGGAGCCATCCGCGGTATTCATCTCTGCGTACCGCGCGACATGACCCAGGCCGCCGGCTTCTACAATACGCTGCTGCGCAGTGATGAGCCAGCCATCGTAATTGAGTGCCTGAATGGGTACCGCCTCAAGGAAAAAATGCCCCAGAACCCCGGCGACTTCACGTTGCCGCTGGGCCGCCCCGAAACTCTGCTCCGCGGTGCCGACCTCACCATCGTCACTTACGGCTCGATGTGCCGCATCGTGATGGAAGCCGCCCAGCAGCTGGCCGAAGTGGGTATTGCCGTGGAAGTGATGGACGTGCAAACCCTGTTGCCTTTCGACACCGACCACCTGATTGTGGACAGCATCCGGCGCACCAACCGCGTACTTTTTGCCGACGAGGACGTGCCCGGCGGTGCTACCGCCTACATGATGCAGCAGGTGCTCGACGAGCAGCACGCCTACCGCTTCCTCGACTCGCAGCCGCGCTGCCTATCGGCCCAGGCTCACCGCCCGCCCTACGGCTCCGATGGCGACTATTTCAGTAAGCCCAGCGTGGAAGACGTGTTCGATGCCGTGTACGAAATCATGCAGGAAGCCGACCCCAAGCGCTTCCCGGCCATCTACTAAGCGGCGGCCCGTAAAGCAAAGCGCCCGCCCCGTGCATTAGCTGGGGCGGGCGCTTTGTAAACTGCCTTTAGGGCAATAAGGACGATTACTGTGGGATGGTTATGGGGTCCGTAATTACTTCGTTGCTGCGGCGCAGCTCCCGGTCCTGAATGCTGACTTTAAAGCGCATTACTGTTCCGGGAGGGGGCGAACCGATGGGGGAAAACAGAATGGCGTAATATATTTCGCCTCGCAACGGAGCCGCCCGATCTGCTTGGCTTTCAGGGGTCAGGTTAGGGTAACGGCCGTTAAGTGTGCCGGCCGGTGGGTTGTAGTCTAAATAGGTGCCATCGGTCTGGCGAATCTGTGCCTGGCAAAAGTAGTTCAGTGTATTAGGATTGGGTGTTTTATCGGGCAGGCGCGGATTAAAGGGGGGGAGTGTATCGTTCTGCCCCAGGCCTAAATCACCATCGCCATCACGGTAGCCAATAGCTATGTTGATACTGTCGAAAGGACTGCCATTCTGAAGAATCGACTGTATGCTGATGCGTCGAAAATCAATCTCCGGCGTGTCAGAATATTCGGGCGGATTGATGCAGCCTGGCACCGAAAGGCCCAGCAGAGCCATCAGCACCGCAAAGCCCAGCGTTTGGGAAAGTAGCGTACGAGGTGAGCGCATAAGGGAAGTGCTTAAAGAGAATGGCCCGGCCGGCCGGTCGGAGACGATGGAAAGGTAGTTTAAAGATACCGCATCTAAACGAACGAGCCGCCGTCCGCATTGTTCAACTTCTGGCTAACTGCCGGCTACAAAAATGAGTTTCCGCGAAGAACATTTGCATGCCCTGCCGCACCTGACGGCTGCCACCGCTCCGGTCGCGGCCATGGCACTATTTCGCCACCAAGCCCGCCACTGCGCGCCTTACGCCGCCTACCTAGCCGCTCTGGGCCGCGACCTGGCCGCCGTGGAAACCGTGGAGCAGATCCCCTTTCTGCCCATCGAGTTTTTCAAGACCCACGACGTGCGCACCGTACCCGGCCCCGCCGCCGATTGGCAACCGGCTGAGACTTTCCTCAGCAGCGGCACCACCCTGCAGCAGCGCAGCCAGCACCACGTGCGCGAGCCTGCGCTGTACCGCCAGCACGCGCAGCGCATCTTCGAGCACTACTACGGAGCCCTTACTGGCTGGACCGTGCTGGCGCTGCTGCCCTCGTATCTGGAGCAGGGTGGCTCGTCGCTGGTAGCTATGGTCGAGCACTTTGCGCAGGCTTCGGGCCAGTCGCAGCCGGCCTTTTTCCTGCACGACCACGCGGCGCTACTTTCCGCTTTAGTCGAAGCCAAGCAGCAGTCCGGCCGCAAAGTGCTGCTGATTGGGGTGAGCTACGCGCTGCTCGATTTCGTGGAAGCCCACGCCGGCCGGCCCGAGCTGCTGGACCTAACGGTGCTGGAAACCGGCGGTATGAAGGGCCGCCGCCGCGAGATGATTCGGGAGGAACTGCACGCGGCGCTGCAGCGCGGTTTTGGCCCGGCCGGTATCCACTCCGAGTACGGCATGACCGAGCTGCTGGGCCAGGCCTATAGTTTTGGCGACGGCCGCTTTTGGGCCCCACCGCAGCTGCAAATCATGCTCCGCGACCCGTCCGACCCATTCTCGGTATCAGCCACCCGGGCCAGTGGCGCGCTCAACGTCATCGACCTGGCCAACATCGACAGCTGCGCCTTCGTCGAAACCAAAGACTTGGCCCGCCTGCATCCCGACGGCTCATTTGAGGTGCTGGGCCGGCTGGATAATTCGGATATTCGGGGCTGTAACCAGCTAGTGTAGCCTCACCGCTGGCATCTTTTTGCACTCCCAATCCCACCGCATGGCATTGCCTGCTTCGTCTTCTTCCACGGTATGGCAGCGCCGGGCCGAGCGGGTGTTTTTCGGGCTACTGCTGGCGCTGGGCCTGCTGGTACACGCCGACTACGGCGTATCAACCGACGAGCCGGCGCATCACCTCAACGGCCTGGTAAATGTGAAATACGTGGCCGAGCTGGTGGTGCCAGAGCTGGCGCGGCAACAAGCCCAATACGCGCACATCCCGGCCCTGGTCACCCACCCTGACCGCGACCATGGTGTGCTGTTCGAAGTACTAGATAGCCTGCTGGGCTTGCTGGCGCAGGGCGACTCGGCCGCCTACTACCGCCAGCGGCACCTGCTGATTTTCCTGGTTTTTATGGTGGGCGTTTGGGCGCTGTACTGGCTGGCCGCCCGCTACACCCGCGACTGGCGCTGGGGGCTGGGCGCAGGCGCGGCTCTGGTGCTTTCGCCACGGCTGTTTGCCGAAGCTTTTTACAATGCCCAGGACATCGTTTTTATGGCCCTGTTTGCGGTGGCTATGCTCACGCTCGTACGGCTGGTTGCGCGTCCCGGCGCGGGCCGGGCTGCTGTGCACGGGCTGGCCTGTGCGGCGGCCATCGACGTGCGCGTGGGTGGCGGAGTGTTAGTGGTTTTCACGCTGCTCGCCATTGGCTGGCAGGCCTTCAGTAGCCCGGCTATTCGTCGTGCCACCTGGGTTCGTAGCGCCGGTATCTATGTGCTTGTTGCCGCCGCCGCTACGGTGGCCGGCTGGCCCTATCTGTGGGCCGATCCGGTAAGCCGGCTGCTGGAAGTGTTGCGCCGAATGGGGCAGTTTCCGTGGCAGGGCCGCAACTTGTATCTGGGGGAGCTGCTGCCCGGTTCGGCCACGCCCTGGCATTACGTACTGGTCTGGATAGCCATTACCACACCCTGGCCCTACCTGCTGCTGGCAGCAACTGGACTGGTGGCCGTTGCGGTTGCCGGCCTCCGGCGTTCAGGCTATTTCCGAACGCGCGCCGGGCAGTTCGATTGGTTGGTGCTAGGCTGGCTGCTTGGGCCGGTGGGTAGGCGCCGGATTGAGCACGGTGCTACTGGCCGGAATAGCTCATACAGCTTACCGCATGGTGCGCGAACATCCGCAGCAGCAGGTGTATTTCAGCCTGCTACCTAACCAAGTAGTGGCCGAGCAGTTCGACCGCGACTATTGGGGCCTGGCTTATCGGGATGGACTGGAGTGGGTGTTAGCTTCCAATTCGGCTGCCCGCATACGAGTGGGAGCGGCCCGAGCCGACCTGCTTTACAATAACTCGCTTATTCTTCCCGCCGCCCAGCGGGACCGGCTGGTGTTCACCCGCCCGCCTTACCCGGCCGGCACCTACCTGTTCACCAATTACGCCCGCTACCAATATGGCCCCGGCTTGCTGCCCGCCGATACGCTTGGCCGCCAAGTGTATCGGCTGCGAGTAAATGGGCTGCCAGTGCTAGGCGTATTCAGGCGTTGATGTTAGCGGGACCAGCAGCCAGTAGGCATGAACTGTCATCCTGAGCGGAGCGAAGAATGACCGTTCTTTTTATCGCCTCATCAGCTACTTCCCCGCAAAGGCCTTGGCATCGGCCTCCGAGATAGTAGCGTCGCTCATGATGACGAGGCGCTCGACCACGTTGCGTAGCTCGCGGATGTTGCCGCGCCAGTCGAGGCCCTTAAGGTAGGAGAGGGCCGCGTCGTCGATTTTCTTGGGCTTGTTGCCGTAGTCCTGGGCAATGTCTTTGAGGAACTTGTCGATGAGCAGGGGCACGTCGTCGCGGCGCTCATTGAGCGAGGGCACCGGGATGAGGATGACTGAGAGACGGTGGTAAAGGTCTTCGCGGAAGCTGCGCTCGGCAATTTCCTGGAGCAAGTCCTTGTTGGTGGCCGCCAGCACCCGCACGTTCACCGAAATCTCCTTCTCGCCACCCACGCGGGTAATCTTGTTCTCCTGAAGCGCCCGCAGCACTTTGGCCTGGGCCGAAAGGCTCATGTCGCCGATTTCGTCCAGAAACAGCGTGCCGCCGTCAGCCTGCTCGAACTTACCGATGCGCTGCTTGATGGCCGACGTAAACGAACCCTTTTCGTGGCCGAACAACTCCGATTCAATCAACTCCGATGGAATGGCGGCGCAGTTTACCTCCACCATCGGGCCGCCGCTGCGCTGGCTGAGTTCGTGCAGCTGCCGGGCCACCATTTCCTTGCCCGCGCCATTGGGGCCGGTTATTAGCACTCGCGCATCGGTGGGCGCTACCTTCTCAATAGCCTTGCGTACGGCCTGCAGGCCCGCCGATTCGCCAATCATCTCCGAGCTTTTGGCCAGCTTCTTCTTGAGCGTTTTGTTCTCCGACGACAGCTTGGTGGTTTCGGTGGCGAGCTGCACATGGTCGAGGGCGTTGCGCACCGTTACGAGCAGGCGGTTGAGGTCTGGTGGCTTCTGGATGAAGTCGTAAGCGCCCTTTTTGGTGGCCTCCACGGCCATTTCCACGTTGCCGTGGGCCGAGACCATGATGAAGGTGGAGTGCGGGGCCAGCACGCGGGCGCGCTCCAGCACTTCGAGGCCGTCCATCTTCGGCATCTTCACGTCGCAGAGCACCACGTCGTACTTCTCCTGGATCAGCATGTCGAGGCCCGTGGGGCCGTCGGCGGCCTCATCCACTTTGTAGCTTTCGTATTCGAGGATTTCCTTTAGCGTGTGCCGGATGGCTTTTTCGTCGTCGATAATCAGCAGGCGGGGCATAGCGGGGGTTTATGGAGCTGTTAGCCGAAAGCTACTAGCTGTTAGCTTTCGTTAAATGCAAGGTAGGGCCTTAATACGGAAGCTGTCAGCTAACAGCTATAAGCTAAGTGTAAACGCCAAAAAGGCCGCCGCAACACAAGTTGCGGCGGCCTTTTGAGATGGTGTGATGAGTCTGTAAGCCGGGTTTTGTCCGTCTACCCGAGGGCAAGCGGCCCCACCATTTATCTAGGCCAGTCGTTGCCGAAAGGCTCCATCAACCTACCCGCCAGCGCCGGACGAGCCGCCCGGTGCCAGCCCCTGGAAGCGGGGCCGACGTGCTGGCTTATTTGGTCTTTCAACCCCTGAGGTTTACCCAGCCGACTTGGTCACCCAGCCGCTGGTGCGCTCTTACCGCACCTTTTCACCCTTACCGGCTGCCCGAAGGCAACGTAGGCGGTATTTTCTGTGGCACTGGCTGTCCGACGCGGCTTTACGCTACGCCGTCCTTCCCGTTAGGAAGCAGGGTGCTCTGCGTTGCCCGGACTTTCCTCGTCGCGGTTCTTGCGTTCCGCGCCGCGGTGGGGCGACCCATCACGTGGGCAAAGATACCAAACCAATAGGAGTAGATGCATTCAGAGGATGGCTGGAGCGGAAAAGTGCCAAATCCCGGCATCTTGAATAATGCTAACATGTAATATCTTATTAATTAATTATTAAATATACTGAACGAAAAATATATATTGATTGTATCGGTTTCACTATGGCATGTGAGCGTTTAGCTGTTTGGATGATTATATCGAAAAGACCTTCTACAATGCTGGATTCGGTGTAAAATATTGATGAATTAGCTCTTTTATGCCAGGTAGATTGAAGAATTTGCAAAGTGAGAGGACTTTGTAAATTTAAATTATATACATTGCGAATGCATATGCCGCTCGCCGAAGCATTTGACTTAATATGTGAGACTACAGTTCTTTCTTGCCTTTTTTTCCACCTTTTACCAAGTAGAATGCAGAAGAAATCCTACAATGCCCGCCTTGCTATGTTGTTGAGCGCCTCTGCGCTCGTTGCCAGCGCCACCTTCACTTCCTGTAGTAAAGATGGCGTAGAACCGGAAATAGCCGGTGTTGCGCAAAGCAGCAGTAGCGACGTGCGGCAGGGAGCCAACCTGATTCCCGGCCAGTATATTGTGGTGCTCAAAGACGACGCCGTTAGCACAAACAGCGGTGATTCGTACGCTGAGAAAGTGAAGAAAGTGAAAGCCGTAGGCCAGGGTGTACTCCGGGCGCGGGGCTCCCGGCCCGAAGCTATGGGCTATGCCTATGGCCATGCCCTCAAAGGCTTCTCGGCCACCCTAACCGCCCAAGAAGCCAAGCAACTGCGCGCTGATGCTCGTGTGGCTTACGTAGAGCAGGACCAGATTATTGCGCTTGGCAAGCCCGCTAGCGGCGGAGGAACTACCGGCCCTGCCCAGACTACTCCTTACGGTATTACCCGCGTGGGTACCGCCGATGGCACGGGCCGCACGGCTTGGGTTATTGATACCGGCATCGACCTGACGCACCCCGATCTGAACGTGGACGTGGCCCGCAGCATTTCGTTTATACCCAGAGCCCGTAATGCAAACGATGGCAACGGGCACGGCACGCACGTGGCCGGTACCATTGCGGCCATCAACAACTCCATTGGGGTAGTGGGCGTGGCCGCCAACGCCACGGTAGTGGCCGTGCAGGTGCTTGATGCGCGGGGCAGCGGCTCCAACTCCGGTGTAATTGCCGGCGTCGATTACGTGGGTGCCAACGGCAAAATTGGCGACGTAGCCAACATGAGCTTGGGCGGCGGCGTATCGCAGGCCCTCGACGATGCTGTGCTCCGCGCTTCGGCGGGCGGCGTCCTCTTTGCCCTGGCTGCCGGTAACTCGTCTGCCGATGCTAATACGTCCTCCCCGGCCCGCGTGAACGGCCCGAACATCTACACGATTTCGGCCATGAACAGCACCGATACCTGGGCATCGTTCTCTAACTTTGGTAACCCGCCCATCGATTACTGCATGCCAGGCGTTGGCATCAACTCGACCTGGCTCAGTGGTGGCTACAACAGCATCAGCGGCACCTCAATGGCAGCTCCGCACATGGCGGGCGTGCTACTCATGCGCGGCAAGAACTTCACCACCAGCGGCACCGTGAAAAACGACCCTGATGGTACTGCTGACCAGATTGCACACCTTTAATCAGGTCGAACAGCACAGAATGAAAAGGCCCGCCAATCGGCGGGCCTTTTTTTGTGGGCGCTGAGAAATGCCAATCGAGAGCTTTAAATTATCCGGCTACTTCGCCAGCCACACGTTGTCCTTGGGGTAGCTGTCGGGTACCAGCGTGGCACCGAGCTTCATCTGCTGCGCGGCTTTGGTGGTAGGCACGGGTACGGTAACGGTTTTCGCGCCCGACTCCCAGACACCGATGGTGCGGTGAATTTTGGTGGTGGAGTTGTCAGCGAAGGTAACGGTCAGGTCGACAGGGACGGGCTTGCTGCCTTTGGATTCCACTACCACGTCGTAGCCGGTGGCGGTTTTGGTAACCTGCTGGATGGCCAGGTCGGGGTAGCCACCGTCGAAGAACCAGCGCTGCCAGAACCAGTTGAGGTTGCGGCCCGCCCCGGCGTTCATCGCGTTGAAGAAATCGTGGGGCATGGGGTGCTTGCCCTGCCAGTTGCGGATGTAAGTATGCAGGGCCTTCGTGAACAGCTCGTCGCCGAGCAAATCCTGCACGTAGAGGTAGCCCAGGCCGGGCTTGGGATAGGAGTTGAGGAAGAATGCCGTGCCAGATTGCTGGGTGCTGAGCGTCATGATGGGCACGTCGGCCTCGGTATCAGCCCCGGCGGCGTAGGGTGCAATGCCGTAGTTGTCGTCGAGCTTGGGGTCGATGATGCCCGAGATAATCCACTCGCCCATCGTGGCCCAGCCCTCATCCATCCAGCCGTACTTGGTTTCGTTGGTTCCCAGGTAGAAGGGGAACATGGTGTGGAAGATTTCGTGGACCGTGAGCGTGATGCCGTCCTCGCGGGTTTCGGTGGGGTTGTCGTTCACCATCATCGGGTACTCCATCTGGTCGAGACCGTCGAAAATGGTTTCGTGGGAGTAGGGAAAGGGCCACTTGGGGAAGGTGTAGCTCATGGCCTGCACCGTCTGACGGGCGAAATCCACCACCTCGGCGTAGTCCTTATGCTTGCGGTTGTACACGGCATCCACGCGGGTGCGGCGCTTGGTTGCCGGGTCCACCACCAGACTGCTCGACTGCCACACGTAATGGTCGGTGGTGGCAAACACGAAGTCGGTGACGTTTTTGGCCTCGAAGTGCCAGGTGTTTTCGGGGTTCTTGCCAGCCGTGATGCCACCTTTTTTCAAATCGTCCTCGGTGATGATGCTCGTAATGCGGTCCTGGGTTTCGGCCTGGCGCAGGCGCTGGGCGTACTTTTTGGTGAGCACCTGGTCGGCATTAGTCAGGTCGCCGGTGGCCCACACCACGAAGTTTTTGGGCACGGTAACATCCACCGAGAAATTGCCAAAGTCGTTGTAGAACTCCTGCGAGCCGATGTAGGGGTTGCGGTTCCAGCCGTCGATGTCGTCGTAAACGGCCACGCGGGGGAAGAAGTAGGCTACGAAATCGGCGTTGGGCTCGACCTGGCCGGTGCGCATGTGCGAGCCGGCGTTCAGCGTGTAGGCAAACTCCACCGTCATGCGAGCTGTCTGGCCGGGGGCAATGGCCTTGCGGGCTGGCACCACGAGGTTGGTGAAGTTGGGCCGCATGTCGGCGGCTGGAATGGCCTGGCCGTTGAGCGTGAAGTTGGTGAGCTGCATGCCTTCACCCACATCTTCGGGGCTCATGCCGCTGGCCCGGGGCGCGCCCGTCTGGTACAGGTTGGGGTAGAGCTTGAACCAGATTTGCCGCAGTGAATCGGGGCTGGCGTTACGGTAGGCAATATCGGCCGTGCCACGCACTTGCCGCGTGGCCGGGTCGAACCGAACCTTGATTTTATAGTCGGCCGAGTTCTGCCAGTATTTGGGTCCCGGCAGTCCGTTTTCGGCCCGGGTACCCTTATCGTAAGTGGCCCGGATGGTGCGCGACACCGGCAGCTTTTGGGCCGTCAGCGTAAGAGGCAGCAATAGGAGGGATGCGGCGAGGAGCGCGGGGAATTTCATGCGGGGAAACTATCGGTAGAAAAACTGGAAATATTGTCTAATCTGCTGCTGAAGGCTATCGGGTAGTTCACGCGCGTAGCGTCGTAGCGCGGTTTCAACAACCTGGACTTGCCTTCCTTTCTCGGCCGTAGTGTCAATGGAAGTAACATAATCTGCTGCCCCACATCTAGTCAGCTTTAAATCAAGCGGGGTGATGCGGTGCCGGCCATTGACAAAAAACATCGTAGAACTATGGGAGCTATTCTGTGGGCTAACGGCAATCAGGCCTATGTAATGCGCTGATACTACTTCGGGCGAATAACTATATGCCTTAATATAGGTAGTGCGTTTGAAATCACACTTGTCTCTATCCTGATCATCTACAAACTTCTTGAGTCGATGGAGTTGAAGATGATTGAGTCCAAGCTGTTTTGCTGAAACAGCTGAATGTTGGTTCATCGTCATGCAGCCGGAGGGCAGGCCAACAAGTAGTGCCGAGAATAGCAGAAGATGCGCTCGACAAGTCAAGCGCTGAAAGCGAGCAGGCATAGTATGGAGGTTGCTACAAAATAAATGTGCCTTGAGGAGCTACACAAAAATAGCTTCTCAAGGCACATTTATAACATCTTCTAACTTACTTCAGACGGACCAGTGTGGCGCCGTAGCCGAACTTCTCCTTCATCGAATCCTCGAAGAACTTGATGTCGCGGTTGCGGCTCAGCAGCTTGTGCAGCTCCTTGCGCAGCGTGCCATTGCCCGAGCCGTGGATGTAGATGATTTCGTGCATGTTGGTGGCCAGTGCGCGGCTCAGCGTGTCCTCGAAGGCTTCAAGCTGGAGCTTGAGTATGGCCGAGTTGCTCAGGCCTTCGGTGCCGCCCTCGGGCTGCAGGGCCTCCAGGTGCAGGTCGATTTCGTGCGATGGCGCTACCAGGGCTTTGGCTGGCTCAGGGGCGGGGGCCACGGCGGCGGGCTTAGCGGGGGCGTTACCGGTAAGCTGGGCCTTTAGCTTGTCAGCCAGTTGCTGCTTGTCGGTGGCGGGCTGGGGCTTGGCGGCGGGCGCATTGGCTGCCGGCTCGGTTTCGGCGACGGGCAGGGCTACCGGGGCAGCGGGCTTTTCGTCGAGCTGGAACAGGTAGGCCTCGCGCTGGAGCACCGGTACGTTGGGCTGGCGACTGGTGTAGAAGCTGGATGCCCGGAACTGCAGGCGCTTGGTCAACAGCTCAAACGCATCGGGGCTGTTGAACTGAAACGGCAGCAGCTGCACCAGTAGCGCCGACCATTGGTCGAAATCCTTGAGGTGCCAGTGGCCCAGCGCCTCGCTGGCCGACTTGGCCTCCAGCTTTTCGGCCTTCAGGGCCCGGTACTGCCCGCTGGCTTTTTCCTCGCCCAATGTAAACAACACGGTGCGGTCGGTGTGGTTAATCAAGTGCAGCGCCAGCAGCTCGGGCGACTGGTGGGTGAGAGCCAGATAGATGCCCTTCTGCACCGGCACAGGCTGGGCTTTGTCGGCTTTGATGGGGGTAGGGCTTTCGCCTTTAGCAGCTGGCTTGGCGGCCGGTGCTTCCGTGGCCATGCCGGCTTTTTTGGCGGCCTGGGCAGCCATAGCAGCGCCGCTGCTGGCGGCTTTCTTCTCCGACTCCACAGCGGCGGCGCTTTTGCCGAACGCCTTGCTTTCCTCGGCCGCTACTACCACAATCTCGCGGCGCAGTACCGGAATGGTAAAGTCGTTGTCAATGGCTACTTCCACCAGCTCGTCGCTGAGCAGGCGGGTAATGATGCCTTCTTCGCGCCCGGTAAGCAGGCGTACTCGGTCTCCAATATTCATATAGCACAGGTGTTGCAGATGGGGCAGATGCCGCAGATTTGTTCTGGCATCTCTCTCGGGGGACGCGTAAAGGTCGCCATTTGCTTACGCAAACTGCGTTGGAACGATGGCCGACAGGTGTTTTCGCTCCCAATTATTACCAGTATAACCCGTGGGCCCGGAAACCGTGGCGCGGATTCCATTCGAGGGCGGGGGCGGGCAGGTGGAAGATGCTGAGGGCGTAGAATACCTTTTTGAGCACTTTGCTGCGCGTCGGGATGCGGCGCAAATCCACGTCGAGGCTGAGGTAGAACTGGCGGTAGGAGCGCAGGCCCAGCGCGGCGTTGCGGTTGGGGTCGTTGAAAACCATTTGCTGAGCGCCGTATCCTACCGCCGACTGCAGCCAGCGGGGCCAGCGGTTGCCGGCGGGCAGAAACGCGCCCACATCGGTGGCAAGCCAGTAGGTCTGGCCGTTGTAGTCTTTCAAAAACTGCTCGCCCAGACTGCGGCCCAGCACGTTGGGACGCAGGTCGGCGTAGCGCGTGGTCCGGAACGAGAGCTTGGGCATGATGCGCACCTCATTCCAGGCCAGCTGCTGGCCAATCAGACCGGCCGAGCCGAGGAAGTTGGCCGCCAAATCGGTGGCCGAAGCGCCGTACTCCGGGTCGCGGCCGTCGAACAGCTCGATGGGGGCTTGCAGCAGGAAACCCACGAAGCCGCCGTACCAGATGGAGCGGTGGTCGGGCACCCCCGCCCAGCGCAGCATGTCCACCGCGCCCCGGCTTTCGTGGAAGGCCCCCCAAACGTGCCCGGCCTTATCGAGCTGCTTCCATTGGGGCAAGTCGTTGAACCAGTGAAACCGGCTTTTCTCGCCCGTGTACCAGCTCTCGCTTAGCAAGTACATCAGCGATGAGTACGATACCACCAGCCCACCGGCCAGCAGCGGCAGCCGCTGGTTGATCCGAGAAGGCGTGGCAGGCTGCAGGCTGTCGGCGGGAACCGGGAAATCGATAGAAGTTGTTGACTCCGGTACGACTGCTTTGGAAGTGGCGCGCGGCACCTGGGCCGATGCCGGCCCGGCGAACAGCCCACTCAGCAGGCCCACAAACAGAGAGGAGCGAAGAACGAGGCGTGGAGAAGGCAAGTGCAGCTGAAAAAAGTTTGGTTAAATCTACGTCAAATGCGGCTATTGACTTGGTGAACACCGCTGCTCGGATGTATCTTTAATGCCCCCTTGTACCGAGATACTGCTTCCTGATGTTAATTCAGGTCAATAAGGCACCGAAAAGTGTAACTGTTTTTTAAAATTCCCAACCAGTTTTCTTATGCGAATACTTCGACTTTTTCTGGTATTATTGGCTTTAGGAGCCACCAGGCCCGATTCCTGGGCCCAGGTAGTTACCGCGCAGCCCGCCTCGTTCACGGCTGAACAGGCCGTTACGCTCACCTATGATGCCGCCCAGGGCAATGCAGCACTAGCCAACTTCAGCGGCGACGTGTACGTGCATACTGGCGTTATCACCAATTTGAGCACCAGCCCCTCCGACTGGAAGTATGTGAAGTTCACCAACTTCAACGCCCCCGATCCGTCGGTGAAGCTCACGCGCAGCGCCACCAACCCCAACATCTACACCATTGCCATCACGCCCAGCGTGCGGGCCTGGTACAACGTGCCGGCCGCCGAGCAGATTCTGCGTTTGGCCATGGTGTTCCGCAACGCCGATGGTTCGATTGTGGGCCGCGGCCCCGGCGGCGACATTTTCGTGGACGTAGCCCAGAATGCTTTCGACCTGCGCTTCACCCAGCCCAGCGGCCCTGGCCCGTTCGTGTTCCCGCTGAATTCGCCCACGCTTGTAAAAGGTACCTCGGTGGTGCCCGCCAACCTGGCCCTGCTGCTCAATGGTACTCAGATTGCTACGGCTACCAACGCCACGGCCATTGAGGCCAACGTAACACTCACGCAGGCCGGTGCCAACACGCTGCGCCTCACCGCCACTACCGCCACCGCTTCGGCCGCCACCGAGCTGACGTTGCAGACCCGCGAAGCGGTAACGGTAGCTGCGCTGCCCGCCGGTGCCAACCGCAACGGCGTCACGTACATCAACAACGGTACCTCGGCCATCTTCAGCCTCACGGCGCCCAACAAGAATTTCGTACACGTTATCGGCGAGTTCAACAACTGGACGGCCACGGCCGCCGGCTACATGAAGCGCACGCCCGACGCTGCCGGCCAGCCCGACAACTCGGTGAACGGCCGCTGGTGGGTGCAGGTAGATGGCCTGACTGCCGGCCAGGAGTACGCCTACCAGTACCTGGTAGATGGTCAGCTGAAAGTAGCCGACCCCTTCACCGAAAAGGTACTCGACCCCCAGAACGACCGGTTTATTTCGGCCGCTACGTACCCTGGCCTGAAGGCCTACCCGGCCGGCCAGAACGGCATTGTGTCGGTGCTGCAAAGCAACGTAACGCCCTACACTTTCCAGAATACCAACTTCCAGCGTCCTAAAAAGGAAGATATGGTGGTGTACGAGTTGCTGGTGCGCGACTTCCTGGCTGCGCACGACTACAAAACCCTCACCGACACGCTGGCCTATCTGCAGCGTCTGGGTGTGAACGTGATTGAGCTGATGCCTGTCAACGAATTCGAAGGCAACGAAAGCTGGGGCTACAACTCGTCGTACTACTTCGCGCCCGATAAGTACTACGGCCCCAAAGACGACCTGAAACGGTTTATCGATGAGTGCCATAAGCGCGGCATTGGGGTAGTGCTCGATATGGTGCTCAACCAGTCGTTCGGCCAGAGCCCCATGGTGCAGATGTACTTCGAGGATGGCAACCCGGCCACCAACAACCCCTGGTTCAACCGCACCGCTACCCACCCCTTCAATGTGGGCTACGATTTCAACCACGAAAGCCCCTTCACCCGCTATTTCAGCAAGCAGGTTATCGAGTTCTGGCTAAAAGAATACAACATCGACGGCTACCGCTACGACCTGAGCAAGGGCTTCACCCAGAAAGTGTCGAACGATGTAGGTGCTTGGAACCAGTACGACCAGACTCGGGTGGATATCTGGAAGGACTACCACGATTTCCAGGTGAGCGTATCGCCGACTTCGTATGCCATTCTGGAGCATCTGGGCAATAATGACGAAGAGAAAGTGCTGTCGGATATGGGCCTGATGCTGTGGGGCAAGATGACCGATGCCTACAACGAAGCCACGATGGGCTACAACGAAGGTGGCAAATCCAACTTCAGCGGCGGCTACTACAAGCAACGCGGCTGGAACCAGCCCAACCTGATTACCTACATGGAAAGCCACGACGAAGAGCGGCTGATGTACAAGAACCTCACCTTCGGCAATGCCTCGGGCTCGTACTCGGTGAAAAATTTGAGCACGGCCCTCAAGCGCCAGGAACTGGCTGCCGCCTTCTTCTTCACCGTGCCCGGCCCGAAAATGATCTGGCAGTTCGGTGAAGTTGGCTACGACAAGTCCATTTTCAGCTGCCCCGACGGCACCGTGCCATTGCCTTACAAAGACAATGACCAGTGCAAGCTGGCCAACAAACCCGCCCTCTGGAACTACTATCAGGAGGCCGACCGTCGCCACCTCTACGACGTGTACCGCAGCCTGATTGCGCTGAAAGTGCAGGAGCCCGCGTTCGAGAACCCCGCCAGCTTCACCCAGAATCTGAACGGCGCCGTGAAAACCCTGCAGCTCTCCGACCCGCGCCTCAACGTGACCATCGTCGGCAACTTCGATGTAACCACAGCTACCGTGGTGCCCAACTTCCAGAGCGCGGGCACCTGGTACAACTACCTGACGGGCGAAACGCTGGTCGTAACCGACCCCTCAGCTTCGATTCCGCTGGCTCCTGGTCAGTTCGCGGTGTACACCTCGCGCAAAATTACGGTGCCCGCCGGCACGGTGCTCAGCAACCGCCGCGCCAGCGCCGCTGCCGTGCTCCAGCTCACGGCCCAGCCTAACCCGGCCGGCGCTACGGCCCAGCTTCGCTACGAGCTGTCCCAGGCCGCCACGGTGCAGGTTACGGTAACCAACCTACTCGGCGCTACGGTGCAAACCCTGCCCGCTACCCGCCAGCCTGCCGGTTCGCGGAGCTTGGATCTGCCCCTGCAAAACCTGGCCAATGGTGTGTATCTGGTTCGCCTGCAAGCCGGCGCCCAGCAGCAGTCGATCCGCCTAATTGTAAATCACTAAGTTCTATTGAGCTGCTAGCTGAGAGCCATTAGCTGTCAGCTAGCAGCTCAATAGAACAATGACTTCAACCAAAAAAAGGCCCCGCACTCAATTGAGTGCGGGGCCTTCTTCGTTTTTTAGCTAACAGCTAACAGCTAACAGCTTACAGCTTACGCGCCAAGTTCTGCTTCGTGGAAGGCTACCAGGTCGTCGATAGGAGAGCGGATGATTTTGCCGACTTCCATCCCGTTATCCTTAGCTACCTGGGCCAGCGCGTCGCGGAAGTTGTAGCCTACCGAGCCGATGCAGTTGAACGTGTAGTCCTGGTAGTTGGGGTAGTGGCGAACGATATTTTCGAAGAATGTTTCGAAGCCCTGCAGCACGATTTCGCGGCAGTAGCTGATGTTGTTGTGGTCGTAGGTGAATTTGGCGAAGCTGGCCAAAAAGCGGTTGGGTAGCGGCTGGTTGTAGAGCCGGTCTAGAATGTCGTCGCGGGTCAGGTTGAACTCTTCCAGAAAAATTTCCTGCAGACCCTCAGGCAGCAGGCCGCGCAGGTAGTCGCGCAGCAGCCGCTTGCCAATGAACGAGCCCGAGCCCTCGTCGCCCAGAAAGTAGCCTAACGAGTCGACGTTGTGAATAATCTTCTGCCCATCGTAGAGGCAGGAGTTGGTGCCGGTACCCAGAATGGCGCCAAAACCGGGCTTACGGCCCAGCAGCGCCCGGGCAGCGGCCAGCAAATCGTGGTCGACGGTAACGGTGGCGTTCGGAAACGTCTGGCGGATGGCGGCGGCCAGCACCTCGGCCTTTGCCGCCGATGATACGCCGGCGCCATAGTAATGCACCTGCGTAACGTCGGCCCGGGGCAGGTTGTCGGGCAGGTTATGGTCGAGCGACTGGGCCACGGCGGCCGTTTTCATGAAGTCGGGATTGTAGCCCTCGGTGTTGAAGTACACACGGTTGCCAGCCTCATCGAGCTGGCACCAGCTGCTCTTGGTCGAGCCACCATCGGCAATAAGAATCATATCAGGGGGTGAAAAATGACAGAAAAGTCCTGCATCAGTTAATCTGCAAAGTTGCCGGAGCAGGAGCGAAGAACGAAACACGGAAAACTTTTTCGTAGAAAAAAATGCTGCCCGTTCGATTTGTTCCTGTTGCGCAGCCTGCTTTAAGCGTGTCCGTCAGACACCAATCTTTATCCAATGGGCTGTTTACGTGTTAAGTAGCTGATTAACAGTCAATAAAATATTGATATTTTTTCTTTGTAAATACTTCTTTTGCGCGATAAAGTAGTATTTTTATAACGCAAAACCCGGTGTTCGGCTGTTAGCTGATAATGGGTTAGCGCAATTTTCACCCACCTTCTTTATTCATTTACCCATGAAACAACACTTTACTCTCGCAGCTCTTGGGCTGCTCACGGCCGCTTCTTTCTCGGCCCAGGCGCAGGCCCCCATTGTCATTGATGGCAAGCTTACAGCTACGGAGGTAGTTGCCAGTGGCTACCAGTTGGTAGGTCGCGAAACTGGGCCTCGTGGTTTTGGTGATGCTGGCCTGTTGGCCGTGTACGCCGCCGCCGATGCAACGAACCTGTACTTCTTTGTGGCTGGTACGCTCGAAACAAACCCTGATCTGAAGAATTCCATCCAGATGTTCATTGACCGGCCGGGTGTGGAAGGTATTCCAGTAGGCACAGCACTACCGGTGCCCGCTGGAGTTGGTACCCCACCCGTAAACACGTCATTCGAGAAAATGGGTGCTAAGCTTGATTTGGCAGCCGACTTGGCACTTGGTCTGAGTGGCACTGGCACTGCTAACCAGGGACGGGTAGAAGCTGTCGTTTACTCGACTGGACCTAATGCCGCCAATGCCACCGTGGCAACGGGCGCTACGCCACTCAACATCACGACGGGGGCACCTTATACTGTACCAGTTACGACTACAGGCACATTTGCTCCTTTCGCTGGTGCTACGGTAGCTTACGTTACCAGCCCTAAGCTTTCCGAAAACCCTGGATTTGCCAGCAACGGCAATGCGCCAGCTAATGGCTTCGAGATTCGGGTTAGCCGCTTAGCTATGGGCGTTCCAGCCACTGGTGGAGCTATTCGGATTTTTGTTCTGCAAAACAGCCAGGATGGTGGCTTCGCTTCCTCTGATTTCATCCCGCAGGCTACTTCGCCCGCCGGCTCTAATGCGCCTAACCTAGGTCCTAATCCTGACTTCACGGCCATTGCCGGCACGCAGGCTGCTACGCTCAATGTAACGGCTACGGGTCTGTCGGTAGTAACTTCCACGCAGTCGGCCATTGCCAGTGCCCTCAAGTTCGGCGTGTACCCCAACCCTACCGCTGGCGCTGCTACGGTATCGTACACGGTACCCGGTCAGCAGGAGGTAAGCGTTGAGGTGTTCAACGCCCTTGGTCAGCGCGTACGCTCGCTGGCTTCCGGCCGCCAGGGCGGTCTGCAGCAGCAGACCCTCAGCGACCTTGCTTCCGGTGCTTACTTCGTGAAGCTGCAGGTAGGTGGCCAGAGCACCAGCCAGAAGCTGATTGTACAGTAAATGGCTACACCGCGCCGATGGTCTTCGTATAACACGATTATCCTCGGTGCGTCGCTCCAAAGCAAAAGAGCCTTCCGCTAGTAGCGGAAGGCTCTTTTGCTTTGACAGTCTATCTGAAAATCAGAAAAATGAACTATTAGATAAAGCCTGAAATTTGCGCAGGTCCTGAAGTAAATTGTCCGTCATGCCGAGTTTGCCGAATCATCTCTACTGCTTCGTTTAACGACTGTGTTGAAGCGGCATAGATGCTTCGGTAAGTTCAATACGACGTTCGGATTGATTCTGATAACTTCCAAAACAGGATCTATTAAAAGAGTTTCCTGCAGTGGTGAGTACAAATAAAAAAGCCGCTGAAATTCAGCGGCTTTTTTATTTGTAGGAATCAGGCGCCAGTTGCGTTGGAATAACCGAGGCTGGCGTGTACCGGGTAAGTTATTGCTTGATGATGGTCAGGCGGCCACCGGTAGCAGCACCTGCAGCGTCAGTCGTCACCTGCAGGCTGATTTTGTAAATACCGTCGGCAGCAATTTTTAAATCACCCCCGCCGAGCGTCAGCGGAATACCTTGAGAGTAGTCGCCCGTTGCGCCACCCAAGTTGATTGCCCAGGCTTTGTTACGACGGAACTTGAAGTCGCCGACCTTAAGAGCACGGGTAATCACGTACGACTTCGTGTCGCAGTCATAGGTAAGGTTGTCATCGGTTGCGTTGTCGTCGCTGGGCCAGCCATCGGCTGCCGGGCCCACAATACCCCAGGTGTTGGCGTTAGGGGGCAAGCATACTTTGTAGGAGGTAGCCGTGAAGGGCTGAGGCGTAGAAAATAGGGGCGCATTCGCGGCCAGCTCCGACTTCAGACGTACTTCCAGCTGTGCAGGCTGGCCGGACTCCAAGCCCAATCCATTGAGGGCTGCGTTCAGCCGCTCAACAGTAACCGTCGTATTCGGACCAGCACCGGCCTCTAGGTTGGCAGGGGCCGCAAAGTTGTTGCCGGCTTTGTCCAACTGAATGGTATAAGTAACCGGCGGATTGTACTGGGTACTGGTGTTCTGCCAAGCAGGCGAAGTACCAGGCGTCCAGTTGAAAGTAACCGCCTGCTGGGTCGCGTTTACCTGCGTCAGTACCACAGTATTGCTCGAGGTTGTCAGCTGCGGGGCAGTTCCTTGGTCGAGCGTAACCTTGGTTTCGTCCTTTTCGCAGGAAGTTGTCAGGGCTAAACCAGCCACGGCCAGCCACCCTAAAGAAAAACGGGTAAGAAAAGTGCTCATGGAGTAAAAGAAGAAAACGGTGGGAAAATGACCCTCATGGGGCCGACACTGCCATAAAAGTATCGGCCCCAAAAAAGTTCGGCGGTTAATAGCCTTCGTTCTGTTTCAGGTTCTGGTTAACCGAGAGGTCGGCGGCCGGAATCGGGTAAAGCTTGCGGAATGTTTCCACAGCCCGACCGGCTGCTACGCCACCCTTCCAGGGCCATACGTAAGCCGCGGTTACGAAACGGTCGTAGCGGATCAGGTCGGTACGGCGGTGACCTTCCCAGTGCAACTCACGGGCCCGCTCGTCGAGCAGGAACGTAGAGTTGGGGGCCAGCACCTGGCTCGTAACATCGGCCACCGGGCTAGGCGTGGTGGTAGGCAGACCAAATGCTCGGCGCCGGATCTGGTTTACATAGCCCAAAGCCAAGTTCGCGTCGCCGGAACCGCCGCGGCCTACAGCCTCAGCATAAATCAGCATCATCTCGGCTACCCGGATCATGGGGAAGTCGACACTTGAAAAGTTTTGCGAACCGCCCAGCGCCTGACCACCCGAGGTGACGTTGCGGAACTTAAGCACGCCGAAACCCTGCGAAAACTGCCTCAGGTCGTTGATTTGTAGGGTCTGGCCCTGGGTCCAAAACCGACCCCGGCGGTCAAGGGTCGTATCGGGGAACATGTTGAATAAGGCACTGGTGGTGCGCAGACCCTGCCAGCCGGTGGTCTGGCCCACTTTGCGCTGCCAGTCGGCCGCTGCACCCGTCGAGCCATTTACCAGGAACGTGGTGCCGCCGAAGCTCTGAGTGGTGTTCACATCGAATACCACTGGCCAGATAATTTCAGTACGGGCAACGGTGGCGTCGTTGTCGCCCAAAAATACGCGACCATAGGCCGAGGCAACTTCGCCGGCCGGGGCTTCCGTCAGCCGGTAGCCGGCATCAATAACGCGCTTGGCCTGCAGGGCCGCATCGGTGTAGCGGGCCGTGCCAGTGTACACTTGGGCGTTGAGGTAAAGGCGGGCCAGCATACCCCAGGCAGCGGCCTTGTCTACGCGGCCGTATTCGTTGGTGCGGGCGTCGGCGAAGTTGGCATCGGCGGCCAACTCCGTCAATTCCTTCTCTACGAACGTGAAGTACTCGTTGCGGGTGTAGTAAGGCGGCTGAAAGAAGCCCACCGGATCGTTCTCAGTAACGAACGGGCCGTTGCCGAACAAGTCCATGGCGTGCATATAGGCCACAGCGCGCAAAAAACGAGCCTCAGCGCGGTACTTACGCACGGTAGCTGCATCGTCGGCGTTCAGACGGGCAGAGAGCTTATCGTCGGCCGACTCGCGCAGGAACTCATTGCAGATCGAGATTTCGTAGAAAATACGGCTGTACAGGCCCCGAATGAGGATGTTGGAGGCGTTCCAATTCATATTGTGCCAGTCCTGCACGCCCGGATCGGTCCAAGCTACTACGGCCTCATCGGTGGAAAGCTCCTGAGCACTCCAGTACTGACGAATATAGTCGGAGGAGCCTTCGTCGATACCCCCGATGTCGCCGCCGCCGGCCGGGCCCTGCTGGCCAGTGGTGGCGTAGCCGGCGTATAGCTTGGCTAGTACCTGGCGGTAGCCCTGCAGATCGGCAAATACTTTGTCAGGCGTCAGCTCGAAGCGGGGCTCCTGGTCGAGGTCTTTGGTGCAGGAGGTGCTCCCGGCAGCCAGGGCCAAGCCAGCCGAGGCAATCAGCAGTCCGCGAATGATAGATTTTTGCATGAGTGGGGGAATTTAGATGCCGATGTTGAGACCAAACGTGAACGTGCGGGCCCGGGGATAGAATTCGTTGTCGATGCCGTCCGAAATTTCGGGGTCGATGCCATCGTACTTCGTAATCAGGAATGCATTCTGAACCGCTGCGCTCAACCGAAGGTTCGCCTTGTCGTTGAACAACTTACCTACATTATAGCCGAGCGTAATGTTTTCGGCCCGCAGGAAGGAAGCGTTCTGCAGATAGTAGTCAGAAAATGCCTGCTGCGTAGTGAAGCCGGTATTGTAAATATCGCGTGGAATATTGGTTACAAAGCCAGTCGAACTGTTAGCATTGGCGAAGTTGGCCAAGTTGGCCGCCACGCCATTGTACACGTAATTGCCCACGTTGGCGCGCAACAGCATGCTCAGGTTCAGCTTGCGGTAGCCCACCGAGGGCGTGAAGCCCAGCGTCAGGCGTGCGGCCGGCTGCTTATAGTGGTAGAAGTCGCTCTCATCGGGTGTAACAGTACCGTTACCGTCGCGGTCGACGAACACGCCCTGTAGTGGCCGGCCATTGGCGTCGTACACCTGCTGCTGCGCATAGAATGAGTTAATGGGGAAGCCCACCGTCTGCCGCTGAATGCTGGCACCCGTACGGCCCGGAATACCACCCGTTTCGTAACCGGTGAAGCCGGGCTCCTGCCGGCCCAGGTTGGTGATTTCGTTTTCGTTGTAGGCCAGGTTGAAGTTCAGGTTTACATTCAAATCCTGCGAACGCACAGCCGAGCCGTTGATGACAAATTCGATACCCCGGTTGCGCAGCGAGCCAACATTGGCATTGAGCCGGTTGGTGAGGTTGCCGCCGGCCGGTACAACTACGTTGGCCAGTAGGTCATCGGATGTACGCTCGTACACATCAATGGCACCCGTGATGCGGTCATCGAACAAGCCGTAGTCGAGGCCCAGGTTCCAGGTAGTGGTATTTTCCCAGCGCAGCTCGTTGTTATAGCCCGACGAGCGGTAGGTGATAACTGGCTGCCCGCCAAGCTGGTATTGGGCGGCAGCGTTACCCAGCACGTAGCGGGGCAGGTAATCATATGCATCCCCAATGTCCTGCTGGCCGGTGCGGCCGTAGCCGGCGCGCAGCTTCAGCTCAGAAATGGTGGTGTTGTCGGCCAAGAAACCCTCGCCCTTCAGGCGCCAGCCCAGGCCCAGGGCTGGAAACCAGCCGCTGCGGTTGCCCGGCGCAAAGCGCGAGGTGTTGTCATTCCGTATGGTAGCCGTAAGCAGGTAGCGGTCCTTCACATTCAGCGTAGTACGGCCGAAGTAAGAGAGGAATACCAGCTTGGAATAATAACCCGGTACGATCAGCGTATCCTCGGGGTTTACCAGCGTAGTACGGTCGAAGCGTCGGTCCAGGAATCTGTCACCCTTGTTTACGAAGGTCTGGTAGGAGTAACCGCCCTGCACATCAAAGCGCGTGTCGCCGAAGTTGCGGCCGTAGGCCAAGTAGGTTTCCAGCAGCTGCATGATTTTGCGCTGGTTGAACTGGCTGTAGCGCCCGTTCAGGCCGGCATTGCCGATGGCATCAGGGTTGAAGTTGCCGAAGTCGGTGGACTGATTGGTGGTCGAGCCCTCGCCCTTCGACACATCGGTGCCCAGGTTGAGGTTGGCCCGCAGACCTTCCACGAAAGGCAGCTTGTAGTCGAGCTGCACGTTGCCAATCAGGCGGTCGACGGTGCTGATGTTGTTGGTGTTGCGCAGCGAGGCCACCGGGTTGCTGGGGGCCAGGCCCAGCGGCGTACCCGAGGGCTGCAGGAACTGGAAATAGCCGCCGTACAGGCCATATTGCTCGCCGGTACCGAATACGGGCTGGGTGGGGTCGAAGAGCACGGCCGCGCCTACTTGGCCGTTACCAATAAAGCGGTTGTCTACTCGCGTGCCCTTGGCGTTCACGTTCACCTTCAGCCGGTCGTTCAGCAATACCGGCGAGAGGCTGATGGAGCCGGAGTTCCGCTTCAGGTTGTTGGTGATGACGATACCGTCCTGGTTGAGGTTGCCGTAAGAAACGCGGAAGGGCAGCTTGCCCACCGAGCCGGTCAGGCTGATGTTGTTGTCGTAGGTGGCGGCGGTGCGGAAAATCTCCTTTTGCCAGTTGGTGTTGGCCGTACCCAGCGTGGCGGCCTGCGAAGCCGAACCATTCTCCTGAACGATCTGCCGCAACTCGTCGGCATTCAGGACATCGTACTCCTGGAAGCGTTGCGAAACCGACGTCTGCGACGACAGGTTAACCGTTAGCTTCTCGCCCGGCAGGCCGGTTTTGGTGGTTATCAGAATAACGCCGTTGGATGCCCGGTTACCATAAATGGCCGTGGCCGAGGCGTCCTTGAGCACCGTTACCGACTCGATGTCGTTGGGATTGATAAGCGAGAGCGGGTTGCTGGCACCCGAAATACCGCCTTTGTCCACCGGCACGCCATCAATCACGTACAACGGGTCGTTGTTGGCATTGAGCGAGGAGTTGCCGCGGATACGCACCGTAGAGGCCGCACCCGGAGCGCCGCCGCCGGTCGTAATGCTGACGCCGGCAATCTTGCCCTGCACCAACTGCTCGGGGTTGGTTACTTGGCCCTTTACAAACTCCTTTTCTGATACGGTGGCAACCGAGCCGGTTACATCCTGCTTGCGCTGGGTGCCGTAGCCCACTACCACTGCCTCGTTGAGCAGAGTAGTGTTTTCCGAGATAGTTAGGGCGGGCACAGCCGTATTCTGGCCGGCAGCTACGCTGATAGCCTTGCGCTGGGTAGAGAACCCGACGAACGAAATAACGAGCGTCTGCGGACCAGTGGGCGCGTTCTGGATCAGGAATGTACCGTCGCCGTTGGTAGAACCGCCCACGGAGGTACCATCAATCAGCACCGTTACGCCCGGCAGGCCTTCGCCTTTCTCGTCGAGCACCCGGCCGCTGACCGTACCAATTCCCTGCGCATAGGCACTGCTGATGCCCGCGCCTGCGCACAGCAGTGGCAGTACCACTTTCGCCAGATAAGGGTTTTTCATGTGAAAATTATTAGAGGTTGAGATGAGGTTGTCCGCTCTCGGACGGAATGGGAATTTTTCGGATGACGACCACGGCCATAAGCCGTTGGTCGGCGTAGCGGCTGCATATGTACCGCAACGTTGCCGGAGGCAGCCCATACGGTTATCAAAATACGCAGAAACACCGCAAGATAAGCCTCCCCATACCATAAATCTGAGCTTTGCTATGCCCAAAACGGTTTAGTTATAATTGCATTTTGAGGTATCTGGCAATTCAGATGCTAGGCAGGGATGAGTATGAGCAGCCGACAAGGACCCACTGATACAGTATGTTTTTGCCTGTTTGGCGCTCGAACGCGCCTGGAATCAGCATGTTTGGAAAGGCGGAAGCCGGCGATAGTCAGGTACTAAAAGAGGTGATAATAGGTGCTGTGTTGCTTGGTATTACCGGATGGTAGCTTTTAGTTGGCAAATAGTTGAAGTTTTATGATGGGAAGATTAATAAAAGGCTGAATCAAGTGTAATTCAGCTGTTGAATTGATGCTGGATTGATTGATATTAGTTTATTGCATTACTCAGAGTAGCATGCTTACCGCCAGAAGATGGTTGAATATGGCAAATAGAGGAAAAGTTTAAGTCAACGCAGTAGTGGTATTCTGCTGCATATACGGCAGCATGTAAGGGGTTGTATTTGTACATAACCTAGGATTTTGCGAGTCGCCCATCGTTGCAGTCCTGAGTAATCCGGACACACTGCGGCCAGTATGGCCAAGAGGTGTAGGTGAGAGCTTACTCACCCACTACCGGTGCTTCCGGCCAGTCGTGCCAAATGAATTTTCCCGGAAAAATACAGGATGCCAAAATGCCTTGAAACCCAATATTTAGCCTGCTCGTTACCGCTACCGTTCTCTGTTCCTGCTACCTGCCGATTAGGGCGTAGCTTGCTACAAATTCACCCAGCTGCCACCCAACCGTTTCGCCTGTGCTTCGTCTGCTGCTTTCCATAGTAACGCTGTTACCTGCTTTCTATGCCGGTGCCCAAACCACCGTGCGCATCACCACCGTACCGGCCGCCACGCCTGCCGATGCCAGCTTATTTCTGGCGGGCACTTTAAATGGCTGGACGCCCGCCAGCCTTGCGCATGCCCTGGTCCGGCAGTCCGATGGCTCCTATGAGCTGATCCTGCCGGCCACTCTCACCGGGCCGGTAGAGTTCAAATTCACCCGTGGCTCCTGGGCCACCGTCGAAACCAATGCGGCGGGCCAAGACGTAGCCAACCGCCGCCATACGCTAAGCGGCGCTCCGGCTACGCTAAGCCTGACCGTTAGTGGCTGGAAAGACCTGACCGGTGGCGGCCCGCAACCGCCCTGCCAAAGCACTGCCCTGCAGCCCAACGTGCGCGTCATCAGCGAGTCGTTTGCCATGCCGCAGCTGGGGCGCACCCGCCGCATCTGGGTGTACCTGCCCAACGACTACGCCTTGGCACCTGCCAAGCGCTACCCGGTGCTTTACCTGCACGACGGCCAGAATGTATTCGACGCCTGCACCAGCTTTTCGGGCGAGTGGGGTGTGGATGAGACGCTGAGCCAGCTGCAGGCCCAGGGACTCGACGCCGCCGGCAGCATTGTGGTGGCCGTGGATAATGGCGGGGCCGAGCGGCTGAACGAGCTTTCGCCTTGGCGCAATCCGCAATACGGCGGCGGCCAGGGCGACCAGTACGTGGACTTTATGGTTCAAACGCTTAAGCCCTACGTTGATGCCAACTACCGCACCCTTACGGGCCGCGAGTTTACGGGTGTGGCCGGCAGCAGCATGGGCGGGCTGATTTCGACTTACGCCGCCCTGAAATACCCCTTGGTATATGGGCGGGTGGGTGTTTTCTCGCCGGCTTTCTGGTTTGCTCAGCAGCCGTTGTTCACCTACATCAGCCAGCACCCGCCGCGGCCCGATACGCGGTTTTACTTTGTGGCCGGAGCCAACGAAAGTGCCACCATGGCCCCGCTGATGCGGGCCGTACACGATTCGCTGGCTAGAGCTGGCGTGCCGGCTACCAACCTTAGCTACCAGGCGGTGCCCGATGGCCAGCATGCCGAGTGGTTCTGGAAGCGGGAGTTTGCGGCGGCTTACCAATGGCTGAGCCAGCCAGCCGTGGTAACCGCGACCGGGCGGCCGGTAGCTGGGCTGGCGTTCAGTGCCTATCTTAATCCTGTTCGCAACCGCCTCACGGTGCTGCTGCCCGCCGAGGTGCGGGGTAGTGCCCGGTTGGAAATTGTGGATGTGCGAGGCCGCACTGTACGGCGCGAAAAGCTTAAATCGGGGGCCGTGCTTGATGTGAGCGACCTGCCCGCCGGTGTGTACCAGCTGCAGATAACGGCCGGCACGCTGCAGGGCCGGCAGGCGCTGGTGAAGGAGTAGGCAGTTCCTGTTAATGAGCAGGCTGTAGAAACGTCATTCTTCGCTACGGTTTGAAAGACGTTTCTACAGCCTGCTGAAAAAATTCGGGCTTTTTCTTGCGCGTAACCCAACCGTTGGTAGCTTTGCAGCGTTCAACGCCCCAAATCCTGTTTCGGCAATGAGTACTTCGACGATGATGCAAGCTTGGTGGTGGCCCTACGGAAATTCCGGACGGGACAACCTGTGCGTGCGTTAGAATCGAATCCTGATCTTCGCAACTGCTCCAGATGTAACCCGGCCGCCCGCCGGGTTTTTTTGTGCCCGGCGCCGGCCTTTTTCCTGCTCACCGCAACCAGCCCGCGCATGCAATCCTATTCCCTTACTACCCGTTCCCGCCGCATTCTGGCCGATACCGTAACGCCGGTTGGCCTTTATCTGCGGCTGCGCGACCGGTACGACAACTGCCTGCTGCTCGAAAGCTCCGACTACCACGGTCAGCAGAACGCTTTCAGCTACCTCGCTTTCGACCCGCTGGCCCGCTTCGAGCTACGGGGCTCCGAGCTGACGCTGCGCCTGCCGGGCGACGTGGTGGAAACCGAAATGCTGGCCTCGCCGCGCGAGGCGCTGGGACGGCTTCAGGCGTTTGCCGCTGCTTTCCAGACCGAGGATACGGGCCACGATTTTATCACCGGCGGCCTGTTCGGTTACCTAGGCTACGAGGCGGTACAGTCTTTCGAGGACCTCACCCTCAACCCGGAGAAGCAGCCTGCCGGTCCGATGCCGGATATGCTTTATGGCACTTACCGCCACGTTATTGCCATCAACCACTTCCGCAACGAGCTGTATGTGTTCGAGCACACGTTGGCGGGCGAAAAGGTGGATGAGGACGGCCTCACGCGGCTCGTCAACCTGATCCGGAATCCGTCGCTGCCCGATTTCAAGTTTAAAACCGAAGGGGAGGAGCAGAGCAACCAGACCGATGAGCAGTTTCTGGCGGTGCTGGAGCAGGGCCAGAAGCATTGCAACCTGGGCGACGTGTTCCAGATTGTGCTGTCGCGGCGGTTCGAGCAAGGGTTCTCGGGCGACGAGTTCAACGTGTACCGGGCGCTGCGCTCCATCAACCCCTCGCCCTACCTGTTTTACTTCGACTACGGGGCGTTCAAAATTTTCGGTTCCTCGCCCGAAGCCCAGGTGCGCATCAAAGGCCGCGAGGCCAGCCTGTTTCCGATTGCCGGCACTTTCCGGCGCACCGGCAACGACGTGCAGGATGCTGCCCTGGCCCGGCAGCTGGCCGACGACCCCAAAGAAAACGCCGAGCATGTAATGCTGGTAGACCTGGCCCGCAACGACCTGGCCCGCCACGGCGACGCGGTGGAGGTGAAAACTTTCCGCGAAATCCAGTTCTACTCGCACGTTATCCACCTGGTAAGCGAGGTGCGGGCCCGGCTGACTGAGGGCACCAACTCGCTGCAAGTGGTGGCCGATACGTTCCCGGCCGGCACGCTTTCGGGCGCACCCAAGCACCGAGCCATGCAGCTGATTGACCAGTTGGAACCAACCGCCCGCGGCTATTACGGCGGCGCCATCGGCCACCTGGGCTTCAACGGCGACTTCAACCACGCCATCATGATTCGCTCGTTTCTCAGCAGCGGCGGCCGGCTCTACTTCCAAGCCGGGGCCGGCGTGGTAGCCGCCTCCGACGTCCATTCTGAGCTGCAGGAAGTCCACCATAAGCTGGCCGCCCTGCGCAAAGCCCTGGCCGAGGCAGAAGCTGTTTAGACAATCATTCCTCCGGAATTCCGACATGAACATTCTCGTTCTCGACAACTACGACTCCTTCACCTACAACCTCGTGCAAGTGCTGCGCGAGCTGGGTCACCGCGACAACGTGACTGTGCGCCGCAACGACCAGCTGGCACTCGACGACGTGGAGGCTTACGATGCCGTGCTGCTTTCGCCGGGGCCAGGGCTGCCCGCCGATGCCGGGCTGATGCCGGCCATCATCCGCCGCTACGCATCTTCCAAACGCATACTGGGCGTTTGCCTGGGCCATCAGGGGCTGGCCGAAAGCTTCGGCGGCGAGCTGTACAACCTGCCCCAGGTACTGCACGGCCTTGCCACCGATGCCCGCCTGACGGCCCCCGACCGCCTGTTCGACGACCTGCCCGACACCTTTAAAGTGGGCCGCTACCACTCCTGGAGCGTGCGGCCCGAAACTATGCCGGCCGAACTGGAAGTAACGGCCCTAGACGAGAACGGCCAAGTGCTGGCCTTCCGCCACCGCGAGTACGACGTGCGCGGCGTGCAGTTCCACCCCGAATCCATCCTCACCGAACACGGCCACCAGATGCTGGCCAACTGGCTGAAATAACCCATCAGGCCAACCGCGTCGCCCTACATCTGCGAAATCCAATCATCTGCAACATCTGTGATTCTGTGAAACATATTCTTGCCCAACTTTTCGACCAGCAACTCCTCACGCACGCCGAGGCCCACGAGGCCATGCTGCGCATCGGGCAGGGCGAAGCCAACGCCGCCGAAATGGCCGCTTTTATGAGCGTGTACCGCATGCGCCCGATTTCGGTGCCCGAGTTGGCTGGCTTCCGCGACGCGCTGCTGAGTTTGAGCCGCGACCCCGAGCTGGGCACCCGCGACACGATTGATATTGTGGGTACCGGCGGCGACGGTAAAGACACGCTCAACATCAGCACGCTGGCCTGTTTCGTGGTGGCGGGCGCGGGCTACCACGTCACTAAGCACGGCAACATTGGCGTGTCGTCGGTGTGCGGCTCGTCGGATGTGCTGCGCGAGTTGGGCGTGAACCTGGCCGCCGATAACGACGGGCTGAAACGGCAGCTGGAGCGGGCGAATATCTGCGTGCTGCACGCGCCGGCCTTCCACCCGGCCATGCGCCACGCCGGGCCGGTGCGCCGCGAGCTGGGCGTACGTACTTTCTTCAACATTCTGGGCCCGCTCGTGAACCCGGTGCGGCCCCGCTTCCAGGTGGCCGGCACATTCAGCCTGGAGTTGTTGCGCATCTATCATTACCTGATGCAGCAAACCGATGCCCACTACACCGTGGTACACGCTCTTGACGGCTACGACGAACTCTCGCTAACCGGGGCCGCCAAGCTGGCCACGCCCGCCGGCGAGCGGGTAGCCACCGCCGCTGATTTGGGCCTAAGCGCCACCCGCCCCGAAGAGCTGGCCGGCGGCCAGACCGCCAACGAGTCGGCCCGTCTGTTTGTTGATGTGCTCGAAGGCCGCGCCACCCGCGCCCAGCGCGACGTGGTAACGGCCAACGCTGCCCTGGCCATTACCTGCCGCGAGCCGGATTTCAGCTTTGCCGAAGCCCTGGCTGCCGCGCAAGAGTCGCTGGATTCAGGAAGGGCAAGAAAGGCCCTTACGCTGTTAACCGAGAGCTGTTAGCTGACAGATCCTTCGCTCTTCTGATTTCGATTCAACTCATACACGTTCGTTCAAACCAATGAACATCAAGCCAACAGCTAACAGCTGTCAGCTAAAAGCTTAAAAAAATGACCATTCTCGATAAAATTATTGCCCACAAACGCCGCGAAGTATCCGACCGTCAGAGCCTGGTGCCACTAAAGCTGTTGGAGCAGAGCCTGTATATGGAGGCTAAGCCGCTGAGTTTGCGCCACTATCTGTTGCGCGACGATTTGAGCGGCATCATTGCCGAGTTCAAGCGTAAGTCGCCGAGCAAGGGCGTCATCAACGCCTACGCGCCGGTCGAGCGCACTACGTTGGGCTACATGCAGGCGGGTGCCTCGGCACTGTCGGTGCTCACGGATACCGAGTTTTTCGGCGGTAAAAACGAGGATCTGACCACGGCCCGGCGCTACAATTTCTGCCCCATTCTGCGCAAAGATTTCGTGGTGGGCGAGTACCAGATAATTGAGGCCAAAAGCCTTGGGGCCGATGCCGTGCTGCTGATTGCGGCCGTATTGAGCGGCGAGGAAGTGCTACGCCTGGGCCGGCTGGCCAAAAGCCTTGGGATGGAGGTGCTGCTCGAAATCCATAACGAGCAGGAGCTGACCGACACGCTGCACCCCGATGCCGTGAGCTTGGTGGGCGTGAACAACCGCAACCTGCACGATTTCGCCGTGAGCCTCGACACCTCGGGCGAGTTGGCCCGCCAGATTCCGGACGAGTACGTGAAAGTGACCGAAAGTGGCCTGAACACGGCTGCCGACATCAGGGCGCTGCGCGAGGTGGGCTACCGGGGCTTTCTGATGGGCGAGGCCTTTATGCGCCACGCCCGGCCCGAGCAGGCCTGCGCCGCACTGGTGCAGCAGTTGTAAGGCGCTGCCGCCGTACTCGTCCCTGAACTTCGCTGCCACTGTCCCGGTTGGCTCTTCAAAACCACTGTTTATGGCAACTGCAACTAGTGCCCCCCTGCGTCTGAAAGTCTGCGGCCTGCGGCAGGCTGGCAATATTCTGGAAGTAACCGGCCTCGAACCCGATTTTATCGGCTTCATCTTTTCTCCCCAGTCCAAGCGCTTTGTGGGCGAGGAGCTGCGGCAGGAGCTGCTGAAAAGTCTGCCGGCCAGCGTGCGTAAAGTGGGCGTATTCGTCGACCAAAGCACGGCCGAAATCCTGCGGCAGGTGTGTCGTTACGGCCTCGATTTAGTGCAGCTGCATGGCAGTGAGACTCCGGCCCAGTGCGCCGAGTTGCGGGCAGGTGGCGTGGGTGTCATCAAAGCGTTTGCGGTGGGCGAGGCAGTTGATTTCGCTGTTCTGGAGCCCTACACGGCGGTGTGCGACTACTTCCTGTTCGATGCGGCCGGACCCCAGCCGGGCGGCAACGGCACCCGCTTCAACTGGGAGCTGCTGCGTCAGTATGCGTTGCCCGTACCGTATCTGCTGGCCGGTGGCATCGGCCCCAGTATGGTGGCCGAACTGGCCCACTTGCGCTTGCCGGGCCTGTACGGGTTTGATGTAAACAGCGGCTTCGAAACCGCGCCGGCCCTCAAAGATGCGGCCGTTCTACGCCGGTTCTTCGCCGATCTGCGGCCCAGTTCAGCTGCTCTGCCTGCGTCCGCTGCCAGTGCAGCCCGCGCTTCAACCACTTCTGCCGCCAACTAAAACCGCATGGATAAGCTGACTATTGCCCTCGACTGGACCGTCAATCCCAACCACTCGGGCTTTATTGTGGCCCAGGAGCAGGGCTTGTATGAGGCGGCCGGACTGGTCCTTACAATTGGTACGCCCGACACAGACAACTATGCACTCACACCAGCCAAGAAGGTGGAGTTGGGGCAGGCCGATTTCGCACTCTGCCCGCTGGAAAGCATCATCAGCTACCGCACCAAAGCTAAGCCGTTCGATGCGCTGGCCGTTGCGGCGCTGCTGACTGAGGACCTGAGCAGCATCGTGACGTTGCGCCGCGACGATATCCGTTCGCCCCAAGACCTTGCGGGCCGGACGTACGCCTCGTACCGAGCCCGCTACGAAGACCAAATTGTACGGCAGATGGTGCGCAACGACGGTGGTCTGGGCGAGTTGGTTATCACCTACCCGCAAAAGCTCGATATCTGGAATACGCTGCTGACTGGCCAGGCCGATGCTACCTGGATTTTTGATAATTGGGAAGGCGTGGAAGCGGAGTTGCGCGGGGTACCTCTCACTAGCTTTCGCTTGGCCGACTACGGGATTCCTTATGGCTATTCGCCGGTTATTATGGCTTCAGAAAAGCGGCTGCGGGCGCGTACCGATGCCTACCGGAAGTTCATGCAGGCCACCAAGCAAGGCTTCTTGTTTGCCCAAGCCAATCCCTCCGAAACCGCAGTGCTGCTAGAAAAATGGGTGCCACCAGCCGACCGCCGACCCGAGCTGCTACTGCAAAGCCAGCGCCATACCGGCCCCTATTACGGCACTGCAGCCACCTGGGGCAGAATGGATTCTGATAAAGTGCAGACCTATCTGACTTGGCTCTACGAGCAGCAGCTGGAGAGGCAGCAATTTTCTCCGGCCGAAATCACGTCCAACGAGTTGTTATAACTACCGGCCCTCCCAATCAAGCGCCGGCTTATCCTGGCCCGCATCTTTCATCGCATCATTGCTTCACTCATGACTGTTCCAACCTACCAGCAACCTACCGAACGCGGCTATTACGGCCAGTTCGGCGGCGCCTTCATCCCGGAAATGCTCTACCCCAACGTGGAAGAGCTGCGCCAGCAATACCTGTCCATTATGGCCGAGCCGGCGTTCCAGCAGGAGTACCAGCAGCTGCTGCGCGACTACGTGGGCCGGCCCACGCCGCTGTTCGAGGCCAAGCGGCTGTCGGCTAAGTACAACACCCGCGTGTTTCTCAAGCGCGAGGATTTGTGCCACACCGGGGCCCATAAAGTCAACAACACGGTAGGGCAGATTCTGCTGGCCCGGCGGTTGGGCAAAACCCGCATCATTGCCGAAACCGGCGCTGGCCAGCACGGCGTGGCCACGGCCACCGTGTGCGCCCTGATGGGCATGGAGTGCATCGTGTATATGGGCGAGGTGGACATGGAGCGGCAGAAGCCCAACGTGTACCGCATGCGCCTGCTGGGCGCCGAAGTGCGGCCCGCCAGTAGCGGCAGCAAAACGCTGAAGGATGCCACCAACGAGGCCATCCGCGACTGGATTTCAAACCCCGTTGATACCCACTACATTATCGGCTCGGTAGTCGGTCCGCACCCGTACCCCGATTTGGTGGCGCGCCTGCAGGCCGTTATTAGTGAGGAGATGCGCAAGCAGTTGCTGGAAAAAACCGGCTCCGAGCTACCGCAATATGTGGTAGCCTGCGTGGGCGGTGGCTCCAACGCGGCCGGGGCGTTCTATCATTTCCTGGAAGATCCGGAAGTGAAGCTGGTGGCCGTGGAAGCGGCCGGACACGGTGTGTATTCGGGGCACTCGGCGGCTACCTCAGTGCTGGGCAAGCCGGGCATTATCCACGGCTCGCGCACACTGCTTATGCAGGATGAGGACGGCCAAATCACTGAGCCCTACTCTATCTCGGCGGGCCTCGACTACCCCGGTATCGGGCCGCTGCACGCGTTTTTGGCTGATGCCGGCCGGGCGCAGTTCATCAGCGTAACCGACGACGACGCGTTGAAAGCGGTAGTGGAATGCAGCCGCCTCGAAGGCATCATTCCGGCCCTCGAAACGGCCCACGCGCTGGCCGTACTCGACCGAATCGGTGCCGGCCCCGACGATGTGGTGGTCATTAACCTATCGGGCCGCGGCGACAAAGACCTGGAAACATACATACAGCAGGACCTGATGTAATATCCTGTTCTCCTGTGTTCCGCACAGGAGAACAGATTATCCCCAATCATGAACCGAATCCAGAACGCCTTCCAGCAGGATAAAAAGCTGCTCAACATCTACTTCACGGCCGGCTATCCGCAGCTTGAAAGTACCGTTCCCATTCTGCGGGCCCTCGCCAACGCCGGAGCCGATGTCATCGAAATCGGGGTGCCGTTTTCTGACCCTTTGGCCGACGGGCCGGTGATTCAGGCCAGCAGCAGCGTGGCGCTGCAGAACGGCATGAACATGCGGGTGCTTTTCGGACAGTTGAAAGACGTGCGTGAGCAGGTCCCCAACACGCCGATTCTACTCATGGGCTACCTCAACCCGGTGATGCAGTTCGGGGTAGAAAATTTCTGCCGCGAGGCCGCCGCCGCTGGTGTCGATGGCGTGATTCTGCCTGATTTGCCGCTTGACGATTACGTGGCCGAGTACCAGGACATCTTCCGCCGCCACAACCTGCGGCCGGTGTTCCTCATCACGCCCCAAACTGCCCCCGAGCGCATCCGCCGCATCGATGACCTGACCGATTCGTTCCTCTACCTCGTATCGGGGCCCGGTACCACGGGCGGGGCTAATACCCAGGCTGAAGGCGTGCAGGAAGCTTATTTCCAGCGGATTTCTGACATGAACCTGCGCAACCCGCGCCTCGTGGGCTTCGGCATTTCAGATAAGCATTCCTTTGATGCAGCCTGCCAACACGCCGAGGGCGCCATCATTGGCTCGGCCCTGATTAAGGCACTGGAGGGCACGGATGATGCCCCGGCCGCGGCGGCGGCTTTCGTTTCTTCAATTATCAAGTAACTCAGGTTGCGCAGCACGACGTAGGGGCGGGGCTTGTCCCCGCCCGCCGCTGAAACGATGCGTTGCAGGGGTTTCCGCCGTTCGATAGTATTGTTCAACGGCGGGGGGGGTGAAA
>NZ_JABKAV010000036.1 GCF_013377905.1 Hymenobacter terrestris
GGAACAGCTGATACCAAGCAAGAGCCAGGCCCTTCCTCTCCTTGTTCGGAGAGGGAGTGAGGCGTGACTTGAGGATGCCTCACTCTACTACCAGCCGCTGAGTGCGTCCGCCGTTCTGGACCATGTACATGCCCGGCTTCAGGCCCTCAATTGAAAGCGTTAGCTGGCTTTGACCAGCCGCAAAGCGCGCCGTTTGCACCCGCCGGCCCAGTGCATCGCTGATGCTGATGGCATCGGCTGCCAGGGCCGGCCGCTCCAGCGTGAGGGTATGGTGAGCGGGGTTGGGCCAGAGGCGCAGGCGGGCTGCTACGGGAGCGGCAGTGGCCGTTACCACAAAGTCGCGGTTTTCGAGCACCAGAATTCGGTCGTCGGTGGCGGCGGGGCTACCACGGCCGTCGCGGTTGCTGGTAGCCACATACACCCGGCCCTGGGGCGAAACGCAGATGGCCCGCAGCCGGCCGAAGCTGGTGAGGTAATCAGTGCGGGAGGAAATGGCGTCGCCGGTGGCATTAAGGGCCAGGTCGGTGAGGCGGGCGGCCTTGAGCGAAACTAGCAGCAGGCGGTTCTGCCAGCCCGGAATGGCAGGCGAAGTGTAGTACGCGAGGCCCGCCACAGCCAGCGTGGGCGTCCAGGCCGTGAGGGGTACCCGCACGTTGTTCTGGGTGCAGAAGGCCTGCTCGGTGGTTTGGTCGCAGTAGCCTTCCACCGTAGGCCAGCCGTAGTTGCGGCCGGGCTCAATGAGGTTTAGCTCATCGTCGCTGTTGGCCCCGTGCTCCGAGCTGTAGATGCGGTTGCCGAGACCCAGGGCCAGGCCCTGGGGGTTGCGGTGGCCCAGCGTGTAGGTCAGGCTACCGGAGATGGGGTTGTTGGCAGGTACGCTGCCATCAAGGTTCAAGCGCAGGATTTTGCCGTTGAGCGAAGCCGGATTCTGGGCCTGGGGCAGCTGCTGAGCGTCGCCGGTACTCATGAGCAGCGTGCGGTCGGGCAAGATGAGCAGGCGCGAGCCGCTGTGGGTGCTGGTGGCCGGAATGTTGCCCAGCAGCACCAACGGAGCGCTTAGCGTACCGTTGGCGTAGGTCAGGCGCACCAGCTTTTCGAGGTAGGTACCGTTCTCAGTGTAGTTGTACACCACGTACACGAAAGGCGACGTGGCGAAATCGGGATGCAGTGCCATACCCAGCAACCCGCCTTCCGACGACGTGGATACATCGGCCAGGGTAATGAGCGGCGTAACCGCGCCGGTGGTTGGGTTCACCCGGCTGATGCGGCCGCCGCGTTCGGTCATCCAGATGAAGTTATCGGGCCCCCAGACCAGCTCCCAGGGCACTACCAGACCAGTCGTGAGGGCCGAAACGGTGACAGTGGTAGTGCCCACCGGGAAGGTAGTTAGGGCCGGGAGCGTCTGGGCAGTCAGGGGGGCGGCGGCGAGTAGCAGGGCTGTTAGTGAGGTATAAAAGCGGTTCATAAGTAGGCTATTGAGTGGGAGGAGAGGCGCTGCATAAGATAGCAAAAACGCCCGACTTGTGGCCCGGTGCCCCACGTCTGCTGCCGCCTGCCGTTCTTGCGGCTTCCCTCCAACCTGCCCCTGCCATGTTCACCGTCAGCCCCGACCCCGCCCACCTCAATGTGCCCCTGATTCACGAGTACCTCAGTCAGCAGTCGTACTGGGGCCTGGGCATGCCGCTCAAAACGCTGGAGCGGGCCATTGCCAACTCACTCAACTTCGGCCTCTACGGCCCCGATGGCCAGCAGGCAGCCTTTGCCCGGGTGGTTACCGACCGCGCCACGTTTGCCTGGCTCTGCGACGTATTCGTGCTGCCCGAATACCAGGGCCTGGGCCTGGGCAAGCAGCTCGTGGAAACCATTATGGCCCACCCCGAGCTGCAGGGTGTGCGCCGCTTCATGCTGGCCACCCTCGACGCCCACAGTCTCTACCGCCGCTTCGGCTTCCAGGATCTGCCCACCCCCGACCGCTTCCTGGAAATCAAGAAAGCCAACCCCTACGGCGTACCAACGGGTAATTAAACCCAGAGCCTCGCACTACATCCTCAACTCGCCAAATGCAAACCCGCTGGAATGCTCTCGTGAGTCCTCTGATGCCCGATGCCACCCGGCGCGACACGATGTATGAGCAACTCGTGGCCTCCTACGACGGGCCAGGCCGCCACTACCATAACCTGCGCCACGTGCAAACCCTGCTGAACACCGTGGATGAGTACGCCGGAATGGTGGAGGACCGGCCGGTGGTGGAGTTGGCCGTCTGGTTTCACGATGCGGTATACAACTACCTCTCCTCGGAAAACGAAGCCCGCAGTGCCGAACTGGCCCGGCATTTTCTGACGTACTCCACGCTCGGCCCCGAACGGCAGGCGCGGGTAGTCTATCTTATTGAATGCACCGCCCGCCACGCTGCCGTCCACGCCCCGGCGCCCGACCTGGATTTTTTCCTCGACGCCGACCTGCGCGTGTTAGGAGCCGAGCCGGCCGCTTACGCCGAATACGCCCGCCAGATCCGGCAGGAGTACCGGCTAGTCCCCGCCGTGCTATACCGTCGAGGCCGCCGCAAGGTGCTGGAGCAACTATTGGCCGGCCCGGCGCTGTACCGCACGCCTGCGTTTCAAAGTCGGTTCGAGGCAGCCGCCCGGCGTAACCTGCGGGCGGAGCTGGACGGGTTGTAGCGTGTACCGTTCAGCGGTATGCGCTACCCGCGCAACGCCTCGCTTTCACCCCGCGTCCCTTATCTTCCGAAACGAAATTCCTGCCCATGACCCACCGTTACCTGCTGCCCCTGGCGGCGCTACTGCTGGCCGGCTCGGCCCAGGCCCAACAGCTGGCCCCGCTCACCGTTGAGAAAATAATGCGCGACCAGTCCCAGTGGCTGGGCACTTCGCCCAGCAACGTTTCCTGGGCCGACGACGGCAAGTCCATCTACTTCAACTGGAACCCCGATAAGGCGCGGCGCGACTCGCTGTACCGCATTGCCCCCAGCGGCGGCACGGCCCGCAAGGTAAGCCTGCGCGAGCAGGTGGCGCTGCCGGCCGCCGAAGGCGAGTACGATCGGCGCTACCAACGCAAGCTCTACGAGAAAGCGGGCGATATCTATTTGCTTGACCTCAAAACCCAACGTATCCGGCGCGTGACCAACACGGCCGAGCAGGAAACCGATCCGCACTTCGCCCTGCAGGACCAGGCCATCAGCTACAGCCGCGGCGGCAACCTGTTTACCTGGGACCCCGCCACTGGCGAAACCGTGCAGCGCACCGATTTCCGCAAGGGCAACCAGCCGGCCGGCACTGCGCCCACCGACCAAAGCGAAAAGTACCTGAAGGCGCAGCAATTGGCGCTCTTCGATGTACTGCGCGAGAAGGAGCAGGATGCCAAGGCCCGGCAGCGGCAGCAGCAGGCGCTGGCCAAGCTCCGGCCCAAAGCCATCTGGCTGGGCACCCAAACTGTGCGCAACATGCGCCTCTCGCCTGATGGCCGCTACGTAACCTACACGCTGGCCCAGGAACCGCCAACCGCTAAAGTGGCCTTGGTACCCGACTTCGTAACCACCTCGGGCTTCACCGAAGACATTAATACCCGCACCAAAGTAGGCGCCGCTCAGACCGCCTTGCAGCTTGGCCTCTACGATGTGGGCCGCGACACAACCTTCGTGCTGGGTTACACCGAATTGCAGGGACTAGACGAGCAGCCAGCCTACCGCAAAGAGTACCAGTTAAAAGCTAAGGCTCCCATGCCGGCTGATTCGGCTAAGGCAGCCAAAGGCGCCAAAACCGCTAAGTCGGCCACTGAATTGCGGCGAGTGGCGCCCTTCGGCCCGTTTTGGTCGGATGATGGCCGGCACGCCTTCCTCGTCATTCGCAGCGCCGATAACAAGGACCGTTGGATTGTCGGCCTGGACGCGGCTACCCAGAAAATAAAGCTGCTCGACCGCCAACACGACGACGCTTGGATTAATGGCCCTGGTATCGGCTACGGCGAAGGCAACGTGGGCTGGCTACCCGATTCGCGCCAGCTCTGGTTCCAGAGCGAAGCTACCGGCTACTCCCATCTTTACACCTACGACATCGTAAGCGGCCAAAAAAAGGCGCTGACCAGCGGCAAATTCGAGATCCAGAAAACCCAGCTGAGCCGCGACGGAAAAACGTGGTATCTGCTGGCCAACAAAACCCACCCCGGCGAGCAGCACCTCTACCGCATGCCGGTGAGCGGCGGCCCGCTCGTGCAACTCACCACCCAGCCTGGCGGATACGACGAAGCCACACTCTCGCCCGACGAGAAAACCTGGGCCCTGCGCTACAGCACCAGCAACACGCCCTGGGAGTTGTACACGATGGACAACAAGCCGGGCGCCAAGATGAAGGCTCTCACTCACTCCACCACGCCCGAGTTCGAAAGCTACGCATGGCGTCAGCCCGAGGTAATCGAGTACAAGGCCCGCGACGGGGCCGGCGTGTATGCCCGCCTCTACCGCCCCGCCAACCCCCAGGCCCAAGGCCCGGCCGTAATTTTCGTGCACGGCGCTGGCTACCTGCAGAATGCCCACAAGTGGTGGAGCAGCTACTCGCGCGAGTACATGTTCCACAATTTGCTGGTCGATAAAGGCTACACGGTGCTCGACATCGACTACCGGGGCTCGGCCGGCTACGGCCGCGACGTGCGTACCGGCATCTACCGCTACATGGGCGGCAAGGACCTCACCGACCAAGTCGACGGCGCCCAGCTGCTGGCCGAGAAATACGGCGTCAGCCCCCAGCGCATCGGCATCTACGGCGGCTCCTACGGCGGCTTTATTACGCTGATGGCCATGTTCACCCAGCCGGAGGTGTTCAAGGCCGGGGCCGCCCTGCGCTCAGTTACCGACTGGGCCCACTACAATCACGGCTACACCGACAACATCCTTAACGAGCCCTATAATGACTCAGTAGCCTACGCCCGCTCTTCCCCCATCAACTACGCCGCCGGCCTCAAAGGCCACCTGCTCATGTGCCACGGTATGGTCGATACTAACGTGCACTTCCAGGACATCGTGCGCCTCAGCCAGCGCCTCATCGAACTGAAAAAGGAGAACTGGGAGTTGGCCGTATACCCGGTCGAAAACCACGGTTTCGTGGAGCCTTCCTCCTGGACCGACGAGTACCGCCGCATCCTTAAGCTGTTCGAGGAGAATCTGACGCCAGCCCCGGCGGGCGGTAGCGGAGCCAGCGGACAGTAAACGAGCACCCGAATTATTGAGATTAAAAAACGGCGGCAGCCTTATTCTGCTGCCGTTTCTGTCTTTTACCTGCCATGAGCTTTATCGATTATGCTCCCCGCCACCCTTGGCCGCCTCACCCGCTACTCCCTGCTGCTCTTGGTGGCCACGGCTTCTTTCTGGTTTTCGCCTGCGCCTCTTACGGAGGATGAGTACTGCGGCACTTACCTTCATCTGAGCTCCTTCGCGGGTTTCATGGCCAACTGCGACGGGTTCGAGTACATGGAAAGTGCCCGCTACCCAGCCCGGCTGCTGGAGCCGCAGGCCGTACGCCAGTCGCGGCCGCTATACGTGCTACTGGGCACGGCCGTAGGCTACCCGGTTACGTGGGTGATGCAGGGCCTGCAAGCCGGCGGACTGCTGCCGGCCGCCGTGGTGGCCAAGCTGCCAGCCAAGTACCAGCCGCTACTTGGGTTCTATATCGGCTACGTGCTGCTGAATTTTGGACTGCTGCTGGGGGCGCTGCTGCTGTTTCGGCACCTGTATTACCGCCTCACGGACGGGCGAGGCCAGCCGCTGGTGTTGGCGGCGCTGCTGGTATTCCTAATATCAAACCAGGTAACCAAAGCCTTTTTCTGGACGGTTCATCAACAGATGTTCACCTTTCTGGTGCCGCTGGCGCTGCTTTGGCTGGCGCTGCAGCTGCGGCAGCAACCACGCTGGCGGGCGGCCCTGCTGGGGCTGGCGCTGCTGGGCGGCTTACTGGCGCTGGCATATGGTAGTTTCGTGCTGGTGCTGCCAGTACTGATCTACGGGTTGTGGTTACTGCGCCGCCAGAAGCCGTTGCTTACCCTAACAGCCCGGGCCCTGCTGCTGACTAGCCTATTCGTGTTGCCCACGCTGCTCTGGATACTATTGCTGCAATTGCGCGGTGTGGCCTATTACAACCACGAGGCCGAAGCCTACCACCAATTGGTGTGGCTGCAGGGGCTGTGGCTGCAGCCGCTGCCCGACTTCCTAGTGCTGACCGGGGCCAACCTGGCCCAGTTCGGAACCACGTTACCGGCCATTGCGCCCTTCCTGGTCGCAGCACTGGCCGCGGGGTGGTGGCTGTACGGAGGCGCCCCCGGCCGGCCCACTGGCCTAACCGAGCTGATTGGCCTGCTGGCCTTGCTGACGGGCTTTCTGGCCGGGCTGGGCTACTACAAAGAGCGCCTCACGTTTATGCTGGTGCCGCTGCTGTTGCTCGTAGCGGCCCTAGCATTGGCCCGCCGGCCACCGGGCCCTCGTGGCAGCGCGCTGCTGCTGGCGGCGGCCTTGGGCTGGCACGTTTGGCAGGTGGCTAGCTACGGACCATTTTCCTAATAATATCGACATAACACACATCATAACAAATATTTACATCATTACTAAACAACGAAAACCCCAGTAGAGGGCCCCAACCCATAGCGGTTGGCGGCACCCTGCCGGGGTTTCCGATAAGAGTAGGCAATGGCTTTCAACTGACAAGCCAGCCTGCCCAAATTCACTAGCATTAGCCGTGCTACAATTGCTTTATGAAGCCCAGCCCTGAGTAGGCGTAACCGTTTACGTTAACGCCCTGTACCGGAAACACTGAAAGGCCAGTGCGGCTGGTGGTTTTATGCAACTGTGGCACCAGAATGCCCACCGCTGCGCCTACCGTGTAGCCCACAATATTATCGGAAAGGAAGTGCTTGCCGGCCTTGAGGCGGAAATAGCCCGTAGCCGCGGGCAGCAGTGCTGCCGTGCCCCATACGAAAGGGCGGGCCGCCGAGCCGGGGTTGAAATCGTGGTATACTTTGGCGGCGAAGAATGTAGCCGCTGCTGTGTTGGCCGTATGGCCGGCAAAAAACGAGTTGGTGGAGATGTGGCTGGTACGCTTGCCTCCTCCTTCGGAGCCATACAGGAAAGGACGGTAGCGGTACACATTGCCGGCCGTAAGTGTAAAGGCAGCATTGGAGGCCAGCATGGTCTGCAGATACAGCCCTAGCACCTGCCCGTAGCGGCCCCGCACGTCGCTGTCGAGGGCCAGCAAACCCGGTGCCAGCAGCAGCGACGGATACACAATAAAGTCGCTTGCAGTTTGGGCGCTGGTGCTGAAGTTACCGGCCGCAAATCGGTCGAATTTGGGTACATCCTGCTTATTGAGAGCCGCCAGCTGTGTCTGGTTAAGGCCGTCCTTTTTGGAAATCAGCAGCAGCCCTACACCGCTCAATGCCCCCAAGCCCGCCGTAACAGGTGCGTCGACGGCAAAGCGGGTGCGGTAGGGTGAAGACGCACGCTGGGCCTGTGCCTCAACTAAAGGCAATAGCGGCAAAAGAAGCAATGGCGTAAAACGCTTCATAAGGAGGAAAAGTAAACTGAGAGAGAATGGCGCTGAAAGCGGTGAACGCAAATGTAGCACGATGGTTAAGGCCGGGACTATACGGGCTGCTTTCAGTAAGGTCCAGATTCAAAATCAACCAATAGAAATCTCGTAGCTTTGCGGCCCTGACCGGCCATTTGCCGACCTAGGGCAGGGGCTACCGGCCTCTCGCGTACTTCTACCTTTCTTAGCTGATGCCCTACCTGTTCACGTCCGAATCCGTTTCGGAAGGCCACCCAGATAAAGTAGCCGACCAGATTTCCGACGCTATCCTCGACGAATACCTGCGCCAGGACCCCACCGCTAAAGTGGCCTGCGAAACCTTGGTAACCACCGATTTTGCCCTCGTAGCCGGCGAAATCAAGTCGACTGCCCATGTAGATGCCGAGCCTATCATCCGCGAGGTTATCCGCCGCATCGGCTACAATAAGCCCGAATACCTGTTCAACGCCGACACCTGCGAGGTGATGAACCGCCTGCACGAACAGTCGCCCGACATTAGCCAGGGCGTGGTACGCGCTACGGCTGAAGAGCAGGGTGCCGGCGACCAGGGCATGATGTTCGGCTACGCGACCAACGAAACGGCCAACTACATGCCGCTGGGTCTCGACTTGTCGCACCGGTTACTGCGCGAGCTATCGGCTATGCGCAAAGAAGGCCGCGAAATGACTTACCTGCGCCCCGATGCCAAAAGCCAGGTAACCATCCGTTACGCCGACGACAACACGCCCGAAGCCATCGAAACCATTGTCGTTAGCACCCAGCACGACGAGTTCGATGCCGATGAGGCCACCATGCTGCGCCGCATTGAGGAGGACATCAAAACCATCCTCATCCCCCGCGTGAAGGCCCAACTCGATGCCAACACCCAGGCGTTGTTCACCGACAGCATCACCTATCACATCAACCCTACGGGCAAATTCGTCATCGGTGGCCCCCACGGCGACTCGGGCCTGACGGGCCGCAAGATTATCGTGGATACCTACGGTGGTAAAGGGGCCCATGGCGGCGGAGCCTTCTCGGGCAAAGATTCGAGCAAGGTTGACCGTTCGGCAGCTTATGCGGCCCGCCACATCGCCAAAAATCTAGTAGCCGCCGGCGTAGCCGACCAAGTGCTCGTGCAGGTAGCCTACGCCATTGGTGTAGCCGAACCCGTAGGCGTGTTCGTAGATACCTACGGCACCACCCAGGTCAGCAACGGCAATGGCGAAAAGCTTACCGACGGCCAGATTGCCCGGAAAGTGCAGAACATTTTCGACCTGCGCCCCTACGCCATCGTACAGCGCCTAGGTCTGCAGAACCCTATCTTCGCCGAGTCGGCTGCCTATGGCCACATGGGCCGCGAAGCTGGTACCAAGCAGGTGAACATGCCCGATGGCAGCACCAAAACCGTCGAAACCTTTACCTGGGAGAAGCTTGACTACGTAGACAATATCAAAGCTGAGTTTGGCCTATGATTTTGTTGTTGAGGCTGCTTCAAACCCAGAATAAGCCATTGCGCTTGGCGCTGGTAGTGCTAGCGGCCTACGCTATCTACCGGGCCGGCTACAGTGCTGGCGAGTTTGGTTACTATCTACAGCACTAAGCTGCTACCAATCATGTAAAAGCCCCGCCTGACGATTCAGGCGGGGCTTTTACATGATTGGTAGCAGGCTCAGTGCTAACAACGCGGCTTTAGTAGTTCACCAGCTTCTCCTTGTGCTTTACCAACTGGCGGCGCATAGCCTCATAGCAGGCATCGGTGGCGGCTTCGAAAGTAGGCGCGTCTTCCTCACAGAACAGCGTGTTGCCGGGCACCATCAGCTTGAATTCTACGGTTTTGTTAGCAATACCGTCTTTATTGTTCACTTTGAGGATAACTTCACCTTCGGTTATGCGGTCGAAGAATGTTTCGAGCTTATTAAGGCGTTGCTGAATGAAATCGAGCAAGGGCTGGCCGGCGTCAAAATGCACCGAATTGATCTGTACTTTCATCAACTAGGGGGTTAAGGGTAAACAATAAATCAGTCAGGCCTTGGGGTGGGCCTGCTCAAAAACGGACTTCAACCTATCGATACTCAGGTGGGTGTATACCTGCGTGGCGGCTAGGTTGGCGTGTCCGAGCAATTCTTTAATAGCGTTCAAATCAGCTCCTTTACCCAGCAGGTGCGTGGCGAAGGAGTGGCGGAGCACGTGCGGATGCTGCTGGCCCGAAGCCGTGGTTATCTGGCTTAGATAGTGCTTCACGGTGCGGTAAACCAGTTTTTCATACAGCGGCTCGCCTTTGTCTGTAACGAGAAGCGGCGCGGTGGCGTTGCCGCTACTACCGAACTCGTGCCGCTGCCGGGCTATATACTGCTCCAGAACCCGCACTAAACCTGAGTTGAGCGGCACAATACGCTGCTTGCTGCCCTTACCCGTTACGCGCACAGTGCTGCCAGCCAAGCTTAGGTCAGCGGGCCGAATGCCCATCAGCTCTGAGAGGCGCATGCCGGTACCATAAAGTAGCTCCAGAATCAGCTGGTCGCGGGCCCCGGCGAAAGTATCTGGAAATTCGAAGGAATTCAGGAGGTTATTGAGGCTTTCTTCGGGTACGAAGTCGGGCAGCTTCTTGGCTGTTTTGGGCGAGGTGATGCGTAGCATCGGATTCTTGGCCACCGATCCGGTGCGCAGCAGATAGCTATAGTAGGAGCGCAGGCACGCGATTTTGCGATTCACAGTACGCGGGTCGAGTTGCTGCTGCATGAGCTGCACTACCCAGGAGCGGATCAGCGTATGGTCGGCTTGGGTAGGGTCATCGAGTTCGTAAGTGGCCTTCAAGAACTCGCCAAACTGCCGCAGATCCGTTTGGTACGATACGACCGTGTGTGGGCTATACCGCTTCTCGAAACGCAGGTAATCAAAAAACAACTCCATAAACAAGCAGCAACTAAGGGCCGGATAGCCAATGTAGGTAATTCAATTCAGCAAACAAACCTACCCGCTGAAACGCAAGAAACCCGTCTGACTCGCTCAGAGAGCAAATCAGACGGGTTTCTTGATCATATTAGCAGCTAAGCCGCTATCAGATGCTTACTTGGGGTCTGCATCAGGACCGTAAGTAGAAAGCTTGTAGATGGCCTTCTGCTTCTGCTTGCGGTTGGTGATGGAAGGCTTCTGGAAGAAAGTGCGACGACGCAATTCCTTCAGAACGCCGGTGCGCTCGAATTTCTTCTTGAAGCGCTTGAGCGCGCGGTCAACCGACTCGTTTTCTTTGATTTGGACGATGAGCATATCAGCAGTGAACTTGGAAAATCAACTATGAAGGGCCGCAAAGATAGGGAACCCTCCTTAATAATCAATCACAGATGACACTGATTTTTCGTTGAATGGAATGACTTTATGCTGACCGGCATCCGGTTACCGAAGTTAGCATGACAGCAAAACAGCCTGACACTCAACTGGCCGAAACCAGCATATTCAACGAAAAACCAGCCAAACTGCGTTTTACTTCAGGATGGCCCGGGCAATAACGAGCTTCTGAATCTCGGAGGTGCCTTCGCCAATGGTGCAGAGCTTGGCGTCGCGGTAGTACTTCTCGGCTGGGTAATCCTTTGTGTAGCCGTAGCCGCCAAAAATCTGCACGCCTTCGTTGGCCACGCGCACGCTCACCTCAGAAGCATAAAGCTTAGCCATAGCCGACTCCAGATTCACATTCAGGCCGCGGTCCTTCATATCGGCAGCGCGGTAGGTGAGCAGGGAAGCTGCCTCAATCTCGGTAGCCATATCGGCCAGCTTGAAGCTGATGCCCTGGAAGTTGCTGATGGGCTGGTTGAACTGGTGGCGCTCCTTGGAGTACTGCAGCGCAGCCTCATAGGCACCTTGCGCAATACCCAGGCTCAGGGCAGCAATGCTGATGCGGCCGCCGTCGAGCACCTTCAGCGCCTGCACGAAGCCGTCACCCACTTTGCCAATCACGTTTTCCTTGGGGATCCGGCAGTCGGTGAAAATCAACTCAGTGGTTTCCGAAGCCCGCATGCCCAGCTTGTCTTCCTTGCGGCCAGCCTCGAAACCGGGCGTACCACGCTCGATGATGAAGGCCGTCATGGCCCGCGAGTCACCAACTTCGCCAGTGCGGGCAATTACCACGGCCACGTTGCCGGTTTTGCCGTGGGTAATGAAGTTTTTGGCACCGTTGAGTACGTAGTGGTCACCATCCTCGATGGCAACAGTGCGCATATTGCCGGCATCAGAGCCAGTATTAGGCTCAGTCAAGCCCCAGGCACCAATCCACTCGCCGGAGGCCAGCTTAGGCAGGTACTTATGCTTTTGCTCCTCGGATGCGTGCTGGAGAATGTGGCCAGTGCAGAGCGAGTTGTGCGCAGCCATGCTTAGGCCAATGCTACCATCAATCTTCGACAGCTCGGCAATGGCCGTCACGTACTCCACGTAACCGAATCCTGCTCCACCGTACTCCTGGGGCACAAGCACGCCCATTAGGCCCAGCTCACCGAGCTTATGGAACACCTCTTTGGGGAACTCCTGCGACTCGTCCCACTCCATCATGCGAGGCTTGATGTGCTGGGCGCCAAAGTCGCGCACCATCTGGGCAATCATGGTTTGATTTTCGGTAGCTACCAGTTCCATAAGTAAGGGGTGGGTGGGATGGTTGAAAGAAGTTGGACGAGAGTGCTATAACCAGCAAAGCCCGACTTTGGGTTCGCAAAAGTACGATTTTACACCCGTCCCTGCTAGCGCAGGATTCAGGCCAGCAAAGCTTCCGATTTTGATAGGCCCGGTTTATTCGGTTTCTTTGATGGTTCTTAAGCGAATACTATCCGGCCGAGCCAGCATATTCGCTTACGTTTTTTCCATCTGAATCCGGCCTGAGTCGGTCTGCATGCCTAAATTAATCCTTCGCCGTTTCCTCATCCTGTGGCTGCTGTGCTCCCCGGCGGCGCTATTGCTAGGCTCCTGCTCCGCCGCCCGCGTACATCAGCAGAATATTTTATTTCGAGCCGACGGAGCGGGTCGCCTTGATACGGCTAAGCTGCGTGACGTAGTAAACAGAGCCGAACGCAACTACATTATTCAACCGAATGACTACCTAGAAGTTCGGGTATATACCAACGAAGGCGAACGAATTCTCGACCCCAATGGGGAATTGCAATTCGGCAGCATGACAGGTGTAGGCAGCACAGGAGGCGCAGGCAGTATCGGCTCCAGCCAGGCACAATCAGCCCCTGGAGGCCGTCAGGGAGGCCAGCAGAATCAGCAGCAAAACCAGAACAGCAACCAGTTTTTAGTACAGCACGATGGTGTCGTACGCTTACCTATGGTGGGCTATCAGCGCCTGACTGGCTTGACTTTGCTGCAGGCCGACAGCCTGTTGCAAACCCGATACACTGAATTTTACAAAGGAGTATTTGTAACGACGCGGGTAGCTAACAACCGTATTATCGTACTCGGCGCTACTTCCGGCGGCTCCGGACAGGTTATCCAGATGTTCAACGACAACATGAACCTGCTGGAGGTGCTGGCTATGGCTGGGGGCATTAATGGGGCTTTTGTAGGCACTACCGCCTCAGGCGCGTCCGGGCGCGCCGACAACATTCGGCTGATCCGAGGCAGTCTGAAGAATCCACAGGTGCAGATTATAGATCTGACAACAATTGATGGCATGCGCCGGGCGAACCTGCAAGTGGAACCCAATGATATTATATATGTTGAGCCTATCCGGCGGCCATTCTACGAAGGCCTGCAGGATGCAGCGCCTTTATTTAGCTTGATTGCAAGTATTGCAGGTGTTGTAAGCACTATCTACCTTATTTCGCGACTTGGCAGCAACGGCAACTAGCCGAAAGCTTTCTCATTAGTTACCTGAATGGCAGTAAAAGAAGACGCGGAACTGGAAGAACTCATCCGCCAAGCTGGCGGCGGTGAGCCCACGGAAGATGAAGATGACGGCGGTGGGCTAGACCTAACTACTTTGCTGACGGTAGCCCGTAAAAGCCTGCCTTGGATAGTACTGCTCGTTGCGTTAGGCCTCACGGCTGCGTGGCTTTTTCTGCGCTACACGCCCCCGCTCTATAAATCTTCTTCCACCTTAAAGATTGACGAGAAAACAGAGGCAGGCGTACTGGGTCTGGGTGGCCTAGGCGGAGCTGTAGAACAGAAGCAAAGCTTAACTAAGCTGTCAGGTGAAGTTGAACTCATCAAGTCTGATATCATTTACAGCCGTCTTAACGACTCGCTGGCTCTTGATGTAAATTACTACGTGCAGGGGACGGTCTTGGAAACCGAAATCTATGGGGCATCACCTTTCGAAGTGAATTATGAAGCGGCAGTTGATGCCGCCTTTGATCAGAAGATAGCCTTACGCTTTCTCTCTCCTACCACATTTGAGTTGACTTTGCCTGAGGCCCTAGGAGGTGCCGAGCAACAACACACCTTCGGCCAGCCTTTCACAGCGGCTGGCTTTCGATTAACGATACGTCGAACCAAAGACTTTAACTCGGCAGCACTCGATGGGCAATATTCTTTTCTCATCAACAGCCCTAGCGCTCTAAGTAACTACTTTAACACCAATCTACTGGTTGATATCGTTAATCTAGATGCTAACACTATCAGCATCTCATTTACTGACCATAACCCAGCCAAGGCCCGCGACATTGTAGATGCCGTGGATGCAGTATATCTGGAGGAGAAGCTTACTCGCAAGCGTGAGCAGTCTGCCCGGGCGCTACGCTACATAAACGAGCAGTTAGGCAGCAATAACCAGAGTCTCAGTCAGGCTGAGGAAAACATGGAGGCATTTGTGAAGCGCACGGGCTCCTACGATGTGAAAGGTGAAGTAGGGCAGCTTACAGGCCTGCTTCAAACGTTGGAGGAAGAGCGCGCCAAGCTGCAGGAACAAAGCGAGATGATGAGCGATGTAGGCCAGTTGCTGGACCGGGAGCAACTAACGACCCGTGCTGATGGAGACGTAATGCAAAGTATTCCGGCTTTGGCTGATGTAAAGGATGGCCAACTCGTACAGCGCATTACAGAGTTGAGCGACGCCCAACTCGACCTGAAGCGGGCCTTACTTTCTTATCAGCCGGGCGCTACGGTGGCTATGCAGATAAAGGAACAGAGCATTGCTGACCTTAAAAAGATAGTGCGGCAGCTACTGCGTAAAAACCAGCAGTTGCTCAAGGCACAGGAGGATAAGTTGCTAGGCAAGCGAGCTGAGTTAGAATCCAAACTGCGTAGCCTGCCAGATAAATACACCGAGCAGGCACGTCTGGAGAGACCATTAGAACTGTATGAGAAGTACAACCTGATGATGTTGGATAAGCGGATAGAGTTTGGCATTTCGATGGCCGGCGCTACCGCTGATTTCCAGATCCTGTCTCCTGCTTCCCCCGCTGTTCCTATTTCGCCTGTGAAGGTGATGATATATGCCATTGGGCTGGCGGCCGGTATTTTGTTAGGATTAGGGCTGATTGCCGTTCGCTACCTTTTGCACAATACCGTTACCAACATCCGCGAACTGGAGCGCAACACGCATGCGCCGGTACTGGGCGTAATTCCGACTTACGACAAAGAAAAGATGGCCGTTTCGAAGCTGGTAGTCGACCGCAACCCAAAGTCGGCACTATCGGAAGCTATTCGCTCCATCCGGACTAATCTGGAATTTATTGCTTCTTCTAAAAAGAAGCGTCTGATTTCGGTGACCTCAACTATCAGCGGTGAGGGTAAGACTTTTGTGGCAGTCAATTTGGCCGGCATCATTGCGGCGTCTGATCAGCGGGTGGTTGTTCTGGACCTCGATATGCGCAAACCCAAAGTGAATTTAGCCTTCGATGCTGAAAATGTTAAGGGCATCAGTACAATCCTGATTGAGAAGCACACTTGGCAGGAATGTGTGCAACACACCAGTATTCCTGCGCTTGATTTCATCTCGGCTGGTCCGACGCCACCTAATCCTTCAGAGTTAATTCTGAGCGACCTATTTGATCCGCTGATTGCCGAATTGCAGCAGCACTATGATGTTATCATTATTGACACTCCACCGGTGGGACTTGTTACAGATGGTATCCTGATCATGCGCAAAGCTGACGTGCCGATTTATGTTGTCCGGGCTAATTACTCCAAAAAATCATTCCTCAAGAATATCAATAAGCTGATTCGTACCAATGGTTTCACTAAGCTGACGACCATTCTTAACGATGCTAAAACCACTGGCGGTTATGGCTATGGATATGGCTATGGCTATGGCTATGGGCAAGGATATTACGATGAGGATAATACGCCTAAAGATGGTATGCTAGGCCGGCTTCGGAAGCGCATATCCTGATTTAAATCCCCCTATGTCGTTTCTCAGCAAGCTGTTTGGCACAACGAAGTTGCCTGCCGAGGCTGCATCGTTAGCCGCATTGGAGGTCGACATGCACTCGCATGTACTGCCGGGCCTTGATGACGGGGCAGAGACGCCGGAACAAGCACTTGAACTACTACGCCAGCTAAAGGCTCTCGGCTACCGCAAGTTGATCATGACGCCTCACGTCATGGGCGACTTTTACCGCAATACGCCTGAAGGTATCCGCGGAGCCTTGACGGCGCTGAAAACGGCAGCGGCCCGGGCAGGCATTACGGGCCTGGAGTTGGACTGCGCCGCTGAATACTACCTCGATGAGCATTTCGGGCGGCGACTGGAGCAGCCGGAGTCGTTGCTGACATTTGGGGGCGCGCGGCGGCTGCTGTTGTTTGAAACATCGTATATCAACGAGCCTTTCAATCTGAACGAAAGCATATTTAATATGCAGGCGGCGGGCTACCAGCCGGTGCTGGCGCATCCCGAACGCTACACTTACCTGTATGGCCGCTTTGAAGAGCTGGAGCGCCTCCGTGAGCAGGGGGTTATGCTGCAGGTTAATCTTAATTCGTTGGCTGGCTATTATTCGAGCGGTGCCAAACGCGTAGCGGAGAAGCTGATTGACGGTGGCCTCGTGGACCTGCTGGGTACTGACACGCACCACACCAAGCACCTCGATACACTACGCACCAAAACACTGGCTACGCCCTATCTGGCCAAAGCCTTGGCTCTGCCGCTGCTAAACAACACGCTATAAGCTATAGGTGGTTGGTTCGCATTACGACCGAACTGTAAGCGGACAACCTTATACTGGCAACTGACAACTCGTAACATGATTCTGGTAACCGGCGGTACGGGGTTGGTAGGCAGTTTTTTGCTGGTAGAACTGGGCCGGCGTGGCTTACCGGTACGTGCGATTTACCGGGGCCAGACACCGCCTGTAAGTGCTAAAACACAACCTGTAGAATGGATACCCGGCGACCTGCGCGACGGCTTGGGCCTGCGGGCAGCGCTGGAGGACGTAACGCATGTGTTTCACTGTGCCGGGCTGGTGTCATATGCCCCGCAGGATGAGGAGGACCTACTGCGGGTGAATGTGGAGGGAACGGCCAACGTAGTGGATGCCTGCCTGGAGCGTCCCGGTATCCGGCTGGGCTATGTATCGTCGGTGGCGGCGCTGGGTGGCGGGGCGGCGGCAGCCCAGCGCGAGTTGCCTACCACCGAACCATTACGCATCGATGAGCAGGGCCAGTGGGATTTGGGGGCCGAGCACAGCGCTTACGCTACGTCCAAGTATCTGGCTGAGCTGGAGGTTTGGCGGGGAGTGTCGGAGGGGTTACGGGCGGTGGTAGTGAACCCTTCGGTGGTGCTGGGGCCAGCCGACTGGCACCGCAGTAGTACCCGCCTCTTTCGCTACGCGTATGATGAGCACCGCTTCTATACGCCCTCCAGCCTTAACTTGGTAGATGTGCGCGACGTGGCCGAAATGCTGGCTCAACTCACCCTCGATACCGACAATAATGGCGAGCGGTACGTGCTGAACGCCGGGCACTGGCCGCTGGCCGAGGTGCTGGACCTGATGGCATCCGGCTTCGGCAAACGCCCGCCCAGCGTGGCCGTACCGGCGTGGGCCGCCGAAACTATCTGGCGGCTTGAGCATGTTCGGTCATTGCTTACCGGAGCACGACCGCTCATTACCAAAGACACGGCCCGCGCCGGCCGCCGGCCGCTGGCTTACCAAACCAACAAAATTTGCCAGGAGTTAGGCCGCGGGTTCCGACCTTTGCCGGAAACCATCCGTTGGTGCTGCCAGGAGTTGGCGAAACAGTGAAGTAGTGCAGCGCAGTGTTGCTTCATTAATTGCCCAATGGTGCGGTTGTTGTATATTCAGGGTAAGGGAGTTTCTGGCTTGAAGCGGCCCCTACCCACCCCACGAAACCTGCCTTTTTGGCGGGTTTGTGTTGTTAGCTGACGCATGAGAATGAACGAAAACTTTGAAGACCGGGAGGAAGTGCTGGCTACTGTGCGCCGTTTTGAGGACATGGTGGACCGCAACGAGCCCGTATTTTTCGATCTGGCCGATTTTGAGAATATCATCGACCACTATACTTCCAACACCCAATACGACCGAGCCTTACAGGCCTGCGAGGCCGCTATAACCCAATATCCATTCAGCACTGAGCTGCTGATTGACCGCTCGCAGGTGCTGGCCATGAAGGGCGAGTACGCCGCCGCCAGCACCCAGATTGAGGACGTGGCTCACCTGGACCCCACTAACCCCGATGTGGCCGTTACCCGCGGCATTATTGCTACGCAGAAGGGCGACTTTGCTGAAGCAGTAGCCTTCTTCCTGCAGGCCTTGGAAACCACTGAGGACCGCGACGATATTTTCTTCAACCTCGGCCTGGCTTACCAAAGCTGGCAGAAATACAAAAGCGCCGCCAAGTATTACAAGCAGAGCCTGCGCCTCAGCCTCGACAATGATGTGGCCGTGCAGGAGTTGCTATACTGCCTGGAGGTAAGCGGGCGCTTGGAAAGCAACCTGGATTTTTTCCGGCGCTTTACCGACGACGACCCGTATTCGGCCCTGGCCTGGTTCAACCTGGGGCAGGCCGAGTACCGGGCCGGCCACTTCGATGCGGCCATCAGCGCTTTTGAGTACGCTATCCTCATTGATGCCCAGTACTACGACGCCCACGGCTACCTGGCCAGTTGCTACGTCAGTATTGAGCGCTACCGGGCGGCCATTACCGAGTTTGAGCTGAGCTACGCCGAGGGCATACCTACGCCTGAGGCCCTGTGCAACATCGGCGAGTGCCACGAAAAGCTGGCCGAGTGGGACTTGGCCCGCCGCTTCTACCAGAAAGCCATCGACCTCGATGCCACTATGGACGAGGCGTGGTTTGGCATCGGCATTATCATGCAGGCACAGGAGAAATATTTCGAGGCCATCCACTTCTTTCGCAAGGCCGTGGGCCTTTATGATGAGAGCGTGGAATATTGGCTGGCGCTGGCGGCTGCCGAGTATCAGATTGGCAACCTCACTTCAGCGGTGGAGGCCTACGAAAAGGCCACCGAAACCGGCCCCGACAATAAGGACGGCTGGCTGAACTGGAGCATTCTGCTGTATGAGCAGGGCAATTTCGACGGGGCCATCGACCTGATGCGCACGGCCCTCGAAATCAGCCCCGTGGAGGCCGAGCTGCATTACCGGCTGTGCGCCTATCTGCTGGCAGCCGGGCGCTACCGCGAGGCGTACCAGACGCTGGAAAGCGCGCTTACGCTCGATTTCGACAAGCATCGGCTGTTGTTCGACTATTTCCCCGAGCTGGAGTCGCAGCAGGCGCTGGCCCGCCTGATTGACCAGTACCGGAAGTAAGCGCTAGGCAGAAAACCAGAATGATAAAGCCGTTGAACGCAGCTACCTGCCTCGTTCAACGGCTTTTCCTTTTCGGCCCGACCTTCACTTTTGCCAATACAACTGTACTTTTGCCCGCTGACACCCAGCAAATAACTAAAGCTCTTACTACATGAATTACTCCCTCAGCCAGCTGCCCGAGCGCACCAGCAAGCCCCGCGAACAAGGTTTCACTATGGTAATGGACAAGGGCCTGAGCGTACGGGAGGTGGAGGATTTTCTGGAAGTAGGCGCCGGGTATACCGATATTGTGAAGCTGGGCTGGGCTACCTCGTATGCCACGCCCAACCTCAAGCGTAAGCTGGCCGTGTACAAAGAGGCGGGCATTCCGGTGTATTTCGGCGGCACGCTGTTCGAGGCCTTCATCATCCGCAACCAGTTTGCCGACTACCAGCGCCTGCTCGATACGTATGGTATGGAGTACGCCGAAGTTTCGGACGGTTCGCTCGACCTCAACCACGACAAAAAGCTGGAGTTTATCCGCACGCTTTCGGGCCAGGTGCAGGTGCTGAGCGAAGTGGGTTCGAAGGATGCCGAGAAGATTATCCCACCCTACAAGTGGATTTCACAGATGAAAACGGAGCTCGAAGCTGGCGCCGTGAAAGTAATTGGCGAAGCCCGCGAGGCTGGCAACGTAGGCCTGTTCCGCAGCACCGGCGAGGTGCGCTCGGGCCTTGTCGAGGAAATCCTTACCCAGATTCCGTCTGAAAAAATCATCTGGGAAGCGCCCCAGAAGGCTCAGCAGGTGTGGTTTATCAAGTTGCTGGGAGCCAACGTGAACCTGGGTAACATCGCACCCAACGAGGTTATCAGCCTTGAAACTATCCGCCTGGGGCTGCGCGGCGACACGTTCTCCGACTTCATCGACATGAGCCAGGTAGATGAGATGTTCCGGCCCGAGCCCAAGGCTCCTGGTCGGCCTGGCACCTCCATGCCGCGCGGCTAATTGCTGGCTTGGTTGAAACTACCCGACTCCGTTTCGCGTCGTACAAAGCAAATACCCCTGCCTGAACAGCGGTTCAGTAGGGTATTCGTTTTGCATGATGCGAAGCGGAGTCGGTGGTTATGGCAGGCTGGCCCGAAGCTTGCGGCAGCAACAGGTATCAGGCTTAACCCCGGCGGCTTTAATTGAGTTAAATAGATTAACTCCGGCCGGATTCGTTCCTGAGTGTAGATTATTCAGTCATTTTACCCTTCTATGACGCGTATTTCTTCTTTTTTGGCGGCTGCAGCGCTGCTAGTAATGGCTTCCTGCGGCGGCCCGACCCAACAGGAAAAAACCGAAGCCGCCGTTCTTACGCCCGCCGATACCGTTGCCACCGAAGTCGATATACTGGAGCTACCCGAGCCTTATGCTACCGAATCGGTTACCAAGCGTAGCCGAATTGTGGAGTGGCCTCAGGCGACGATGCCCACCGTGCCCACCGGGTTTCTGGTAACGCAATATGCGGCCGGCCTCGAAAGCCCGCGCAATATGTATGTGCTGCCCAATGGCGATGTGCTGGTGGCGGAGGCCAATACAGTACCCACCGGCCCCAAGGAGGAAGTGGCCGCAGCCCTGAAGCTCGACCCTTCGAAGTCGTTGCGGCCCACCAGCGCCAACCGCATTACGCTACTGCGCGATGAGCAAAGCAATGGCCGGCCCGAGATACGCACGGTATTTTTAGAAGGTCTCAACCAGCCTTTTGGCATGCTGCTGCTGGGGGGCTACTTCTATGTGGCCAACACCGACGGCGTGTGGCGCTACCCCTACGCTGATGGCCAGACGTCTATTACAGCCAAGGGCCAGAAAATTCTGGACCTGCCGGCTGGTGGTTACAACAACCACTGGACCCGCAACCTGCTGGCCAGCCCCGACGGCAAGAAGATCTACATATCGGTGGGCTCGGCCTCGAACGTGGGCGAGCACGGCATGAAGGAGGAGGAGCGCCGGGCCAACATCATCGAAATAAACCTCGACGGCAGCGGCGAACAGATATACGCCAGCGGCCTGCGCAACCCCGTAGGCATGGACTGGGCCCCGGGCACCAACGTACTCTGGACGGCTGTAAATGAGCGCGATGAGCTGGGCGATGAGCTGGTGCCCGACTACCTGACCAGCGTGCAGGAAGGTGGCTTCTACGGCTGGCCCTACTCCTACTTCGGCCAGAAAGTTGACCCGCGCCGCAAGGGCGAGAAGCCTGAGCTGGTGAAAACAGCTATAGTACCTGATGTAGCGTTGGGTTCCCATACGGCTTCGTTGGGGCTAGCCTTTTACACAGCCGAGCAGTTTCCAGAGCGCTACCGTAAAGGGGCCTTTATCGGGCAGCATGGCTCCTGGAACCGCACCGAGTTTTCGGGCTATAAAGTAGTATTTGTCCCATTCCAAAATGGCAAGCCAGCCGGCAAACCCGAGGATTTTCTGACCGGCTTTATTGCTAATGCCGAGCAGAATGAGGTGTATGGCCGGCCGGTAGGCGTAACCATGTTACCCAACGGCATATTGCTGGTAGCCGACGATGCCGGCGGTAAAATCTGGCGCATTGCCGCTCAGTAGGCAGCTCAGTAAATCGTTGATGTCAACATAACATCCTGCTTCGGCTTCGCGGACGCCAGCTGAAGTAGGATGTTTTCATTGGCTTTATAAACAGCTTCGATGCGCCTCCTGCCTACTACTGTTCGCCGCTTGGTAAGCTACTTGGTACCGCTCACGCGCCGGGTACCCTCGGCGTACAGCGGCTGGCTGGAAATCACCACTTGGCGCGGGCACAAAACGCTGAACACGGCCTCCGCCAACTACAGCTACGGTTTGTTGCAGCAGGTGCTACGCTACGGGCTGCGCTTTGTGCCGGTAGCCGATGCCGCCGCGCCGGTACTGGTGCTGGGCTTGGGCGGCGGCTCGGTTCTGCCTCTGCTGCGCCACGAGCAGGGCCGCACTGGTCCTGTTACGGCCATCGAACTCGACCCGGCCGTGCTGGAAGTAGCCGCCACAGAATTTGACGTGAGGTCCGGACCCAACCTGCACATAGTGTGCGCCGATGCTTTTGCCTGGCTGCCTGCGGCCCCGCCCAGCAGTTTTGAGCTGGCCATAGTGGATTTGTTTCTGGACCTGACGCTACCAACTGAATTAGGTGAGGCAGCTTTTTGGCAACAGTTGTGGCGGGTACTGCAGCCGGGGGGCCGGGCACTGTGCAACCTGCTGACAACGGCCGAGTTGTGGCCTGAAGGGCAACCACTACCGGAGTTTCTGGAAGAGTTGGGTTTTGCCGTGCAGGATATTGAGGTAGAGCAGCTCAACCGTCTGCTCATTTTACAGCGGCTGGCCTGATTGACGCCGCCATAGCGAGGCATCGGGTTACCGTTTGCTGCCAACTCGCTTACTTTGCAGCTTCAACCCCTTCTTATGGAAATCCTTCAGCAACTCCTCGACTTTATTCTTCACCTCGATAAACACTTAGGTGAAATTGTGAAGGAGTATGGTGTCTGGACCTACGCCATTCTGTTTCTCATCATTTTTGTGGAAACCGGTGTGGTGGTGTTGCCCTTTCTGCCCGGCGACTCGCTGCTGTTTGCCGCTGGCGCCACGGCTGCTTTGCCCGGCTCCCCTCTGAACGTGTGGCTGATGATGGGGCTGTTAATTTTGGCCGCCGTACTCGGCGACACGCTCAACTACCATATTGGCGACTATCTGGGGCCACGGGTGTTCCGTGAAAATTCCCGCTTCCTGAAGCGGGCGCATTTGGAGCGTACACAGGCTTTCTACGAAAAGCACGGCGCTAAAACCATTATCCTGGCCCGGTTTATCCCCATCGTGCGCACGTTTGCGCCGTTTGTGGCGGGTGTGGGCACCATGCATTACACCAAGTTCCTGTCCTACAACGTAGTGGGCGCAGTACTCTGGGTGGTTTCGCTCACGAGTGCCGGCTACTTCTTCGGGCTGATTCCAGTTGTGCAGAAGAACTTCTCGCTGGTCGTGCTGGCCATTATTGCGCTGTCGGTGCTGCCGGTTGTCTGGGAGTTCAGCAAAACGCGCATCCGCCGCAGGAAGCCAGTAGCGTAAGCGTTGTCCTGCGTCAGCTCTTCATCAAACCTGTCTGAAATAAACCCGCATAACTGCCGGCCCCGCAAGGATAGCCGGCGGTTTTTTTGTTGCTTACTGCCCAAACCTGTCTCTGCCTTATGCCTGAATTTGGATTGCTTGGCCGCTCCCTGAAGCACTCATTCTCTCAGACCTACTTCAGCCAGAAGTTTCATAGCCTAGCCTTGGCCGACCACCGCTACGAACTGTTTGAGTTGGCCGACATGCACGAACTGCCGGCCCTGCTGGAAGCCCACCCGCAATTGCGGGGCCTCAACGTCACGATTCCCTACAAGGAACAAGTCTGGCCCTTCCTGGACGAGGTGGCGGCTTCGGCGGCGCGCGTGGGGGCCGTCAACGTAGTCGAATTCAGGGACGACGGCCGGTTGGTGGGCCACAACACCGATTACATTGGCTTCCGCGACTCGCTTCGCGCGTTGCTGCCCAGCCCGGTGCCGGCCGGAATGCGGGCCTTGGTACTGGGTAGCGGCGGAGCTTCCAAGGCCGTAGAAGTAGCGCTACGCGAAATGGAAGTCGGTTTCTGGACCGTTTCGCGTAACCCCCTGGGGCCGGGCCTTACCTATGACGAGCTGACACCCCAACTAATCCGGGAGCATCTGCTCGTCATCAATGCCACACCCCTGGGCACCTTCCCCGACGTAGCCAAGTGCCCGCCGCTACCCTACGAGGCCCTAACCCCCCAACATTACCTGCACGATTTGGTGTACAACCCAGCCGAAACTGAGTTTATGCGCCGTGGTCTGGCAGCCGGGGCTCAGGTAAAAAACGGTTTCGATATGCTCTGCCGTCAAGCCGAAGAAGCTTGGAACATCTGGCATCAGCAGGCCTAAAAACCTATTTGCAGGCCAGAACAAGGCCCTGATTACTACCCGACGCCCTTTCAGAAGCCGAGTACTTACGGGGAAAGTATTAGTACAATTATATAGTGAAATTTCCTTATTATATGCGAAAACTAAGGGAATAGTAGTAGATTGCCTTATAATCTTACTATCAAACATTCTTTATGACTCCTGAAGAACGCCTGGACCAGCTGGAGCCTCTGCTTTCGGAAACCACCGCCATTCTGGACCGTCATACGGCCCAGCTACGCCAGCATGCCGCCCTGCTCCGGCAGCTGGTACAGGCCACGGAAAGCAACACCCAGCTCCTGCAGCAGCTGCTGGCCGGGCAGACCAGTTGCCTGGAGCAACTGGCCCTGCTGAATGCGCCGCTGTCCCAGCCAATGGAAACCAGCACCCCCACCCTGTTTTCGCTCGTCGATTATAAACCCGACCCAGCTCAGCGGCTGGAGGAGCTGGAAACCCGCCTGGAAACGATGGGCAGCCAGCTGGAAACGCTGGGCAGCAAAATGGATTTGATTCTGACCAAGCTCATCCGGGTGTACATCAACAACTAGCCGCGTGCTGCGGCTGGTAGCAGCTGGGGGCAGGTTCGTTGATGCGGAGGCGGGTGCTGGTTGAAAAGTAAGGCTGAAGCGCCGGTAGTTGGCTATTTTGCCGGCTCGTCAAGCCCATGCCCTCTGCTGCCTTCTGCCCCTACCCTGTTTCGTGCGCGCCCGCGCCTGCCCGCTTGGATGCAGCGGTTGCCCTGGGTGCACCTGGGCTGGGCCGGGCTGCTGTTTTACGTTGATTGGCAAAACTGGCTGCTGCGCCAGGGCGTGCTGGTGCCGCAGCAGCAGGACAACTTCTGGCCTCTGGCCCTGCTGGCTAACCTGCTCGATTCGGCCCTGTTCTATTTCAACTGGCTGCTAATGCCCCGCCTGTTCCGGCGCGGGCGGCTGGGCATGTATCTGGGACTGCTGGGACTGGGGCTGCTGGCGTTCTGCTCCCTGCGTATCGGCGTCGGTTACGCGTTTGATGAGGTGCGGGTACGGGGCGAATCGCAGCCGCTGGGCTACTACGTGCAGGTGCTGCAGGCCTATTACCTGCAGTTGGGGGGAGCTATTTTGCTGTTGAGCTTTTTTGTGCGGCTGGCCGGCGACTACTGGCGCGAGCTGCGCCACCGCCGCGCCCTGGAGCAGCAGCACCTGCGCACCGAGCTGGCCCTGCTACGCAGCCAGCTGCACCCGCACTTCCTGTTCAACACGCTTAACAACATCTACTCACTTACGCTACACGCCTCGCCCCAGGCCCCCGAAGCCGTGCTGCGCTTGGCCGAACTGATGCGCTACCAGCTCTACGAAAGCGCCGACGACCTCGTGCCGCTGGCCCGCGAAATAAGCCACCTGCAAAGCTTCCTCACGCTCCAGCAGCTGCGCCTGCCCACCAGCGGCGCGCCCGACGACGCCGACGAGGCCATCGACTTCCGGATTCTGCTCCCGCCCGACGCCAGCCACCGGCTGCTGCTGCCCCCCATGCTGCTGCTGCCGCTGGTCGAGAATGCCTTTAAGCACGGCGACCTTACGGCCCGGCCCCATGTCGTGCGCATCGTGCTGCAACTTGCCACCACCGACAGGCAGCTGCATTTCACGGTGCGCAACCGCGTTTCGCCCGACGCGGCGGTGCCTGGCGGTATGGGCCTGGCCAATCTGCGCCGGCGGCTGGAGTTGCTCTATCCCGGGCAGCACGCGCTGGTCGTCACGGCCAACGCCGAGGAGTACGCCGTGCGCCTGACTGTGCCAATGGCGTTGCCCACAGAGACTCGCTGAGCTTTGCGCAAAGGGCCGCAGAGCCATTCAATCAAAATCACCGATTCACTTACTCACCGTCTATGGAAACCCGCCGACCGATTAGCTGCCTCGTGGTGGATGATGAGCCGCTGGCCCGGAAGGTGCTGGTCGATTTTTGCGGACAGGTGCCGTTTCTGGAATTGCGCGGGCAGTTTGGCGATGCGCTGGCGGCGGCGGCCTTCCTGCAGGATAACCCGGTGGATGTCGTGTTTCTTGATATTCAGATGCCGCGCCTGACGGGCTTGCAGCTGGCCCAGTTGCTGCCACAGCCCGGCCCGCGCATCATCTTCACTACCGCTCACCCCGATTATGCCGTGCAGAGCTACGAGCTGCCGGCGCTGGATTACCTGCTCAAACCCATTTCCTTCGAGCGGTTTGTGCAGGCTGCCCACCGCGCCCGCGCCGCGCTGTTGCCGCCGCTGGCTACCGCCGCCGCGGCCGAAGCCGCTACCCCCGCCACCGATCCGGTCGCGGCCGACGAAGCGCTATTCGTGCGCCACGACAACCGCCTGCGCCGGCTATTGGTGGATGATATTTACTACGCGGAGGGCCAGAAGGAGTACCTGATGTATTACACGGCCACCGGCAAGCTGCTTGTTCTGCAGTCGTTCCGGAAGTTGGAGGAGCAGTTGCCGGCCGGTCGCTTCGTGCGCATCCACAAATCCTACCTCATCAATCTGCGCCACCTCGAATTCGTGGAGCGCCACCGCGTGCAGGTTCACGGCACCTCCCTGCCCATCGGCGAAACCTACCGCGAAGGCTTGCTGGATGTGCTCCGCTACCACGGGAAGTTCAGTTAAAGGGAAAAGGCCTTTAAAGGGCTGTATGACCCTTTAAAGGCCTTTTCCCTTTGCTTTTTCTCCAACTACTTCACTATGCCAAACCTGTTGCGCTTGAAATCGAGCACGATGACATCGTTCTGAAAGAGAGCGTTGCCGGTGAGTCCATCAATCTTAGCTGCTTTCATGAATTCGAGTTGGCGCTGGTCGCGGGTAAACCAGGCGCTAGCGGGGGGCAACTGTTGCGCCCCCAGATACACGGCCAACTGCGCAGGAGCGGCATAGAATGCCACTGGCTTGCCCCACGAGTTCACGACCAGTGTATCGGTAGGACCGCCGGGACGTGCTATTCCCCGCCAGGTCTGCTCATCGGTGGTTAGCGTGAACAGGCTGGAGCCCGTGTCGAATAATACCCAATAGGTGCGTGACCCAATAGTGAGGGGAATGTGCATACGGTTGTTGCGCACTCGGCTTTTCACGAACGTGGTTTTTGACTGCCAGTAGGCATCAACAGAATCGAGCACACACATCCGCTGCTGTGGGTAGTCGATAACGAGCACCTTACCGGCCACAAAATCGCCCCCAATGGTGCCCACTGACTTCTGCGACTTGGTGTACAGTGAATCGACCGGCACTAAATCCCCGTAGCCAGCCATAAACAACGGATGGGCAACCTGCGTGGTGCCAAAAGATATCGGTAGCCCTTTTGTGCCATAGTTGCGGATGCCGGAGTCGCTCATCCCGCTACGGGTGGTGTCGAGCTGGGCATACAGCTGGGCGGGGGTGGCAAAATAATTTTTCAGTGCCTCCCCATACAGCATGGTCGCGTCGCTACCTAAGTCGAACTGCGCAATGAAATTGGCGCTTAAGTCTTTGACCTTAACGGGGACCAAAATGGCTGCTTTGTACTCTTTGCCACTGAATTTGGCCGTGTGCCAAATGAACGGAAACCACGGATAAGTAGCGGGTGACTTCGTAACAGGGAGGGGCGCGACGCAGGCGCTCAACAGGATAGTGGTGGCGAGCAGGAGCGCTCGGGTAGTTAATTTCATGCGGTAAATACGATTGTGACGGCCACCCAATAACGGGCAATTTCTCTAACGCCCTTATTGCTGGCCGCTTTGCTGACCGTCGCCGCCACTCTTAGTGTCGTCGTTCTGGATGCTGCGGCGGCGCTTGGGGGGCTGGTTGGTTACTTTGCCGAAGCGGTAGTTGAAGGCCAGGCGTACGCCGCGCAGGTAGAGGTAGTTATTGCTTTCCTGGCGGAATTGGTCGGTTTCGAGGGTACTGCGCAGGTTGCGGGTGGCCGAGAAGAAGTTGTCGGCGTTCAGCGTGAGGTCGGCTTTATCCTTGAGCAGGTTTTTACGCAGGCCCATCGAGTAGTAGGTCCAGGCGGCCTGCTTGCCCTGCAGTTGCACCCGCGGCGAGTTGAGGCCCCCAAAGAACTGCAGGCTCAGGCCCTTCTCGAATTTGTAGCTCGAATTCAGGTTGAGATTATACTGCACGCCGCTGTTGTTGAAGCCCAGGCCGGGGCTTTTAAGTGACACGTAATACACGTTCACGTTGCCACTCACGCTCCAGTCTTTCAGGGGCTTCACCGAGCCAAACACGCTGCCGCCATAGGTGGCATTGCGCCCAATGTTACGGAACGTCTGGAGATTAACGCCGTCTTTCACCTCGCGGAAGCTTTCGATGGCGTTGCCCGTACGGCGCACGTAGGCGCTTAGGTTCAGCACTGAGCCCTTCACGAAGGTGGTGTAATTCAGCTCGTAGCTGTCGGTCAGCTCGGGCCGCAGTTCGGGATTACCGAAGCTCACGTTGAGCGTATCGGACGTATTGCGGAAGGGGTTGAGGTAGAAAATCTGGGGGCGCTGAATACGGCGCGAGTAGGCCAGGCGCACCGATTCGCCGGGCTTCTTCTCGTTTTTGGGCTGAAAGTTCAGGCTCAGGTTGGGCAGCAGATTGGTATAGTTCTGGCGCACACCCGGCAGGTCGCCGGGCCGCCCTTGCTGCTCCTCGAAGCTGCCCCGCACGCGGGTGTTTTCTACGCGGGTGCCCAGCTTGAAGCTCAGCTTTTTGGAAGCCGAAAAGCCGTAGCTGGCGTAGCCGGCCAGCACATCCTGGTCGTAGTTGAACTGGTTGGAGCGGGCCGGGTTCAATACCGGGTCGATAACTGCGCTGTTTTGGGGGCTGTCGAGCACATCGTACACGCTGCTCACGCGGCGCAGAATAGCCTTGGCCCCCGCTTCAACCGATGTAGTGGCCGAAAATGGCTGGACGTAATCGGTTTGCAGGGTAGTTTCGAGGTTACGCGACAGGTTATTCCCGGCTTCGCGGTAGTTTTTGGCGTCGTTGGCCGTGGTGTTGCCCGCAAACTGGTCGAGGTTGTAATCCTGCTGGTTGCGGTTGCGGGTGTGCTGGCCCAGCACGCTCCATTCGCGGCCTTTCTGGCCATCAAACGTGCGGGTGTAGCCGCCATTCACATCATAGCTCTGGGTGCGGAACTTGCGGTCGGTGTCGCGGGTAAACTCGCTAGGAATAAACCGGTTGGGGTTGTTAGGAAACGGCAGCAGGGCGTTGTTGTACTGCTGGTAGTTGCCCCCATTGCGGAACACGCTGCCCTGCACGTTCAGCAGCAGGTTATGAAACGGGGCCGGGTCGTAATCGAGGCCCAGCCGGCCGAAACCACCGCCGCCTACCGTGTTGCCGTCGCCCTGCTGGCTTACAACCTGCAGCTCGCGGTCACCGTCCTTCAGCGTACGGGTCAGGTCGTTGCGGTTGGGGCTATAAAAAACGTAGCCGCTGGCCGAGCTGTTGATGCCGATTTTGCCCTTGCGGTAGTTGAGCGAGGTGTTGGCGTTGGAGCTGCGGTTGCCGCCGGCCAGGCCCACCGAGCCGTTGGCGCCCTGCAGGTTGTTCTTTTTGAGGATGATGTTGATGATGCCGCCCGTGCCTTCGGCATCGTACTTGGCCGAGGGCGTTGTAATCACTTCCACGCTCTTGATCTGGTCGGCTGGAATCTGCTTGAGCGCGTCGGCCACGCTGGTGGCCACCACCGAGGAGGGCTTGTTGTCGATGAGCACCCGGATGTTGCTGGAGCCGCGCAGCTGCAGGCCGCCTTCGGGGTCCACGCTCAGCAGCGGCACCTTGCGCAGCACATCGGCCGCCGTACCGCCACTGTTGGTAATGTCCTTCTCGGCGTTGTACACGATGCGGTCGGGCTTGGTTTCGATGATGTCCCGCTCGCCGGTTACCGTTACTTCGCCCAGCTTCTGAGCCGTTGACTCCAGCCGCACCGTGGGCACGGTCGTCAGACCGCCGCTCACGGTTACCGGCACCGTTTGGGGCGCGTAGCCGATGAAACTGATCTGCAGCCGGAATTGCCCTTCCGCCAGCCCTTTCAACGAATACCGCCCTTTTTCGTCGCACACCGTGCCGTCAATGGGCGTGGTGCCACTGGCCGGCAGCAGGGCCACCGTGGCAAACTCGACGGGCTTTTTGGTGCTGGCATCGAGCACGGTGCCTTCGAGGCGGCCGGCACCCTTGGCGGCGGGCAGCACCGGCCGGGCCGGCGCGGCGGCGGGGGTTCCAGCAGGCCGCTGACCGGCGGGCGGGCCGGTTTGGGCAAAGGTCGGAGTGGCCAGTAGCGTAGCCGTAAGCAGGGCCAGCGGAGTAGCGTGTTTCATTTAATTACAGATGTTACAGATGAGGGAATGCCGCAGATGCGGGAGGCGTAAAGAGAGCAGTAATGGCTGTGCTGTCCCAAATAAGTGTCAGTCGGTAACCGGGCGGCGTAGCAGCAGCAGCAGGTAGCCCACCAGCACCGCCAGCGCAAACCAGCCCAACGAGTACCACTCGGCCGGCGAAAGCGTGGCGGTTACGCTCAGCTGTGTGTCGCCTTCGAGCAGGCGCAATATCCGGGTGGGGGCAGCATAGGGTACCAGATCAATGTGCTCCCAGCGCAGCAGTGTGAGGGCCGACACGATGCCGGCTATTCCCACCGCCAGCGGCCCCACGAAGCCTCGGAAGGCCAGCGCCAACCCGTACTGCACGCCCAGAATACCGAGCGTGGCCACGTAGGTGTGTCCCAGCATCCGCAATACCGGCAGCAGGCTGATACTGTGGCTTTGAAAGCCCAGATCAGGTTTCAGCCAACCCAGCAGCACGCCCGCTCCCAACAGCAGCAGCACATATAGCGTTTGGGCCACGGCGTTCAGGACCAGCAGCAGCAGCAATTTGCTACCGAATACGGCTCCGCGCCCCACCGGCTGAGCCAGTAGGTGCCGCCAGCCGCCCCGGTTTTCCAGGTTCACGACCAGCCCGCTCAGCAGCACCACAAACATCGGCAACAGCAGTACCGAAGCCGTTTGCCAGCTCATGCCCACGTACTGCGGCCAGGGGTTTTGGCCGGGTTTCACCAGCAGATGTCCTTTGAAATAGAAAATGAGCAGGTTGAGCAGCACCGGCAGCGCCCCGCCGCCCAGTGCCAGCCATAGCGCGGCCGTGCGGCGCAGCTTCAGCGCATCGGCAACCAGGGTGCGGCCGAGCTGAGTAAGTGGACCGGGGGCAACAGGGAGGGTGTATTCCATGAGTGAGTTAGCGAATGAGTGAGAAAGCACTGTCATACTGAGCGGAGGCGCAGCCACAGTCGAAGTATCTCTACCGCTTCGTTGTAGCTGTCAGGGTTAGCATTGCGGTAGTAGAGATGCTTCGACTGCGGCTGCGCCTTCACTCAGCATGACAGTGCGTTTATCCATCTCACCAAATCAGCAACTCACTCATTCATCCTCGCTGTGAGGTGCAGAAAGGTGTCTTCCAAAGTTGGTTGCTCCTGGCGCAACCCGTAGATGGGCTGGCCAGCTGAAACCAGTCCGGCGGCCAGCTCGGCGGCGTGTTCGCGGCTCAGCCAGGGCAGTTGCAGGATGCCGGGGCCGGCCACCTTGGCCCCGGCCAGCAGGCCCGGCAGCAAATTGCGGCAGGTGTCGGCGTTTTCGGTTTCGAGCACCAGCTGGGCGCGGCCGGTTTGCAGGCGCTGCAAGTCGGGCAGGCTGCCCTGAAACACCAGCCGCCCCCGCTGAATTACGCCCACGTGGGTTACCGTTTTCTCGATTTCGCTGATGAGGTGGCTGCTGACGAGGATGGTTTTGCCGTGCTCGTGGCACAGGCTCCGTAGCAGCGCGCGCATCTCGATGATGCCGGTGGGGTCGAGGCCGTTGGTAGGCTCATCAAGCAGCAGCAGGTCGGGGTTGGGCAGCAGAGCAAGGGCCAGCCCGAGGCGCTGGCGCATGCCGAGCGAGTATTCGCGGGCGGGCCGGTGGGCATCGGCGCTGAGGCCTACCAGAGCCAGCACTTCGGCCGTGCGGTGGGCCGGCACGCCCCGCAGGCGGCGGGTGGCCTCCACGTTTTCGCGACCCGTGAGGTGGTCGTAGAGCGAGGGGCTTTCGATGAGCGCGCCCACCCGGCCCAGCAGCGCCACCCGGTGCCGGGCCAGCTCGTGCCCGAACAGCCGCACCGAGCCGCTGGTGGGCCGCAGCAGCCCCAGCAGCAGGCGCATAGTGGTGCTTTTACCGGCCCCGTTCGGCCCCAGAAATCCGTAGATGCTGCCGGCCTCCACCCGCAGGTTCAGCGCGTGCAGAATGGGCCGGGCCCCGAAGCGGAAACTCAGGTCGTGGCTTTCGAGCAGCGGGGCGGCGGTAGAAGCAGAGCGCATGAGAGAGGAATAAAGGGGGCGAAACGGAAGGAACTGCTGCAAACCTAGCAGCGGCACTATATCTTTCCGCCACAATTCAACCAACATTCCGTTTAGGCCCTGCAACCCTTTTTTCTTCTCCTCAACCCCCAAAAAATGCCACTTATTCCGGCCGGCCGGGTTGGTGCGCTGGCCCGGGGCGTTGAGGGGGCTGTTGGCGGGGTTGATTGAAGAAGGCCGGCCAGCAACCTGCTGTTGCACTATTTTCGAGGATGGAAGTTCTGCCACCGCCTGCTCCCGCCGCTCCTGCCCCGCTCCGGCCACCGCTGTGGCGGAGCTGGCGGGTGCGGTTGCGCGAGTGGCTGCGGCCCACCGAGTGGTCGGCCCACGACCCGGAGGCCACCCGGGTGCCGCGCTGGGTGCATATTCTGCTGTGGCTGTGGCTACTGATAATTGACGGGCTGAAGCTCAGCAGCATTCTCTCGAAGCTGCCCCAGTTTCCGCCCACGGCCCCCGAGTGGTGGGGCCTGCTGCCGCAGCTGGGCCGCTACCTGCTCGAAGACCTGGGCGACGCCACGCTGTTCTACCTGACTTGGCGCTGGCTGATACCCTCTACGCTGGGCCGGGGCCGGGTGCTGCAGTACATCCCGAAGGCGGCGCTGCTGCTGCTGCCCTATCTGGCCCTTATTGGCTGGCTTATCCCGCAGTTTGCTCCGTCCGGGGTACACGTGTCCACCCAAAAAGCACCGCCCTCTTCCAGCCCGCAAGGTAAACCGGGCACGGCAAGAATCGACGCGGCCAAGCCCCCCAAAAGCCCTTTCCCGGACGCCGCCATGCGGCTGCTGGCGGCCTCCATTATTGGCACGTTCATTATTGGCAGCGCCTCGGGCCTGCGCATTACCAACGACTACCTGCGCGGGCAGCGCAACCGCCGCGAGCTGGAGCGCCAGCAGCTGCTAACGGAGCTGGCCATGCTCAAAACCCAGATCAACCCGCACTTTCTGTTCAACACGCTCAACAACATCTACTCGCTCACGAGCCGCAAGTCGGACAAAGCGCCCGAGGCGGTGCTGCGGCTGGCCGAAATCATGCGCTACCTGCTCTACGAAAGCAGCACCGACACCGTGCCGCTGAGCCGTGAGCTGGCCCACCTGCGCAGCTTTCTTGATTTGCAGCGGCTGCGGCTGCCGGCCTCGGCCCAGGAGGCGGTAGTGCTGGAAGTAGCAGGCACCAACCCCGACTGCGTACACCCCATTGCGCCGCTGCTGCTGCTGCCGCTGGTCGAAAACGCCTTCAAGCACGGCGACCTGACTGCCCGCCCCGTGGCCGTGCACATTGCCCTGCACCTGGCCGCCGATGGCCTCCTGCGCTTCTCGGTACTCAACTATGTAGCGCCCGCCGACGCCGAGCGCCCCCTGCCCCGGCAGCCCGGCGGCGTGGGCCTGGCCAACCTGCAGCGCCGCCTGGAATTGCTCTACCCTCACCGCCATACCCTCGATGTACAGACCACTCCGGAGCAGCACCGCGTTACCTTAGTGCTACTGCCGTAGCGTTAATTAGCACTAGTACGCTTCAGAAGAACTTCCTCAATGCCTCGATAAGGTGCAACAAGGCGTTCGTTACGTATCATAAGCCCGATCACCGATTCGCTCCTTCACCTATGACCTGCGTAATTCTTGATGATGAGCCGCTGGCTCTCGACCTGCTGGCCGACTACTGCGCCCAAGTGCCGGGACTGGAGCTGGTGGGGCAGTTTGATGACGCGCTGGCGGCCCTGGCGTTTCTGCAGGACAACCCCGTGGATGTGGTGTTTCTCGACATTCATATGCCCCGGCTGACGGGCGTACAGCTGGCCCAACTGCTGCCCCAGCCCGGACCGCGCATTGTGTTCACCACCGCTTACGACCAGTACGCAGTACGCAGCTACGAGCTCAGCGCGGCCGATTACCTGCTCAAGCCCATTGCCTTCGAGCGGTTTGTGCAGGCTGTGCAGCGGGTACGCCAGCAGCTGACGTCAACCGCGCCCGCCGCCACGCCGCCCGCCCCCGCCGTGCCCGAAGTGGCCCCTGCCGCCACTGCGCCCGACGACGCCATGTTCGTCAAGAATGAGCATCGGCTGCAGCGCGTGGCCTTCGACGATTTGCTGTATATCGAAGGCATGAAGGAGTATTTGATGCTCTATACCACCACCGGCAAAGTGCTTACGCTGCAGTCGTTTCGGCGGCTGGAGGAGGTGCTGCCACCCGAGCGGTTTGCCCGCATCCACAAGTCGTTTCTGGTGGCTCTGAGTCGCATCGAACACGTCGAGCGGGGCAAAGTGCAGGTAGCGGGCCGCCTGCTGCCCATCGGCGACACCTACCGCGAATCATTCAACGCCCTCATCAAGGCGTATAATCAGTTATGATTTAGAGGCGAGGGCGTTGTAGGGGCGGGGCCTGGGCC
>NZ_JABKAV010000037.1 GCF_013377905.1 Hymenobacter terrestris
CCACACCCAGAGGTGGGTGGGCCCTAAAAAAACGCGGTTATTTTTTTTTTTCAGGGGGGGGGGGGGGCCACGCCCCGCCCCTACATCGTTCTCACGATCAACTGATAATTCATCATCACCGACAACTGGTATCTTTGCTCCATGTCTGACTCACTCCTGCTCACCGACCTCTACATCTACCCGGTAAAGTCGTTGGGAGGCATTCGGCTTACCGAGGCCGTTGTGGAGCCCCGCGGCCTGCGCCACGACCGTCGCTGGCTGATTGTGGACGAGCGCAACAAGTTTATGACCCAGCGGCAGACCGCGGCCATGGCCCACTTGCAGGTAGCCCCGGCTTACAACGGCTTCCTGCTCAGCCACCAGCAGCGCCCCGAACTGCTACCGCTTTACGTGCCCTTCGAGGCCACGCCCGAAAAAACGCTGTTCGTTACTGTTTGGGATGATATGGTGTTTGCCTGGCGCGCCCGGCCCGAGTGCGACGAGTGGCTAAGCGAGGCGCTGGGCCAGCCTTGCAAGCTGGTGTACATGTCGGATATGGTGCGCCGCGACACCGAGCCCGCCCTCAACCCCGAGGGCCAGCTGGTGAGCTTCGCCGACGCCTATCCGTTTCTGCTCATCGGGCAGGCTTCCCTACTCGACCTGAACAACCGCCTGGCCGAGCCGGTAGGTATCGAGCGGTTCCGGCCCAATTTTGTGTTCAGCGGTGGCGCGGCCTTCATCGAAGACAGCTGGAGCCACTTCCGCATCGGGGAGCTTTCTTTCCGGGCGGTGCGGGCCTGCGGGCGGTGTGTACTCACCACCATCGACCCGGCTACGGCCCGGAAAAACGCGCTTGGCGAACCCCTGCGCACCCTGGCCTCCTACCGCACCGAGGATGGTAGCGCCATGTTCGGCCAAAACGTAACCAGCGCGGGCCGGGGCCGGGTTGCAGTGGGCCAGTCGGTTGCCGTACATAGTTATAAGGCCTAACCGGCTCCTCACCGAATCGCCCCCTGCTACCGCGAGAGAAGCCCTCCACACAGGCTTCATACATGCCCCTTACCTAAAGGAGTTATCTACAGGTTATTTCGGCCAGTAGAAAGGCATACTAGCCGCCGCTTACCCATGATTGGTCGAATAACCCGGCGCTTTGATTGGATTGCATTTTGCTAAGCCGTATGAAACATATACTTTTGACGAATCAATACTATCCCGGATAAAAGCTATTTCCGGTGATTCCCTACCTGGATTATGCGCCCTTTTACCCTGCTATCGGGTCTGTTCCGTCTGCTACTGAGTTCGTTGCTGGCAATAGTGCTAAGCCTTACCGGCACGGTAGCCCTTGCCAACGGCTCCGGAGTAGAGCAGTTGCAGCAGCCCTGGAACGCCCTGCTGCGCCTGCACGTCACGCCCGAAGGACGGTTGAACTACGAGGGCCTGCTGGCTGATGAGGACCAGTTGCTGGGCTATCTGCAAAGCCTGCGTAAGGTGCGCCCCCAAGCCGAAAACTGGACTCCCGACCAGCTAAAGGCCTTCTGGCTGAACACCTATAACGCCGCAGCCACCAACCTAATACTCGAAAACTACCCCATAGCCAGCATCAACGACATCCGTATCAAAATCACGGGCGGCTACGAGTCGCCCTGGGAAACGGTGGTAGTGAACGTGGGCGGACAGAACTACTCCCTCAACCAGATTGAGCAGTTGTTGCGCCAGCAATTCCGCGACCCGCGTATTCATTTTGCCCTCAACTACGGCGCGGCTTCGGCAGCGCCGCTGCTGGCCGAGTCCTACACCGGCCCCCAGCTCAACCAGCAGCTCGATCAGCAGGCCCGCCGCTTCATCAACGACCCGGCCTTCAACCAGCTCAACACCCAGCAGGTGCAGTTGTCGGGGCTGTTTCGCTCCTACGCCACCGAGTTCGGGGCCGAGCCGCAGCTGCTCGCCTTCATCAACCGCTACGCGCACGTGCCAGTGCCGGCCACGGCCAGCATCGAGTACCTCTCATTCAGCTGGGCCCTCAACAGTCCCACCGCTCTCGGAAACGGACCGGTTTTAGGCAGCAAGTAGCCCCTTATAAGTCAGCAGCGGCCAACTTGGGCCCGCGCTACCCCGTACCGCCTAGCGGTGCGGGGCTTTTTACGCTCCGTACGTTTTGCGTTTCCGCTTATGAGCTTAGCACTAACCCTGCATTTCCTGCACGATCTGGCGGCCCACAACCACAAGGCCTGGATGGACGAGCACCGGGCCCGCTACCACGCCGCTCGTGCCGAATACGCCGCTTTCGTAGAGGAGCTGTTGCGGCTGGCCTCGGCTGAGCTGGAACCCGGCCTGCAGGGCCTGCGTGCTACCGACCTGATGTTCCGCATCAATAAAAATGATCGTTCGCAGCTCGACCCCGAGCCTTACAAGCGCCACATGGGCGCGGGCTTCAAGCCCGGCGGCCGGCACGCCCCGCGGGCGGGCTACTTTGTGGCCGTGCAGCCCGGCGGTGGCACCTACGTGGGGGCCGGCCGCCGCCTGCCCGACGCCGCCGAGCTGGCCCGCATCCGGCAGGAAATCCACTACAGTGCCCCAGCATTTCACCGCATGCGCCAGCACCCTGAGCTGCTGCGCCACTTCCCGGAGGGCCTCGACACTTCCCAAACGCTCAAAACGGCCCCCAAAGGCTACGACCGGACTGACCCCGATATTGCGTGGCTGCGGCTCAAGAGCCATTTTGTGTGGCAGCACTTCCCCGACTCGGAAGTGCTGCGCCCCGATTTTCCGGCCCGCGTGCTCGAAGCCTGGCAGGCCGCCCGTCCGCTGGTGGCTTTCCTGAATCAAGCAATCGAAGAAAGCTAAGGCCGCAAACGCAAAAAATCCAGCTGCTCGCCGGAGCCTATGCAGGCGCTGGCTAACAGCCGGATTTTTGCGTTGAGATACTGCCTAGAAAAGCCCGAATAAGGTGCTATTGATTTTGTCGATGACCACGCTAAGGTCTTCGGGGTTGTTGACGTAATCGAGGTTGTTGACATCGACGATAAGCAGCTTACCCAAGTTGTAACCGGCAATCCACTCTTCGTAGTGCTCGTTCAGGTGCTTGAGGTAGTCGATTTTGATGTTGTTTTCGTACCCGCGGCCCCGGCGCTCGATCTGCTGCACTAGCTTCGGCAGGTCGGCGCGCAGGTAGAGCAGTAGGTCGGGCGGATCGACCATACTGATCATGGAATTGAACAGGCCCAGGTAGTTCTGGTAGTCACGCTCACTCATCAGGCCCGACTGGCTGAGGTTGGCCGCGAAAATATGGGCATCCTCGTAAATTGTACGGTCCTGGATGATGCCTCTGTTGGTTTCCTGCAGCTTTTTTATCTGCTGGGTCTGGCGGAAGCGACTGTTCAGAAAATATACCTGCAGGTGGAAAGCCCAGCGGGGCATATCGTCGTAAAAGTCCTTTAAATAGGGGTTGTCGTCCACATCTTCCAGAAAGACCTCCCAGTTAAAATGGTGTGCCAGCTTGTTTGACAGGGTGGTTTTACCAGCCCCGATATTACCAACTATTGCAATGTGCATGAGCGAAGTGCGAAAAAACAGAGTCGCAAAAATAGCAGTTCCCTTTTCACGACCAGCACTTAGCCACTTGCATCGCCAATAATTCTATATTTACGTATAATAGTCTTATTGACTACAGCTCCACCCTCTCACGCCATCGTCTTGTTCACGCTTCAGCCCCTGAGCATCCTCACCGACGACAGCGGAAAACGGCTGGCCACTATCGAACACGACCCGGCCCGGCAACTGCTGGCGATACGCTGGTTCGGAAACCTCACGGGTGAGCAGGTGATATACGTGGCCCGCTGCACAATGCAGCTAACTGCTGCCACGCCCTACATCTTGCTACTCAACGACAAAACCCAAGCTACCGGCGACTGGAGTGATGCGCTGGAGTGGCTGGAGTACGAATGGTTGCCTCAGGTATTAAATGGTGGTCTACATGCCATTGCCTACATTTTCACGCCCGATATGCACAACCAGCTGGCCAGCTACCAATTTATAGATCGGCTGAAACCCTACCTGCGCATCGAGGCGTTCGAGGATGCTGCCGCTGCCTTGGAGTGGATGGAGCAGGCTTCCGCCGCCCCAAAAATCAATTTAGTTTAGGCGTTTGCCCGCTTACTGTCGCCCTCCTGGGCAGCGGCAAACTGCGCACTTCTTAACCTGGGTTGCGAAGAACAGCGTAGGAGCGGGACTTGTCCCCGCCCGCCGTTGGTAAGTACTTTGCGAGACCTGCAAACAGTCGGTCAACACCTAGTTCTGGTGGCGGGTGGGGACGAGCCCCGTCCCTACGCTGCTCTTGGCAGCTTGATTCTTTAGTCGCGCATCGAGTCCTTTACGTTGCGGGCCTTTTCCAGCGTCCGGAACTCGCCTTGTAGCGTGCGAATACGCAGGCGCTCTTCGAGCGGCAATTGCGTACGCACCTGCTCATAGCGGGCATTGAGGCGGCTGAGCACCTCGTCGGCCGTCGCCCAATCAACCTGCGACCAGGCTTTTTTCTCAGTTCGCATAGTTTCAACCAACCGCTGATAGAGGTTGGGCAGCTCGGTGGCGCGGGCCCGGCTGATATTCACGTTCTCGTTCAGCAGCCGGGCCTGAGCCTGGGCGGGCGTAGTGGGTTGGCGGTTGGCGGCATTGAGGCTATCCTGGCGGGTGGCCCACTCTTGGTAGCGCCCCTTTTGGGCGGCGTACTCGCGCTGGCTCTCGGCCGAAAGGCTGTCGACGGCCCGGTCGAGCCGACTACTGCGCCGGTCAAACTCGGCCGTAACCTTAGGTATTTCCCGGCGGGTAACCTCTTCGGCCCGGTCGACCTGCTTGCCAACCCAGCTGCCGAACTCGCTGAGCGTGCGTTCGAGGCTACCGGCCGGCGCGGGGGCCGTTTTGGAGGTGCCCGACTGGGCTTGTGCGGCTGGGGAGGCAGCGAGCAGCAGGCTGGCGGCGAATAGCAGGGTAGCGGAGGCAGTATTTTTCAGCATGGCAGAAGGAAAGAAGCAGATAACGGGAGCGACACAAGCTCAGTATGCGGCGGTAGGGCCGTTTGGTCAGGAGAGAGGCAATTTCCGGCCCAAAACCGTCGAAAGCTGCCAAAGGGTTCGGTTTTGCGCCGGATTATCCCGTTTTTTGCCCCTTATGCCAGCCTCCCCCGCCGCTTCCATCCGCATCCGCCTAGCTACCGCCGCCGACATTCCTACCATTCTGGCGCTGGCCGAAGCCACCTGGGAGCCGACCTACCGCTTCATCATCTCGCGCGAGCAAATCGAGTACATGTACCGCGTGATTTACACGGAAGCCTCGCTGCAACGGCAGATCAGCGAACAGGGCCATCAGTTTCTGCTGGCTTACGCCGATTGCGAAACGGCCAGCGGCTACGCGTCGTTCTCGGCTCAGCCCGAGGCGGGTATTTTCAAGCTGCAGAAGATTTACGTGCTGCCTTCGCACCAAGGCCTAGGCTTGGGCCAGCAGCTTATTGGGGCCGTAGAAACGGCCGTACGCGTCGCCGGCGGCCATACGCTCGACCTGAATGTGAACCGCCACAACCCCGCGCTGGCTTTCTACGAGCACCTGGGGTTTCAGCGCCACCACGAAGAGGACATTGCCATCGGCCCCTACTGGATGAACGACTACGTTATGCGCAAGGAGCTTAGGGCTTAGAACAACAGCATACCGCGGGCGTATGGCCGGGTTTCGGCGCCAGCCGCATAGTTCTGCTTACTTTGCTTACCAACTCATTCACCGACTCACACTTTCACTGACTTACCCAACATGGCCACCAAACTTACTGTCCTCAGCAATGGCTCACTCCGCGTAGACGGAACCGATTTCGAACTCGTAGATGCCCAAGGCAACTCGTACGGCCTCGCCGGCCGGGAGCGAATCAGCATCTGCCGTTGCGGCCTTTCGGCCAACAAGCCGTTCTGCGACGGCTCGCACAAAAACCACTTCGAGCACAACGCTGTGGCCTTCGACCTGCCGGCCCCCGGCACTGCCCCGGCCAAGCCCACCCCGCCGCCCGCCGCTCCCGATGCCGGCGGCCAGCCGTTGGGCTAGCCTCTCATGTCCTTGTTGTTTACGGAGGCTTCAGGCCCCAATCAAAAGTGCCCGCTATGTTTGTAGCGGGCACTTTTACTTGGGGCCTGATACCTCTGTCTGAGACAGGGCTTGTGGCTTAGAATAAAGAATTCACGAAATCGACGTATTCCTGGCGGGCATCGTCCTGGGTTTTGCCCTTCTGGCCGGCCCAAGCGTCGTACTTGGCAATGGCTTTGAAATCAAATCCGCCGGGCCGGTCGCCCGAAACGTCGCCCTCGCTGCCCTGCTTGTAGAGGGAATACATTTTGAGCAAGGTCGTGTTGTCGGGCTTGGCGGGCAACTCTTTGCTGCGGGCGGCGGCGGCTTCAAATTCTTCGGGAGTGGCCATAGTTGAATGGGGTAGAGGTGGAGAATGGGATGAATGAGGCTGATGGGGCTATACGCCGCCATGGCTGCAGAAAAACCAGCGGCTATCGGCCAAAAGCTGTCAGCTGAGATTCCAGCCGATTTCAAGGTACGGATTGCCCCGGAAATAGTCGGCTTGCAGCGTTTATTTTCAGCTTATCTTCCGCCACTGCAATCCTTTTTTTGGCCCCTTTTCCTGCCTTTATGCTGAAACCGCTTCTCACCAGTCTGCTCTTTGGCACCGCATTGCTGGCCTCGGCCCCGGCCGCTCTGGCCCAGAAAACCTACCTGCACTGCGGCCGCCTGCTCGACATGCGCTCCGATCGTGCCCAAACCGCCATGACCGTGGTGGTAGAGAATGGCCGGGTGCTGGCCGTAGAAAAGGGCTACTCCTCCCCCACCGGCCCCCAGGACCAGGTTATAGACCTGAAAAACCGTACTGTGCTGCCCGGCCTCATCGATTGCCACGTGCACTTGGAAAGCGAAACCAGCAAGGACAACTTTCTGCGCGAATTCATCGACAACCCTGCTGATGCGGCATTTAGCTCGCTGCCGCACGCCCGCAAAACCTTGCTGGCCGGCTTTACCACCGTGCGCGACCTGGGTGGCTCGGGTGTGAACGTGGCCCTGCGCAACGCCATCAACCAGGGCAAGGTAGTGGGGCCGCGCATCTTCACGGCCCGCAAGGCTATTTCGGGCACCGGCGGCCACATGGACCCTACCAACGGCTACCGCCTTGACCTGATGGGCGTACCCGGCCCGCTGGATGGCGTGATTAATAGCCCCGATGAGGCCCGGCAGGCCGTGCGCGAGCAGTATAAGCGTGGGGCCGACCTCATCAAAATTGCCAGCACCGGCGGCGTGCTCAGCGTAGCCAAAGATGGCTCGGCGGCCCAGATGACGGAGGCCGAAATTCGGGCCGTGGTGGAAACGGCGCGCGACCTGGGCCTGGCCGTGGCCTGCCACGCCCACGGGGCCGAAGGGATGAAGCGCGCCATCCGGGCCGGCGTAACGAGCATCGAGCACGGCACGCTGATGGATGACGAAACGATGAAGCTGATGGTAAAAAACGGCACCTGGTACGTGCCCACCATCACGGCCGGCAAGTCGGTGGCCGACTCGGCTAAAATCCCGAATTACTACCCGCCGCTGGTAACGCCCAAGGCCCTAGCCATCGGGCCGAAGCTGCAGGGCACTTTCGGGCGGGCCTACAAAGCGGGCGTTAAAATTGCGTTTGGCACCGATGCGGCCGTATTCCGGCACGGGGCCAACGGGCTGGAGTTCCGCTACATGGTGGAGGCGGGTATGCCACCGCTGGCCGCGTTGCGCTCCGCCACTGTGTCAGCGGCCGAGCTGCTGGGCCAGTCGGAAAACCTGGGTACGCTCGAAGCCGGCAAGCTCGCTGATGTGGTGGCCGTAGAGGGCGACCCATTGCAGGATATTGGAGCCATGCAGCGGGTCCGCTTCGTGATGAAGCAGGGCGTAGTATACCAGCCGTAGCAGTGCTAGCCTGCGCGGCAGGATCCAATCGAAAAAATCAGCAGCAAAAACTGGCCTGACGAGCAGGAAAGCAAGTTTGCGAAAAATAATTTCCGGATCAGGAACTTTTCTACATAAACCGGGCACGATTGTGGATTTGCGCTTTACAGCTGCCGATGACCGGCACTACCATGCTGGCTAGCAGGTTCATCTTTATCACTCTTTACCGCTCGCTTATTATGAACCGCTACGCTATAGCCGGAGCCGCTGCTTTGTTGCTGACTGCTATTATCACCAAGGCCCAGGACGTTCCGCGCGAACCCAACGCCCAGTACCCCAGCCGCCCTCGCGGCGACGCCCGGTTTGAGGCCCAACCTAATGCTCGCTCAGGTGACCGTTCAGGCTCCGACCCTGCTCCACTATACCGCTCCAGCATCGCGCTCGAATTGGGATGGAATGCGCCGTATGGCTTCGGCATTACCTATGGCTACAATGTGTCGCCCGCCTTCGATGTAAATGCGGGAGTCGGTATCGGCGTGGGAGGCAAAATCGGGGTAGGAGCCCGCTACTATTTTCGGCCCAACCGCCCCTTTACGCCCTACTTGGGCGTGAACCTAGTACGCACCGGCCGTCTCAACAACGTGGAAGTAGAATTGGATAGCGAGCAGGTTACTTACTCCATGAGACCGAGCGCCACGGCGCATCTGCGGGGTGGTATCCGCTGGCAGCCGGGGCGAGTCGGGCTGCTCGCTACTATCGGCTATGCCAGCCGCCTCGGCGGCGACCCCGTAACCTACGCTCCCGGCTCCTACCCCTCCCCCAGCATGCACGACTTAGTGCAGACTATCAGCCCCGGTGGCGGCGAGTTTTCAGTAGGCATAGTGATTGGGCTGGGCCGCTAAAAGCTAACCCGCTACAAGCTAAAAACCCGACGACCTACTCGGCCGCCGGGTTTTTAGCTTGTAGCATTTACTACTTTTCAGGTCTTTTTTGGCGGCATCAGCATCAGCTTCAGGTTCAGGCGCACTACGTCGCCCATGCCACGGCAGCGGCTGAACTGCCCGGTACCGTGGTGGCGATTGAGTTCCTGTTTGAGCTGGCTGACTTTCTCGGGGGTCGAAATGGTGTCGTGGCGCAGGCAGTCGATGAGGTCTTTGAGACGGTGGCGCTCCGAGCGCGCCCGGCGGGCCATCAGGGTGCGCTCTTCGGCTTGGTATTGCCGGATGTTTTCGGGCTTGAGCAGCCGGCTGCACAGCTGCACAATGGCCCGGTTGTCCTTGAAAAACTGCGGCAGGTACATATTCTTCTTGCCCTCGTAGCACTGCTGGTCGAAGTCGATGGCCCGGACCCGGTACTGCTCATCCTCGAAGTCTAGCGTTACGTCGACGATATAATTGTAGGCCCGCATGTCGCCCAGCAGCCGTGCAAAGCACCGCTCGTTGAACTTGACGAACTCCTTGGCCATGCGCACCTCATTGAGATGCGGCCGGGAGAGATGGCGGCGGATGAAGTCGTCGCCGGGAATACCGGCAATATGCTCCTCAATAAGCGTGTTACCGTTGAGCAGATAGGTGATACTGTTGGGCGAAAGAATGTGCTCTAACTCCAAACCGTACACTCGGGAGGCATCGGCCTTTTTCACGTAGAAATAATCGTGGTTGTCGTTGAGCTGATTGACGATGCGCACCCGGAAGGGCTGGCTGTTGCCGAAGCGACAATAGTCGATGCGGTCGGCCAGCAGGTGCCGGGTGAACGAAAGGTCGCCGGCGGTTTTGAGCAGGGCGTATACTTCCGTCAGGCCCTGGCTGAGCTCGCGCAGGGCGTTGGGTTCGTAGTACACCGTTTCCCAAAGCGTATCGTTGCCCTGGCGGTCGAGCAGCGGGTAGGCGCCCGTAAAGCGGGCCAGGTCGGCGTAGGTTACGGGCAGCGTGGTGGCGCGGTCGTACTCGACGAGGTACTGCTGCAGCCGTTCACCCACTGGGTAAGTAATCTTCTTTTTGGAAATAAGGGTCATAGACAGCTGGTCGGGCAGAAGCGGAAAATATGGCGGCATGCGGGCGGGCCGAAGCAGCATGGCTGCCGTCACCGCAGGCAATAGTACGCCGGGCGGGACCGAACGGGTTGAAAATACAGTTTCTGCCCTCAACTAGCGGCCGAATTGTATCTTCGTTGTCGTCAAGCCTTTGGTCGGAATCTGCTATGAAAAAACTCCTACTTACCCTGCTTATCGTGCTGCTGTGCCCGAACCTGTTGCCGGCCTGGGGTACGTTTGCGCACCGCACTGTTACGCAGCTGGCCGTGTACGCGCTGCCTTCGGCCATGCGCGGCTATTATTTCCGCAACATGCCCGCGCTGGTAAACGGTAGTGGCAGCGGCAACCAGGCCTCCGAGCGGGACTTGGCCGAATCGCCCCGGCACTTTATTTCGATGGACCACTATGGCTCCGACCCCTTCGGTACGGTGCCCAAGGAGTGGGAAAAGGCCGTAGCCAAGTACACGGCCGACACACTACGCAAGTATGGTACGCTGCCCTGGGCCATCATGGACACCAAGAGCAAGCTCACCGCGGCCTTCCGCAACGCCGATACCACGGCTATTCTCACACTTTCTTCGGAGTTGAGCCATTTGGTCGCCGATGCCTACGTACCGCTGCGCACCACCGAAAACTACGATGGCCAGCTCAGCAAGCAGGAGGGCATGCTGGCGCTGTGGGAAAGCAAGCTGCCCGAGCGCCACATTGGCAAGTACAAGCTCAAAAACGAATCGGCCCGCCCCCTGAAAGATCCGCTGGGCGACGTCTGGCAGGTGCTGCAGGAGTCGTACGGCTTTCTGGGGGCCACCTTCGATCTGGAGGGCGATATTACCCGCAAGTACACACCCCAGACCAAGTACGTTTTCAGCCACAAGTATGGCGAAACCCGCCGGGCATACTCGGATGCCTTTGCCGACTCGTACCATGATAAAGTGGGGGGTATGATTGCCTTCCGCCTGAAGCTGGCTCCCACACTGGTGGCCTCCATGTGGCTGACGGCCTGGAAGGATGCCGGCTCGCCCGACCTGGGCAAGCTGCTGAAGCAGCCCGTTTCGAAAGACGAGCAGGACCAGCTCGACAGCCAACTCAGTGCCTGGAAGGAAAACTTGCTTGTAGATGAGAAAGGCCTGCTGGCTCTCGAACCCATGAAGGCAGCCGTCCGTCCCGACCTCATCAATGCCGCCCGCGCCATGCCCACGCTTTCGGCAGACATGGAAGCCAAGCCCGCCACGCCGGCTGCAACAGCGGCGCCGGCCACTGCGCCGGGCACCACGCCGGCCGCACCGACTACCAAGGTCAAAACCAAAGTAAAGCCCGCCGATGGACCGGCCGTGAAGGAAAAGACCAAACCAGCCGCTAAGCCCAAGGCGAAGACAAAAGCGAAGTCCAACGACGACTGGAGCTCACCTGCCGGCTCGGGCTGGTAACTTGCCAGCCCAAGCCGGGCATTATCTTTAGGGGTGGCTACGCTGTTGGGCGGGCCACCCTTTTTTTGTGCCCCACAGCCGGTTATTGTTCGTATCATTGCCATGATTCGCTTCCACTCCTTTCTGCTTCCGCTGCTGGCGGCGCCGCTGCTACTGGCCGCCTGCAACCAAGGCACCCCCGAAACCGCCGACGTCACCAAGCCCGCGCCGCCGCCCGAAGTACCCGGCCCCGACCTGATGGCGCTGGCCGACTCCAACGCCGCCCAACTGCTGCTGGCCTACGGACGAGAGTACCCCGGCCAGGAAGTGCTGCTCCAGACCCGCCTGGGCGATATGCGCATCCGCCTTTACGATGACACGCCTATTCATACGGCCAACTTTTTGCTGCTCAGTCGCAAAGGGGTGTTCAATGAATCGGTTTTCAACCGGGTGGTGCAGGGCTTTGCCATTCAGGGGGGCGGCTCGGAGCGGCGTACTATTGCCATGCGCAGCTACCGGCTGCCGCCCGAAATCAGGCCGCAACACTTCCATAAGCGCGGGGCCCTGGCGATGGCCCGCTACGATGGCGAGATGAACCCTGGTAAACTTTCCTCCAACAACGATTTTTATATCGTGCAGGGCGAGAAGATGTCGGCGGCCCAGGCGCAGGCCAGCGCCGTCCGCCCGCTCACGCCCGAGCAGGCCAAAACCTACGAAACCCTCGGCGGCACTCCCGGCCTCGATGGCCAGTACACCGTGTTCGGCGAGGTAGTGGAGGGCCTCGACGTCATCGACAAAATTGCCAACGAGCCCGTGGGCATGGACAAATGGCCGGTAACGGATGTGGGCATCAAGGTGAAGGTGCTGAAGTAAGAAACCCTTTTCACTGCCCACGCCGAATCTGTACCAGGCGGGTGTGCTGCACGTCGCCGGGCTGCTCCTGCATCAACTCCAAGGCTTCGGCGCGGGTGTAAGTCAGGGCTTTATCGGTGAAGAAGCCGGCGGCGCTGACGTCAGCGGCCGGGTCGGAGGACTCCTGGCGGGCGGGCAGCAAATCGACCGTTGTGGGCGTTGTGCGGCTTACGCGGTAGAAAAAATACCGCTCCCCGGTCCCGCCGCCAGGCTGATAGGCCACCACGTAGACATCGTTGAGTTGCGGGCGCTGAATGCGGCGCGCCAGGGTGGTATCAGGCGGGGCGGCCAGCAGGCCTACCGACGCGGCCGTAGCCGGCGCAGCAGCCGGGGTTGTGGCCGGGGCAGCAGCGTCATCGGGAGGGGTGGTAGGCTGCGACTGGCAGGCGGCCGAACCCAGCAGCAGGGCCAGCCCGGTTATACGAAGTAGTGCAAGCATAGCCCATGCTACGAAAAAGCGCGCCGGAAAAGTGTACCGGTTTCGATTACCAGCCGCAGTATTACGCGCTACAGCCCCGCTCTGCCACCCAAATCATCCTCTGACTCCACAAAAAAGCGGCCCGCACAAATGTGCAGGCCGCTTTTAGCATAGGCAAAAGTTCAGCATTTCTAGGCTGCTCTCCTTGCCTCTATTTCCCTTCTGATCTGCGCAAGGGTCTGTTTTTGGGCTTGTGAACTTCTGTAAATCATGGCTATCAGAAATAACGGAATGGCCAGGTAGAGAAACCCGAATCCGTTTTTCACCAAGCCATATACCATCACACCCACCAAAAACCCAATTGTTCCGGCAGAAAGCAGCTGGTTTTTTCTGTTGCTTTTCTCCGCTGCCAGCAACTCTTCCAGCGGCAGTGCGGCGTAATTCGTGTCGTTCGGCATGGTCTACCTGTTCAGCTTGAAAGTATAGCAGCAACTGCCTGCAAAATGCTACCGGCTTCGGAAACCTACCAGATTTTGGCGCGGTCGGCTTGCGCCCGCATCATTTTGGCGTTTTCCTTGCAGCCAAAGGCCTCGTAGAACTCGGGCATGTTCATGAGCGGCCCCACAGTGCGGTATTGAGCCGGCGAGTGCGGGTCGGTCATCACCTGCTGGCGCAGGTACTCGGGGCGGGCGTTGGTGCGCCACACCTGAGCCCAAGCCAGGAAGAAACGCTGCTCGGGCGTGAAGCCGTCGTACTTCGGCACGTTTTTGCCGGCGTTGGCTTTCTGTAAGGCCGAGTAGGCCAGGGCCAGTCCACCGAAGTCGGCCAGGTTTTCGCCCATTGTCAGCTTGCCGTTCACGAACACCGAATCAAGCGGTGAGAAGGCCGAATACTGCTTGTCCACCATGTCGGCGCGCTGCTGAAACTTGTCGGCGTCCTCCTTGGTCCACCAGTCGCGCAGGTTGCCCGCGGCGTCGTACTGGCGGCCCTGGTCGTCGAAGCCGTGCGTGATTTCGTGGCCGATTACCGCGCCCATGCCGCCGTAGTTCACGGCATCATCGGCGTTGGGGTCGAAGAACGGGGGCTGCATGATGCCGGCCGGGAACACGATTTCGTTCATGCTCGGGTTGAAGTAGGCATTCACCGTGGGCGGCGTCATGCCCCACTCCTGGCGGTCAATCGGCTTGCCGAACTTGCTGGTGTTGTCGGCGTAGCTCCACTGGCGGGCGGCCAGCACATTCTGCAGGTACGAATCGCGCGAGATGTTGAGGGCCGAGTAGTCCTTCCACTTGTCGGGGTAGCCGATTTTTACGGTGAAGGCGGCCAGCTTCTTCTGGGCTTCAGCCTTCGTAGCCGGGCTCATCCAGTCGAGCTTATTGATATGCTCGCCCATAGCCGCCCGGATGTTGTTTACCATCACCAGCGCCTTCTGCTTGGTTTCGGGCGTGAAAGCCTTCTCCACGTACACCTGCCCAAAAGCCTCGCCTAACGCACCGTCGGTCGAGCGCAACATGCGCTTCCAGCGGGGCTGCTGCTGCTTGGCCCCGCTCAGTACCTGCGAGAAGCGGAACTGCTCGTCGCCGTAGGCCTTGGGCAGCGCCGACGAGAGCGACGACACCAGATGCCAGCGCATGTAGGTTTTGAGGTCGGTAACCGGCGTCTGCTTCATCAGGTTGCTCACTTCCTGCATAAACTCGGGCTGGCCCACAATTACCTGCTGGGCGGCGCCTAGGTTAAGCGTCTTGAGCGTAGCGGGCAACGCCAGATTCGGGAAGCGCTTGTTGGCCTCGGCCACGCTCATTTTGTTGTAGTTGGCGTTGGGGTCGCGCAAAGCCACGCGGGTTTTCGAGGCCTTGGCCAGCTTGGTTTCGAGCGCCATTACGGCCACAGCGTTTTTGGCGGCTGTGGTCGGATTGTCGCCCAGCAGCTTAAAAGTGTTGGTCAGGTAGGTGGTGTAGGCTGCCCGGATACCCTTGGAGCGGGCGTCGTCCTTGAGGTAATAGTCGCGGTCGGGCAGGCTTAGGCCACCCTGGTACAGGTTCACGGCGTACTCGTCGCTCTTCTTGTCATCCTGACCCACGTAGCCCCCGAAGAAGGCACCGGTCTGCAGGCGCATTTGCTGGGGCAGCACGGTCTGCACGTCTTTCAGCGTCTTGATTTTGCTGATGCGGTCCAGCTCGGGCTGCAGATACTTCAGACCGGCGGCATCGATGGCGGCCGAGTCCATGGCCGAGGCATAGAAGTCGCCTACTTTCTGGGCGTTGGAGCCCTTGGCGGCCGAAGTATTGGCGGCCGACTCGTCCAGAATCTGCCGCATCACGGCGTTGTTCTTATCGGCCAGCTCGTTGAAAGAACCCCAGCGTACTTCGGCGGCCGGAATGGGGTTATTCTTCAACCAGCTGCCCGATGCGTACTCGAAGAAGTCGTCGCAGGGGTCGGCCGAGGTGTTGATGTTGGCCACGTTCAGGCCGGTGCCTTTGGGGGCAGGAACGGCCATCGGGGGCGTTTCGGCAGTAGGTGCGGCGGTAGTGGTGGAAGCCACCGGCTGGGTGCTGGCACAGCCGCCCAAGGCCAGACCAGCGGCGGCCAGAGCCGCCAGAGACAAAGGATTATTTTTTCGCATAAAACAGGAAGAAAGGAAGTATTGTCAGGAGTAAATCTACTAAAAAGCTGTGATTTGGTGTTTGGAAGGGGAAGCTGAGTAAGGTGAGATGAGAGAGGCTCTAAAAAGAACGTCATTCTGAGCGAAGCCGAAGAATCTCTTCCGCTTCGTTGCAATGGCAGTCCAACGAAGCGGAAGAGATTCTTCGGCTTCGCTCAGAATGACGTTCCCGTCCTCCCTTCCTCCCTTCCTCCCTTTCAACCTCTCGGTTCCGCCTATACTTACCTTCCTAACGCCCCCTCCCGCCTCTCCCCCAACGCTCCGTAACTTGCGCCTGATGCCGCTCTACAACCGTCGGCCCGACCCGGGCCTTTCTTCTGCCGCCAACACCGGCCCCGCGCTGCCGCCCGCCGCTTTGCCGTTGGCCGAGTTGCTGGCCCGGGTGCGCCAGACGCTGAGCGAGCGGTTTGCCGAATCGTACTGGGTGGTGGCCGAAATTTCGGACCTCACGCTGCCCCGCACCGTGGGCGCGCACTGCTACCTCACCCTCACCGACCAGCACACCACCGCCCGCGGGGCCACGCTCAAGGCCCAGGCCCGGGCTACCATCTGGAGCCAGCGCTACCAGCAGTTGGCGGCCGCTTTCGAGCAGCAAACCGGCCTGCAGCTGCGACCGGGGCTCAAAATCATGCTCCGGGTGCAGGTGAAGTTTCACGAGCAGTTCGGCCTGAGCCTCGATGTGCTGGCCCTCGACCCCACCTACACCGTGGGCGACCTAGCCCGGCTGCGACTTGAAACCCTGCGCAAGCTGGAGGCCGAGGGCCTGCTGGAGCGGCAGAAGCGGCTGACGCTGCCCATCGGGGTGCAGCGGGTGGCCGTGGTTTCGTCGGCCACGGCGGCGGGCTGGCAGGATTTCGTGCAACAGCTCCAGGAAGCACCCTACGATTTTGCCCTGACGCTGTTCCCAGCCACCATGCAGGGCGAGGGCGCGCCGGCCAGTATCCGCACCGCCCTCGACGCCATCCGTGCCCGGCGGGGGCAGTTTGAGGCCGTCGTTATCATTAGAGGCGGAGGCTCGAAGGCCGATTTGCTGGCCTTCGACGATTTCGGACTGGCGGCGGCCGTGGGCGCGTTTCCGTTGCCCGTGCTCACCGGCATCGGCCACGAGCGCGACGAAGCTGTTATCGACCTGACGGCCCACATGGCCCTGAAAACACCCACCGCCGTAGCTGCTTATCTCATCGAGCGGCTGGCCCGGCTGGAGGCAGCGCTCGAAGGCTACGGCGGCCGCATCCGCGAGCTGGCCCAGCAGCAGGTGCGCTACGCAACCGAGCAGCTCAACCGGCGGCTCCGGCAGGCCCGGCGGGCAGTGCAGGGCCTGCTGCAAGAGCAGCGCGAAGCCCTGCACCAGCGCATTCAGGCGGCGGCCACCGCGCCCCGGGCCCAGCTGCGCCAGCAGGAGCAGCAGCTGGGGCGGCGGCGGCACCAGTTGCACCGGGCCGCCCGCGAAGCCTTAGGCCACCACGAGCAACAGCTGCGGCTACGCAGTCGGGCGCTGGCCCAGCGCTTCCGCCGCCTGCACCGCCGCCGCCGCGAGCAGCTGCTGCGCCGGCGCTATACCCTGCAACTGGCCGCCCTGCGTCTGCTGCACCAGCAGCAGCTGCGCCTAGCAGAGCTGCGGCCCACGCCCATGGCAACCCCCCCCCCCCCACCCGAGCCGGGCACCGTGTGCCTGCTCACGCCCAAGGGCCGACTAGTTACAGGCGCGTTGAGGCCGGGCCAGGAGCTGCTACTGCGCCTGCCCGACGCCTCGGTAGTGCCAGCCCGCGTAGGCGGGCAACTGCCGCTGTTGCTGTAGAAATGGCGTAGAGACGTGCTGTTTTGCGTCTCACCATTGCTCGAAAACTACAGGACACTCAAAACCAACAGCGACGAGACGCAAATCAATGCATCTCTATACTGTTCAAATTCCTCCATTATTTCTGCTTTCCCTTTTACCATGCCTCCCAAGTCAACAGAACTCACTTACCGCCAGGCCATTGAGGAGCTTGAAACCATTCTGCGGGCCCTCGAAACCGATGCCGTGGACGTGGACGACCTCACGAGCCGGGTGCAACGCTCGGCCGAGCTCATCCGCCTCTGCAAGCTCAAGCTCCGCTCGGCCGAGCAGGCCATCGACCAGGTTTTCGAGAACCTGGAAGACGAAGAGGACGCCGACGACTTTGCCTAGTAGCAATTCGACTCCTTACGTCCTGAATTACGCGTTATACTATACCCTTTTCCTTATATTTGGCTCCTCTGCCCCTATTCCTTCCTAATACACCCATGACCAACAACGACCTGCAGCAAGCCAGCACCTGGACCCGTAATTACCGCAACCAGAATCCGAACGGAATTAAGGGCCACTGCTTGTCGAACGAAACCCTGCAGGGCATTCTGAGCCAGCCGGCATGCGTAGGCGTGCGGGCTTATTACGGCCTGGACGACGCAGGGCAGTCGCAGCTGGTATTGGTCGGCTATGATGCCAACGACAACGATATACTGCCTACGCCCTCGGCAACGGAACTACAACGCCTGGATGCTAAAGGCCAGATGCAGGAACTGCCCAGTGAGGAACTGCCGATATCCCTTGCCATTCATGTGCCACCCTGCCCGCCTTGCTGCAGTATCGAAAATCCACTTAACAGCTAATGCCGCCTTGGTTTCTAGGCTTCGCCAAGCTGTTGGACTTTGTAGCCTACACCAGCTTGCTGCTGCCTTTTTATCTGGCGCATACGCGTCGCACGCATCTGAGCGGGGGGTTGGTGGCACTTCGGTTTTTGCCAGTCTTTCATTTTGGCATATATTGCCTTATGCACATTGCGAACAGTGTATGGCGCAATAATATCCCACTAATCCATTTTGCTACTATAGCCGAAACGCTTATTTATCTAAAAGTGTACCATGAAGAATTTACCGAGACGAAAATCAAAAAAACCATCCGATATGCAGCTGTAGCTTTTCTACTTTTTGCCTTTATCGATTCTATATGGTTGGAAAAGCCTCCCAGAATAAATTCTTATACCAACTTATTCGAAAGCATTTTAATTATTGGCTTAGCCTTGTTATTTTTTGAGAAGATTATGGTGAGACATAAGCAGCTAAAGCTCTCAAGAGTACCGATGTTCGTGGCTACGGTAGGCATTGTCATATACCTGGCCGGAACTGTTTTGCTCTTCCTGACGACGAACTACTTTATTGTCCTCAACGACGAATTCAATCTGCGGCTGATGTATTTGGTTAGCTCGGTACTGCTGCTACTATTGGCGGTGCTACTCAGTAGAGCTTTTTTGCTGGTACGCCCAACTGAGACACCGCTTCGGTAGCGCCACTTCAGCAGCATACCCGCTTGTTTCTCTACCCACAATGTTTCCTTAAAAATGAAAAACAACGACCCCATTCCCGGCTTCAACCCCGACGCCGGCGCCCCCATCCCGGTGGCCGAGGCAGCCGAATGGACCGCCAACTACCGTAAGGAGGCGCTAACCGAAGCCGAAGCTGCCGGCCGTAAGCGCATCAACGCCTATTACTTCGGCAATAAGCTGCTCGATGAGATTAAGAACCAGGAAGGCTGTGTGGGCTTGCGGTTTTACATGGGCCTAAAGAAATCAAAAGCGGACCTGACCGAAGCTGATGAGTCGCAGATACTGGTTGTTGGGGTTGATAAGAACGGCCACGACATCGTGCCGCGCCTGGGAGCGAATGGGGAAGCCATGTATGATGACGGTATTGTGGGGGATATGACCAGCAAATGTCCGTCTGTATGCGACCCTGGTAGTACGTTAAATTAGCTATCGGCCATGACCTGGTATAATGGCATTTTCCTATTTCTACGAATTGGAGAGAGTATCAGCCTGCTAATACTAGGGATAATGTGGGCCCGGAAGACGAAAGTCACCCCTGTTTTCCAACCTTTAACGGCTTATTTATTGTGTGATTCCTTTTTATATATTTTTGATACATTTGCCAGAAAAGTATTACACAATAATATATTCGCCTTCCATATTTCAACCTTTTGTGATGCCACTTGGCTAACACTAATATTTATTAACTTAGCATCCGATAATACCAGAAATTGGCTGAAGATAGGTTGGCTACTATTTTTCGCTAGCGCCATTACTAGCGCGCTATGGGTTGATGGGCTGATTACTAATATGAATACGCTCAGTCGGACAGTAGGCAATTGCTTTCTGGTCTTCATGGCCTTTCGCCAGCTGAACCAAATGATTCGTCATGACTACTTAGTTCCACCGGCCAAAAGTCCGGTTTTTATTTTTTGCTTTATCGTAGGCATTTACTATTCTTGTTCGCTACTCATGTTTATCGGCCAGGATTTATCCCGCTACAGCTGGCTCAGCAATTCTATTATACGCTTTAATCAACAACATAATGGTGTTTCAGCGCTCTGGTTTTACCCCTTCCTGCGCGCCCTTCAGTTTGGCATGCTGCTGCACCTCATCACGCTCTTCCCGATGGGCGTAACGCCGCGCCACGCGCTGCCGCAGTGGCTGCGGTTCCGGCTGGGGTGGCGGCCGCCTACCAAAAACTGGCGCTACCGGGTACTGCCGCCGCATCTGGTCGGCTAAATCGGTATCTTGCTCCGCTTACCCGGCTGGCCGGGTTGCTGGCCGCCCCTTCCCATGCCCGACGCGCTGCTTCCGCTCATTCTCGTCACCCCTATTCTGCTACTGCTGGCTCTGGGCGTGGTGGGCTTTGTGGTGCGCTACCAGCGCCGCCTGATCCAGCAGCAGCAGCAGATGCAGGAGCTGCACGAAACCGGCCAGCAGCAGGCCCTGGAGGCTGCTTTGCTGGCCCAGGAGGAAGAGCGCCGCCGCATTGCCGGCGACCTGCACGACGGCGTAGGCACTACGCTGGCCATTGTGAAGCTGCACCTCAACACGCTCAACCAACCGGCCCTCACCCACGAGGCCACGCTGCTGCTCGACCAGGCCATTAACGAGGTGCGGCGCATTTCGCGTAACCTGCTGCCGGCGGCATTGCAGAAATTCGGACTGCCTTTCGCCCTCGAAGCCCTGGCCCGCACTATTCCGGCCGATGGCCCTACCCGCGTCAGTATTGAGCAGACCGGCACGCCCCGCCGCCTCGATGCCCGCTACGAGCTGATTGTATACCGCATTGTGCAGGAATTGATGGGCAATGGCCTGCGCCATGCGCATGCCAGCAACATTCAGATGCTGGTCGATTTCGGCAATGAGGAGCTGACCCTGCGTTACACCGACGACGGCATCGGCTTCGACCCCACCCAGTCGGACCAGCAGCCGCTGCCCAGCACCCGCACCGGCCTGGGCCTGACCAACCTGCGCAGCCGTGTAGGCGTGCTCCGTGGCACATTGCAGCACCAATCTTCACCTGGTCAGGGCACTACCGTGAAAATTTCGCTTCCCCTGCCTTACCTTGCTTCCACCTCGCCCTCTATCCCACCGCTGGCATGAGTACCGTCTCTATCCGCTTAGCCGTCGTCGACGACCACATTCTGTTCCGCAAAGGCCTGCGGGCCCTCATCAGCGGCTTTCCCGGCATGGAGGTTCTCTTCGAGGCCGGCGACGGCCAGGAGCTGCTTGAGCACCTTGACCGGGGCATAATTCCGGATGTTATCCTGATGGACCTGCAGATGCCGGTGCTCGACGGGCTCCAGACGGTGCGGCTGCTACGCACCCAGTATCCGCAAGTGCGCTCCATCATCATCTCCATGCACGACGAGCCCGAGCTGATTGACTCGCTCCGGGCCGAAGGTGCCCACGGCTACCTGCTCAAGAATGCCAGCCCCGAAGAAGTGCTGGGCGCCATCCGCCAGGCAATGACCACCGTCCCGCTTAGTGCATAGGGATTGAGAGGTCGGTGTAGGGGTGGGGCTTGCCCCTACTTCGCCGTTAAAACGAGGCGTGGACTGACTGTTTGTAGGCTCCGTGAAGTAAGTGCCAACGGCGGGCGGGGGCAAACCCTGCCCCTACTTCGCCCTCCATAACTGCCCTTTTCTACCCGGCTCACACCAGTTCTGCGGTCGGGTCCCAGAACAGCTGCTTGAAGTTCTGCACCTCATCATCGACAACTGTAAGGCCCTCGGCCTCCAGCGTCTCCTGCATGGCCGTGGGCGTGGCGAAATGCTGCCGGCCCGTAAGCTGCCCGTTGCGGTTGATGACGCGGTGGGCCGGTACGTATTCGTTGGCTGTATGGGCCGCCATCATGGCCCAGCCCACCATGCGGGCCCCGCGCCGCGACCCCAGGTAGTGGGCAATGGCCCCATAAGTAGTTACCCGGCCCACCGGCACCAGCCGCACCACTTCGTGCACTTCCTGAAAGAAATTACGCTGCTCCATATATAATGAGATGCTGAGCGGGAAGTTACTGAACCGCTGAAATGCGAAGGTATTGTTTGAGGCCGGCAACCATTGGCAGCGCAAATAGCGCAATCTGGCGCAACTGAGCAGTTTGCTGAATGACCAGGCTACCAACCGCGCAACCCGGGGGCCGAATCGGTGTCTTACCCCCATTATCTATTCCGGTGCTGGCAGTTTTTAAACCTGCAACCGGGGCAGCGCGTTGTGGTACATGCGACGGGCGGCCCAGGTAAGGGAGCACCGGTAAGCACAGCTGCTGTTCATGCAAACTCAGGAATATCTAGAAGAAGAGCCACAGGTAGCCTCGCCCCGCACCAGCGGAGCCGGCCGCCGGATATTGTGGTTGTTACTGGCTTTGGCCGTCGTGGCCGGGTTGGTTTTTGCCAAAATGAAGTACTTCCCGGCGCCCGAGGTAAAGGGCGGTAAAGGCGCGGCCGGCAAGGGCAAGGGTGCCGATGGCCCGGCCAAAGCTGGCCCCGCCCTGCCGGTAGAGGTGTATGTAGTGAAGGCGACCAACCTCGCCGACGCGGTAGCGGCCACTGGCTCGGTACTGGCCGAGGAAGCCGTTATTATCAAAAGCGAAGTGGCTGGCAAGATAACCAACCTCAATCTGCGTGAGGGCCAGCCGGTACGCAAAGGCCAAGTGCTGGTCAGCATCAACTCGGCCGATATTCAGGCCGCGTTGCGCAAGCAGCAGTACAACATCAAGCTTTTTCAGGATCAGGAGAAGCGCCAGCGCATCCTGCTTGACAAGGAATACATCAGCGCCCAGGAGTACGAGCAGGCCAACAACCAGGTGCTCACGGCCCGCGCCGAGCTGGGCGCTTTGCAGGCCACGCTGGCCAAATCCACCATTCGGGCGCCGTTTGATGGGGTGCTGGGCCTGACCACGGCCACAGTGGGGACTTACGTGAGCCCCGGCACCGAAATCACCACGCTTTCTAAAGTGAAGCCGGTAAAAGTGGAGTTTGCCGTACCCGGCCGCTTTGCCCGGCAGGTAGCCGTGGGCGAGGACGTGACCATCACCGACGAGGGGTCGAGCCAGAAATACCAGGCCAAGGTGTACGCCCTCGACCCGCAGATTGACCCCGTGAGCCGCACCCAGACCGTGCGCGCCCGCTATGCCAACACCAACAACGAGCTGCGGCCCGGGGCCTTCGTGAAGGTAAACCTGGAGCTGGGCCAGACGGAAGGTGCCCTCCAGGTGCCCACCGAAGCCGTAGTGCCCGAGGCCGCCGGCTACAGCGTGTACCTCATAAAGAACGGTAAAATGGAACCCCGCAAAATCAACATCGGCCTGCGCTCCAACCAGCTCATCCAGGTAACTGACGGCCTGGCCGTGGGCGACACCGTGATTCGGACCGGCATTTTGCAGGTGAAGCCCGGCGACGCCGTTCGGGTTACCAAATAGCTTTCCCGCAGCGGAGCGAAGGGGCTTTCGCGAAGGTCCGCATAGAACGACCACCCCCAGAAGCTGCGTTTTCCACTGCGAAACCCTGCGTGAAATAAGCCATGAGCCTTTCTTCAACCAGTATTAACCGCCCCGTCCTCGCTCTGGTAATGAGCCTGGTGATTGTCATTTTTGGCGTCATCGGGTTTCGCTACCTGAGCGTGCGCGAGTACCCAAGCGTCGATCCGCCCATTATCAGCGTATCGGCCTCCTACACCGGTGCCTCGGCCGACGTGATTCAGGCCCAGGTGACGGAGGTGCTCGAAGCGGCCGTTAATGGCGTGCCGGGCATCAAGAACCTGACCTCCAACTCGCGCGATGGCCGGGCCAGCATCCGGGTGGAATTTGACCTCGATGCCGACCTGGAAACCGCCGCCAACGACGTGCGCGACAAGGTTTCGGGGGTGCAAGGCCGCCTGCCGCGCGACATGGACCCGCCCACCGTGAGCAAGGCTAACGCCGACTCGCAGCCCGTAGTGCTCAGCTACCTGACCTCCAAAGAGCGCAACCTGCTAGAGTTGACCGACTACGCCATTAACACGCTGCGCGAGCGACTCCAGACCATTCCGGGCGTGTCGGAAATTCGGGTGTACGGCGAGCGGCGCTACTCCATGCGCCTGTGGCTCGATCCGGTGAAGCTGTCGGCACTGGGTGTGAGCCCGGTGGACGTACAGCAGGCGCTGGCCCGCGAAAACGTGGAGTTGCCCAGCGGCTCGGTGCAGGGCCAGGCCACCCAGCTTACATTGCGCACCATGGGCCGCCTCACCACGGTCGAGGAGTTCAACAACCTCGTTATCCGGCGAGATGAAGGCTCGCTCGTGCGCATGTCGGACATCGGTTACGCCGAGCTGTATGCCGAAAACGACCAGACGCTGTTCCGCGTGAACGGCGTGCCGGGCGTGGCGCTTGCCGTTATTCCGCAGCCCGGCTCGAACCAGATTGACATTGCCGACGAATTCAACAAGCGCGTGGCCCAGTTCGGAAAAGATCTGCCCGCCGACCTTAAGATCGAGCCCGCCATCGACTACTCGGTGTTCATTCGCCAGTCGATTGACGAGGTGAAGCAGACGCTGATTGAGGCCTTCATTCTGGTGGTCGTCGTCATCTTCCTGTTCCTGCGCGACTGGCGCTCCACGCTCATCCCCATTGTAGCCATTCCGGTGTCGCTGATTGGTATTTTCTTCGTTATGTACCTGCTCGACTTCTCCATCAACGTGCTCACGCTGCTGGGCGTGGTGCTGGCCATCGGCCTGGTGGTGGATGACGCCATTGTGGTGCTGGAGAACATCTACACCCGCATTGAGGCCGGCGAATCACCCCGGGAGGCCTCTATTAAGGGTTCCGAGGAAATTCTGCTGGCCGTGGTGAGCACCACGGTGGTGCTGGCGGCCGTGTTCCTCCCCGTGGTGTTCCTGACGGGTATTACCGGGCGGCTGTTCCGCGAGTTTGGCATTGTGGTGGCGGGTTCGGTACTGATTTCAGCCTTCGTTTCTCTCACGCTCACGCCCATGATGTGCTCGCGACTGCTCAAGCGCGAGGAAACCCACAACTGGTTCTACCGCAAAACCGAGCCCTTCTTCCAGCGCGTCGTTAATGGCTACCGCGAGAGTTTGCAGACGTTTCTGCGCAACCGTTGGCTGGCCTGGCTGGTGGTGGCCGGCACGGGTCTGGGTACCTGGTACTTCATGGGCATTATTCCGTCGGAACTGGCACCGGTGGAAGACCGTAGCCGTGTGAACGTGAATGCCACCGGCCCCGAGGGTGCTTCCTACGAGTTCATGGACAAGTACATCACCCAGCTCAACCAGCTGACCGTCGATTCGGCGGGGGCTGATTTGGGCAGCGTCTTCACGGTGACTTCGCCGGGCTGGTCGGGCGGGGCAAACTCGGGTTTTGCCCGGGTGTTGCTGAAGGAGCCCGAGGACCGCAACCGCACCCAGGGCCAGGTGGCCGATGCTATTTCGGCGGGCGTAAAAAGCCTCACGGCCGCCCGCACCTCCGTCAGCCAGGACCAGAGCATTGGCTCGGGCGGTGGCGGCGGCCTGCCGGTGCAGTTCGTTATTCAAACCCAGGATTTCGAGAAGCTGCGCACGGCCGTGCCTAAGTTCCTGGAAGCCGCCCGTCTCGACCCCACCTTCCAGTTCGTGGACGTGGATCTGAAATTCAACAAGCCCGAGCTGCGCGTGAACATCGACCGCGACAAAGCCCAGAGCTTGGGCGTGTCGGTGCAGGATATCTCGCAGACGCTGCAAGCCAGCCTGAGCGGGCAGCGCTACGGCTACTTCATCAAAAACGGTAAGCAGTACCAGATTATCGGGCAGGTGGCGCGCGAAGACCGCAGCCAGCCGCTCGACGTGCGGTTGCTGAGCGTGAAGAGCCGCACCGGCGAGCTGGTGCAGCTCGACAACCTGATTAGAATGGAGGAAAGCAGCACGCCACCCCAGCTGTTCCGCTTCAACCGCTACAATGCTGCCACGTTCTCGGCGGCCCTGGCCCCCGGCCAGACGCTGGGCGACGGCATTGCCGCCATGCGCGCCATTGCCGACAAAACCCTCGACGACACCTACGCCACTGAGCTGGCCGGCGCTTCCCGCGACTTTGAGGAAAGCTCCTCGTCGCTGCTGTTCGCCTTCGGGCTGGCGCTGGTGCTGATTTATCTGGTGCTGGCCGCGCAGTTCGAGAGCTTCCGCGACCCGATTATCATCATGATAACGGTGCCGCTGGCCTTGAGCGGAGCGCTACTGAGCTTGTGGTATTTCAACCAGACCTTGAACCTGTTTTCGCAGATCGGCATCATCATGCTCATCGGGCTGGTGACGAAAAACGGTATTCTCATCGTGGAATTCGCCAACCAGAAAGTGGAGCAGGGCATGGACTACATGAGCGGTTTGGTGGAAGGCGCTACGGCCCGTTTCCGCCCGATTCTGATGACTTCGCTCTGCGCCATTCTCGGTATTTTGCCCATTGCCATGGCTACCGGCGCGGGCGCCCTGAGCCGCCGGGCTATGGGCATCGGCGTGGTGGGAGGCCTGTTTTTCGCAACCGTGCTTACGCTGTACGTAGTGCCGGTGATGTACTCGTATTTCGCCACGGCTAAAAAGCACAAGCACGCTCCCGAGCCCGAGCCCGAAAAGGTGGCGGCCTAACGCTACCCGCACCTTTCGGTTATCAGCCCGGATTTCTACCTATTTTATCCCGAATGTCCTCTCGTTCCCTGCTCCTTCCGCTGCTTTTGCTGACTACCGGCCTGCCCGCTCTGGCCCAGCAGCCGGTGCTGCCCTCGCGGCGCGAAACCACCGAGAAACCCCAGAGCAAGCCCCAGACCGAGAAGCCCGAAACCGTAGCTGCGGCCCCGCTCCTCTCGTTGGCCGAGGCCATCCGGGTGGGCGTGGAAGGTAACTACGCCATCCGGGTGTCACAACAGGATGTGCGTATTGCCGAAAACAACGTAACCCGCGGCAACGCCGGCCAGCTGCCCACGGTAAACGGCAACTTCGTGCGCAACTTCAATCGCAACAACGTGCGGCAGGAGTCGGAGGCGCGGCCTGAGCCCAGCATTGCCAACGGGGCCAAATCCAACCAGCTGCAGGCCAACGTGGCCGCGACCTGGACCATTTTCGACGGTTTCGGCATGTTTATCGCCTACGACCGGCTGCAGGTGCTGGAGCAAAGCCAGCGGCAGCTGACGCGGGCCACCATTGAGGAAACCGTGGCCGCCGTGATGGATGCTTACTTCGTGGTAGTGCGCGAATCGGGCAAAATCAACTCGCTCGAAGAAGCGCTAAAGATCGGCCAGGCCCGCATCGACCTGACCCAGGCCCGGGTGGATGTGGGCGTGAGTGCCAAGGTGGAAGTGCTGACGGCTCGCGTGGACTACAACGCCGACCGCTCGACCCTCATTCAGCAGCAGGAGGCGCTGAAAACGGCCAAAATCAACCTTAACGAGCTGCTGGGTCGCGCCCCGGGCCTCGATTTTCTGCCCCAGGATTCGATTGTAGTGGCCCGCGACCTGGGCCGCGACGAGGTGCTGGCCGCCCTGCGCCAGCGCAACCCTCGCCTGCAGCAGGCCCGCTTCGACACCGAAATAGCGGCCTTAGACCGCAAGCTGGTCCGGGCCTCCCGGTTTCCGCAAATTGGCCTGACGAGTGGCTACGGCTTCAACCGCAACATCAACAACGCCTCCTTTTTTGGCGCCCAGCTCATTACCACCACCGGCCGGACGTATGGCCTCAACTACGGCGTGGTAGCTTCGGTACCAATTTTCGACGGATTTAACCGGAACCGGCAGGAGCAGAACGCCCGCATTACGCAGGAGCAAACCCAGCTGCAGCTCGACCAGCTCCAGTTGCAGCTCGATGCCGACGCAGAGCAGGCTTACGCCCAGTATCAGAACCGGCTGGCGCTGCTGGAGTTGGAGGAATCCAACATCCTGCTGGCCCGCGAAAACGTGGCCATTGCCCTGGAGCGCTACCGCCTCGGGCTGCTTACGCCGCTAGTGCTGCGCGAAGCCCAGCGCACCCAGCTGCAGGCCGAAACCCGCCTACTCGATATCCGTTACCAGGCCAAACAGGCCGAAATTATCCTGCGCCGCCTTGGTAGCGGGCTGGTGCAAACAAGCGAAGCTAAATTATAGAATCCTCCTGTTATCTATATAACTTTGTTGTCATGCTTTCTTCTATTCCCGGTACTGACGACTACCTGCGCTTATCTTATGATCTCGATTTAGCTGTGCTAATGGTGCGCTGGCAGCGGGACGTGTCGTTTGCTGAAATCCAGGAGGGCCTTCGGGCAGCCCGCGAAATGAGCTACAGTTATGGGGCCGCTCGCTGGCTGATAGACGTACGCCTCCGTACCGAGTTGGATGCTGCCATTTCGGGGTGGATGGTTACGACCCTTTTGCCGGCCGTTGCCAACGAATTGACCCCGGCCGCTCTGTACGTAGCCTACCTGTTCGCCCCCGGCCACGCTACCGTGCTGGAGCAAAATCCTGCCATGCGTGCTGCCACTGTCACGGCCCATACGCATCCGGCTTATCGGCTACAGGTATTTCAGGATGAAAACGAGGCGATAAGCTGGATAACGAGCTAGGGCCGGGCCTCCTTTACCGGGACTGGGGTAGCAGCCCGAAGCGCCTGCAGGGCCTCCCCAATCTTGGCGCGCTCTTTTTCTTCTGCGCTTTTCCGCTTCTCCGCATCCTTTTCCTTGTCCTCCTGTTTGTCGTTGTTGGTGGCGGGCAAGCTGGGGTCTTGGTAGAAGGCAAGCAGATTCTGCTTCTGGACAGCTGTCAGGTGTTCAAATTTCTGATCGGCCAGCTTTTGCAGCCACTCGCCGTAGGTCACATCGGTCAGGGCGTAGGCGCCGGGCTTGGTAGGGCGGCCAGTGTCGAAATCGGTGTTGGCTAGCGCGGGCACCGCAGTTGCTGTGTCGCGGGGCTGCTTTTCAAGTAGCCCGCAGTAGTCATTCATCACCTGCCGGAAGCTGGCCTTAAACAGATCTTGGGCCTCGGGCGTGGGCAGTTTGAAAGCAAACGGTTTAAGCGGCCCTATTTTGGGCAGCACCCGCACGAAATACGACAGCACCCGGGCCCCGAAGCCGGGATGCTCGTACTCCGTGCCATACCTCTCCTCATACTCGCGCTGGCTGTCTTTGTACACGTATTCGCGGCGACGGGCCTGCGGAATTTCTTCGCGAATCTCGTTTTTCTTCGACTGCCAGGCCGCCCGGCTGGCAATCGGAATGAGGTTGCGCACCGCAAACCGAAACGAGCCGATGGCCAGATCTACGTTCAAAATCACCTGGCCTAACTCCAGCCCGTAGGTTTTCAGAAAAGCCCGCTCCAGCACGTCCTTATTCACCTTGAAGCCGATGTAGCGCTGGTAGTCGGCCGAGCGGTAGCGGCCCGAAGCCATCTGCACCACATCGAAGGCAAACTCCAGCTGGGTATGCTGAATGGGCGCTTCCTCATAGGTAATAGCGTCGCCAAATTTAGCTTGAAGCTCGGGATACACGCTGGCCATGGCCTTGTTGGTGCCGGCGGGGTGGCCGTTCACGTCGGCGGCGTAGTGGGCCAGCGCACCGAGGGCAAAGGCATACTCATTGCGGTTGCGAGCCTCGCTCAGCAGGTTGCGCACAAAGTCGCCGCTGCGCACATAGTGCGTCAGGTTGGTAAATAGCTCCGAGCCGAACGGGTAGTAGCCCATGTCCTGCAGAATGGAACCACCATACGCGTGCGCTTTGGCCTCAATCAACTCTTCTTCGGTGGCTCCGGGGTAATGGCTTTGCAGCAGCGGCAGCATGCACGGCTTCCAGGTCGAGTCTACGTTGGCCTGATGGGTAAGCACGGAATAGGCGGCAGCCGGCCGCGAAGCCAGCAGCCCGACCAGCAACAGCGCCGCGCAGAAGTACCATTTCAACATAAAGAACGGGCGCCGGTGCCGGGCAGTGTGCGCAGCTAATGGCTGCCTGCCTTACGCGGCGGCTATGGTTGAGGTTGTGCGCCGTTTCCGGGTACCCCGATTTCATAATCATTCCAAATTTCAACCGGCAGCCTTCTTTTCAAACAACCCTACTTCCGGCGCGTTACATTTGCCATGATGAAAACGGTTGTTGCTCGGCTATTGGGGTTTGTGATGCTGCTTGGCAGCCTCCTGCCCCAGCACGACCTTTCGGAGCTGGCCAAGCTGCCCGAGCTGGCCGAGCACTATCGCTACCATCGCGCGCTGGCCGGCGGCGAGTTATCGGCTGTGGCCTTTCTGGCCCTGCACTACGGCCCCCAGGGCGCCAACCACCACCAAAACCCCGTCTCGCACCGCGACGCCCAGGACCACGAGAAACTACCCCTGGAGCAACACCACCACAACTGCGTGCTGGTAAGCTTTGTGTTACCCGTAGCGGCTCATTTGGCGGCCCCCGCTTCGGCCCTGGCCTGGCCCGGCGCCGATTACCAGCCTACTCCCGGCTCGCTCTATGCCTTCAGCGTAAGCCGTATTCTGCTGCAGCCACCCCGAGACTAAGCCGTTACGCCCCTGGGCGTAGTGTGTCTTATTTTATTGGCTGTTAGCTACAAGCTGAGGGCAGCTGGCTTTTCGTTCGACGAATACCAGCACCTTATCGGCTTATAGCAAGATGCTCCGTTGAACGGAAGCTAACAGCCAATAGCTCAAAGCTAACCGCTGCAATAAATGATATCTGCCATTATCCGGGCCAGCGTGCGCAACAAGCTGCTGGTGGTACTGATGCTTGTGGGCCTGGTGGCTTGGGGCAGCTACTCCGCCGTCAACCTACCCCTCGACGCCATTCCCGACGTTACCAACAACCAGGTCCAGGTCATCACCCAAAGCCCCGCCCTGGCCGCCCAGGAGGTCGAGCAACTGCTCACCATTCCGCTGGAGCTGAGCTTGCGCACCATTCCGGGCGTTACGGGTGTGCGCTCCATCTCGCGCTTCGGCATCTCCGTAATTACCGTGGAGTTTGGCGAAGACGTGCCCACGCTCGAAACCCGCCAGTTGGTGGCCGAGAAGCTGCGCACCGCCGAGGGCGACCTGGGCGCGGGCCTGGGCCGCCCCGAAATGGCTCCCATCACCACCGGCCTCGGCGAAATATTCCAGTACACGCTGGGCATGAAGCCAGGCTACGAAAAGCAGTTCTCACTGGCCAAGCTGCGCGAGGTGCAGGACTGGATTGTGAAGCGCCAGCTGGCCGGCGTGCCCGGCGTGGTCGATGTCAGTAGCTTTGGCGGCTTCGTTCGTCAATACGAAGTCAGCATCAACCCCGAGCGGCTGAACGCGCTGGGCGTGAGTTTAGCCGAGCTGTATGGGGCGCTGGAGGCCGGCAACGGCAACTCCGGCGGCTCGTACCTGGAGCGCGGCCGCAACGCCTACTTCATCCGGGGCGAAGGTCGCGCCACTTCGCTGCAGGACGTGGGCAGCATGGTTATCAAGCAAACCAGCGCCGGCCTGCCGCTGCTGGTGCGCGACGTGGCCGACGTGCGCTTCGGCCACGCCGTGCGCTACGGGGCCATGACGCGCAACGGCGAGGGCGAAACCGTGGGCGGCATCGTGCTTATGCTGAAAGGCGCATCGTCGGAAAGCACCATTGCCGGCGTAAAGGCGCGGGTGGCCGAAATCGACAAACAACTGCCCGAAGGCCTGTTCATCCGCCCCTTTCTCGACCGCACCAAGCTGGTGGACACTGCCATCAGTACGGTGGCCAAAAACCTGCTCGAAGGCGGCATAATCGTGCTGCTAGTGCTACTGCTGCTGCTGGGCAACTGGCGCGCCGGGCTGGTGGTGGCCTCCATGATTCCGCTGTGTATGTTGTTTGCGCTGGGTATGATGCGCGTTTTCGGCGTGTCGGCCAACCTGATGAGTTTGGGCGCCCTGGACTTCGGGCTGATCGTGGACGGGGCCATCATCATCGTGGAAGCCATGATTTTTCATCTCGTGCACTTCAAAGCGCGAGCTGCCCGCGAGAGCATGGACGAAGTAGCCGAGGCCGCTGCCAGCCGCATGATGCGCTCGGCGCTGTTCGGCCAGCTCATTATCCTCATCGTGTACCTGCCCATTTTGGCCCTCACCGGCATCGAGGGCAAGATGTTCCGCCCAATGGCCCTCACGGTGAGCTTCGCCATTATCGGGGCCATGCTGCTGTGCCTGACTTACGTGCCAGCCGTGTCGGCCTGGGCTTTGCGCAAGGATATTGAGGAGGAAGGCACTTTGGCCGACCGCATCATGAAGTTTCTGCACCGCGGCTACGCGCCGTTGCTGGCCGGGGCGCTACGCTGGCGCGGGGCCGTGGTGGCCGGGGCGCTGGCGCTGCTGGTGCTCACGGGCCTGGTGTTCAGCCGGCTCGGGGGCGAGTTTATTCCGCAGCTCGATGAGGGCGACTTCGCCGTGAACATCACCGTCGCCCCGGGCTCGTCGCTGGCCCAGAGCGTGGCTACTACCACCCAGGTCCAGAAAATTTTGCTGGCCAACTTCCCGGAAGTGGAGCAGGTGGTGGGCAAAATCGGCACCTCGGAAATCCCCACCGACCCGATGAGCCTCGAGGATTCCGACCAGATTGTGGTGCTCAAGCCCCACAGCGAGTGGACGTCGGCCGGTGCCCGCGAGGAGTTGGCCAACAAGATGGCCGCGGCACTGGCAGGCCTGCCGGGCGTGGGCATGGAGTTTCAGCAACCCATCCAGATGCGCTTCAACGAGCTGATTTCGGGCGTGAAGTCAGACATCAGCATTAAAATCTACGGCGACGACCTGAGCCTGCTGTTCGAGAAAGCCAACCAGGCCGCCGACTTAATCCGGGACCTAGACGGCGTGGGCGACCTCAAAGTAGAGCAGATTGCTGCCCTGCCCCAGCTGCGCGTGACTTACAACCGCGCCAAGCTGGCCCAATACGGTTTGCGGGTGGATGAGCTGAACACGCTGCTGCGCACTTCCTTTGCCGGCAACGTGGCGGGCCAGGTGTACGAGGGCGAGCGGCGCTTCGATTTGGTGGTGCGCCTCGACACTCTGCACCGCCGCGGCATCCAGGATCTGCGCAGCCTGTACGTGGACCTACCGAACGGCCAGAAAATACCGCTCGAAGAAGTGGCCGCCGTGGCGTTCCGCAACGCCCCCACCCAAGTCTCGCGCGACGACGGCCGCCGCCGCATCAACATCGGCGTGAACGTGCGCAACCGCGACGTGGAGAGCCTGGTGCAGGATATTGAAACCAAGCTGAACGCCGGGCTGAAGTTGCCGCCGGGCTACTCGCTGCACTACGGCGGGCAGTTCGAGAACCTGCAGCAGGCCAAGTCGCGCTTGGCGCTGGCCGTACCCGTGTCGCTGGGTTTGATTTTCCTGCTGCTCTACCTCTCGTTCGGCTCGCTCAAGCAGGCCGGCCTGATTTTCACCGGCATTCCGCTGGCGGCCATCGGGGGCGTGCTGGCGCTGTGGCTGCGCGATATGCCGTTCAGCAAACCCCAATCAGCCGTGCCTTATCACCTTCACCCTACTGAATCCATGCGCCTCTTCCTACTGCTTCTGTTCTTGATTCCCTGCTTACTTCAGGCCCAGAACACGCCCGGCACGCTACCGCCGCCGTCCCCGCCCGGTCAGCAGGGTCGGCTCAGCCTTGAGCAGGCCCTGAACACCGGCCTTAGCCAGAGCCTGCTGACGCAAACCAGCGGCCTGCAAATAGAGCAGCAGCGGGTTCTGTCGCGCACTGGCTACGACCTGCCGCGCACGGTGGCCGACTACCAGTATGGCCAAGTTTCGGGACCCTTGCGCGACCATACCTTCAACATCGTACAACAAACGGCGCTGCCGGGCGTGTATGCGGCCCAGCGCAAGCTGCTGGAAAGCCAGGTGGGCACCGCCGAGCAGCGTGGCCGCCAGCAGCGCCGGGAGTTGGCCTACTCCATCCGCAGTACTTACTACGAGTTGCTGCTGAGCTACCGCCGCACCGCCCTGATGCGCGGCCAGGACAGCCTTTACCAGCGCGCCGCCCGCGCCGCCCGCATCCGCTACCAGACCGGAGCCACCAACCGTCTGGAACAAGTATCGGCCGAGGCGCGGCTGCGGGAGCTGCAGAACCGCCAAGCCCTGCTGCTCACCGACCAGCAGGTACTCGGCCAGCAGCTGGCCGTGCTGCTCAATCAGTCCCAGCCGGCCCTTATCGATACCACCGCCAATGCTCAAGTCCGCCTTACGCCCGCCGATACGGCCGGGCTTACGGCGGCCACCAACCCTACGCTGGGGCTGCTGGAGCAGGAGCGGGAAATACGCCGCCGCCAAACCCGGGTGGAGGAACTGCGCCGCCTGCCCGACCTGCGCCTGGGCTACTTCACCCAAACTATCAACCGGGAAGCCAACTTCCACGTGGCCCAGGCCGGGGTGGCGCTGCCGCTGTTGGGTGGGGCGCAGAGGAGCCGCATTGCCGCCGCCCGTATCGGCGAGCAAGCGGCCGACGCCCAGATTCGTTACGCCACGGCTCAGCTCGGTGGCCAGCTTGTGGGCCTACGCCAGCGCCTACGCCAAGCCACGGCCTCGCTGGCGTATTACGAGCAAACTGCTCTGCCCCAGGCCCGCCTCATTATCGATACGGCCGAAAAGAGCTTCCGCGCCGGTGACATCGAGTACGTGGAATATGTGGTGAATACGGAGCCCGCCTGGCAAATCCGCGCCACCTACCTCGACCAGCTGCAGCGTTACAACGACCTGGCTCTGCAACTACTGCTGCTCACGGGCCAGGATTAATAACATACCACGGGCGTAGGGGCGCGGCTTGTCCGCGCCCGCCGTTGAACGATTTCGCCAGAACAAATCCCTAGGTCACCTTTTAACGGCGGGGGCGGGGAGGGCAGGCC
>NZ_JABKAV010000038.1 GCF_013377905.1 Hymenobacter terrestris
ATCATAAAATATTGTAATTTAATTATGTATTGACGATAAAGATAACTTAATATAATTATTTATATTAAATCACACCAAATCATTCCCAATCCTGCCAGCGCAACACTTCACCCACGGCGGGCAGGTGCAGCTCAGCACGGAGCATGCCCGAGGCAGCAATTTCGGTTAGCAGGCGCTGGGGCTCCGAGGCCGGTTCGTCGCTGAGGTCGAAGGTGCCGTGGTGCATGGGCACCAGGTGGCCGGCGCGCAACAGGTTGGCGGCCTTAGCCGACTCGTGAGGATTGGTGTGGCTGCCGGCCATCATATAAGCCGGCTTATAGGCTCCAATAGGCATAAGCACGACATCCAAAGGCCCAAACTGCCGCTCAATTTCTTCGAAATGGCTGCTCATGTTAGTGTCGCCGGCGAAGTAAATGGTGCGGCCGTCGGGCAGGCGCAGCAGCAACGAGCCCCAGAGCACCTCATTCACATCGAGCAGGCCACGGCGGTACCAGTGCGAGGCTGGCAATTCGAAAAGCTCAAAGGGCGTTTCGGGGCCTAGGTCGAACTGCTGCCACCAGCCGGCTTCCTGCACCGGCAGCCGGGGTACTATGCCGCGCAGCAGCTTTGGCAGCCCCAGCGGCCCATAGGCCCGCAACTGCGGGTTCTGGCGGGCCAGCAATTTAATGGACTGCTCGTCGAGGTGGTCGCGGTGGCCGTGGCTGAGTAGCAGTAGGTCGATGCCCACGAGGTCTTCGGGCTGGCAGGGCAGGGCGTGGCGGCGGCGCAAACCCACCGACGAGAACAGCAGCGGGTCGGTAATCATCGTTACGCCCGCCACGCGCAGCACGAAGCTGGAGTGGCCCAGCCACAGCAGCCCGTCTTCCTGGCCATGCAGAAAGGCGGTGCCGTCCACCACGTTCGGTGCCCAAGTGTCCTCCTTCTTCTCTTCCTTCTGCGGATTCTTGCTCAGCTGCCATTTCAGCAGCGTGCTCAGCTGTGGCTCATATAGCTCCTGGCCGTTGCAGTATGCGTTGCCCACCATTTTGTTGCCGGGGTAGGCGGGTTTGATGGTGCGCAAATCGGGGTTGCGCACGAAGCGGACGGAGGCCATGCAGAGAGTAGCGTAACGAAGCAAAGCGCCGCCCTACCGCTAAACGGACCGGGACAGCGCAGAATTGAGTAGGTGACAAGCCGAGGTCGGGTAGACAGACTTGTTAAGCTAAAACTAGCCTAATACCCCCAGGGCGAGCCGTAGTAGCCGCCCGGCGCAGCCGTGGCCCCGTTGCTCACCCGCACCCCACCCGACACCGAGAAGTTTTCGGTGATGTGGTAGTCGGCACGCAGGTTTACACCCTGGCCCAGGTTGCCGCCGAAGCCCGCGTAGGGATTCACGCCGAACTGCCCGGCCGGCGTCAGGTCTTTCCAGGCCGAGCCGGTAAGCGACAACCGATCCGACAGCGCGTACTGCCCGCCGCCCTGGATAAGGTAGTGGTTGGTGCCCGGCAGCAGGGGCCGGCCGGCACCTTCGGCAACCGGCGGCGCGAAGGCCGCGCCCGGCGTGGTGCGCAGGTACGTAACGCCCCCGAATACCGAAAACCGCTTGCTCAGCGGCAGCGAAACCGTGGGGCTGAGGTAGGTGGCCGAGCCGTAGCGGCCGGCAAACGTGGCGCCGGCCTGCAGGCTGTACGAGGGCTTCAGCCCCGGCTTCGGGGCAGTGGGCGACGCATCCTGGGCCTGGGCGGCGAGGGACAGCAGCAAAGCAGCGGGCAGCAGATAAACGAATCGGGACATGGCGAAAGATACGAAACCGCGTAGTAGGGCGAGGCCGCGCTGGGCCCCCGTGCTTAAAGACCGCGCCACCCGAATTGGTTGCATCGATGGGGCACCTATTGGCTGATGCATCGGCGCAAAACCGTTTCTTTACGCCTTATCCGCCCGCATTTTATGTCCGACGACGAATTCTTCCCTTACCAGCGTTTCCCCAACGCCACGGTGGCCCAGCCGCTACTGGAGTTGCTGTACGCCCACGACATCGAGGCCCAAACCCGCCTCGACCAGCCTGCATTCGACATTTCATTCGCCTTCAACGAAACCAACCGCTACTTCCAAGTGCTACTGCGCCCCGCCGACTTCGCCCGAGTCCAAGCGCTAGAGCAGCAGGCCGCCGAAGCCCTCACCGCCGACTTGCCCCCCGACTATTACCTGTTCGCCTTCTCCAGCCCTGAGCTGCATGACATTATGCTACGGCCCGATGAGTGGAGCCCACTTGATGTGGCTTTGGCTCGGCGGCTGTTGGCCGAGCGGGGCGAGGCCCTGAGCCCGGCCCGCCTGGAGGAATTGCGCCAGCAGCGCCTCGACGATTTGGCCCGCCCCGAGCCCCGCCAGACCCGCGGAGTGCTGGCTGGCTATACCCTGGCGCTGCTGGGTGGCTTTTTCGGCCTGCTTATCGGCTGGCACCTGTACGTGCACGGCCGCCAGCTACCCGACGGCCGGCGCGTACCCACCTTCCAGCCCACCGACCGCGCCCACGGCCTCCGGATTGTGGTGCTAAGCAGCCTATGTATGTTGGGGCTACTGGTATGGTTTTTCTATCGGGAACTGGTATAGCGCAGCAGTTTCTGCTCCTAAAGCTGACTGGCTTCTCAGTCAGCTCGGGTTGTGCTTTGGCCGCGCCCAAAAAAAGCCCCGCCGGCACACGCCAGCGGGGCTTTTTTAGCAGAGTCAGAGGCAAGAGCTACCGAACCTTGCTGCCGAGCCAGGCGGCCCGGAACTTCTTCTGCGCTTTGCTGACGGGGCGACCAGCGGCCTCGTAGGTTACTACCTCCAAGGTAGGATCTTCGGTAAGTGTAACGGGCACGGTCTGCAGGCCGGTGCGGGTGCGCACTTCCAGCTGCACCAGGTCGCCGGGACGGTGGTTAGCGAGCAGCTCCTCGAACGCCTTAGCGCCCACCAGGCGCTGACCATCAAAGCGCAGCACCACGTCTTCACGGTCGAGGCCGGCCACGTACAGCGGCGAGCCGATTGTGGTAGTGCCCAGCGTAGCGGTGCTGTCGGCGGCGTTGAAGCTCAAGCGGGTGGCCAGGCTGGCCTTGTTGGGCCGGGCCGGGCGAACCAGCAGGCCCGCCGGAGCCAGTAGGGCAGGATAATCGTGCCGCTGATGACCGTAGATGTGCTGGCGGAAAAACTGCCCGGCAAAGGCGGTGTCGCGGGCTACTTCGCCCAGCACGCGCTGCAGGTCGGGCGTGGTATAGGGGCGGGTGGGGGTGTTGTTCTCCTGCGCCTTGCCGAACTGCTGCCACATGGCGCGCATGTAGGTGTCGAGGTCGGTTTTGAACCGGGTGCGCAGCTCTAGGTCGAGGGCCAGGGCATTGGCCGCGCCAATGTAGTAGTAGCTTAAGTAGGTATTTGCCCGATTATTGGGGTCGATGGCCGCCGCGGCATCCACAAATGGGGCCTTCTGGCTCATCTGCACCGGCGAGAAGCGGGCTGCACCCGGCGACAGTGCCATAGCGTTTATCAGCCCGGTAAGCGCCTCCTGGCTGTACTCGGCGTCGGTGGGATAGATGCCGGCGCGGCGCAGTACCAGCTCGCCATAATACTGCGTGAAGCCCTCAGCAAACCACAGGTTGCGGCTCATGTTGGCCTGGCTGAAATCGAACGGTTCCAGATCCTGGGGCCGCAACCGCTCCACGTTCCAGGCATGAATAAATTCGTGCGACACCGTCCCTAGGTTGTCAATCATGCCGGGGCCGCGCAGGGGGCGCCGGCTGGTAAGGGAGGTGGAGTTGCGGTGCTCCATGCCGTCGGAGCTGGTTTGGGGCAGGTAATTGGCAATAAAGGTGTAGCGGCCAAAATCGAAGGCCGGCATCCCGCCAAACACCGCCGCCGCCTCGCGCACGATCTTCTGCGTCTGGGCCGTGTAGGCGTCCAGCTCGGCGGGCGTGCCGTCGTGCAGCACTTTCAACTCAATGGTGCGGCCGCCTTCCTGCCAGGTGCGCACCTGCTGCTCACCCAGCGAAGTGGGCGAATCCATGAGGTATTGCAGGCTGGGGGCCTGCCAGGTAGTGCCGGCCGCATCGGGCTGCAGCTGGGTGGCCACCGTCCAGGTGGCGGGCAAACCCGTGAACTGTACCTGGGCCGGCCGCTGCTCCAGCCCTTGGGCGTAGGCCAGCGTGGCCGGAATGTTCAGGTGGGCGTGGCGGGCATCAATGCCGGCGTAGGTGCCGTCAGTCCGGTCGCCAAACAGGGTGTAGCTGAAGGTAACGGTACCGTCGTGGCCGGCTACATCCCAGCCCGAGGGGTCGGGCCGGGTCACGGTCAGCGTACGGCCGCGCGAGTCGGTGGCCGCTACATCGTACACGTTTTTGGCGAATTCGTGGAGGGCATAGCGGCCGGGCGACGAGCGGGCCATGCGCACCTGCAGCGGCCCGGCCGGCACCTCCCGGAACGTAACCGTTATGCGGGCTTCGTGGTGGACGGCGTTGGGGAAGGATACATTGTATTGCACCGGCGCCTGGGCCCGGGCAGGGCGCGCAAGGGCCAGCGGCAGGCTCAGCAGTAGCAAGGCCGCAGTTTTCCGCATCAGCATAAGGGAGCAGTAGTAAGAATGGAACTGCTAACCTAAGCAATTTGCGCAGCTAGGAGGCTGCATAAGCCGAAATCCTGCCCTTATGGCCGCCACACGCTGGCCGCTACCATACCACCGAAAAACTGCCCGGCGGGCGTAGGTCGCAGCCCCAGCCGCGACAGTTCTGCTTCTATCGGTGGCCGACGCCGGGCGCTGATGCCGGTGGTCAGGCCGAAAAAGCCGTACATCAGGCGCAACAACAGCCGGTGCCACCAGCGTTGCGGCGGCCCGAAATCGGCCAGCAGCCACGCGCCGCCGGGGGCCCGCGCCGCGTTTAGCTGCGCCATTAGCTGCCGCAGCCGGCCGGGTTCGAACAGGTCTAGCAGGAAGAAGGTGAGCACCGCGTCGAACTGCTCGCCGGGCTCCAACGCCGCCTCGGTGCCCAGCCGGAATTCTACCTGGCCTGCGGCCTGGGGAATGTGCTGCGCCAGCCAGGCCCGGCTGCGTGCCAGCATGCGGGGTGCGGCTTCCAGGTATAAGATGCTCGCGGCGGGGCAGCGGCGCAATACCTCCCCCAGCACCCAGCCCGAGCCGCCACCCACTACCAGTACCCGCAGTTGGCCGGTAGCAGGCAGCCCTGCCGCCAGCGCCGCCTGCTGGGCCCGCTGCAGGGCCCGCCCGTACACGAGCCGGGCCAGCGGGTCGTAGAAGGCCGCCACATAATCGAAACCAGAATCGGGCAGGGAAGCGGCCATGAGTGGGGGTGGGGACGGCGCGAATAAGCAGTCGGCAGCGGGGCCAAGCTACGGCCCGGTGCCCGCTTTTCCGCGCCGCGCCGTATGTTTAGGAACTATGACCAAGCACTTGCGCCGGCTGCTGGCCGGCTTTACACTGTTTCTGACCGAGTTTGCCGTTACGCTGGCGCTGGGTACTGCCGGGGTGGTGGCCTTTCTGGCCCTGAGCCGCGAAGTGTTCGACCAGGACGCGGCAACCTTCGACGCGGCGGCATTCCAGTGGACGCAGGCGCTGCTGGGGGCGCAGCGGCAAAACTGGGTAGAAGCCGTTACGTTTCTGGCCTCGCGCAACTTCATAACAGTGGTGGGGCTGGGGCTGGTGGGCTGGCTGCTGATGCGGCGGCGGCACTGGTATTCGCTGCTGGTGCCGGTAGTGGCGCTGGGTTCCATCACGCTCAACCTGATGCTCAAGCAGCTGTACAACCGGCCCCGGCCATTGCTGCCCCTCACCTCGGCTTCGGGCCTGAGCTACCCGAGCGGCCACGCCATGATTTCGGCCTCCTTCTACGGTTTGCTTATCTACTTTACCTGGACGCGGCTTCGGCGGCGGCCGGTTCTGCGCTACACGTTGGTCGCGGTGCTTTCCGTTCTGATAGTGCTTATTGGCCTGACGCGGATATACCTGCGGGTGCACTACGCCACCGATGTGCTGGCCGGCATTGCGGCGGGCCTTGCCTGGCTGATAATTGCTATTCCGCTGTTGCAGCAGTTGGAGAAACGGGTGAGAAAACAATTTCGCAAAGACCCGCAATTGGCTGAAAAACAGCCTCAATAGCACGGAAACGAAATTTTAACACGTGTTTTTTCGGCTTTTTTTTGGCCGGTACTTGCAGCGCGCCTCAAAAACCCGCTATCTTTGCAGCATCAAAAGGCCGTCCCCGGAAGGCCAGATGATAAAAAGTCGCGCTTGTGGCGAAATTGGTAGACGCGCTGTCTTCAGGCGGCAGTTCCGCAAGGTGTGGGAGTTCGAGTCTCCCCGAGCGCACAGAGTACGAAGAGCTGGCCCAGCAATGGGCCGGCTCTTTCTGTTTCAGGCAGTCTGGTTGAAACCAGATTTGTGCAACAACACCCCGCCACAGGTTGCGTTTTTATAACCGGATCAGGAGTCTGAAACGCATGCGGAACGGCCGCCCGGGCCGTTTGGCCTGGCTATACCCGCACCCTGTTCGGCCGGAACGGCAGGCCTTGCATCTGCGTAAGTAGCTGAAACCAGCGAAAGCCCGTGATACGAAAAGCAAGAGCCCGGCTGGTGGCCAGCCTGAGTTTATTGACGGTGGAAGTAGTGCTGATGGGCGGCGTGTTCGTGGCCTCGGCGCTGCTGTTCTTCTACCTCACGCGGGTGGTATTCGCGGCCAGTTCGGTGCAGTTCGACACCTGGGCCTTCGTGCGGCTGGATGCGCTGCGGGCGGCGTGGCCGCTGCTGACGCCGGTGGTGCAGGCCCTCACGTTCTTCGCTTCGCTGCCGTGGCTGGTGGCGGCGGGCATTGGCCTACCGCTGCTGTTGCGCTACTGGGGCCACCGCCACGAGGCCGCCGAGGTGTTTGGAGCGGTAGCCGGGGCATCACTGCTCAACCAGTTGCTGAAAACATACTTCAACCGCCTGCGTCCCGATTCGGCGCTTATCGTTCAGGGCGGCCTGAGCTTCCCCAGCGGCCACGCCATGATCGGGCTGGCCCTTTACGGCTGCCTGGCCTGGATTCTGTGGCGCCACCGCCGGCATCCGGTCTGGGGGCTGCTGCTGCTGCTCTTCGCCCTGCTCATCGGCATCACCCGCGTTTACCTGCACGTGCATTACGCCACCGACGTGGTAGCCGGTTTCGCCGGTGCCCTGCTCTGGCTGATTTTGCTGCGGGGGATATTTCAATTTAAAAACAGAAGGGAGAAGCGAGAGGGTAACAGATAGAAGTGAGAACGGGGAAGGAACGTCATTCTGAGCGCAGCCGAAGCATTTCTACCGCTTCGTTGCTGACGACAGAGTTAGTATTGCGGTAGAGATTCTTCGACTGCGCTCAGAATGACGTTCTGTTTTCTGCCCTCAACTCTCCGTACTCTCCGCTGCTTCTATCACCTTTACGCCATTTTCACCTTCACACGCAGAGCCAGCAGGCCCTTGGTGCCTTGTAGCTCTTCCAGTTCCAGCTCTTCAATCTCGTCTTCGAGCAGGCCACGGTCCTGTAAGTAGTCGAGGTACTCGAAGTACTCGTCGGCCTCGCGCTGCTGGCTATACACCAGGGCCAGGTAGCCGGGCTGCGTGAGCCGCTCGCCGGTGCCCATGATGGTGGCTTTGTCGATGCGTTTCTTAATGATTTCGTAGCGGATGTTGTAGGCGCCGTCCACGTCGAACTGGCGCTCATCCTGGCGGAAGCGGATGCTCAGGGGCTGGCCGTGGATGAGGATGAGCTGGGTGGTTTCGAGCGGTAGCGGTAGCTGGTCGCGTAGGGCAGCCGTGCGGCGCGTTATCTCCACCATCGTCAGCAGCTGCCACAGGCGCAGGTTTTTGAGGAATACCAGGTCGAAGGGCTTGTCTTCAACCAGCGCGGCCCCCACATAGATATTGTGCTCCACGCCATCGGTTTTGAAGCGCTGGAAGTAGTGTGGAAACATGGCCTGGGCCTTGTCATCCTCCTCGTCGAGGTAGGCGGCAATGGCATCGTTGAGCAAGGTGGTGCTGTGCTCGAAGTCCTTGCGGCGCTTGTACAGGATACCCAACTCGGGGTCGATCTGGGCCCAGTACTGGGCAATAATGGGCCGTAGCTCGGGCGTATTCTGGCCCAGGTACTCAAACAGGGGCTCCATCTGGGTGCGCAACGAGTCGAATATGCTTACCTCGTCGCCGCTGGCCATGCCCTGGCGCAGGCGGCGCAGGTTTTTGCCCACGTAAAATTTCAGCTCGTCCAGAATCGGAAGCTGCTGAAAGTCAGAGGCCTTTTTGAGCACCTTGCCGGCCAGCGTGAGGTGCTCGATCAGGTCGCCCTGGATGGCCTCGTTGCGGGCCGCACTGCTGCCCCGAACGTCGCAGGCACCATGCAGCGGATACACATCATGAAACACAATGTCCTCCATCTCGGCCTGGCGGTTGCCATCTTCCAGCTTCTGCAGCAGATTCTGGGCCGCATCCGTAAAGCGCCACTCCATGGTAGGGTGGATGGCCGTAAACTTCTCCTTCACAATGGCTTGCACGCGGGTCTGCAGGTCTTCGGCATTACGCTTCACGGCCACCGCAAACAGGGGCAAAAACTGGTTTACGTACTCCAGGCTGAACTCATTCAGCTCGCCCACCGTGGGCGAAGCCAGCTCCAGCAAACCCACCGTATCGTCGCCGTAGGGCAGCAGGGCCAGAATGGCCGAGCGAATGCCCAGGCTCAGGATCTGCTCGCGCAGATCTTCCGGAATATCGGCCTGCTCCACGTCTTCGAGCACCAGCGGGCGGCGGTCGGCCCAGAGGCGGCCGTAAATCTGGCGGAAGCCCGAGCTGGCATCGGGGTTGTGGAGCTGCTTGGTAAGAAAGCTGTGGTTGATTTTGCGGCCGAAATCCACGAAGGCCCGCTTATTCTCATCGTAAGCCGCAATGCCCAGCTGCAGGGCGGGCTTGCCAAACAGCACCCGTAGCTTTTCCTGAATCTGTTCGAGCCGGTCGGAGGCCTGCAGCACGTCGCGCTCCAGCAAATCGTACTTCAGCTCCGACAGCACTTCCTGCTCCGTTACGTCAACCAAGTGCAGAATATTGAATCCTTCAAGCACGAAGGTTTCCGGGGGCAGCAGCTCCAGCCACAGCTCGGTACGGTGGGGGTTGCGGCTCAGAAACTCCAGCTGCTCGTCGCTCAGCTCGGGCTTCTTGCCTTCCACATGCACATTGAGGAACGTGGAGTTGAAATCGACGCTGTAGTGGCGGTACAGGCCCATCTGGTAGTCGGGTACCGTAAATATTACCCCGCTCTGCAACGGCAGCTTTACGCCGTACACCTTCTCCAGAATGAGTTGGTAGGCCATGCGGGTGGTGTAAACCTCCAGCTGGTCCATGCTGATGTTGAGCGGCTGCTTGATGATGTGCTGGGTGTTGAGCAGCACGTCGGCAAAACGGGGCGTGTAGTAGAAGCTGTGCCGCTGGAAAGGCGCTACAGCGCCCACAATATCGGTTTCGAAGGAAGCGGGCGGAAACACGGCCAGCATCAGCGTTTCTACCAGGTCGCAGTTGCATTCGAGCTGGTCGAGGTCGGTGATGGAGCCGCGCGCCCAGTCGGCGGCGGCCACCTGCGCCCCCACCGAGCGCGAGAGCAGGGCAATGCCCTCGTTGGCCGACTCCTCGCCGGCTTTCCAGTAAGCAATAAGCGGCTCCAGGCTGAGCGAAGTACGGAAGGGAAAACCCGCGACGGCAGCGGCCGGAACGGGCACCGCCGCTACAGGGGCAGGTGTGGTGGTATCAGAGCCAGAGGTGGCAGCAGGAGCAGATTCGGAGCGCATAGGGAGCAGAAAGGCAAGCCGGCGGCCGCAGTGGCAACGGCCGGATAGGATGCTATACGAAACGGCACTCCGGCCGGACGTGCCAGAGCGGGCGAACGGCCGGGCGCTACCGGGTTATTGGCAGCGTTTTCAGCCCGTTGTTGCGGTCGGGGTCGGTGAGGTCGGTGGTCTGGGTGCCGTTGAAGTACACCTGCTTACGGTTGTTTTCGAAGCAGGTGCAGCAGCCCTCGGCCCGGAAATCGGTGTTTAGCTGCACACTGTCGATGGCGAGGCTGAACGTGGGCGTGGCGCGGCGGGCAGGAGCTAAGTACAGCTGATACCTATAGGCGTCGAGCTTGCGGTTGCCGGCCTGGGCGAAGGGCGTGGTGTTGTTGATGACGACGGGCTGCGAAAACCGGGCTGCCGGGCGCACCAGCTGCACGGTGTCGGCGCGGGGCCGCTGGGTGGTATCAAACGGCACCCGCACTAAATACACGGTGTCAATTTCCGCGGCCAGAAAAGCTGGGCTGGTGACCGTGCCCAGCGTATCGAACTCCAGGCCTACGGCATCGGCAAAGGCGTCGTCGCACTCGCAGGCCGTCGAGCCGCAGCAGGCTGCCAGGGCTGTAGCCAGAATCAAAAACGAAAACCAGGTGAGAAAAGAGCGCAGCATAGGCCGTAAAGATACGCGGCGGTCCGCAAGGGTTGCGCGCCGGATTTCTACGGAGCCAACGCCCGCACCCGCGCCTGTCGTGCCGGGGCCACGTATTTTTTCTGCAAAGATTTCAGGTAGGCTACCTCAATGGCGCGGCGGTAGCGTTTCAGGTCCCGCTCGTCGAACAGGCTGGCAGTGTAGCATCTTCCTTTATCCGTGGCGCTTCGCTACCTTTCACGCTACTTTATCAAGTACCAGTGGCTCCACCGCACTGCTCTGGTAGCTACCCTTGTCTCATGTGGAACTCTTCCCGCAAGCGCCTACGCCGCCTGGAGGCGAGCTGGCAGCAGCCGGCTGCGCGCTCCCACCACTTCCCCTGGGTGGCCCGCTACTACAACGCTGTGCAGCACGAGCCCGCGTACCACCGCCTGCCCGACCAGACCTGGGAGGACCTGAACGGCGAGCTGCTCTTCGAATTGCTCGATGCCACGGTGAGCCCGGTGGGCCAGCAGTGTCTGTACCACCGCCTGCGCAGTCCGCTCGCCGACGAGGCCGCTTTGCAGGAGTTTGATGCGGCCGCCAACCTGCTGGCGCAGCAGCCCGTGGCCCGCGGGCAAGCCCTGCTCGCCCTCGACCAGCTGACGGCCGACGAGGCGTACTACCTGGTCGATTTGATTAGCGGGCAACCCCTGCCCACGTTGCCCGGTGCCCGTTTTGCGCCGCTGCTCGCGCTGGGGTTGCTGGCCACGTTGGTTGGAGGCTTCTGGCTGCCCGTGCTCTGGTTGGGTACGCTGGCACTGGCTCTTACCAATGCGGTATTTCACTTCAGGCAGCGCGCGCGGATTGAGCGCATTGTACGGCCGCTACAGCAACTGGGCCGCTTGCACCGGGCGGGGCGGCAGTTGCATCGGGCCGGCCTGCCATTGGGGCCGCTGCAGCCGCTGGCTGTGCCTTTAGCCCGGCTGGGGGCTATCATGCGGCGAGTAGCTTTCTTTCAGGTAGAAGACAACTTGCTGGTACTGGAATTGCCCAAGATGCTGCTGCTGCTCGACCAACTGATGTATGCTCACTGCCGGGTGGCGGTGCAGCGGCAAGCGCCCGCCATCCGGGCCGTTTTTGAGGCGGTTGGCTACGTCGATTGCGCCCTGGCAGTGGCCAGCTTCCGCCAGCGTTACACCACCTGCGTGCCGCAGTTTGGGTCGGCCGCCGAGGGCATTCAGCTGCAAGCCGGTTACCACCCGCTGGTGCCGGGCTGCGTGCCCAACGACCTGACCCTGGCCGGGCCCGGCGTGCTGCTCACCGGCTCGAATATGGCGGGCAAAACCACCTTTATGCGCACGCTGGGCGTGAATGCCTTGCTGGCCCAAACCATAGCGACGTGCCCGGCCACCGCCTACCGCGCCCCCTTCTGCCGGGTGCTCACCAGCCTTACTTTGGCCGACAGCCTGCCCACGGGCAAGAGCTATTATCTGGTCGAAGCCGAAACCATGCGGCAGCTGCTGCTGGCCTGCGACGCAGCTCCCGGCAGCTACCTGCTGCTACTCGATGAGCTGTTCAAGGGCACGAATACGCAGGAGCGCATCGCCGCCAATAAGGCCGTGCTGGAATACCTGCAGCCGCGCGGTTGGATAATGGCGGCCACCCACGATGGGGAGCTGGGGGCGCTGTTGCAGTCGTGTTACGTTGAATACCACTTTTGCGAGACGGTGACGGCGGAAGACTGGTATTTCGACTACCGCCTCAAAGCTGGGCCGCTGACCACGCGCAATGCCATTCGGCTGCTGGCGCGCCTGCACTACCCGGCGCAGGTGGTGGCCGCCGCCCAGGCGCTCAGTGCCACGCTGGCGGCGCGGGCGCAGCCAGGCAGTGCGCAACCTGCCACGCCGGAAGAACTTCGTTCCATGGCTCATTCGCCCGCATAGAAAGCATCCTCAAAAGATGAGGGAGGAACTGCGCGGCTTCGGGAAGCGGTTCCGCCAACATTGGCCGGAAGCCGCAAATGCTTCCCGAAGCCGCGCAATTGCTGCTGGGCGTTATAGTGGTGTCGCTGAACATCACACGCTTATTTATGGCAGTTGTCAGGTTGATGTACACGACTACCCATCAGGCTCTCCCTCTCCTTTTTTGGAGAGGGGACTGAGGGACGGCGTGAGGACGGACGATGTATGCCAACTTGGGAGCCGCCATACGGGCGTGTCTGCCGCCATCAGCAACCCGGTAGCCGATGTCTTCAACGTGCCGGGCCAGCAGTTGGGGGCGAGTGGCTTTGGCTAAACAGGCTCAAAGGCGCGGCGCATGGGGGCGCATCGGGGCTTGTGCGTTTGTTGGGGTTTGGCGTGCTGTTCATGACGAAGGAAAAGTGCTTTCGTTTTGTTGGCTTCCTCCAATTCCCTATTCCCTAGTTTTGCGGGCCTATGTCCGTTCTGCTCCGTCGTCTGTTCTTGCTGCTCGCGGGTGCTCTGTTGCCCCTGGCCCTGGCCGCCCAAATTCCCCTTCCTACCCCAGCCATCGCGCCGGGTCCTAACCTTAGCTGGCTCGATGAGCAGCTGCGCACCTCGGCCGTGCTGCGCCAGCACCAGGTAGGCCTGAGCCTGGCCGACGCCACTACCGGCCAGCCGCTGTTCGGCTACCAGGACAGCCGCTACTTCACGCCGGCCAGCACCACCAAGCTGCTCACGCTCTACGCCGGCCTCACGCTGCTGGGCTCCGACTCGCTGCCCGGCCTGCGCTACGTGCAGCGCGGCCCCGATACGCTGCTGTTCTGGGGCACCGGCGACCCCATGCTGCTGCACGGCGACGTGCCCGCCCGCCGGACCTATGAGTTCCTGCAGAGCCGGCCCGAAAAAGTGCTGCTCTATGCCCAGGTGCCCACGCCGCCCGCTTTTGGCCCCGGCTGGAGCTGGGACGATTATGGTTACTATTTCCAGCCCGAGCGCAGCCCAATGCCCATTTATGGTAACACCGTGCGCTTCTACGGTCGCCCGGCCCCGGGTGCGCCCCGGGTGCTGCCCGGCTTTTTCCGGCCCCTCACCGCACCCGCACCCGGCACCCGCCCCAACCCCGCCAACGACCACGTGCAACGGCTGCCCGAAGAAAACCGCTTTTTCGTGTTCCCATCGGCCAAGGCCTGGGTGGATGAAGTGCCATTTCGGACCAGCCCCGCGCTGCTGCTCCAGCTGCTGCAGGACACGCTCCGCCGCCCCGTGCTGGCGGCCGGCCCGCTTCGCCTGCGTCCCACCGACTCGGTCCGCATCCTGCGCACGCTGCCGCCCGACTCGCTCTACCGCCGCATGCTGCGGGTATCCGATAACTTTCTGGCCGAGCAGCTGCTGCTACTATGCGCCGCCACGCTCGCACCCGATTCGTTGAGCCCGGCCCGCGTTATCCGCACCATGCAGCAGAACTACCTGCGCACCCTGCCCGACCAGCCCCAGTGGGTGGACGGCTCAGGGCTTTCGCGGCTCAATCTGTTCACGCCCCGTTTCCTCACGGCGCTGCTCGTGCGCCTGCACCAGCAGGTACCCGAGCCGCGGCTGCTGAGCCTGCTGGCGGCCGGCGGGGGGCAGGGTACGCTGCGGCGGGGCTATTTGGGGGGCAGAACTGGCCCCTGGATGTGGGCCAAAACCGGCACGCTCACCAACAACCACAACCTGGCCGGCTACCTACGCACCCGCTCGGGCCGGCTGGTGGCCTTCAGCTTCTTCAACAACAACTACGTGCGGCCCACCAGCGAAATCCGTCGCGAAATGGAACGCCTGCTGACGCGGGTGCGAGACGAGTTGTAGAAGGCAGTGGGAGTAGTAGCTGAGCCAAAACTGGCCTTTTTGTCCTCAAATGGCTGTGTAATCACCTCTCCCAAATTTCCGCCAATCCACGATTAATACAGCACCCGAAACTTGATGGTGTGCTCAACTTCGCGCAATGCCTCAATCAGGGCGGGTTCGTACTGCTTGTCCACGTCGGTAATCACGTAGCCGATGTGCTCGTTGGTTTTCAGGTATTGGCCCAGAATGTTGACCGAATGGGCAGCCAGCACCTGGTTGATTTGGGCCAGCACGCCGGGCACGTTGTGGTGGATGTGCATGAGCCGGTGGGCGGCCTGCTCGGGCAGCTGAATATTGGGAAAATTGACGCTCTGCTGGGTGTTGCCGGTGTTCACATACTGCATCAGCCGCTCGGGCACAAACTCGGCAATGTTGCGCTGGGCCTCGGCCGTGGAGCCCCCGATGTGGGGCGTGAGCAGCACGTTGGGCAGCCCGTTCAGCTCGCTCTCAAATGGCTCGTCGTTGGTTTTGGGCTCGTGCGGAAACACATCCACCGCCGCCCCGCCCAGGTGGCCCGAGCGCAGGGCGGCGGCCAAAGCGGGCACATCTACTACCGGGCCGCGGGCGTTGTTGAGGAACAGGGCCCCCGGCTTCATGCGGGCAAATTCTTCGGCCCCAAACAGGTTGGTGTTTTCGGGGCGGCCGTCTACGTGCAGCGTTACGATGTCGGCCTGAGCCAGCAGCTCGGCCAGGGTGCGGCAGCGAGTGGCGTTGCCCAGCTGTAGCTTCTCGGCAATATCAAAGTAGAGCACCTGTAGGCCGATGGCCTCGGCCACCACCGACAGCTGACTGCCGATGTTGCCGTAGCCCACGATGCCCAGCTTCTTGCCCCGCACCTCAAAGGCTCCCCCCGCCGACTTATCCCACTTGCCGGCGTGCATCAGGGCGTTTTTTTCGGGTACGCGGCGAGCCAGCAGCAGGATTTCGCCCAGTGCCAGCTCCACCACCGAGCGGGTGTTGCTGAAGGGCGCGTTGAATACGGCTACGCCCTTTTTCAGGCACTCGGTCAGGTCAATCTGGTTGGTGCCGATGCAGAACGCGCCGATGCCGATGAGGCGGTTGGCAGCTTCGAGCACCCGGGCTGTTACCTGGGTTTTACTGCGAATACCGAGCAGGCTTACGCCCTCAATTCGCTCCACCAGCTCGTCCTCGTCGAGGCCGCCGGGCACCAGCTCCACCTGGTAGCCTTCCTGGCGCAGCAGCTCGGCGGCGCGCGGGTCGGGGTTTTCGAGCAGCAGGACTTTGATGCGGTTTTTGGGGTAGCTCAGGCTCATGGGTAGCTTGTTCTGGTAGAGAAACTCGTCGAAGGAAGGCAGCACTTTATCGGCTTGGGCCACCACGGCGGGGCGGGCCACGTTTTCGGTGAAGGCGTAGAAGCGGTCGGCCAAACCGGCTTCGCGCATCTGGTAGTCGGTGTAGCCGTCGCCGAGCACGTACACCGGGCCCGTCAGGTGCAGGCGCCGCAGCTGCTCGATCTTGCCCCCGTCGCGGCTCAGCAAGTTGTCGGGGTCGAAGCCGGTAATGCGGCCGTCGTCGGTAAACGTGAAGGTGTTGGCCAGCACGAACTCGGGCGCAATGCCAAACTCGCCCACCACCGGCTCAATAAACTCGCGGAAGCCGCTGCTGACGATGTACACCCGGCCCGGAAACCGCTCAAAAAAGCTTCGGTTGCGCCGGATGCTCTCCGACACCTTGCCTTGCAGCCGCTCCACGAGCAGGCCGATATGCTCGCGGCGGGCCGGCAGCAGCGCCAGCCGTTGCTTCAACGACTCGGCGAAGTTCAGCTCGCCGCTCATGCCCCGGTCGGTCAGCGCCCGAATCTGCCCCACAATTTTCTCGCGTTCCGGACTGTTTTCGAGGGCAATATCGGCCAGCTCATCCAATCCTTCTACCTGCGTAAAAGTGCTGTCGAAGTCGATGATGAGGTAGGGTAGGGGCGTGGGTTGGTCGGCCATAATGGGGTAAGGTAGGTCGCGGAGGCGCAAATGAGGCTATTGTGCCGCCTAAGGCTATTGGGGTGGCGCTTGGCGTTTCCCGTAGTGGTGCGTAGAGAATGACGCAGAGGCAGCCTGTTACTTTCTTATTTCAACTCACCCGCCGAGCCGTGCTGGCGGGCAGCCAGGAATCGTGCTGGCAGTTGGGGCAGCGGGCAGCGGTGGCTTCGGCCAGCTCGCGCACTTGGCCGCAGTCGGCGCAGGCGTGGGGGCCGGCCGCGGTGGTTGTGGGCTGGGCTTCGCGGAGCCGCTCGGGCCAGATGGGCAGACCGGGCCGCGTGTCGGCGTCCTCGAAGAAAAATATGCTGAATTCGCCGGTAGCCTCTACGTAGACCCGGCGCACCTGCCCCAGGTGCTCCACCTGCAGCTCCCGCAGCTCCCCGAACAACTCTTTCAGCGTCAGGTTCTGGTGTTTGAAGTTTTGCTGGTTGATGACGCCGTCCTCGATCAGCAGCACCGGCTCGCCCTCCAGCCAGTCGGAAAAGCGCGGGTACCACTCGGTGAGGCGGTTGAAGAGCACGTAGAGTCCCGATACCATTCCGAACACGACTACCGTGGGCAGCAAGGGCGTATCGTCGTAAAGCATGGCGTCGCCAGCGGCCGAGCCCAGGCCCAGGATAATGCTGAGCTCGAAAATGGACAGCTGCCGCACCCCGCGCCGCCCCATCACCCGCAGCGCCCCCAGAATCAGCAGGTACATCACGCCGCAGCGGAAGGCAATTTCGAGCAGGAAAACCCACGTCGTGTCATCCGCCCACAAAATGCGGTGCCAGTCGAACGGAATTACAGGCGGCTGATCCATTTGCAGGGCGCTTGGTATATGTTTGGTTGATAATTGTCAGCTACAAGGTCAGCTGACCAGGAAGAACGTCATTCAGCGCATGCTGCGCCTAAAGCAGGGACGAACAATCTCTTCAGGAGCTAACCGAAGTTGCGGAGGGCGACGTAGGGTCGGGGCTGGTCCGCGTCCGCCGTCAGAATAACGCGTTGAACGACTGTTCGCATGCCCCGCACAGCATGTACCAGTGGCGGGCGGGGGGGCGCCCCCCCCCCCCCCCCCCCGCATAAAAGGGGACTCTTGGGGGGGGGGGGGGGGCGGGGCCCCGGGGGGGGGGGGGGACCCCACCCCCGCCCCTACAGCGTGTCGATAGGCTTGCGTCCCAACGCCACCCCAATCCGCTTCCGTATCTTTACAGCCACTCATTCATTCTACCATCTCACCGCATGTATACTACTCTTCAGCCCGATCTTCAGCAGCAGCTCCAGGAAATTAAAGACGCCGGCCTTTACAAGCAGGAGCGCGTAATTACCTCACCCCAGGGTGCCGAAATCGATACCCGCGAAGCCGACGACGTGCTCAACTTCTGCGCCAACAACTACCTAGGCCTGTCGTCGCATCCGGCTGTGATTGAGGCTGCCAAGCAGACCATCGATTCGCATGGCTACGGCCTGTCGTCGGTGCGCTTTATCTGCGGCACTCAGGATATCCATAAGCAGCTCGAAGCCAAACTGGCCGAGTTTCTGGGTACCGAAGACACGATTCTGTACGCGGCGGCCTTCGACGCCAACGGCGGCGTGTTCGAGCCGTTGTTCAACGAGCAGGACGCTATCATTTCCGATGCCCTCAACCACGCCTCCATTATCGATGGCGTGCGCCTGTGCAAGGCCCAGCGCTACCGCTACGTCCACAACGACATGGCCGACCTGGAAAAGCAACTCCAGGACGCTGTAGCCAAAGGCAGCCGCCACCGCATTATCGTCACCGATGGCTCGTTCTCGATGGACGGCACCATTGCCCAGCTCGATAAAATCTGCGACCTGGCCGACAAGTATGAGGCGCTGGTGATGGTAGACGAGTGCCACAGCACCGGCTTTTTGGGCAAAACCGGCCGCGGCGCCCACGAAATGCGGGGCGTAATGGGCCGCGTCGACATCATCACCGGCACGCTGGGCAAGGCCTTAGGCGGCGCCATGGGCGGCTTTACCACCGGCCGCAAAGAAATCATCGAGATGCTGCGTCAGCGTAGCCGCCCCTACCTGTTCAGTAACACGCTGGCCCCGGCCATTGTGGGCGCCAGCTTGCGCGTGCTGGAGCTGCTCACTGAAAGCACCGCCTTACGCGACCAGTTGGAGGAGAACACTAAGTACTTCCGCGAGCAGATGACGGCCGCTGGCTTCGATATCAAACCCGGCGAGCACCCCATTGTACCCGTAATGCTGTATGACGCCAAGCTGAGCCAGGAATTCGCGGCCAAAATGCTGGAAAACGGCATTTACGTGATAGGCTTCTACTTCCCGGTAGTACCCAAGGGCCAGGCCCGCATCCGGGTGCAGCTAAGCGCCGCCCACACCCGCGCCCAGCTCGACCAGGCCATTGCCGCCTTTATTAAGGTGGGTAAGGAACTGGGGGTTATCAAGTAGGTCCGGGCACTACCCGGCTCGTTAAAAAGCCAGCGGGCTTATCGGCTATCAGCCGGTGGGCCCGCTGGCTTTTTAGCTGCTATGCCGGGCAATAATAGTAAGGCGGATGAATGGTACATTTAGACAAGTCAACCGCCCTCTGCCCGCCTGCCCCGCTATGGAAACCCTGCTTGAAACCCCGCGCCTCGTTATCAGCTACGATGAGGCCAACGACTGGCTGCACTTGCTCTGGCGGGGTGCCCACAACCCCAGCGACGAAAAGACCTGCATTATGGAAGTGCTGGAGAAAATCCGGCTCACGCAGGCCACCCGGGTGCTCAACGACTCCACGCTCGACGAGGATGGCTGGAGCGAACTGACGTATTGGATTGCCAATGATTTCATGCCGCAGGTGGCCGATGCCGGCATAGTGGCGGCAGCCTGGGTGATGCCCGATAACCTGCAGGCCCGCATCGATGTGCACAACGTGCTGGTCCATGTCAGCCGTCCGCTCATCGATACCTTTATGGATGCGGAAGCCGCCTACAAATGGCTGAAAACAGGGCCGGCCGCGCCGCGCCGTGTTTCCGGAGAGCCGAAATAATAGCACCTCACGAGGGCAGAACCTGCGTTTTTCAGAACTGGGTCGTTACGCCGCTGCTACGTCGGCAGCAGTGGTTGCCGAGGGCGTAGCAGGGCGGGCTTCGGCATCGAAGAGCAGCTCGTTGAGCCGGGCACGCAGGTCGGAACCCGACAGGTTGCGGAACACCTCGCCGCCGCGCACCAGCGAAATCTGGCCCGTTTCCTCGCTCACCACCAGCACCACGGCGTCGGTTACCTCCGTCAGGCCGATGGCGGCGCGGTGGCGCAGGCCCATGGAGGCGGGCACATCGGGGTTTTCGCTTACCGGCAGAATGCAGCGGGCCGCCTTGATACGACCGTTGGAGATGATAACGGCGCCATCGTGCAAGGGGCTGGTTTTGTTGAAAATGCTGAGCAAGAGACGCTTACTAACAGCCGCATCGAGCAGGTCGCCCGAATCGGCGAAAAACTTGAGGTCGGATGCTAGGCCAAAGGCAATCAGGGCCCCTGTTTCTTTGCCAGCCAGGCTTTTGGCCGCCTCAATGAAGGGTGTCACGTTCATGCGGTTGGTTCCGGCTTCGCGCCGCCACGGAAACATGCGCAGCCGGCTGCCAAACGAAGTCGCTTTGCCCACACTGAGCAGAAACCGCCGAATTTCCTGCTGAAACAGAATGATGCCGGCCAGCACCCCCACGCTCATAAACTGCCCCAGAATGCTGGTGAGCAGCTCCATGCCAGCCGCCTTCACTACCAAGTAAAATAGGTAGAGCGACATAAAGCCCAGAAAAACCTTGAGCGCAACGCTGCCCCTGAGCAGCTTATAAAGCTGATAAAACAGCGTCGTGACCAGCAGGACGTCCACGACGTCAATCCAGCCGATGCTCAGGAAGCCAACGGAGAAGGAGCCAATCACGGGGAAATTGGGGTAGGGGTGGGCAGAAAGGTATTCGACACGAGTTGAATAGTTTGTACGGCTTCGGCCACGTCATGAACGCGCAGCAGCCGGGCCCCGCCGCGCAGGGCCAGCGTATTGAGGGCAATAGTGCCGGCTAAGGCGGCTTCGGGCTGTAGCCCTAGCGGTTTGTACACCATGCTTTTGCGCGAGAGGCCCGCCAGTATCGGTAGATTCAACAGGTTTAATTCGGGTAGCCGCCGCAGCAGCTCGTGGCTTTGGGCCGGCGTTTTGGCAAACCCGAAACCGGGGTCGAGTACTACGTCGGTTACGCCGTGGGTACGCAAAACGGCCAGCTTATCGCGAAAATAACGAATCAGCTCCAGCACTAGGTCGCCTTCGTAGTGGGTGTGCTGAGTCATAGTCTGGGGCGTGCCGCGCAGGTGCATCAGGATGTAGGGTACGCCCAGGCGGCCGGCGGTGGGCAGCATGTCGGCGTCGAGGGTGCCGCCGCTGATGTCGTTGAGAATGTCGGCGCCGGCGGCTACCGCTTCAACGGCCACTGCCGCCCGGAACGTATCAACCGACAGAAACGCCTCGGGAAATGCGCGCCGCACGGCCTCAAGAGCCGGCAGCAGGCGCCGCTTTTCTTCGTCCACTGAAATGTCTTCGGCTCCGGGGCGAGAGGAGTAGCTGCCCAAATCGAGCACGGCGGCGCCGGCCGTCAGCATAGCTTCGGCCCGGCGCAGCAGGTCGGTTTCGGAAGCCACGCGGCTGCCTTCGTAGAACGAGTCGGGCGTCATGTTAAGGATGCCCATCACCCGCGGGTGGCGCAAATCGAGCACCCGCCCACCGGGGCAGCGCAGGGTTTGGGCCGGCGAAAAGCACATATCTTGCATAGAATTGGGGGCAGAACGAGGGATAAAAAGGGCTGTCATGCTGAGCGCAGCAGAGCCAAGTCGAAGCATCTCTACCGCAGGGCTAATTCTGGCGTTGGGTCTACCACTGCGGTAGAGATGCTTCGACTTCGCTCTGCTGCGCTCAGCATGACAGCTTCTAGTAAAATCCCATTAATCCAGACCCCAGCAACAAAATAGCCGCAAAAACTTGGAGAATCAAACTCAGCAGCAATACGACCAGGTGATTGCGCAGTGCCGGACGTTGTTTCTGGCCAAAACCCACGACTACGGAACCGCCTGGCGTATCCTGCGCCTGCCCAGCATCACCGACCAGTTGTATATAAAGGCCCAGCGCATCCGCAGCATTCAGGAAAAAGGCACCCAGCTGGTGGCCGACGGCGTGGAGGATGAGTTCGTAGCCATCGTTAACTACTGCGTGATTGCCCTGATGCAGCAGGGGCTGCCGGCCGACGCGCCCCTCGACTTGGAGGCCGCCGCCGTGGCCCGCGCCTACGACGAGCAGGTAGCGGAAAACCGGCTGCTGCTGTTCGCCAAAAACCACGACTACGGCGAAGCCTGGCGGCAGATGCGCGTCGAAAGCATCACCGACATCATCCTCATGAAATTGCACCGCACCAAGCAGATTGAGGACCTGGGCGGCCAGACTAAAGTATCGGAAGGGGTGGAGGCGAACTACCGCGACATGCTGAACTACGCCGTGTTCGTGCTCATTAAAATGGGTTTCGGAGATTGAACGAAGTAGGGGCGGGGCTTGTCCCTGGCCGCCGCCTGAACGAAGTTGGTGAACGAAACCGGGCGTGGCCGTCTGAGCGGCGGGCGCGGGCAAGCCCCCCCCCTACGCAAACCCCAATCTAAGCCGCATCTTTGCGGACTTCCCTGACCCCAACATCCCATCATGAAGCAACTTACCCGAATCTGCTGGCTGCTGCTGGGCGCGGTATTTATTTTCTCGGGCCTCATCAAGCTCAACGACCCGGTGGGCACGGCCCTAAAGCTGGAGGAGTATTTCGAGGTTTTCTCGCGCGACTTTGGCTCGTTTTTCAAGTTCTTCGTTCCGCACACCCGGCTGCTGAGTATCTTCCTCAGCTCGCTGGAAGTAGTGCTGGGCGTGGCCGTACTGCTGCGCTGGATGCTGCGCCAGACGCTGTGGGTACTGCTGGGGCTGCTGGTGTTTTTCGGCTTCCTTACCTTCTACTCGGCGGCCTTCAACAAAGTAACCGATTGCGGCTGCTTCGGCGACTTTATCAAGCTCACACCCTGGCAGTCGTTTGCCAAGGATATGGTGTTGTTAGGTTTGTGGGCCGTGGTATTCTTCAATGAGCGGTATCTGCGCCGGGTGTTCGCCCGCGGCACGCTGGGCGTCATGTACATTACCATTGCCTCGGCCGTGGCCATTGGCATTGGGGTGCGGGCACTGGGCCATTTACCCTACTTCGATTTCCTGCCCTACAAGGTGGGTAACGACATCGGGCAGCTAATGAAACCCCTTGAGCAGGCCCGTTACCAGTATGTGATGGAGCGCAACGGCGAAAGCAAAATCTTTGCCGACTACCCCACCGATTCGAGCTGGAAATACAAGAGCATGGAAGTGCTCAACCCCGAGGCCAGCCGCCCCATCATCACCGATTTTGCCATCTTCGACGCCGAAGGAACCGACCACACCCAGGAGGTACTGACCGGCAACAAGCTGCTGCTTATTGTGCAGAACGTAGCCGACGCCGACCGGGACCGTTTCAAGGAGATTAACCTGCTGCTCGAAGCCGCCGCTAAGTCGCGCAGCCAGATCAAGCCCCTCATCATCACCAGCAGCAGCCCCCAGCAGTTCGATGCCTTCCGCCACGATGTAAACCTGCCGGGCACCTACTACTTCGCCGACGCCACTGTGCTCAAGTCCATGATCCGCTCCAACCCCGGCTTGATCCTGCTGCAAAACGGCGTGGTCTTGAGCAAGTATCACTACCACGACATTCCGGATGCCAGCAAGCTGGAAGAAGCTTTATAGTGGTTAGTGGAGCTTTGTCATGCTGAGCGCAGCCGAAGCATCTCTGCCGTAATAGGAACTTCCTGACATCAGAATTAACATTGAGGTAGAGATGCTTAGGCTGCGCTCAGCATGGCAGTTCCCCGCTACCAATTAAGCACCAACCAATGATTCGTTTTATCCTGAGCAGGCTGTGGCAGGGGGCGCTGGTGCTGGTGGGCGTGGCCTGCACGGTGTTTTTCCTGTTCCAAGTGCTGCCCGGCGACCCGGTAGCGCTGCTGGCCGGCCAACGCTCCGACGCCGCCACCCGCGCCGCCATTGCCGCCGACCTGGGCCTCGACCAGCCCCTGCCCGGCCAGCTGCTGGGCTACCTCAACGACGTGTCGCCGCTGGGCCTGCACCCGCGCGACTCGGCCGGCGTGGCCCGCTACGGTGGCCTCACGCTGCTGCCGCTGGGCTCCGAGCGGGCGGTGGTGCTGAAAGCGCCTTACCTGCGCCGCTCTTTCCAGAGCAACAAGGAGGTACTCAGCATTCTGCTCGACCACTTTACCGGCACGCTCTGGCTGGCGCTGGCCGCCATGCTGCTGGCTACGGTGGTGGGCATTGCGCTGGGCATCGTGGCCGCGCTCCGGGCCCACACCTGGCTCGACCGCACGCTGGTTTCGACCTCCATTCTGGGTATTTCGGTGCCCTCGTTCGTAGCCGGCATTCTGGTGGCCATCACCTTTGGCTACTACTGGAGCGAGTACACGGGCCTCAACCTCACGGGCCAGCTCTACGAAACCGACCCGTTCACCGGCCGCCATTTGGTACTCAAGAATCTGCTGCTGCCGGCCCTGGCGCTGGGCGTGCGGCCGCTGGCCATCATCGTGCAGCTCACGCGTTCCTCCATGCTCGACGTGCTCAGCCAGGATTACATTCGCACGGCCCGGGCCAAGGGCCTGTCGGAGTACCGGGTAGTGGTGGGCCATGCGCTCAAAAACGCCCTCAATCCGGTGGTAACGGCCGTGTCGGGCTGGCTGGCCTCGCTCATGGCAGGTGCTTTCTTCATCGAATACATCTTCAACTGGAAAGGTTTAGGCACCGTGACGCTGCGAGCCGTCGAAAACCTCGACTTCCCAGTGGTAATGGGCGCCACCGTGTTTATTGCCGCGCTGTTCGTGCTGGTCAACATCGTGGTCGATATTTTCTATGCTCTGCTCGACCCGCGGGTGAAGCTGGGGTAGTTTGGCCTGACATAAGGAGCGGCAGAGAGCAGCAGCAAGCGTGTTCTTTCAAATGTTAGCAATACGGCAGTTTATCAACACAGCAGCCCAATGAAGCTTTATCTGATTGGTATGCCGGGAGCGGGCAAAACCACCTTGGGGCGGAGCTTGGCCCAGAGCTATGGAGTGCCGTTTATTGACTTGGATGCGGAAATTGTGGAGCGGGAGCAGCGCAGTATTCCGGAGCTTTTTGTCCAGGAGGGCGAGGCGTACTTCCGCCAGTGCGAGGCCGATGCGTTGCGGGCCGTGGTAGCCCGCTATCCGGCCCTGGTGCTGGCCACCGGCGGCGGCACGCCCTGCTTCCACCACAACCTGGAGCTCCTGCTCGAAACCGGCCTCACGCTCTATCTGGCCGTACCGGTGCCTGAGTTGGTGCGCCGCCTCCAGCATGCGGCGGCGGCCCGCCCGCTGCTGGCCGCCACCCCCGACGCGGCCGCCCTCGAAGTACGCCTGCGTGAAACCTTAGCCGCCCGGCAGCGGTTCTACGAGCGCGCTCCGTTGCGCTGCACCGCGCCCACCTGCTCGCCCGAAGCCGTTCGGCGGCTGATAGCGCGTTATTCCACTACTGCTTAGGTATGCGAAACCCGTCTTTGCGTGGGGTTTGTGTATTTTTGCGCTTCACTATTGCTTACTGGTATGAATACTGCCCCCGAAACCGCGGAAATTAACGCCCCGCTGGTAACGCCGGTCAAAACGCCCGACGCCATCAAGCCCAAGCACAAAGGTTCTGCCCGCCTGTTCCAGAACCCCACGCTGGAGCGACTCACGCACACGCATATTGCTGGTCCGCTCACCATCTTTTTTTCGGTGGCAGCCGTGAGCCTGTATTATAGTCTGAGCCGCGACCTGCTGACGGGGCTGTCGGCTTTTGGGCTATTTCTGGGCGGCTGGCTGCTCTTTACGCTGGCCGAGTACCTGATGCACCGCTACGTGTACCACCTCAATACCAGCACCCCGGCCCGCGCCAAGTTTCAGTACACCATGCACGGCGTACACCACGAGTTCCCGAAAGACAAGACCCGCCTGGCTATGCCGCCCATCCTGACGGTGTTCGTGGCGTCGCTGCTGTTCTTTATCTTCCGTTTCACGCTTGGCAACGCCGGTTTCGGAGTATTGGCCGGTTTCGTGTTCGGCTATGCCCTCTACCTGTTTGTGCATTACGCGCTGCACGTATATGCCCCACCGAAAAACTTCCTTAAATTCTGGTGGCACCACCATGCCATGCACCACTACAAGCAGGATGAAATTGCCTTTGGTGTCAGCACCACTCTTTGGGACCACATTGTAGGAACCATGCCTGATAAGAAAGCCAGGTAAGATTTTATTGGCTTAGTGTTAAAGCAGAAGGGCCACTCCGCAAGGAGTGGCCCTTCTGCTTTTTATTCTGTAGCAGATAACTAGCCGCGCATCTTACGCACGATAAACCAGAGCAACAGCACCAGCAGAAACACGCCAATCAGGCCCGTCCAGGCCCCAGCTTTGAAGATGGTGCCAATGGCGTCGCAACTGCTAAGCGAGAAAGTGAGCAGTACCAGTAAGGCCGCAGTGAGGGGGAAGCGTAGAATGTTCATGGCAGAAAGGGGAGAGTAAATAGTCAGTTCCCGAGTATTCGGATCTTCCCTGCGTGTACTCTTCCTGCCGGTAAAAGGTTGATTGGCGCGAATTAACCCATAAAAAAGGAGGGCCGCCTATCCGTAGATAAGCGGCCCTCCTACTTGGCGCTCCCTCCTGGGCTCGAACCAGGGACCCTCTGATTAACAGTCAGATGCTCTAACCGGCTGAGCTAAGGAAGCGGTTATGGCGGCGGTTTTTGCCGTTGCTGGTGCAATATTAAGGTAAAGATCGGGAAGCACCAAACCCGCCTTTCAAAAAACAACAGGTTATTTTTCTAATTCGTGATTGTCAGGACATTGCCTGAGAGGGCTGTGCTGTAGCGGCGCATAGGTAGCGTGGCCGGGCCGCCCTGTGGCTGGCCCGTGAAGCTGAATTGCGACTGGCAGCAGGGGTCGAAGAGCCGAAAAAGGGGCTCGATGCGCACCCGGGCGCAGGTATCCTGGGGCTGGTAGGGGCAGGTGCGGTCGAAGGCCAGGTAGGTGCCGACGTTCTGGCGCACCACAATCAGCCCCCGCAGGCCGCCCTTTGTATACACCGCCCCGTTATCGAAGCGCAGGGCACTGTTTTGCTGGTCGGTCAGGAATAGCACCTCGTTTACGATGGCCAGCGGAATCTGGGGCTGCGCGTTGCTACCCGAGCCGCAGGCGGCAATGCCCAGCGCGGTGGTGGCCAGCACGCATAAGCCGAGGAAACGGGAAAAAACTGGAATGGTACGCATGCGGCAAAGCAATTAGGTGAGCCCTGATGTTGCCAACGCACTTGGGGGTTGGATAGTGCGTTGGCGGTACCTCAACCCTTGGCTAGCGCGGTGGTAGGATACTCATAAAAGCCCCGACCCGACTTGCGGCCGTGGTGGCCGGCATCCACCTTCTGCTGTTGCAGGCGGCTGGGCCGGAACTTGGCGTCGAAGTGAAAGGCCTCGTACATGGCCGACGTAACTAAGTAGTTGCTATCCACGCCAATCAGGTCCATGAGGCGGAACGGGCCCATGCGGAACCCGGCCGATTCCAGCAGCTCATCAATCACCTCCAGCGGGGCTACCTGCTCCTCTGCCAGCTTCAGGCCTTCTACGTAATAGTGCCGCGCTACCCGATTCACAATAAAGCCCGGCGCATCGGCGGCCCGCACGGGGCGCTTACTTAACCGCGTAGCCAGCGCAAACACCGCATCAGCCACGGCCGGCGCGGTAGCCACGCCGCTGATAACTTCCACCAGCTTCATAATGGGCGCCGGGTTGAAGAAGTGCATGCCCACCACCCGCTCGGGGTGCGGAATGCCAGCCGCCAGCCGCGTAATGGGCAGCGACGAGGTATTGGAAGCGAATATGCTCGTCGCCGGATTCTGCTCGGCCAACTGTCGGAACAGCTGTTGCTTCACGTCGAGACGCTCCACCACGGCTTCCACAATCAGGTCGGCGCGCACCTCGGCCAGCTTATCGGTGAGGGTGAGGCGGGCCAGCGCGGCATCGCGCTCCTCGGGGCTCAGCTTCTGCTTTTCCACCAGCTTCCCTAATCCCGCCGCAATGGCCTGCCGGGCCTTGGGTAGCATGTCGGCGTTTATATCGAACAGCATAGTGGGCAGCCCGTGCTGCACGCACACCTGCGCAATGCCCAGCCCCATGGTGCCCGCGCCCACAATGGCCACAGTTTCTATGGAAATGGGCTGGCTAGTGGCAGTAGAAGAGGCAGGAGAGGTCATAGGTGGCAAGTGTAAGAGGGCGAATAAACGCAGCAGAAAATCAGCGTAATCAGGCCAAGGAGTCTACAGCAGGGATTCAAACTGCCGCAAAAAGCGCATATCGTTTTCGGTGAACAGGCGCAGGTCCTTGATCTGGTATTTGAGCATCGTGATGCGCTCGATGCCCATGCCCCAGGCGTAGCCCGAGTAACGCTCGGCATCAATGCCCGACTGCTCCAGCACGGCCGGATCGACCATGCCGGCCCCCCCGATTTCCACCCAGCCCGTGCCTTTACAGATGTTGCAGCCCGCTCCTTTGCAAATCAGGCAGGTGATGTCAATTTCGGCCGAGGGCTCAGTGAAGGGGAAGAACGAGGGCCGGAAGCGCACCTGCACGTCGTCGCCGAATAGCTCCTGCACAAAGTAGTATACCGTCTGCTTGAGGTCGGCGAAGCTCACGTTTTCGTCAATGAAAAGCGCTTCTACCTGATGAAACATCATGTGGGCCCGCGCCGAAATGGCCTCGTTGCGGTACACCCGGCCCGGCATAATGCTGCGGATGGGCGGCTGTTGCGCCTGCATCACCCGCACCTGTACCGGGCTGGTATGGGTGCGAAGCAGGTAGCTGGCGGGGGCGTTGGCTTCCGCATCCGAGCCTTCGGAACTCAACCCGGCGCTCTTCACGAAAAACGTGTCCTGCATGTCGCGGGCGGGGTGGTTTTCGGGGAAGTTGAGGGCCGTAAAGTTGTGCCAGTCGTCCTCAATCTCGGGCCCCTCGGCCACGTTGAAGCCGATACGAGCCAGAATGCGCACGATTTCCTCGCGCACCAAGCTCAGCGGGTGGCGCGTGCCTAAGGCCTGCGGAACGGACGGCAGCGTGTAGTCGAAGGTAGGGTCGGAGGGGGCGTTGGCCGCGCTGGCTTCCAGTTGCTCGCGGCGCTCATCGAAACGGGCCTGGGCCAGCTGCTTAAGCTGGTTGAGGTCCTGGCCCACGGCCCGACGGTCGGCGGGCTCCACGCTTTTAAGCTGGTCGAACAGGTCGGCCAGTTGGCCTTTGCGGCCGGTGTAGGCAATGCGGAACTGGTCGAGTTGTTCGGCCGTGGAAAGGTCAGCGGCCTCTATTTCCGCCCGCACCCGGGCAATGGTTTCCTGTAGCATGGAGCAAAGGTAGCCTGATTGCCGATTGTGTGTTTGGAGTTACTTAGGTGATAAAAATTTAGCGTTGATTATCAACTAGATAAACGTATTGGGATGCGGGCTGATGGCTCATGCGGGCGTAGTTGGTACGGTTGCTGCAAAACCGTCAGGCAGCCCACCGGCTCTAGCCTTCTCTGCTGCGCCGCTATCCTGGCCACTCGTTTTCACTCCTGATTTCTTCCCGATGAAAAAGTTGCTTTTCGCGGCCGCTGCGGCCGTTGCCTTCCTGAGTGTGCCCCTGGCCCAGGCCCAAACCACAACCGCTTACCCCCTGGAAAGCACGAGCATGGCCCCCGCCACCGACGGTTGGGACTGGCCCGCTCCCGCTGCTGCGGCAGACGCTGCTACTCCCGCCGCCGATGATACCGATGCTGCCATGATGCGCTCTTCTGGCGTGCTGGTGGCTCCCGGCATGAGTTCCTCGCCTTACCGCGGCACCAGCACCGACTATCATGGCCGCCCGGTAGCCCGTCGTAAGTCGTTCCGGCCGCGCTCGGTACGCACCACTTCTACCGATCCGTTGATGGCTTCCTCAGGCGTGATGCTGGCTCCGGGAATGAACACGGCCCCGCATCGGGCCGCCAGCACCGACTACCACGGCCGCCCACTGCCCCAGACGCAGCCAGCCCCGACTACTCTGGCCACCACTGCCCTGGTAACCGATGCCCCAGCCACCGATGCCCCGGCAATTGACGCCGGCTGGTGAACAGCTGCGCTTTCGGTAGCAAAATAGGCTGTCCAGCAGCCCTAATGGCCAAATCAGCCATTTGCGACAAAGAAAAGTGGAACGATAAACGGGACTCTACCGTTAGGCAACATCCGGACACCGTGTGCGTTATCCGTGAACCTGACCGTCGGATTCGGTAGCCGCTACTATTTTGGCCACCGAAATGTGAGTAGAGTATTTCGGACCCGCGCAAGGCACTGTATCTTTGCGATAACAACCTGTTTAGCATCTGTTTCATGACGAATCGTCAACTAGTTCCGCTGTTGCTGCTCGGCGGCATATTCCTGGCCGCACCGGCCGTAGCGCAAAAAAAATCGGATGGCTGGGGTAGCTCCGGTGACGGCTGGGGCTCTTCGGCTCCGAAAAAAGCTGCTGCCAAACCCGCACCGGCCAAAACAACGAAGGCTGCTCCCGCTATGGCTGCACCTGCCGCTGCTGCTCCCGCCCCAACTGAGGCGGCCGCCTCGGCTGGTAGCGAGTGGGGTGGCGCTGCTGCTGGTGGTGCCACTGCCGGCGCTGCTGCCGGCCCGGTGTATGAAGAGCAGCCGATTGGCGCCAGCATTGCGCCCGGCTTTACGGCTGCGCCTTCGCGCCGCGTAACCACTGACTACCGGGGCCGCCCGCTGGCACCATACGTGCGCCGCTCGGTGCGCTCGGCCGATATTGCGCCGCCCGTTATGGCTGCTCCCGCGCCCATTCTGGTGCCCGAGCCCGAACCAATAGCCGCCGCTCCGGCACCTATGCCTACCGCCACGCCTGCTGCTAAAGCCGCTACCTCCTCGGCAAGCACCAAGAGCGGTGGTGCTGCTGCCGCTACAACTACCAAGAAAGCCGCGCCTGCTAAAAAGGCGCCCGCCAAGAAAGCCGATGACGGCTGGGGCGGCGGTGGCAGCGGCTGGTAATCCCGACCCGGCACCCACTCCAGACTAAAAGAAATCCGCCTGTCCGACACTCGTCGGGCAGGCGGATTTCTTTTAGTCTAAGCTTACACATTGGTGGTGCAGCGCGAAGCAGGCGCTTCGCACTACAAGCCTGTGGTTTTCTTTTACCTGATTCTTATAGGTGGATGCAGGCCCAAAGCCATTCCGGGAGAGCAGTTTTTAGCTAATTTCTGCCGGCTGACTTCGTCCACTGCAAGAAACGTAATGCCTGATTTACGTCGTCGTATCAGCGCCCAATTATTCCATGGGGTGGAATAAAGGTAGTGTGCGGTTGTTTTCGGAGTTTCTGTAAAGTCTGATTACCGGTAATATTCTGATGGTCGATGTGCTCAGCTGTTTCTGGAAACCTCTATGTTTGAGCCCATACTAACCTTTGTTCCCCGTTTTTATGAGTCGGCTCTACGCGTACATGTTGCTGGTAATTGCGCTACTGGCCGGCCACGGCGTGCAGGCCCAGCAGAAGGAGCGGACATTAATTGTCAGCGCACTGGTTGGGGAGGTAATCGACCTGCCGGAGAAGATCCAATACAGCCTGTTTCCAGCCTACTCGGCCGACGAGTTCCAGTTTGCCCGTTTCCTGGAGTTCCAGAGCACCGACGGGTTGCGCTCCATCATACTGCAAGTCACGCTGCGCAACGGCGATGAGCGCACCCAGGCCTTCACCGCGGCCGAATTTGAGGCGCTGCGCCGCCAGATTGAGAGCCGCCGCGAAGAGTTAAATCGCGCCGACGCGGCCCTGCTGCTTGACGCTACTTACTCGGTGGAGCTGCTCACCGGCAACAGCTTTATTGGAGTGCTGAAGGCCCAGCGGGCCAACGAGCTGGACTTCCAGACCATCGACCTGGGTTTGCTGACGATCCGGAAAGCTGATATCAAAAATCTGGAGCTGCTGACCGCAACCCAGCAGCGGCGGGGTTGGGCGCCGGTGGGCAACGGAACGCGCATCTTCTTCGCCCCCACGGCCCGCAGCCTGCGCCAAGGCGAGGGCTACGTGCAAAATGTCAGCATCTTCCTGCTCGGAGCCAATTACGGTATCACCGACAACTTTTCGATGGGCGTGCTGATCCCCATTCTACCGGGGTCGGGCTTTACAGGATTGGCCCTCACGCCCAAACTGACGCTGCCCATAAGCGAGCAGTTCCGCGCCGGATTTGGCGCCTTGTACTTCATTACTTCCGAAGGTAGTGCCGGCGTTGCCTACGGAGCCGCTACCTACGGCTCGGCCGACAGCAACGCGACGCTGGGCGTGGGCTACCTGGTAAGTAGTGATGGCATTGCCACTACCTCGCCGGTAGTAGTGGTGGGCGGGGCCACCCGCATTTCCCGGCGCGTTTCGCTACTCAGCGAAACGTATTTCGTGAATGGGGGCCTTGGGGGGCTGGCCGGGGCCCGTATATCGGGGTCCCGGATCAGCGGTAGCCTGGGTTTCCTCTATGCTCAGGGATATGCTCAGGAACTGGGATACATTGTGCCGGCTTATGGCGAGGTTACTTACCGCTTCGGGAAAACGAAGTAACTGCCCCGGTCCTGTTATGATAACATGCCCGAGTTGCGGCGGGCGCCGTAGGGGGGGGGGGCTGTCCCCCCCCCCCCCTTGCGTGGGGGTTGGTGGGGCCCGGAAAGCGGTTTTCCTCTCCCCCTCTGCGGCGGGCGGGGGGGGGGGGCGCCCCCCCCCCCCCCCCGCCACATCGTTCAGGAATTATAGCATTTCGGCCAGCAGCCCTTCCTTGAGCGCATAGGCGGAAGTGCGGATGCGCGTCAGGTCAGTCAGGTTGAGCACGTACTCAATTAGAACCGCGGCTACCACCAGCATATCGGCGCGCATGGGCAAGATGCCGGGTAGGGCCTGGCGCTGCTCGTGGTTGAGCGTGAGCAGCTGGGCGTAGCTGTGGCGGAAGCTGCTGAGGGTCAGCTCGGTGCTCGGCGGCAGCTCGGCTTCGGTGCGCAACTGGCCCAGCTGCATGTCGGCCAGGCTATCAAAACTGCCCGAGGCGCCAATCAGGCTCGTCGGCGAAAACTCGGCCAGCGCGGCTGTTAACGGGGCCAGCGTTTCCGCCAGATACTGCTGCTCGGCCACAATGGCCTCGGCGGGCATGATGCCGCTGGGCTCCGGGAAAAACCGGTCGAGCAGGCGCTGGGCCCCGATTTCGAAGCTGCGCTTCCAGAAAATGGTGCTGTCATTGGCCAATATGAACTCCACCGAGCCGCCGCCAATGTCCATAATAAGGTGGCGTTCTGGGCCCAGCGGCACGGCCTGCCGCACGCCGGCGCAAATCAGCTCCGCCTCCCGGTCGCCGCCAATCACCTCCACCTGAATACCCGTTTGCTCGAAAATGTCCTTAACCAGTTCGGGGCCGTTTTCGGTGACGCGCATGGCGCTGGTGGCCGTGGCCCGCACATCGGTTACCTGGTGCAGTTCAATTTCTTCGCGGAAGCCCAGCAGCGCGTGCAGCGCCCGCTCGTAGGCTGGCTCAGCAATGCGGCCCGCGCTGATGCCGCCTTCTCCCAGCCGCACGCCCACCTTGGTGCGCAACAAGGGGCGCGGGGCCGTCCGGCCGTCGGCCGACAGCTCCACAATCAGCAGATGAAATGTGTTGGTGCCCATGTCAATCAGGGCAAGGCGGCGGTGGCTCATGGCTGGGCTGTATTTTTAGGATGCTTAATGGACGGTGTAGG